>DATIOC010000024.1:0-77481 GCA_035473555.1 Solirubrobacterales bacterium
ACCGTCGAAGTCACCGGCTACGACGAATACGGGCTCGACGACGATGGCGACGGGATCGGCTGCGACCCATGAGACGAAGCTCCAACCGGATCTCCGGTACCTAGCGCTTAGGACCCGGCGGGATCTCGTAGGCCTTGGCCGGCAGGCTCGCCGAGAGCGGACGGGTCGCCGGCTTGGTCCGGGCCATGTCCGTGGTGCTCGCGCCGGCGGCGGTCCAGCGCGGCCGGTAGGGGGTGAAGGGCAGCAGCGCGTTCCAGGTTTCGGTGTCGATGATGCCGTTGGCCGGCAGGCCGTGGGCTTCCTTGAAGAGGCGGACGGCGCGGGCCGTCTGGCGGCCGAAGATTCCCGTCACCGGCAGTTCCGCGCCGGTGGCGATCAGGTGCTCCTGCGCCCAGACGACCATGTCGCCGCTGCTTTTGCGCTTCAGCAGCGGGTGGACGACTTCCAGCCGGTAGCCGGTGACCGGCTGCAGGGCGCTGTCGGCGCCGACCGCCCCCCACTCCTGGCCGTTGGTCTCCTGCCAGGACCACCAGCTGGGCGGCAGCCCGCCGTAGCTGGCGGCGAAGCGGCGGAAGAGCTTGATCGAGGCGTTGCCCGGGGCTTCGTAAGTCTGGCCGATCGGGTAGATCGGGTGCCCGTAGATGCGGTTGTAGAGGTAGGTGTGCTCGTAGACGGTGCGGACCGAGGTGCCGATCGTCTTCCAGTACATCTGCGGCTGGTTGTAGGTGGCGCCGCCGGGGCCGAAGAAGACCGAGTAGGGGAAGGACGGGTGGTAGTCGACGTAGGGGAAGCCGGCGAGCGCGACCGGGAAGGTGTCCCCGATGCGGGCGCGCAGCCCGCGGACGTAGCGGTCGGCGGCGGCGTACTTGCCCTCGTAGTCGGCCTCGGCGTCGATCACGAAGCAGTCGGCGCCCTTCTTCACCGCCGCGGCGGCGGCGCGGGCCTCGGCGACCGGCGCGTCGCCGTAGACGAACTGCCAGGAGCAGACGTCGAGGCCGCCGCGGTGCAGGGCCCCGACGAGGCCCTTGCTGAACTGGCTCCAGGCGCCGCCGCCGTCGGCCGCCTTTATATAGACCGTGCCGACGTCGTTGGCCTTGGCGCGGGCGAGGATCCCGGCGATGCTGCCGCCCTCGGAGTGGGAGACGTACCAGACCCACATCCCCTGGCGGTCGAAGGCGGTGTTGCTGACGTTGCCGCCCGGTTCGACCTGCCCGGCGCCGCCGGTTTCGGCCGGGGCCGAGGTCGCCAGGGCGGCCACGGCGAGCGCGGCGACGACCATCAGCAGCGCCAGCGCGCCGCGTCTGCTGCGGATTGAGGGACTCACGTCTGCCTTGAACACGGTAGAGGTCGAGCCGCTGCGCGCCGTTCGGATCGGCGGCCCGGCTTAACATCGACAGACTCCCGCACCCCGCCACCGGAGACCCACTGATCGCCACCCCCCGCAAGATCCTGTGCGCCACCGCCGCCCTAGCCGCCGCGGCAGTTCTCGCCACCCCAACGCCAGCCGCCCCGGCCGAACTGCATCAACTTCTACGCCCAGCAGGAGTACAAGTTGATGCAGTTCGGGGGAGGAGGCAGGGGATTGAGCGCGCCGACCTGTTTCAGGCTGGGCGGGAGCTGATGTTCACGGTGCGGACTCGGAAGCCGTTGGCGCTGGCGAGGCTGCAGGCGCGGCCGGATGCGCGGAACGCCGGGGCGCGTTACCTCTGCCTCACCCTCAGCGGCTCCAAGCGCCAAGGCGCGCGCATGGTCTGTCTCGACGGCCACGCGCCCCACCGGCGGGTCGGGATCGTCTCCCTGGGGAAAAACGGGAAGCCGCTGGAGAAAGACAGCGCCCCGGCCAAGGTCAAGCGCCCGAGCCCCGACAAGCTCGTGGTCACGCTGGCGCCCGAAGAGGCCGGCCTCTCTCCCGGCAGCTACGAATGGATCGCTCTGCAGAGCAACGGCTGCAAGGTCGCGCGGCGCTGCGTCCACTCCTTCCCGGTCGGCAGCAGCAAGAGATTCCGCCTCCGCCCCGTCCGCGCCGTCGGCTGCACCCGCGGAAGCGCCGGGCTCGTCACCAACGGCCCGCGGGACCGCAAGGTCGTCGCCCTCACCTTCGACGACGGACCCAGCGACTACACCGACGACTTCCTCGCCGTCCTGCGCGAGAAGGACGTCGCCGCGACCTTCTTCGAGGTCGGCCAGGTGATGCCGGGCCGCGAAGACGCGATGCGGCAGATCCTCGCCCAGGGGAGCGAGATCGGCGACCACACGATGGACCACGTCGAATTCCCCGGCTACGCGCAGATCGCCGGCGCCGCCGAACGGATCGCCGCCTACACGCGCTTCAAGCCCTGCCTCTTCCGGCCGCCCGGCGGCGGCGTCGACGGCGGGATCGTCACCACCGCCGGCAGCCTCGGGATGCGGACGGTCAACTGGGACGTCGACCCGCGGGACTGGTCCAGCCCTGGCAGCGGCGCGATCTACGCCAACGTCGTCGGCCACGTCCAACCCGGCTCGATCGTCGTCATGCACGACGGCGGCGGCCCCCGCGGCGAGACCCTCGCCGCCCTGCCGCGGATCATCGACACCCTGCGCGGCCGCGGCTACCGCTTCGCCACCGTCACCGAACTGCTCGGCGGCCGCATCCTCTACCGCCCATATGGCTGATCCGGATCGATATCCCTGTCCGTAGGGAACAGGCGTGAGAATCGCAATCGTAGGCACGGGCATCTCGGGGCTGGTCGCTGCCCACAAGCTGACCCCCGAGCACGAGATCGTCGTCTACGAGGCGGGCGAGCGGATCGGCGGCCACACCAACACGGTGCCGGTCGAGGCCGAGGACGGAACCCACTGGATCGACACCGGGTTCATCGTCTTCAACGACCGCAACTACCCCAGCTTCGAAGCGCTGCTCGACGAGCTGGGGGTGGCGCACCAGCCCTCCCACATGAGCTTCTCGGTGGCAGACGGACGCGGCCGCTTCGAGTACTCCGGCACGCCGTGGGGCCTCTTCGCCCGCCCGGCCCACCTCGTCAGCCCGACCTTCCTCGGGATGCTGCGCGAGTGGCGCCGATTCAACCGCGAGGCCCGGGCGCTGATCGGGATGAACGGGACCGCGCCCTCGCTCGGCCACTGGCTCGAGCAGCAGGGCTTCTCCCGCCACTTCGTCGAGCGGCTGATCGTCCCCCAGGCGAGCGCCGTCTGGTCCGCCGACCCCGAGCAGATGTGGAGCTTCCCGGCCAGCTTCATGGCCGAGTTTTTCGAGAACCACGGCATGTACAGCCTGCGCAACCGGCCGAAGTGGCGGACGGTGAGCGGCGGCTCGCGCAGTTACGTCGAGGCGATTGTCGCGCCGTGGCGCGACCGGGTGCGGCTGCGGGCGCCGGTGCGGCGGATCCAGCGCCTGGGCGACCGGGTGCGGATCGAGGCCGACGGCTGCGAGACCGAGGAGTTCGACCAGGTCGTCGTCGCCACCCACTCCGACCAGGCGCTGGCGCTGCTCGGCGACCCGAGCGAGGCCGAGCGCGAGATCCTCGGCGCGATCCCCTACCAGCCGAACGAAGCCGTCCTCCACACCGACGCCTCGCTGATGCCGCGCCGCCGCGCCGCTTGGTCGAGCTGGAACTTCCACCTCAGCGAGACGCCGGCGCGGGGGACGACCGTCACCTACTGGATGAACAACCTGCAGCGCCTGCGCGCCCGCCAGAACTACTTCGTCACCCTCAACCGCGGCGACGAAATCGACCCGGAGAAGGTGATCCGCCGCATCTCCTACGACCACCCCGTCTACACCAAGGAGGGAGTCGCCGCCCAGTCCCGCCACGCCGAGATCTCCGGCCCGGCCCACCGCACCCACTACGTAGGCGCCTACTGGGGCTGGGGCTTCCACGAGGACGGCGTAGTCAGCGCCCTGCGCGTCTGCGACGCGCTTCGCAGCAGCACCTCTCCCGAACTGCATCAACTTGTCCACCCAGCAGATAGACAAGTTGATGCAGTTCGCGTGGTAGGGGACGAGCGCGAGGAGGAGGTGGCGGCGTGAGCGGCGCAGCACCCGCGATCGAGGGACGAGGGGTGGGGGTCGCCGGACCCTCCCCGCTGTTGTCCGCCGACCCCCACCCCTCGTCCCTCACGCCCGCGTCAGCCGTCTACGAGGGCACCATCCGCCATCGCCGCTTCGAGCCGATCGACCACGCCTTCAGCTACCGGCTCTTCCTCATGTACCTCGACCTCGGCGAGCTGCCCGAGGTGCTCGATCCCTATCCGCTCTTCTCCGCCCGCCGCGCCGCGCCGGCCCGCTTCCGCCGCGGGGACTTCATGGGCGACCCCGAGCAGCCGCTGGACGAGTGCGCGCGCGACGCCGTCGCCGCCGCCACCGGCTCTCGTCCCGCCGGCCCGGTCCGCCTGCTCACCGGCCTGCGCTACTTCGGCCACTCCTTCAACCCGGTCTCCCTCTACTACTGCTTCGCCGCCGGCGGCGAGCGGGTCGAGGCGGTCGTCGCCGATGTCGAGAACATCCCCTGGGGCGAGCGCCATCCCTACGTCTTGGCACGCGGCGAGCGCCGCGGTACGGTCCTCAGCGAAGAGCTCGAGAAGAGCTTCCACGTCTCCCCGCTGATGGGCATGGACCAGACCTACTCCTTCCGCGCCTCGGAGCCCGGCGAGAGCCTCGCCGTCCACATCGAGTCCCGCCCGCGCGCCGCCGAAGGCGCGTTGTCCAAGACCTTCGACGCGACCCTCAACCTGCGCCGCCGCGAGCTCAGCCGCGGCACCCTGACCCGCCTGCTCGCCCGCTACCCGGCGATCTCGCTGCAGACGGTGGCGAAGATCTACGCCCAGTCGCTGCGGCTGAAGCTGAAGGGGGCGAAGTACCACCCGCACCCGGAGGGCAGACGCCCGAAGGGGTTCGTCTCGCCATGAGGGACGCGCTCGCCCGGGCCGGCGTCGGCACCGTCCTCGGCCGCCTGCGCTACGGGCGGATCGACGTCGTCGAAGGCGGCCGCGAACGGAGCTTCGGGCCGCCCGGCGCGGAACTGACCGCGGCGGTGACGATCAACGACCCCGCCGCCTGGCGCGACCCGCTGCACGGCAGCGTCGGCCTCGGCGAGGGCTACGTCGACGGCCGCTGGGAGACCGACGACCTCGTCGCCCTGATCCGCATCGCCGCCCGCGAGCTGCACGGGATGGACGGCATCCGCCGCGCCGTCGCCAAGCCCCGCGGCGCCTGGCACCGCGTCCGCGGCCTCGTCCCCGAGAACACCCGCACCGGCGCCCGCCGCAACATCTCCGCCCACTACGACCTCGGCAACGACCTCTTCGCCGCCTTCCTCGACGAGCGGATGATGTACTCCTGCGCCTACTTCGCCGAGGACACGATGAGCCTCGAGGGGGCGCAGCTGGCGAAGCTCGACCGGATCTGCGACCACCTCCGGCTCGGGCCCGAGAACCACCTGCTGGAGATCGGCACCGGCTGGGGCGGGATGGCGATCCACGCCGCGCGGCGCAGCGGCTGCCGGGTGACGACGACGACGATCTCCCGCGAGCAGCACGAGCTGGCGCAGCGCCGCGTCCGCGAGGCCGGGCTCGAGGACCAGGTGACCGTCCTGCTCGAGGACTACCGCGACCTCGAGGGCCGCTACGACCGCCTGGTCAGCGTCGAGATGATCGAGGCGGTCGGCTGGCAGTACTTCGACGACTACTTCCGCCGCTGCGACGAACTGCTGACCGACGACGGCCTGATGCTGCTGCAGGCGATCACGATCGACGACCGCATCTACGAGCTGGAGAAGGCCTCGCGGAGCTTCGCCAACACCCACGTCTTCCCCGGCGGCTGCCTGCCCTCGGAGGGGATGATCTCGGGCTGCCTGGAGCGGGTCACCTCGATGAAGCAGGTCTGGCGCGACGACATCACCGCCCACTACCCGCCGACCCTGGCCGAGTGGCGCGAGCGCTTCTTCGCCGCCTGGGAGCGGCTGCGCTCACACGGCTACGACGAGCGCTTCCGGCGCCTCTGGGACTTCTACCTGAGCTCCTCCGAGGCGGGCTTCCGGGAGCGGCGGATCGGCGACGTGCAGGCGCTTTTCGCCAAGCCGGGCGCACGGTGAGCGCCGCCGCCCGCCGCGAGCCGCTGCTGCTGATCCACGGGCTCGGCGGCACCCGCAGCATCTGGGAGCCGGTGATCGGGCTGCTCGAGGCCGAGCGCGAGGTGCACGCGATCGACATGCCCGGCTTCGGCGACACGCCGCCGCTACCGGAGGAGGTCGAGCCGACCGCCGCCAACCTGGCGCGCGCCGTCCACGAGGAGTGCCTGCGCAACGGGGTCGAGCGCGCTCACGTCGCCGGCAACTCGCTCGGCGGCTGGGTGGCGCTGGAAATGGGCCGCTACGGCTGGGCGTCCTCGGTCACGACCCTCTCCCCCGCCGGCCTCTGGTCGCGCCCGCTCGGCGAGCCCGCCACCGGCGGCGCCCGCATGCTGCTGCGCGGCTCGCCCTGGGTGAAGGCGGTGCGCCCGCTGCTCTCGCTCGCCCTCCAGTTCCCGCAGACGCGGCGGGCGGCCTTCCAGTCGATCGCCGCCCATCCGGAGCGGATCCCGCCCGACGCGGCGCGGGCGCTCGCCCTCGGCTGGCTCGGCGGCGAGGGATACGACGGCGCCAACCGGGCGATGCGGAACCACGTCTTCGACCCCGCCGGCTACCCGGAGGACGTGCCGGTGACGATCGCCTGGTGCGAGCGCGACCGCCTGGTCGGCCCGCCGAAGGCGCACCGCCGCCCCGCCGGCGCCCGCTTCCTCGTCCTCCCCGGCGTCGGCCACACCCCCACCTGGGATGACCCCGAGCTGGTCGCGCAGACGCTCCTCGACGGCAGCGCCGTAACCTCCACGGCCGTGACCGCAAACGAGGAGGAGCATTGATCGTCGAGAGGACCGAGAACCCGCAGTGGCTGTCGAACGCCTACCTGGTCGCTAACCCCGAGCAGAAGACCGGCGTGCTGATCGACGGCAACGACGATCTCGGGCCGCTGCTGGAGCGGGCCGAGCGCGACGGGATCACGATCACCCACGTCCTCGTCACCCATCCCCACGGCGATCACGTCGCCGGCCTGTCTGAGGCGCGGGCGCAGCTCGGCAACCCGCCGCTCGTCGCCCACGAGGCCTGCGCGGCCGAGCTCGACGACGAGGTCGAGGTCGTCCTCGGCGACGGCGACTCGCTCGACGCCGGCGGCCTCCACATCGAAGCGATCTTCACTCCCGGCCACGCCGCCGGCCACCTCGCCTTCCTCGTCGACGGCACCGACGTCTTCACCGCCGACGTCCTCTTCAAGGGAACGGTGGGCGGGACGATGGCGCCCGGCGCCAGCGGCTTCGCCGACCTCAAAGCCTCGGTGATGCGGCTGATGGAGCTGCACCCGGAGACGGTCGTCCATCCCGGCCACCGCGAGCCGACGACGATCGGCGCCGAGTGGGAAGGCAACCCCTTCGTGCGGATCTGGCGCGGCCTCGACTCGACCGGCGAAGAGCAAGTGACCGTCTGGGGTCGCCCCGCGACGCTGAAGCTCTGGGCCCCCGACTACGACGGCGGCAACAAGGCCTGGGTCGTCTTCGGCGACTCCGGCGAGGACGCCATAGTCGGGGGCTCTCAGGTCGAGCGGAACTAGCGGATCACGGCTTCCATCAAGATCCAGCAGCCGTCGGTATTGGTCGCGGGGCGGAAGGCGCTGCCCAGCGGCGGGGTGTAGATCAGGGTGTTGTCGCCGCCCGAGGAGCAGCGGACCATCGAGGTGATGTTGCCCTTCAGCGCCAGCTGCTGACCCTTCTTCACCGGGACGCTGACGTCGAAGGTCTCGACGTTGTAGCTGCCGGCTTCGTCGTTGGCTTCGGTCTGGCCCTGGTAGCTGATCCGGGGACCGCTGGCGACGACCTTCGCTTCGTTGGTGCCGAACAGGGTCGAGCGCTTCACCTTGGCGATCTGCAGCTTGAAGCTGCCAGGACCGCCGGCGATCAGCCGGATCTTCTTGATCGTGCCGGTCTTCGGGGCGAGCTCGCCGCCGTCCGGGCGACCGTAGGCTTCCTGCTGGACGAAGGTGCAGGGACCGGTCGTTTCCTGGCTGCACTCGAGGCCGGGCAGCGAGTTCGAGGGCTGCACGGTCGGGTTCAGCTTCGAGCCGAACTTGACCGGGGCGGCCGAAGCGGTGGCCGGGACGATCGTCACTGCGAGGACGGCGAGTGCGGCGAAAATGATCTTCTTCATGGTGGTTCCTCCTGGGTCTGAGTTGGTCGACTTGATGTCGTGGACCCAGATTCGCCCGGACCGGCCCCCGCTCCCAGGGACCCCAGGGGTGAACCCGCTCACCCCTGCTACAGCTCGCGGCGGTTGACGATCCCCGTCTGCAGTGCCTGTTCGACCAGCGCCACGCGTTTCTGGTTCTGGGGGGTGTCGCCGACCCCGAGCTTCTCGAACAGCGCTCGCATGTGGGTCTTCACCGCGTCGACGCTGAGGTGCAGCTCTTCGCCGATCTGCTGGTTGGTCGCCGGGGTCGCGAACGAGTCGCCGTCCTTATATGGACGGCAGAGGGCGAGCAGGACCTTGCGCTGCGCCGGCGAGACCGTCGCAGCGGCCGAGACCTCGCCGGCGACCACCGTCGCCTCCGGCGCGTCCTCCCCGGGCCGCCGGTAGACGACGACCGTCTGCCCGAAGCGCAGCGCGTCGCCGTCGCGTAGGTGGCGCCGGCCGTGGACCCGGGTCTCGTTGACGAAGGAGCCGTTGCGGGAGAGGCCGTCGTCGACCAGCGTGCACTCGTCGCGGACCACCTCGATCTGCGCGTGCAGGGTCGAGACCTCCGCGTCCCAGCCGAGCGGCACGTCGGCCGAGCCGCCGCGCCCGACCCAGAGCTCGGCGTCGGCGGCCAGCGGCTGGATCACCTGCTCGCCCGCGCCGTCGCGGAAGACGAGGAACGGCCGCCCCTCCCGTTCGGCCTCGATCTGCGCCTTCAGCTCCGGCGCGGTGACGGTCCGTCGCTCCATCGCGCCGATCCTACGGAGTGACAGATTCCGCGGCTCAGGCGCGACCTTTAGCGATTTCGGCCGATTTGGACGAATGTGCGATTGGGAAACCCGGTCCATGCGTACACACTGCGCCGATGGCCACCCGCATCCAGGAATTTTTCTTCAACTGGTATCCCGTCTTCGGGGTCGTCTTCATGTCGATCCTCTGCTTCGTCTTCCTCAAAATGATGCGGGGAATGATGGGCTCGACCAAGCCGGAGACGGTGCGGGCGTCCCAGACCGAGCCGGTCCTCTGGGAGCAGGTCCAGGGGGTCGACGCCGCCAAGGAAGAGCTGATGGACGTCGCCGCCTGGCTGCGCGAACCCGACCGCTTCTCCCAGCTCGGGGCCCAGGCGCCGCGCGGCGTCCTCCTCCACGGCCCGCCGGGGACCGGCAAGACGATGCTCGCCCGCGCCGTCGCCGCCCAGGCCGGGGTCGACTTCTTCGCCGCCTCGGGCTCGAGCTTCGTCGAGATGTTCGTCGGCCGCGGCGCCGCCCGCATCCGCCGCCTCTTCAAGGAGGCGCGCAAGTCGGGACGCGCGGTGATCTTCATCGACGAGCTCGACGCGATCGGCGGCTCCCGCTCCAGCGGCGGTGGCGACGGCGGCACCAGTGAGCGCGAGCAGGCGCTGAACCAGCTGCTGGTCGAGCTCGACGGCTTCGAGAAGGACCCAGGGATGGTGATCGTGATCGCCGCCTCCAACCACGTCGAAAAGCTCGACCGGGCGCTGCTGCGCCCCGGCCGCTTCGACCGCCTGGTGCTGGTTGCCCCGCCCGACCGCGCCGGCCGCGAGCAGATCCTCCGCAGCCACTCGAAGAAGAAGACGCTGGCACCCGACCTCGACCTCGGCGACGTCGCCCGCAAGACGACCGGGATGACCGGCGCCCAGCTCGCCAACGCGCTCAACGAGGGCGCGATCATCGCCGGCCGCGCCGGCCGCTTCCACATGACCCGCGAGGACCTCGACGAGGCGCTGCTGCGCCAGGCCGTCGGCTCCCAGCAGGCGCGGCGGCTGAACGCGAAGGAGCGGCGGATCGTCGCCTACCACGAGGCCGGCCACGCACTCTGCCGCCGGCTGCTCGGCCTCGACCCGCCGGAGATCCTCAGCATCGTCCCGCGCGGCCCGGCGCTCGGTTTCGTCGCCCACTCGCCGCAGGAGGACAGCTACCTGAAGTCCCGCGACGAACTGCTCGACGAGGTAGTCACGCTGCTGGGCGGCCGCGCGGCCGAGGAGGTCGTCCTCGGCGAGTCCTACTCGGGCGCCTCCGACGACCTCAACCGGGTGCACATGGTCTGCAAGCAGATGGTTTCCGAATTCGGGATGGGGGTCGCGCTCGACCACGACGGGCCGGTGCCGATCGCCTTGCCGACCGGCGACTACGCCGTCTCCGACCAGACCCGCCGCGAGGTCGACCAGGCGGCGATGACGCTGGCGCGCGAGGCCCACCGGCGCGCCCGCGCCCTGCTCTCGGCCAACCTCGAGGTGCTCGACCACCTGGCGGTGCTGGCGCTCGAGCGGGAGACGCTGACCCGCGAGGAACTCGACGAGATCTTCGCCGCCCACGAGCTGCGCGGCCTGGTCGAGACTCCCGGCTCCGGCGCAGCCTTGGTAGCGATGAGCCGCGAGCCCGGCGAGCAGGGCCAAACCGCCTGACCAGCGTCCTTGGCCGGCTGGCCAGTTTCCGCGATACCCTTCGCCGATGGCGGGCGGCGCTTCCTACTACTTCCCCCCGGGCGAGTCGATGGCGCGCCGCGTCCACGGCGAGCGCTCGGTCGGTCTCCTCTACGGCCAGCGGGCGCTGCTGATCGGGGCGCTGGAACCGCTGACCTACACCGGCACGATGCTCTCGACCAACGCCGGCGACCACCCCTTCACCCGCCTCGCCCGCACCGCCAAGATCCAGGAGACGGTCTTCCTCGGCACCAGGGAGGAGGCCGACAAGGCGCTCGGGGCGGTCCACCGCCTGCATGAGCGGATCAAGGGCGAGCTGCCCGAGGCGGCCGGCGCCCACGCCGCCGGCGCCACCTACTCGGCTTTCGACCCGGAGCTGATGCTGTGGACGCTGGCGGTGATCGCCGACTCCGGCCGCGAGATGTACGAGACGATGGCCCGGCCGCTCGCCGCCGAGGAGCGCGAGGCGCTCTGGCAGGACTATGTCCGCTTCGGCGAGCTCTTCGGCCTGCCGCGCAGCGCGGTCCCCGCCACCTACCCCGAGTTCCGCGCCTGGTTCGACGGCAAACTCGCTTCGCCCGACCTGCACGCGACCCAGCACGCGCTGGAGATGGCGCCGCTCGTCGCCTTCCGCCAGCCGGTGCCGCTGCCGGCCCGGCTCAACCTCGAGACGCAGAACCTGATCATCAAGGGAACGCTGCCGCCGCGCGTCCGCGAGATCTTCGGCATCCGCTGGACGGCCGCCCACGAACGCGCCTTCCGCTCGGTCACCGCCGCCCACCGCGGCGCCCGCCACGCGATGCCGCGCCCCCTGCGCCGCGGCCGCAACGACTACTTCTTCAACGTCGTCACCCAGCGCGAGAAGCGCCGCGGCGGCACCCGCTCCCCGCTGGCCCACAGCGACGCCGCCTGAAAGCGGATTCCCCCGAGGTGGCCACATGGCGCTACCATGTGGCTATATGGAGACGTCGGTAGGAATCCGTGAACTCAAGGACGACGTCAGCTCGATCATCGACCGGGTCGAGGAGGGCGAGTCGATCACCGTGACGAAGAGGGGGCGGCCCGTGGCGCGAATCGTCTCCACTTCGATCCCGCCGCACCTCGCGAGCCTGGTGGCCGAAGGGTCGGTACGCCCGAGCGAGGGAGGGCGCTACCTGCCGAAGCCCACCAAGCTTCGCGGCAAGGGCAGGAGCGCAGCGGACATCGTCGCCGAAGGTAGACGCTGAGCCTCTACCTCGATACCAGCGCCCTGATCAAGCTGCTTGTCGACGAGAGCGGCACCGAACAGGCGCAGCAGGCCTACAACGAGGCCCGCACCGTGCGCAGCACGGCGATCGCGCATGTGGAGGCAACCGCCGCCCTCGTGCGGATGCGCAAGGGATCGCGCCTCACCCCCGCCCAGCTCCGCCGTGCCCTCGAGGATCTGGAGAGCCTATGGCGCGCCCTTTACGTCCATGCGGTCAACGACGCGCTCCTGGCGCAGGCAGCTACCGCCGCACGCACCCACTCTCTCCGCGCCTACGACGCCGTCCACCTTGCCGGCGCGCTCTCGCTCGCCGCTGACGAAGAGCACCTGTTCGCCTGTTGGGACAAGGAGCTGCGCAAGGCGGCTGAGTCCACCGGCTTCGCCTTGGTGCCCGAGCAGCTCTGACCGTGACCGCGGGCACCCGCTCCCCGCTGGCCCACAGCGACGCCGCCTGAGAGCGCCTAGTCTGAGCGCGTGCTCGAGCTGCTCGCCGTCGCGGCGGCCGGGGCCGCGGCAGGAGCGTCGAACTCCATCGCCGGCGCCGGCTCGCTGATCACCTTCCCGACGATGGTCGCCCTCGGGCTGCCGCCGCTCTCGGCCAACGTCACCAACACGGTCGGGATCGTCCCCGGCTACGTCGGCGGCATCCTCGGCTACAGCGACCTGCTGCGCCAGCAGGGCGAGCGCTTCCTCCGCTTCCTGGTGCCGATGCTGATCGGCGCCGTCGCCGGGACGGTGGCGCTGCTGCTCACCTCCGATGCGGCCTTCGAAGCGATCGTCCCGGTTCTGATCGCCGCCTCCTGCCTGCTGCTCCTCTTCCAGCCGCGGCTCAACGCGCGGCTGAAGCACGCCGGCAACGAGCACTCCCCCTACCTCACCGCCGGCCTCCTCTTCTGCGGTGCCTACGGCGCCTACTTCGGCTCGGCAGTCAGCATCCTGCTGTTTGCGATCCTCGCCCTCTTCGTCGCCGACACCCTGCAGCACCTGAACGCGATGAAGATCATCCTCGTCGGCTGCGCCAACCTGCTCGCCGCGGTCGTCTACGCCTTCCTCGCGCCGGTCGAGTGGAGCTACGTCGCGGTCCTGATGGTCTCCTCGCTGGCGGGCGGGCGGGTCGGCGCCCACTACGCGCGGCGCATCCCCAGCGACCCGCTGCGGATCGGGATCGCCGTGGTCGGGCTGGTCGTGGCGGCGGTGCTCGCCGTGCGGGCGTTCTGAGAGGCGAGACAGGCGGGCCTCAGCCGAGGTCGCCGCGTCGCTCCTCCCGCCCTTCCTCGCGCGCGTCGCGGGTTTCGTCGCGAACGCTCGCCTCCTCCTCGCGGGACTCGGACGCCATCCCGCGTTTGAGGCGGACGGTCGCCTCGTCCTCCCGCTCCTCGTCGGTCCCCCGCGCGTCGTGTTCGCGCTGGCCTTCGTCCAGATGGCGCTGGCCGGAATCGGCCTCGTCCTGCGTCCGGTCGCGGTCACGCTGCTGGGCGTCGTGGGCGAGCTGCCGCCGGCCGTGTGCCGAGCGCTCGGGCTCGAACTCATCCTCGTTCTCGGCCTCGCTGCCCCGCTCCGCACGCTCCATCCGGGTGCGGTCGGTGTCGTTGTGGGCCTGCTGGTAATCCAGCCTGTGCTGCTCTCGATCCCCGCCAGCCTGCTCCTGGTCGCGCTGATCCTGGTCCTGACTGAGATCTTCCTGCTCTTTGCTGCGGTTGCGAGCCTCACCCATCGCTTCGCTCTCCTCCGGTTCGAGCAGCTGTGGCCACTTCTCAGGGTAGACCTATGGCGAGCCGGGCGCGAATTCAGCCGCGCGGCGGGCTTCCTCCCAGCTGCCGTGGGCGCGGCCGCGGCGCAGGAGGCCGTCCTCCAGCTCGAAGCTCCAGCAGACCTCGACGGCGAATGTCTGGGCGCCGCGGGTGTCGAAGACGATGCCGCGGACGGCGCCGCGATTCCCCTGCCGCTCGGTCTCCCGCACCTGGATGTCGAGGTATTCGAGCTCCTCCCCGAACTGGGAGAGCCAGAGGTGCACCCCTTCCTCGCCGCGGTACATCGGTTCGCCGCTCCAGACCGTCGGCGACCATTCGGCCCGCGGGTGGAGCAGCTCGAGGACGCGCTCCGGGTCGTTTCGTCCCAGAGCCTCGAAGAGGCGCTCGATCACTGTGGTGTCTGCGCGCGCCGGACGATTCACATGGGCGGTACTGGGCTCGAACCAGTGACCCCTTCCTTGTAAGGGAAGTGCTCTCCCAACTGAGCTAACCGCCCGCGGGACTCTCATTATTGCCGCCCGGGCAAGCTCGGTGAACCCCCCGGCCGTCACGACCGTATCCCCGGCTATGACGACTTCACTGAATCGACAGCGTTGGGGGGCTCTCGCCCTGGTGATCGGACTCGCCCTGCTCGGCGTCTTCGCGGTGCAGAGCGGCAGTGCCGCGGGGCAGGCCACGGCTACCGCGAGCGCGACGAAGAAGGTCGACATCAACGACTTCGCCTTCCACCCGCCGACGATCCACGTCAAGCGCGGCGGCAAGGTCTCCTTCACCAACTCCAGCGACGTCACCCACACGGCGACCAAGGCCGGCAGCTTCGACACCGGGCCGATCAAGCCGGGGACGACGAAGAGCGCGACCTTCGCCAAGCGCGGCACCTTCGCCTACCACTGCTCGATCCACCCCTTCATGAAGGGCAAGGTCGTAGTCGAATAGCCTCGGCGGGGATGAGCCTCCCCACCGTCTGGCGCGCCGCCTCGATCCAGCTGCTGGCGGTTCTGCTGCTGGCGGGCGCCCTCGGCGCCGCCCTCCCGCGCAGCTTCTTCGAGGACTGGGGCTGGATCGCCGGCCCGGCCTCGTGGATGCTCTGCGCCGCGATCACCAACTACTTCCTGCGGCTGCCCCTGCGGCTCGTCCTGATCGGCGCCGCCCTCGCCGGCCTCCCCAGCCTGCTCGCCGTCCTGATCGGCCAGCACTGGGCCGGAGCCCTGCTCGCGGTCGTCCTCTTCGGGCTCTGGTGCGGCTGGGTCCGAGGTCAGCTGACCCGCGAATACTGACCCGGCGGGTTCGCCTTCACGTCGACCGCGGCCCAGGCCGGGAGGACCTTGCCGACCTGGCGGTACTGCTCCGTGACCCGCGCCTCGCGGCGCCGCTCGCCGCGCACCAGACCGAGCTGGCAGTGAGCGCGGTGGAGGATCTTGCGGCTGCCGCGCAGGGTGCGGCCGGTGAGATCGGGGACGACGCAGGTCGGCGGGGCCTGCTGACCCTGTGGGGCCGATGGACCCTGCCGATTGGTCTCAATGAGGACCACCTGCTCGGTCATGAAGCCTCCCTCCCAGCCCGCACCGGCGAGGACCGGATAGTCGAACGGCGCCCCACCCGCGGCCGGGTTGCCGGCGCGATGATGCACGGTGAGGGTGATCACGTTCGGCTCGGTGACCGCGAGCGTGGTCGGGACGCTCGTGCCTTCGGCATCGTGAGCCGAAGTCGCTTCAATTGAAAATGCGATGTGCTCCTCGCCGGTGTAATAGACGGCGGCATGCCGATCGTCGACCTGGCGAAGTTCCTCTTCCTCCCCCAATTTCACTTCCCAGGAGAATTCCTCGGGACCTTCGGGACCCTGGATTTCATGGAAGGACATCCCTCCGTCGTAGGGCGGCAGCGGTTCCGCGGAAGCGCCGGCAGGGACGAGCGCCGCGCAGAAGACGAAGAGCACCGTAAAGAGCTTCAACCGCATCGGCGTTATTCAACCATCGCCAGCTCCGCCAATGCCTCCTCGCGGCTGGCGAAGACGATGCCGGCGTCGGTCAGGCCGGCGACGGTGAAGATCCGCAGGACCTGGTCCGAGCAGCCGAAGACGACGAGGCGCCCGCCGCCGTCTTCCAGCTGCCGCCGCGCCTGGAGGATCAAGGCGATCCCGGTGGAGTCGACGAACTCGCAGCCCTCGAGGCCGACGAGGACCGCCTCGTTCACGCGCGCGACTCGCTGCAGCACCGCCTGCAGCCGCTCGACGCTCCAGAGGTCGAGCTCACCCTCGAGCCGCAGCTCGCAGCGGCCTGTGCCGAGGTCGCGCTCGGCGATCTGCAGAATCCCCCCGCCCATCGGTCAATTCTCACAGCCTCGTGGCACCCGCCCGGGTGCCAAACAGCGCTCGATGGCACCGGCTGGCCGCAGGTCAGCGGCGCTCAGCGCGGCAGGTCGGCCTGCCCGCAGACCTCGATCACCAGCCGCAGCCACTCTTCCTCGACGCCCAGCGCCCAGCCGTAATGCGCCACATGCGGTTCGGAACCGTCGCGGCCCTGGACCGGCCGCAGGATCTCGCTTTTCGCCAGCGTCTTCAGGTGGTAGGCGACCTGTCCCACCCGCTGGTCGAGAGCTTTCGCCAGCTCCCGCGCCGACGCGCCCTCGAGCGAGCCGTCGAGATAGGCGCTGAGAATCCGCCGCCGCAAGGGGTGGCCGACGGCGCTGATCAGCTCTGAAGAAGAAGGCGGCATGAGCGGGCCGGAGGAGTCGACTGCTCGACCCATTTCCGGCGCTCTGGATCTTATGGCATAAATACCCTAACACTGGAGTCTTTTAATAGGGAGGCTCCGTGGCGCGATGCCGCCCCCGCGCCGCAGCAAACCCCGCTCGCCCGAGCACGCTGCGCTGGGGGAGGCTCTCCGCCGCCTCCGCCTGGAGGCAGAGATGAGCCAGGAGGAACTGGCCGAAGCCGCCGGCACCGACCTGACCCAGGTGGGCGGCATCGAGCGCGGCGTGCGCAACCCCAGCTACACGACGCAGCTGCGCCTGGCAAAGGCGCTGGGGACGACCGTCGGGGCGCTGATGACGCTGGCCGACCAGCTGCGGGGTTGACGCGGATCTCGGTCGCGTTCGGATGACTCAGGCGCACGGGGAGCTGGTGACGGTTGCGGGGCGAATCCTGCTTTGGCAGGCACGTCACGCGGAGGACCGGATCTGGTTGGCGAGCCCCTACCTCTCCGCCTCCGCCGCAGATCAGCTGGTGAAGGAGGCGGCCACGGCCGTCAAGGATCGGCGGTTGCTCACGACCCTGGACGAGAATGCCGTTCGCAGAGGCGCCCTGAGTGCGGTCGGGCTACTGAAGCTTCGATCCGGAGGCTTCGAGATCGCGAACGTAGAGAACCTGCACGCAAAGTTGAGCCTGATCGATTCCTGGGGGCTGGTGGGTTCCGCCAACCTGACGTTGAGCGGACTGGGGCTCGACCACGGCAACCTCGAGCTGGGGATCGAACTGGGCACTTCCCAGCACCAAGGCGCCGAGGCGATCTTCAAACGGTGGTGGAAGCTAGCCAGTCCTGTCACCGCAGCCGAGCTGGAGCGGCTCGCTGCGCTTCCGGTCAAGCGTCCACCCGGTGGGGGCCACGCTCCGGGGCCGCGGCTGTCACCCTCCGGCGCCGAGGACCTCGAAGCGATCCTCGCCGAGGATTCAGCCACTGCCAATTCGCGCGGTTACTGGATCAAGGCGGCCTACCAGGGCCGAGATCGGGAGGACTGGTGGAACCGGGGATGGATCAGCGATTGGCGACCCGCCTCCTACTCGCCCCGAGACCTGATCGTCGTCTACCTGAGTGCCCACGACGGGGGTCCCGCCCGCTGCCCAGCAGTGGTGCGGGCGATGACGAAGGTCCGCCACGATCCAAAGTTCGTTCTCGCCGCCGGCGACGCGGAGGCGATCCCGCAGTGGCCTTACGTGACCAAAACCGTTCGCGTCGCCCAGCTCCTGCCGGTGACTGAGGGAATCGAGCTGGAGACGATGGGGAAGAATTCGCGGTCGCTCCAGAACGGGTACTGCAGGCTCACCCGTGAACAGTTCGAGTCCGGGATCGAGGAGTTCCTGAAAAGACTCGACTGATCAGCCCGTTGCCTCAGCCCTTCGGGATGCAGGGGAAGAGGTGGTTGATCGCGAGCGTGGTCCCGTCTTTGAACGAGGCCTGGCCCTTGGCGACCCAGACGCCGGTCGGGCAGCTGGCCGAGAGGAAGCTCTTCTTCTTGCCCTTGTAGGTGTAGCGGCGGCCGACGTGGAGGTCGAACATCGTCACCGAGCCGGCGCCGCCGGCAATCTTCGGGATCTCCGCCTGGATCCGCATCCCGAACTGGCCCTCGTGGATCTTGGTGATCTTCGCCTTGACGACGATCGCGGTCGGCGCCGGCACGTTGACGTAGGCGTGGAGGAGCAGGGTGGTGACCGCTCCCTTGACGCCGCCGTTGAAGAGGACCAGCGGCCCGGTCGCGCGGAACGGCGTCTGTTCGGGGAAGGCGACCTCGACTTCGGCCTCGCCCGAGCCGACGATCGCGTCGCCGCAAACCTGCTTCACGGTCGCCGTGGTGCTCGCATCGATCTGGCTCTTGTGGCAGACCGGCAGGCCTTCGGCGTCGAGGCTGATCGTCTTGTCGATTTTCAGGTCCATGCTCTTGAACGGCGTCGGGTGGGAGCCGTCGCGGGTGCTGACTTCGCCGTTGAGCCGGGCAGTGACCGGGGCCTTGCCGTGCTTGGGTAGCGCTTCGGGCGAGATGCCGCCGTCGTCGGCGATGCAGATGTTCCCCGCACACCAGATCTTGCGGTTGGGGCTGCCGAGGGCGACGGCAGCGAGGGTCAGGGCCAGCATGGCGACCAGGGCGACGAGGAGGAGCGGTTTCCGGTTCATGCCTCGATCCTCCGCCCCGGGGGGTGGCCGCCACCTCCCCCATTTGGAGCCTCGACTGGCCCCGATGCGCCAATGTGGGAAGCGTGGTTCCTTTGTCCGCCTATTTAGGACAAAGCAACCACGCGATGGAAGCAGGGAGTTACTCCTCGAGCCGCAGGGCGATCTCGAGGTCGGCCATCGAGCCGCGCAGCGGCCGGCCGAGCAGGCCTTCGATCGAGCGCAGGCGGTTGCGCACGGTGCGGCGGTCGACGCCGAGCGCGGCCGCAGTCGAGGAGATGTTGCGCTCGGCATCGAAGTAGGCGCGCAGCGTCTCCCGGGCGACCTTGCCGTTGTCCCGAGACTGCGCCAGCGGCTCCAGGTAGAGCTGGCGCAGCGAGGTGGCGACGAGGTCGTCGCGGAGGATCGAGGCGACGACGGCGACGTCGGCGTAGCGGAGGACCGGCTCGCGCCTGCGTTCGGCGATCGCCAGGGCGGCCTTCGCCTGCAGGTGGCTGAACCGCCAGCCGGCGAGGCCCTCGGCCGGCTCGCCGACGGTGACGAAGGTGCCCTTGGGAGCGATCTCGCCCAGCGCCCGCAGCGCCTCCCCGGCCCCCAGCTCGCGCCGGCCGCCGAGCCAGCAGGCCCACTTCGTCTCTTCCTCGCGCTGGACCAGGAGCAGGCGACGGTCGAGGCGGCTCGCCAGGGCGCGCATCGGCTCCTCCACCCCGTCGCCCTTCGCCATCAGGGCGAGGTGGTGGCCGTCGAGGTCGTAGCCGAGCTCGGAGCTGTCGACGAGCTCGCCGGCGAGCAGGCTTTTGACCAGCTCCCGCCGCCGCTCGACCGAGGTGCTCGGCCGGCTCTTCGCCTCCCGCGCGTGTTCGGCGCTGACGGCGGCGAGCAGCCGGTCGCCGAGCGTCGCCTGCTCGCGCAGCAGGCCCCGCACGCTGGCGCTCGGCACCTCGGCGCGTTCGGCCTCTTCGACCAGGAAGTCGCCGAACTGCGTGTTGCCGGCGAAGTAGCGCCGCAGGACCGTGTCGAGCGGGACCCCGTCGCGGGCGTCGAGCCGAGCCTGGGCGAGCAGCACCTCGGGCACGGCGGGCGCCCGCCGCTCCCCCAGCTCGAGCACCGCGAGCCGGTACTCGACGGCGGCGGCGAGGGCGGCTTTCAGGCCCTCGACGTAGGCGGGGTCGGCGACCTGGTGAGGATCGGAGATCGCGTAGACCCGGGTCCCCACCGCCTCCTGGATCTCCGGCAGCCGCTCACGCAGCCGCGCCGCAACCTCCGCCCGCGCCGCCTCGCCGGAGCGCGAGCCATGACCGCGCCGCTGCACCCTCGCCTTGCCCATGGGCGGACCTTAGCGCCGAGCGTCAGCGCCGACCCCGACGCCTCTCCGCCGAAGCGGTTGGTCGTCATGCCCGAGCGGGAACCAACACCGAAGTGCCGGTAAAAAGCCGCAGGACCCGGGGCCGGCGCTACGGCGTTCCTACCCGCGACGGTGGTGGCGCAAGCTTCACGAGGCTCCGGCCGGGCGATAGGGCGCGGTACCTGACCTGAGCCACTTCGTTTGCCGCTCGCGACTCCGGGGGGAGCCGCACGGGTCCGTATCTCGCCCGGCGCCTCCCCTGAGACGGGCCGGCCGACGAGCGCGCCCGCTCCCCGCGGGACCGAAGCGCTCTGAAATCAGCCCTTTCCTGACTTTCGCTAGACGAGGTGCTGGCGACGGGCTAAGGCTTCTGAGTGCGCTTTGGGCGGGGGATGAATCGCTTGAGGACGACGGAACGCGGTTCGATCGCGTCGCCCGAAATCTGAGCGGGGAGGCCTTTCCCGGGAGCGTCGGCACGCGGCCGCAGGCTTCTCGGCTTGAGCTTGATCGTGACGGTCTGCTCCGCACCCCCGGGAATCGCCACCACGGTCCGACCGATCACCCGGGTGACGCGCCGGCCCGTCTTTGCCTTCACGTGCCGAGAAAGCAGGACGTTGCCATCGCAGAGGGCGGTTCCGGGGCATTCGAGCCTGACCCGAGCCTTGCCGTTCCTCACCTTCACGAACCGGCCCGAGACGGCAAGCGCCGGGGTGACCTCGACGGTCGCCGATGCCGCAGTCGAGTGCCCCGTCTCGTCGCTCGTCGTCACGGTCACGTCGAACTTGCCGGCGCTTTGGAATGAGTGGTCGACGCTCGAACCCGCTGCGCCAGACCCATCGCCGAAGGTCCAGGTCGGTGGACTGGCAAGCGACCAAGCGTCGAAAGGAGACGCGGCAAAGAGAGCCGGCCGGCCCGCCCGAACCTGCGACGGGATCGAGAGGGAGTCGAAGCGGGGATCCGTCGCGTCGAATACGGCTGCCTGAATCGTCAGCGGTTCGCCCTGCCACACCGCCGCCGCGTTCCCCAGGCTGTCCATCGCGACGTCGGCGCGCTGCGACCAGGAGTCGGCCGGCGAGATGGCGACCGGCGGTCCCCAACTTCCTTCGACCTCTCCCGATGCGGCTTCGACGATCCGCCTGGAGCCATCCCAGGCGGTCCATACCGCCATCGCCCGACCCGCCGGATCGACCGCCACCTGCGGCTGCCCCCATCCTCCCGTCAGGTCTTCGGCGATGGTGATCGGTTTCGTCCAGTTGCCCCCGACGGGCAGGCTCGCGACTTCGGCGTTCCGCAGGCTGTATTCCGCGCCGGAGCTCCAGAGCACGACCGCATCTCCCTCGCCGTCCATGCCAAGGGAAGGCTCTGCAGATTTGGGGCCTGAAATTTCCACGGCCGGATGCCAGGTCCCACCCACGCCCCTGACCGAAGCTTCGATGACCAGCTCACGCTCCCATGCGACCACTGCCTGGCCGCCGCTCACCGCTATCTCGGGGCTGCCTGCCATCCCTCCTTCTGCCGAGAGGGAATGTGGTTCTCCCCACGCCTGACTGCGAGCTTTTTCGGCCACCTGAACGATCGTGTCGCCTTTGGCGTTCCAGCGGTACCAGGCCGCGACCAGGTTGCCGCTGGAGTCAAAAGTGATCTTCGGTTCCCAGGCGTTTTGCCCTGGCTTGGAGAGTTCGATCGGCGGACCCCATTGACCGCTTGCCGAGCGGATCATCGCCCGGATGATGTAGTCGCTCGTGTTCTGGTACCCCGTCCAGACCACCGCCGCCTCGCCCGCCGGGCCAATCGCGACGTCCACGTGATTGGGGCCCCCTCCGGCAGCGGAAATCTCCTCAGGCGCCCCCCAGCTCCCCTGCGGGGTCCGGCTCGCCACTTCGAGCTTCCGTTCGCTGTCGAGACGAATCCAAGCGGCGACCGCCTCGCCCGTTTCGTTCATCGCCACCTGCGGTTCGAGCGAGTGCTGGTTAGGAGGAGAGACGTCGACGGGTGATCCCCAGCCACCTCCCGGGAGCTTGGTCGCCGCCTGGATCAGGTGCGGGCCGTGAAGCTGGGGCCACACAGCCACGGCGCCCCCAGAGGCATCGGCCGCCACCTGCGGATACTGGTCGAACCCGTAATCGTTGCCTTCCGCCGAGATGTCGACCGCGGGAAGCCAGGCAGCTCCTGCCGCGACGGGAGCGACGAGGAGAACGACAGCAGCCGCAATCGCCGTAACCGCAGATTTCACAAGTGCCCTCAGAATGATCAGGAGATCCTACTTCGGTTTCACGCCGCAGCTCTCTAGGGCGGCTGGCGATCCTGCGCAGGGTCCTTCGGCTTGAAAGGACGGCGGGCGGGCGCTTGTCAAAGCCATCTGCGAGTGCAGTGGGACCGAGATGTGACCTACGTGCACGTGTAAGCACAGGTGACCAGGCTTCGCTCCCACAGCAGGGCTGGCCTTGAGCGGGCGTCGAGCGGCGGCTCTAATGACGCCGCTCGTTGGAGGATGTGAACTATATGAACCCCAGGCTTCGGTAGGTTGACCAGATGAGACCAATCACGCAGAAAGAAGCCGAAAAGATGCGGGAGACGCTGAGGACCATCGCTGGTTTCAGAAGCGAGGGTCTCGACGCCAAAGAACCGGGGCAGGCAGCAGCGATCCTGGCGCGCGAGACGCTCGATGATCTCAGACTCTACCTGCAAGAGGACGCATTCAAGCCTCGATAGATCATCGGCGAGGAACGCAGTTCAACCTTTGACGCCTCGCTGCGCAGCAAGAAGCTCGTGGGTCAGCCTTGGGCCCATCATCATGCGCTCAACGAATTGTAGTTCGAGTTTCTGCTTCTCCTTCTTGTTTTTCACCTTGTGGTTAACAAGGTTCCGTGCGCTCCGAAATGAGTCTAAGTCCGTCTTTAGGGCGCTTCCAATAACCGGCTCACGCCCATCGGTGTACCTCTTCTTCGATGCTGAGATGTTGATCTGCTCTGACCAGTCCATCGCGTCAACGGCAGACGACTCAAGATCGAACCACGCTTTGCTTGCCAGTTTTCGACATAACTTGTCCGTCTCCCGCTCTACCAAGTCACACATCTCCCGCAGTGCAGCTTTTCGATCTACCTCATTGAACTGTTTTACTAGCGCGTGCACTTCGGTTTTACATCGCCCGAGCTTGAGGTTTGGATCGGGCGTTACAACCAATGCTGGAATCTGAGCCTGATGAGTGATCTCAACTTCATTCCCATCCACAACCAATAAGCCGACACCTAGGCTCTTGAAGTCTTTGAGCACACGAGCGCTCAGAGTCGCATCAATGTCCGTTGCGACGTACACCTGCGAATACTTCCGTTCACGTATCGTCCAAACTGCAAGCTCCCTTATCGAAGGAGTCAGCTTGGGCTTCCGTTGCGCTTCCACAGCTACAGAGAGCCCAGATCTCTCCGCTAGGAGGGTGGGTATGGGCGCATCATCCGTCAGTGGCTGCTCGATCTCTACAGCAAAGTGCTTCCTCTTGAGATCAGCATGGACGGCTTCCGCTATCGCCTGCGCCTCGTCAGGCGTGAGCGTGAACTTCATTACGCACCGAGCAGCCTGTCGATCTCGTCGCGAAGCAGACGCAGCTCCTCGCGCAGGTCGTCGGGCAGGCGCTCTGGATCGAGGTCCTCAAGCCTCTCCATCAGTGCGCCGGCTCGGGATGATGCATCACGCACGGCATAAGCCGACTCGACAGTGCGCTGATAAGCGGTCTCAATTTTGTACTCAGGCTCTTTGAC
This sequence comes from Solirubrobacterales bacterium, assembly GCA_035473555.1. Taxonomy (GTDB): domain Bacteria; phylum Actinomycetota; class Thermoleophilia; order Solirubrobacterales; family 70-9; genus VAYN01. The sequence goes on from DATIOC010000024.1 coordinate 23,676, forward strand.
CAGCCGAACAAGCGTGGGCACAACCTTCTGGGGATCCCCCCCGGTCCGTTCGATCCTTCCAATCTTGCTCACGTCACGGAAACGGACAACGTTATTGACCACACCGTCGCGGTACTTATCCACCATGGCATCCACATAGTCGGTCTCTGAGACCTCCTCGAATACCTCAGGTACATACCGTTGCAACACCCGTTTTGACTTATTTACCTCAACGAATACATCGGCTTTGATCTTCTGCTGCTCTTGGGGTTTCTCTGCTTCCTTAAGCAGAAGGTCCTGATAGCGCTGCGGAAGATCTAGGAGCTCCAAGGCACGTCGAACGGTCGGCAGAGGAACCCCAGTAAGTCCTGCTAGAGCACGCGGTCGGGAATCCTCTCCTTCGTTCTCAAGCATCTCTCGGATGGTTTTGAACTTGAGGGCCATTGGCATCAGATCCCAATCGCTACGGACGTTGTGAATGTTGAACATAGTCAACAAGTTCTCTAAGCGAGACGGCTCAGGCTGGACCAGAACTGGGACCGTCTTAAGGTTCAGTTTCTTGGCACAACGCCAGCGACGCTCTCCATCAAGGAGTACGTAGTCCCCCCCTTTTTGGAAGACCGCGAGAGGAACTTTAATTCCAACCTCATTGATGGAATCCAAAAGCTGATTCATCTCGGACTCCCGGAAAATGAGGCGGGGATTCTCGGGATTCGGCTGGATGTCTCTGGGGGCGACGTCCCTGAGAGAAGTTGCGCCACTAGCCATTTACGCGCCCCGTCTTGATACCCGCCAATTCAGTGGAAGCGAGGACAGCCTCCGCAACCGTTCCCCGACTGGCCGCACTTCCTCCAATTCGGCTAGGGCGAAACAGCCGGTAATAGAAGAAGCTGGGATAAAGATCTAGAACCGCTGGATGATCACTATTGCTAACAACCACCGTCACTCCCTGTTCCGCCAAGTCGCCAGCTAATTTCGCCAAGCGAATTTGGTCCTCCCACGAAAACAGCGATGCATTGTACTTTAGGAAACCGTTGTTCTGGTGGCCAGTTATATATGGCGGATCGAGATAAACAAAATCCCCCGATGCGGCATCTTGCAGTGCCTCAGCAAAATCTCCAACCCTTAAGTTGGTATTGGCCAGTCTCTTTGAGGCTGCCCGAAGGCGCTCTTCATTGCAAATAGTTGGGTTCTTATAGTCCCCGAAGGGAACATTGAACTGCCCGGCGCGGTTCACACGATAGATACCGTTGAATGCAGTCTTATTTAGGTAAATGAGGCGCGCTGCTTGCGTATGGGGTTTCCTAGGGTTCTTCCGCCTCAGATCTGCGTAGAAGTCCTTGCTGTGTGGGTAGGACTTCAAAGTTTCGATGACCAGCTCAACATCGTCGCGCACCGCCGAGTAAGTAGCTATCAACTCCTCGTTTTCGTCCGAAAGGGTGGCCGAGCGCGGCCCTACCGCGAGAAAGCTAGAGCCACCCCCTAGGAACGGCTCGTAATAGCGACCTGAAAAGTCCTTGTCCAGCCAGTTGGAAACAAAGGGCGCCAGCCATTGCTTTCCGCCGGTCCACTTAAGAAATGGGCGGACCGATCGATGCTCAGGGCTTCCGGGGAGCTCCGTCCTGCTTCGCGAGCCAGACTCGCAAAACCAAATGCGGTCGTAACCGACCGCGATCTCAGTTGGGCCTGGGCTCATTGCGGGCCGATCATAGACGCCGGCTGCCCTGACACGGGCTAGCCGACCGCCTGCCGAACAAACCCAAAGCTCTGGCCGATTGGGTGGGTGTAGCGCGCAAGCATCGTCTCGACTCGATGGCCCACAATCTTGGCTAGGTCGGCGTCATTGACGCCAGCAGCTCGCAAGTGCGTGACGTAGCTGTGGCGGCACTCGTGGGGACGGATGTCTAGACCGGAGGCTTCCTGGGCCGGTTTCCAGAGGTCCCTGTAGAAGGTGCGCTCGCGCCAGAGGCGGCCGCGAGGCGTCGGGAAGCGAAGTTGGCAGTCGGGGCCATTGAGGTTGCTCTGGGCTTCGAGCATCCAAGCGAGAGTCGCGGGGACGGGAACGACGCGGCCGGCGTCGGGCTCGCCGTGGTCGGTCTTCGTTCCCTCGAGGATCTGGGCCTCGTGGGCGGTGCGGCGGACTTGGAGCGTCTCACCGTCGAAATCTTCGCGGCGGAGGGGCAGGACCTCCCCCAGCCTCATATCCGCAGTCGGTAAAGACGCGGACCATCGCCTCGTAGCGACCGGCTGCCTTGGCGAAGCGGTGCATCTCCTCGAAGGTGAAGACGCGGATCGGCCTCGGCTTCTTCTTCGCCCTTGGATCGTTGGCTCGAATGCGGACGCCCTTGAACGGATTGAGGTCGCAGACTTCATCGGTGATCGCGTCCTCGGCCATAGCTGAGAGGGCGCGGAGGATGCCTACGGCTCCCGTGGTTGCCCAACCTTCAGGTCCTCAGCATGTGGTCGACTAGGGCGAGCGTGTGGCGCCGGCGCGGCTCGCGCAGCGGCCAGTCCTTCAAAGCGATCCCCTCAACGTCGGCAACCCGGCTGATGCGGTGGTCGTTCGTCGCGTTGGTGCGCTCTGAGCGCGGGTGGCGCTCGGTCCAGGTGGCCGCGTAGTCGCCGAGCGTGTCCGGCCGATCTGAGAGGCCGTGCGCCTCGTCAATCGCCCTCTGCGCTTCCCCCTTCCGCTTGAAGGTGCCCTTTCCTCGGTTCCAACTCGGCTTTGCGATGTGCCGCCTGCCATCCCGGCCGGTGTAGCGGGCCATCCACACGATCCCCCCGGAGGGATTGCGGCGTTTGACCGGCGTCTCCCGCCTCACGACGCCTCGTCCTATGGCGAGCCAGGAAGTTCTCGACGTCAGCCAGATCGATCCGTCGTGCCGCTCCGAGCTTCTGGCTGGGCAGCTCGCCGCGCTTGATCCATTTGCGGACGTGCGGTTCGTTGAGGCAAGGTAGGCGGCGAGGCTGCGCTCGGTCAGGAAGGTTGGGGCTGCTCGTTTTCGCTCCATGCCGACTAAGTGCCGTCGACGAGCGAGGTGTTCCTAGCGGACCCCATCCATCCCTCCGAGTGCCGTCCTCGCCGCGATTGCTGCCGGGATTCCGCTAGAGCAACTGAGCGAACGCTCGGAGGACCTCGGCGTAATCACCGCTCAACATGAGGATCGAAACGGAACTCGCGAACAGCAGAAATCTCAGCTGGCTCCGACGACGATTCCAGCGCTGGTCGCGTAAAGCTTCCCGACGCCTCTCCATATCCAGGTCGGCGTCGTCCGAGATAGTTGATATCCGCTTCACATTTGGCTTCGCCATAGACTACAGAAAAAACGACATACATGGTGACGCACCAGTATCATCAATTGGAAGGTGGCGAACAAAGCGAAATCTGATCTTGCGGCCGAGACTTGGATACGCGATGTAAGCGGTGCTCTCGCGGTTGGATCAGCCGAAGGTCAGCCGCTTCCTCTAGCCCCAGATTTCGCAGAGGTTCTGTCGCGTGTGCGCGCGGTGCTCACGGTGGCCGACATCGCAGAGATCGTTGGGGTCAAAGAACGCCAAGTCCACCACTGGGCAGCCGGAACTCATAACCCTCAAGGCGACGCTCGCGTTCGACTGCTGAACCTAGTCCAAATCGTTAACAACCTTGAAACCCAGCTAAGTCCAGATCAGATCAAGGTCTGGCTCTGGTCGCCGCAACCCGAGTTAGCAGGAGTTCCCATTGAACTCCTGAAGCGCGGTAAAGAGATGGGAGTCCTTAGCGCAACTAAGGGCCTACCTCTCCGTGAAGAGCTTGATGATTGGTATCTAGTCGAGATTGCTAAGGGCGGAAATGCAAGTGCGTACGACGCCCTTGTCAGGAGATACCGGGGGTTCGCGAGGCAAAAGGCTGAGGCTTACTCGGAGTTTGGCCCGTCCTCAGATGACCTTATTCAAGAGGGTCTAGTAGGTCTATACAAGGCGATCCGAGACCACCAAGGCGGACATCACTCCGACTTTGGAAGTTTTGCTCGACACTGCATTACGCGGCAGATCATTGCGGCGGTCAGAACCGATAATGACCACCGGGAATCCGACACCGGGGAGACGAGCAAAGCAAACCGCGAGCTCGACGCCGTTCTGGCCAGATTCGAGGAGTTGGTTGCAGACCTGGGGAGCCGGCTGCCCGATTTCCAGGGCAAAGTTCTATCTCTCTACCTTGATGGGCACCCGCGCAAGCGGATCGCTGACGAGTTGGAAGCCGATGTCTCTGAAGTCGAAGAGGCCCTTGACGCTGCAAAGGTCCGGCTCAGTGAGGTCGTTTCTGAGCTTGACCAGGGCGCGCGTCACTGACGTTCTGCGCGTCGGATGAGACCAGAAATGCGACCGAGACCGCCCGGACCGCGGTGGAATTGCGAGGCAGCCCCGAGAATGCCGGCCTGGCACCTCCCCAAGACTTGGCTCTGCACCGCGCAATGCGCAGCACGGCCCGGAACACCAAGGAATGCGCCCGACGGGAGTCGAACCCGCGACCTTCGGCTTGAAAGACCGACGCTCTTTGGGCCCCCGAAAGGACCCGTTGACCACTGAGCTACGGGCGCTCGGGGAGAACGATACCCGCGCAGGGGGTTCTGAGCATCCTGGGGCTGGCTAGGGTTGGGGAATGGACTTGGGTCTCGAGGGCAAAGTCGCTCTGGTGATGGGCGCCAGCAAAGGGATCGGGCGCGGCGTCGCCTCGGCCCTGGCGCGGGAGGGGGCTCGGGTCGCCCTGGCCAGCCGCTCGCAGGAGCGCCTGGACGCAGCCGTGGCCGAGATCGGCGCGGGGGCCTCCGCCTTCGTCGCCGACGCCACGGACCTCGATCGCCTCGCCCGCCTGCCGCTCGAGGTCGCCGAGGCGCTCGGCTCGGTCGACATCCTCGTCACCAACACCGGCGGCCCTCCCCCGGGCGGCGCGCTCGACCATGGCCTCGAGGAATGGGAGACCGCCTACCGCTCGCTGGTGCTCGCCCCGCGCGTCCTCGCCGGCGCCGCCGTCCCCGGGATGCGCGAGGCCGGCTGGGGACGGATCGTCAACGTCGGCTCGACCACGACGATCGAGATCAACCCCGCGCTCGGCCTCTCCAACGCCCACCGCATGGCCACCGTCGGCTTCCTGAAGACGCTCGCGCGCGAGGTCGCCGGCGACGGGATCACCGTCAACACCGTCGCCACCGGCCGTTTCGCGACCGACCGCATGGCCGAGCTCGGCGGCTCGCTGGAGAACGTCGAAGCGGCCGCGAGGGAGGAAGTCCCCGCCGGCCGCCTCGGCACCGTCGAGGAGTACGGCGACCTCGTCGCCTTCCTCTGCTCCCAGCGCGCCGCCTACATCACCGGCACGGTGATCCCGATCGACGGCGGCCTGCTGCGCGCGGTCTAGGCGCCCGTAGCGCCGGGCGCTACGAGAAGATCTCGCCCGCGCGGATCCGTTTGGCCATGTCCTTCGACTCCTCGCGGTACACCCGGCCGTCCTCGAACTCGATCACCGGATATTTGTTCTGCCCCGAGAGCTGGTCCAGCTCCTCGCGCTTGCCGGGACGCAGCGGTCCCTTGACGACCTCGTAATCGATCCCCTGCTCATCAAGCGCCTTCTGCACTTTCCAGCAGGGGTGGGCGTCGATCTTCACGAACATCAGCGAGCAGCGGTGGAGTTTCACGGCCATGCGCGCACGCTACCTCACTACTCGCGAAGTTCCTACTGACCCAGCTCGCGCATTGCCGGATAGATGATCACGTCGCGCAAGGTCTTCGCCCCGGTCATCAGCATCAGCAGCCGGTCGATCCCAAGGCCGCAGCCGCTCGCCGGCGGCATCCCGTATTCGAGCGCCCGCACGAACTCTTCGTCGTGGGGGTGCGGATCGGCCTCCGCCCCGGTCTCCTGGCGTTCGCGCTGCTTGACGAAGCGCTCGCGCTGCTCGATCGGGTCGTTGAGGTCCGTCCCGCCGCCGACGATCTCCATCCCGGCCACGATGCCGTCGAAGGCCTCGCAGATCCGCGGGCTCTCCGGATGGACCTTGACCAGCGGCCAGATGTCGATCGGCAGGTCGATGATGTAGGTCGGCTGGATCAGCTTCGGCTCGACGAACTTGCCCTGCAGCGTGTCGACCACCCCGGCCCAGTCGTCGTCGGGGCCGACGGCGTCGCCGGCCGCCTCGGCCAGCTCGTCGCGGCTCGCCTCGTAGATGTCGAGCCCGATCTCGCGCAGCAGCTCGTCGCGCAGCCGCACCCGCGGCCAGGGCGCGGCGAAGTCGATCTCGACCCCGTCGCGCTCCACCTTCGTCGTCCCCATCACCTTCTCGACGACGGTCGAGACCAGCACCTCGATGAACTCCATGACGCCGTTGTAGTCGGCGGCCCCCACGAACATCTCCAGCATCGTGAACTCGGGGTTGTGCTGGGGCGACATCCCCTCGTTGCGGAAGAACTTGCCGAACTCGTAGACGTCCTCGAAGCCGCCAACGATCGCCCGCTTCAGATACAGCTCGGTCGCCGTGCGCAGGAACAGCTCGCGGTCGAGCGCGTTGTGGTGGGTGACGAACGGCCGCGCCGCGGCGCCGCCGGTCAGCCGCTGCAGGACCGGCGTTTCCAGCTCGACCCAGCCGCGCTCGTGCATGTGGGTGCGGATCGCGAACAGCAGGTCGTCGCGCTTCTTGAAGATCTCCCGTGACTCTTCGTTGGCCATCAGGTCGAGTTCGCGCTGGCGGTAGCGCGTGTCCGGGTCGGAGATGCCGTGGAAGAGGTCCGGCGGGTCTTTCAGCGCCTTCGCCAGCAGCACGCACTCGCGCACGCCGATCGCCAGCTGCCCGCGTTTGGTCACGTGCAGCGGCCCCTCGATTCCGACCAGATCGCCGATGTCGAGGTCCTCGACCCGGGCGAACGCCTCCTCGCCGAGCACGTCGCGCCGCGCGTAGGCCTGGATCGTGCCGGTGATGTCGCGGACGTCGAGGAAGGCGGTCTTGCCGTGGCCGCGCTTGCCGGTCACCCGGCCCATCACCCGATAGGAGAACTCCTCGTGCTCGCCCTCTCCCAGCGCCGCCGGGTCGTGCGCCGCCTCGATCTCCTCGACGTGGGTGCGGCCCGGGAACGAGTGCGGGTAGGGATCGACGCCTTCGGCGCGCAGCCGCTCGACCTTCGCCCGGCGCTGCTCCTCGGTCGAGACGGCGACCGAGCGGTCGCCACTCTGCGGGGGCGTCTCCGCCCCCGTCGGCGCCTCACTCATCGTCAGCTCTCAGCTCAGGGGGCGAGGCCGACGGTGACCCGGTCGTCACCTTCATAGTCCTGAAGCGTAGTCGCCTCGCGCAGCAGATCGCGCATCGCCGGCCCGTGGTGCGTGTCGTGCTCCATCGCCAGTTTCCAGCCGGAAGGCGTTTCGGCGATCACGCCGCGGATCACGCCGAGGCCGTCCTCGCCGCAGTCGCCGGTCACCGCCATCCGCGGCTCCTTCTGGATCTCCGGCGAGCGATCGAAGATCGTCTCGTCGGTGACGTAGGGCATGTTGGCGATCACCAGGTCGACCTCTTCGGCTTCGACCGACTCGGGCAGGCCCTTGCCGACCGTCACCTCGAGCGGCAGGCCGAGCCGCTCGGCGTTCTCCCGCGCGGCTTCGACGGCGTCGGGCGAGAGGTCCGAGGCGGTCACCTTCAGGTCGGGACGCTCGGAGAGCAGCGCCAGCGCGATCGCGCCGGAGCCGGTGCCGATCTCGTGGACGCGGGCGCCCTCGGGCAGCTTGGTGCCGACCTCGACCAGCAGCTCGGTCTCGCGGCGCGGCCACAGCACGCGCTCGTCGACGTAGATCTCGAGGTTGCGGAAGGGGGCGCGGCCGAGGACGTAGGCCATCGGCTCGCGTTCGACCCGGCGCTGGACGTTGCGCTCGATCTTCGCGGCGACCTCGCCGTTGACCTCGCCGGCGCTCTCCACCGTCAGCTCGCTCGGGGCGACGCCGATCGCGTCGGCGACGATGATTTCCGCCTCGGTGCGCGCGTCCTCGATCCCGGCGGCGGCGATGCGCTCGGCCGCGTCGTCCAGGATCGCTCCCACGGTACGAGCCGAAGGCCCCTCGCTCTGAACGTCAATAGCCGCCATTACCGCCATTCCTCCCTAGTTAGAACCGCTCCAAAGATTTTGCGCAAGATACCAGTGTTACGAGGCGCTGTGGCTATGCGCTGGTGACAGCACCTGCGGGTTTCGCTGCCGGGCGCCAGATGCCTCCGTGGCGACGGCTCACGATAGCGATCCAGACCGCTCCGGCGGCGATCATCGCCAGGCTCTCGAGCTGCGCCGTGGTCAGTCCCAGCGCGTCGGTCGAGTTGCGGCGCAGGAACTCGACGAGAAAGCGCTCGGCCCCCGCGTAGACGAGATAGATCGCGAAGAGGATCCCGGCCCGCACCCGGTCGCGCAGCTGCCAGAGGAACCAGGCGCCGAGCCCCATCGCCAGCGTCTCGTAGATCGGGGTCGGGTGGACGGTCTGGTCGGTCGGCACGGTGCCGTCGGGGTAGGACATCGCCCAAAGCCCGTTCCAGGCCTTGCCGTAGTCGCCGTCGCCGGAGAGCTGGCAGCCGCAGCGGCCGATCGCGTAGCCGAGCGCCAGCGCCGGCGCGGCGACGTCGAGCAGCGCCAGGCCGAGGAAGCCGCGGTACCAGGCCCAGAGCAGGACGGCGATCGCGCCGCCGATCGCGCCGCCGTACCAGACCAGGCCGGAGCCGCTGAAGAGGTTGCCGAGCAGGTCGTCCTTGACCTCGCTGTAGTTCTGGACGAGGAAGTAGACGCGGGAGCCGACGACGCCGCCGATCAGCGCCGCGAAGCCCATCTCGTACGCCCAGTCCGGCGGCTTCCCGATCTCCTCGAACCGCTTCCAGATCAGCGCCCCGGCGGCGAGGAAGGCGAGCGCGAAGCAGAGCCCGAAGGTCTGCAGCGTCAGCGGGCCGATGTGGATCTCGGGATACACGGGCGCGCGCCGCTACTCGGTGAGCAGCAGCTCCAGCAGCGCCTTCTGCGCGTGCAGCCGGTTCTCGGCCTGGTCCCAGACGGCCGAGTGCTCTCCATATAGGACCTCGGCGGTGATCTCCTCGCCGGGGTGCGCGGGCAGGCAGTGGAGGACGATCGCCCGCTCCTTGGCCGCGGCGACCAGGTCGCCGTCGAGCCGGAAGGGAGCGAGGTCGGCGCGCCGGCGGGCAGCCTCCTCCTCGTCGCCCATGCTGACCCAGACGTCGGTGTAGAGGGCGTCGGCGTTGTCGGCCGCGGCGCGCGGGTCGCCGGTCAGCTTCACTCCGTGGCCCTCCTCCAGCTGGTAGCCCTCCGGCGCCGCGACGACGACTTCGACCCCGGACAACTCGCCGAGGATCGCCAGCGAGCGGGCGACGTTGTTGCCATCGCCGACGTAGGCCAGCCGCAGGCCCTGCAGGTCGCCGAAGCGCTCGCGCATCGTCAGCAGGTCGGCGATCGCCTGGCAGGGATGGTGCAGCGGAGTGAGGCCGTTGACGACCGGCACCTCGGCGGCCTCCGCCAGCGCGGCGACGGTCTCGTGGGAGCCGGAGCGGATCACGATCGCGTCGACGTAGCGGGAGAGGACGCGGGCGGTGTCGCCGGCCGACTCACCGCGGGAGAGCTGCATTTCGTCGCCGCGCAGCATCACCCCGTGGGCGCCGAGCTCGGCGACGCCGACGTCGAAGCTGATCCGCGTCCGCGTCGAGGGCTTTTCGAAGACCAGCGCGATGCTGCGGCCGGCGAGCGCGTCGCGGCCGACGCCGTCGCGGCGGCCCGCTTTCAGCTCGGCCGCGCGGTCGAGCAACTTGCCGAGCTCGAAGGCGCCGAGCTCTTCGCCGGTGAGGAAATTCGTCAAGGGTGCGCTCCGCTTCGCTTCGCGATCAACAAGCTTGCGGATACTACGCGGCATGGAGCTCACCGTCCTCAGCTGGAACCTCTTCCACGGCCGCGACTTCCCGCCCGACCCGGCGCTGCGCACCTGGCGCTCGCGGCTGCTGCGCACCGAGACGCGGAACGCGACCCACGTCCAGCTCAACCGCGACCTGACCGCGGAGTTCGCGACGGTCCTCTCGCGGGCCGAGTGGGACATGGCGATGCTGCAGGAGTGCCCGCCCCGCTTCGCCGCGCCGCTGGCGGCGGCCTGCGGCGCCGAGGCGCACCGGACGCTGACCTCGCGCAACGCGCTCGGCGCCGTGCGCGGGCTGCTTGGGCGGCAGAACCCGGACCTGATGGCCTCCGGCGAGGGCGGCTCGAACCTGATCCTCGTCCGCGTCCCCGGCAAGCTCGGCGGGATCGCCGAGCGGCGCGAGATGGCGATCCACGAAGGCGAGCCCGAGCGCCGGGCGATGGGCTTCGTCCGCACCGCCTCCGGGCTCTGCGTCGCCAACCTGCACGCGACCAACGACTGGCCGAAGCTGGCGGCCGAGGACGTGTCCAAGGCAGCGCGGGCGGCGCTCGAGTGGGCGGCCGGCGCGCCGCTCGTCTTTGGCGGCGACCTCAACCTGCGCCCGGGGAAGCAGCCGCGCATCTTCGAGCGGCTGCGCGACGAGTTCGGTTTCGAGAGCCCGACGACCGCGCCGGACGCGATCGACCACATCCTCTGTCGCGGCCTCGAGGTCCTCGACCCGCCCACGCAATGGCCGCCCGAGCAGCGGGAGCTGCCGTTCGACGGACGCGCGCTGCGGCTCTCCGACCACGCCCCGGTGCAGGCACGATTCCGTGCGGAAGAGCCAGACCTCCTGCGGAATTGAGATAGTCGGGTCCCACCCAGCGGTCAAACAACCGGAGGCAGAACTGATGGCGGAGAAAAAAGCGACCGGCAAAGCTAAAAAAGCGAAAGCTGCCGCGAAATCGAAAACGACGAAATCGGTCAAAGCGGCGAAATCGGCGAAATCGAAAGCCAAAGGCAAAGCGACGAAAGCCAAAAAAGCGGTTTCGAAAAAAGCCGCGTCGAAATCGCGCTCGAAAGCCGCCAAAAAAGGCGCCGCGAAAAAAACTCCAAAACGCAAAGCCTCCGGGGCAAAAAAAGCTTCCAGCAAAACGACGGCCGGCCTCGACAAGAGCGTCGCGCAGTTCCGCGAGAGCCTCGAGCAGAGCGTGACCCTGAGCCGCGACCGCATCCAGGACGTCGTCGACGACGCTGTCAAACGCGGCCGGATGACCCGCTCAGACGCCGAGAAACTGCTCAGCGAGCTGGTCAAAAAAGGCCGTAAACAGCGTGACGCGCTTCTGAAAGAACTCGAACGGCTGGCCAAACAGGCCCGCAAAGCCCTCCCATAAAAAGGGGAGACCAGCTCGAGCTGGAGATCGACTCGCTCGCCTTCGGCGGGCGGGGGGTCGCCCGCACCGACGGCTTCGTCGTCTTCGTCGCCGGGGCGCTGCCGGGGGACCGGGTCCGCGCCGAGGTGACGAAGCCGAAGAAGCGCTTCGCCGAGGCGCGGACCGTCGAGGTCGTCCGCGCCTCGGCCGACCGCCTGCCGGACACCTGCGTCCACGGCGGCGAGCCCTGCCCGGGCGCGCCGCTGCAGGGCCTCCCCTACGAGCGCCAGCTCGCCTACAAGCAGGAGCAGGTCGACGACGCGCTGCGGCGGATCGGCAGCCTCGACGGTTTCGAGACCGAGGAGATCGTCCCGGCCCTCGAACAGTGGCGCTATCGCAACAAGCTCGAATACAGCTTCGGCGAAACCGACGACGAGCTGGCGCTCGGGTTCCACGCCCGGGGCCGCTGGGACCTGATCGTCGACGTCGACGACTGCCACCTCGGCTCCGCCGCCGGCAACGAGGCGCGGAACGCGGTGCGCGAGTGGGCGCGGCTGGAATCGGTCCCGGCCTTCGACGCGCGGGCGCGGCGCGGTGTCCTGCGCAACCTCGCGGTCCGCGAGGGGCGGCGCACGGGTCAGATCCAGACCCGCCTGGTCACCGTCAAAGCCCGCTTCCCGCGACCACCGGTCGACCTGCACACGATCGTCGAGGACGACGCCGGCGGCAGCGACGGGCCGACCGGGGTACTCGGGGAGGAGCGCCTGCGCGAGGAGCTCAGCGGCCTGAAGTTCGAGATGTCCCACGGCGCCTTCTTCCAGACCAACACCGAGATGGCCGAGCGCCTCTACGCGGTCGCCGCCGAGTTCGCCGGGCTGAGCGGGCGCGAGCGGGTCTTCGACCTCTTCTGCGGGATCGGCACGATCGGGCTGACGATGGCCTCGCAGGCGGGCGAGGTCTGGGGGCTGGAGATCGTCCCCGAGGCGATCGAAGACGCCGAGCGCAACGCCCGTCGCAACAAGATCGAGAACGCCCACTTCATGGCCGGCAACGCGCGCACCGGGGTGCGGCCGCTGGTCGAGAAAGCCGGCAAGCCCGACGTCGTCGTCGTCGACCCGCCGCGGGCGGGGCTCTCGCAGAAGATCGTCCGCCGGGTGATCGAGTGCGAGGCGGAGAAAATCGTCTACGTCTCCTGCAACCCGACCACGCTGGCGCCCAACGCGGCCCAGCTGGAGGAGGCCGGTTATAAGCTCGCCCGCGTGAGGCCGGTCGACATGTTCCCCCAGACCCCGCACATCGAGTGCGTCGCGCTCTTCGAGCGCCAGGCGGCCCGGCGGGAACCGGCGGGAACCGAGTCCTGATGGGCCGCGCCTTCGGAGTCGCGGCGGGGCTTGACCCCGAGGTGGCGCGGCCGCTTGCGGCCCGCTGCGCCGAGCTGGGCTACGACTCGATGTGGTCGAACGACCACCCGGGGGCGAAAGGCCTGGGGACCCTGGCCGAGTTCGCCGCCGCCGCGCCCGGGGTCGAGCTGGGAGTCGCCGTGATCGCCCTCGACCGCACCCCGCCCGAGCAGATCGCCAAGGACATAGAGGAGTTCGGCATCGACCCGGCCAAGCTCTGGCTAGGAGTCGGAGCGGGCTTCACCAAGAAGCCGCTGACGACGATGCGCGAGTCCCTCCCCCAGCTGCGCGAGCTGCTGCCGGGAGTGAAACTCGTCCTCGCCGCGATGGGCCCGAAGATGTGCGAACTCGCCGGCACCTCCTACGACGGCGTCTTCTTCAACTGGATGACCCCGGACTTCGCCGCCGGCGCCCGCGAGAAGGTCGAAGCCGGCGCCGCCGAGGCCGACCGGCCCACGCCCCCGGTCTTCGGCTACGTCCGCACCGCCGTAGGCCCCGACGCGGCAGACCGCCTCGCCAAGGAGGAGTCCTTCTACCGCGACCTCCACAAGGGCTACCGCGACCACTTCGACCGCCTGGCCGAGCCCGAGGGAACCGTAGGCGTAGCCGCCTCGGACGCCGAGGCCGCCCAGAAGCAACTAGCCGCCTACGAAGGCCCCCTAGACACGATCGTCGTCCGCGGCCTAGCCTCGGCGAAGGTCGACCCGATGACCGCCCTAGCCGAGGCCGCCGCTCCCACCGCCTCGTGACGTGTGGCGACTTTTGGTCCCTATAAGACCTATAAGTCGCCACGCACCATCGCCTCGGCTAGGGATAGTCCTCCGAGACGCGATAGCCGAGGCCGGCAAGCCAATGGATCCGGTTGTAGAGGACCGATTCCGACATGCCTATCTCGCCGAGGGCGGTGCTGTAGGCGTCGGACCTTTCGGTTCTGTAGGCGGCGGCTAGGTCCTCATAGGAGTCCCGGATCCAGCGGAGTGCCGTGACCAACCCCGTCAGGTGAGCGGCGGCTTGAGGAGAGACCGACGCCGCAGCGATCGTCCTCGCACAGCGGCGGAACAGGTCTGCCAGAGCACCGGATGCGTCCGCCTGGGCCTCGCTTCCCTCCGCCTCCTGCAACTGGCGTTTGAGCCGCCGGATTCCGTGGTTGAGATCTCGGAACTGCTGCCTCAGAAGCGCCGCGAACTGTGCTGAAGGACCAACTGGGTATGCGCTGCCGTCCAGAAGCTTCAGGCTGGCGGCGAGCCGTTCGCAGATGCGGCGCGAGTCATCCCGGCGAGGACCCGGTCTACAAGCGATCGTGGCGACACCGATGCTCGTAGGCGACACGATCACCGTCCACGGTTCGGTCTTCGACTTCGGTCCCATCCCGTCGTAGCGCAGAGCCTGCAGCGAGCCCAGCGAAAGGGCCGCAACCGTTGGGTTACTCGCATAGGGCCGAAGATAAAAGGGCAGGAGCGTCTTTCCCCGGGTGAGGGACATGCCGACAACTGCGGCTTCCTTCCCTCTTCCACTCGCAGGGACCAACGTCAGAGGGTCGGCGAGCTGAAGGCGTGGAAATCGGGCGACGACCCCATTTTCACGGACCCATCCTCTTGGAACCGCGACTTCGAGCGACCCGGCGCGAACGCGGTGGCCCTTGTGCCGAGCCGACCCGCTGGCAAGCGCTCCGGCTCCGAGCCCCAGAACGAACAAGACCACCCCTACGATCACAAGGGCCCTTGCAGGAAGAGCGGACCGAGCCGCGAGATACCTCAGCTCTTTCCCTTCGAGGCTCGCCCGTGCGTCATCGATCAGCTCGCAAGGCCTCCGGTAGCGCTCCGTCGCCTCCTTGGCGAGGCCCGTTGCGAGCACATCGTCGAGCGCTCGGGGCAGGCTCGGGTTGACCGAGGTGGGCGATGGGTGCCCCCGAAGCAACTGCTCGACGAAGAGGGCGTCTTCCCCGTGCGCTTCGAACGGGAAGCGACCGCACAGGCACCGATAGAGGACGATCGCCAGCGAGTAGATGTCGCTGCGCGGCACCGTCGCCTGCAGGATCTGCTCCGGCGCCGCGTACCTCAAGCTGCCGATGAAGTCGCCGGTCTTCGTGAGGCTGGGCTCGTCGACTCTCTTCGTCACCCCGAAGTCAGCGAGGAAGGATGTGCCGTCGTCGGCGACGAGGATGTTCCGCAGGGTGACGTCGCGGTGAATCAAGCCCTTCGCATGAGCTGCTTCGAGCGCATCGGCAATCGGCGCGAGAAGCTTCAAGACCTCCTTCGGGGCCAGCCGCTCCGCCTCGAGCACCTGCTCGAGGTTCCGCCCTTCAACCAGTTGCATCGCCAGCCACCGCCCCTGCGGGCTGTTGCCGTTGTTGAAGATGCTGACGATGTGGGGATGGTCGAGTTCCCCCTGCGCCCGGCACTCCCGTTCGAAACGCCGGGGGAAGGTGTGGTCGCCACCGGCTGCCTCGTTCGACAGAACCTTCAGCGCCACGATCCGCCCCTGCGCGACCTCTTCGGCCTCGTAGACCGTGCCCATCCCACCCTTGCCGATCGTCCTGATGACGCGGTATCCGCAGACCATCGTCCCAGCGGGCAGCACTCCGTCAGTTTATGTTGAGGACCGTGAGGCGCCAGGCACTTCTAGGAACAGGGTGCGCCCTTCTGATCGGCGCCTCCGGCTTCCTGCTTGGACAGCAGCTGGACGGCAGCGGCTCGAGGTCGGACGAGCCCCTGCCCAAGCGAATCGTCACCCACGAGAGCAGCATCCCGATTCCCAACCTCGGGAGCATCGGCGGGTTTCCGGAAATCAGTACGGAGGCAGGTCGTCGTACCAGGCGCCCAGCGCCTTGAACGCTCGCCAGAAGCGCTGCTTGGCTCCCTCTTCGTCGAGGGAGGCGTCGATGTCCGGGACGTAGAGGGCGTCGATGGTGGGGGTGAAGGCCTGGATCTCTCCCTCGCGCTGCTCGATCGGGCGGGAGAGGGGGACGCTGAGGCCGTTGAGGACACGGAGGGCCGGTTCGCCCATGACGACGACGATCTTCGGCTGCACGATCGCAAGCTCCTCGACCAGACGGCCGACGCACTCGCCGGCGGCGAGGTCGGGCTCGGGGATCGGGCATTTGACGCAGAGGGTGCCGTAGACGACGAGTGGATCGATCCCCAGCCGCTTGAAGCTTTTCATCAGCGCGTTGCCGGAGCGGCCGTAGAAGGCGACACCCTCCTCGATCTCCGAGGCCAGCGGCGCATGCTTGAGCATGAAGACGTCGGCCTGCGGGTGGCCGGAGCCGAGCACCGGCATCAGCTTGCCGCGCGGGCAGTGGGAGCACTCCTGGACTTCGCGGCTCATCTGGTTGAGCTCGCGGATCGCCCGCTCCAGGTACTTCTCGCGTATCTCGTCGTCGATGCTGCGCATCTGGGCACTCTTTGACGAGGCCGGCGCGGCTCCTTTGCGACGGTCCGTCTGCATCAGGACTTGCTCGCCCGTCGCCCTTCTTTGCGCCGCCGCGGCTTCCCGCCGCGAACCGGCTTGGCGTCCGGCACCCGCCGTTTCGGCGCCTTCGGCCGCCCCGTCGTCTGCAGGAACTTCAGGGTCTGGACGTAGACCAGGTTCTTGTGCTTACGGGTGATGTCGGCGCCCCGCATCGCCTCGAGGAACTCGGCCGGGCCGTCGAAGTCGTGGATCCGCTGCCGCACGCTGCCGAGCCCCTGGGCGACGTGGCTGTCGGAGCCGGCCGCCGGCACGATCCGGTACTTGGTCGCAAACCGCACCGCCTCTTCGTTGAACGAGGTCAGCGCCACCCGCGGGTTGAAGACCTCGAGCAGGTCGATCTCCTCGACCATGTCCAGCAGGTGCTCGTAGTCGGGGACCGAGTGGAAGCGGTCGAACGGGTGCGGCACGTAGACGAGCCCGCCCTGGGCGCGGATCTCGGCGAGCGTCTCCGCCATCGTCAACCCCTTCGGGATCTTCTCCTCGAGGAAGAGGCCGATCACCTCGCCCTGCTCGGCGGTCTTCACCTCCTCGGCGACGATCACCTTGATGTCGCCCATCTGCTCGGCGATCTTGCGCGCCTCCAGCGCCCCGGAGACCTCGTTGTGGTCGGTGATCGCGATCGCCCCCAGCCCGCGGTCGCGCGCGGTCTGCAGCAGCACGTCGACCGGCGTCGCGCAGTCGCCGGAGTGGTCGGTGTGCATGTGCAGGTCGACCTCGATCAGCGGCCGGGAAGAGATCCGCTCGCGGATCTCCGGGTCGCCGGCCGGGTCGTGGCGGCGGGCGAGCAGGCGGCGGTAGATCGCTTCCAGCTCGTCGGCGACCCGACCCCCGTCAGACCCCTCAGCCCCGGCCCCGTCGAGCTGCTCGTACCCAGCCGGGAAGAAGCGGTTCAGCAGCTCCGCCGTCTCCGGCCGGGTCACCGTGCGGGCGTCGATCCGGCCGAAGAAGATCTCGACGAAGGGCCGCGCCACCTGGGTCGCGAGGACTCGCTCCCGCGGGTCGTGAAAGGTGGCGACGTTGAGCGAGAAGGAGTGCCGCAGCGCCGCCGAGGGCGCGCTCGGCGCAAACGGGTCGTGGACGTGGACGATGTCCAGCGGCCGCGATTTCAGCATCCGTTTGACCGGATCCCCGGTCGAGATCCGCAGCACCTCGTGGCCGCGCCGCTCCAACTCCTCGGAGAGCGCCTCGGCGAACCGCGCCGCCGGATTCGCCCCCGCCCGGCGGACCGGGAAGACCTGGGCGATGGACAGCGGCGCGGACACGCCGGGAACTTTAGGCCGAGGCAGTGCTCGAGGTCTCAGCAGCGCCCTGACCCGGGAGCGAGGTGCCGCGCTGGTTGGCGGCGATGAACTCCTCCGTCTGTTCGCGCGCCTCGTCGTCGGGCCGCTGGCTGTGCGGGCTCTTCATCAGGTAGCTGGAGGGCCCGTCGAGCTGGCCGGCGACGCCGTTGTTCAGCGCCAGCTTGATCAGCCGCACCGCGTCGATGACGACGCCGGCGGAGTTCGGCGAGTCCCAGACCTCGAGCTTGAGCTCGGCGGTCAGCGGCACGTCGCCGAAGGCTTTGCCCTCGAGCCGGATGTGGGCCCACTTGCGGTCGGTCAGCCACGGCACGTAGTCGGAGGGACCGACGTGGACGTTCTCGGGCGGCAGCTCGTGCCCCATGATCGAGGTCACGGCGTTGGTCTTCGAGATCTTCTTCGAGTCCAGCCGCTCGCGCTCGAGCATGTTGTAGAAGTCCATGTTGCCGCCGACGTTGAGCTGGCTGGTCCGCTCCAGCCGCACGCCGCGGTCGTGGAACAGACGGGCCAGGGAGCGGTGGACGATCGTCGCCCCGACCTGGCTCTTGATGTCGTCGCCGATGATCGGCAGGCCGGCATCCTGGAAGCGCTTGTCCCAGTAGTCCTCGCGGGCGATGAAGACCGGCAGGCAGTTGACGAAACCGACGCCGGCGGCGAGCGCCTGCTCGACGTACCACTTGGTCGCCTCCTCGGAGCCGACCGGCAGGTAACAGACGAGGACGTCGGCCTTGGTCTCCTTGAGGATGCCGACGACGTCCGCGGTTTCGCCCGGAGCTTTGGTGATCTTCTCTTTCAGGTACTTGCCGAGGCCGTCGTGGGTCATCCCGCGCTGGACGGTGATCCCCATGTTCGGCACGTCGGCGAACTTGATCGTGTCGTTCTGCCCCGACCAGATCGCCTCGCCGAGGTCTTTGCCGACCTTCTCGGCGTCGATGTCGAAGGCGGCGACGAACTCGACGTCTGAGACGTGGTAGCCGCCGAGGTCGACGTGCATCAGGCCCGGCACTTCGTCGCTCGGGTCCGCGTCCTTGTAGTACTGGACGCCCTGGATGAAGCTGTTGGCGCAGTTGCCGACGCCGACGATCGCGACCCGGACCTTGTCGTCCGTGCGGCCGGCGCCGTTCGCGTGGCCGTTTGCTCCGTTCTCACTCATGAATTTCGAAGTCCTCCTGGATTGCGCTGGGTGGCTGATGACACCGAGCGGCTTCGCTGGTTACACGTCCCCCGCGTCGCCGCCGTCGTCGTCCTTGACGCCGGAGACCTCGCTGGAAAGCTCGTTTCTCACATGCCATACCCGCTGGAAAGTGGTGAATATCGTCAAGGCGGCGATCGCGTAGACCGCCGGCGCCAGCAGTTCGAAATCACCGATTCCGGCGCCCTTGGCGAAGATCAGGCCGATCGAAAGTATCACCACGCGGACCGGCCTGGTGGCCAAACCGACCTTGCATTCGACTCCCAGCGCCTCGGCCCGGGCGCGGGTGTAGGAGACCATCAGCGAGAAGAGCACCGCGACCACGCACATCGCCGCGGCGATGTCGTCGCCCTGGACGGCGAAGTAGCCGGCGACCGCAGCGAGGACGATCCCCTCCTCGATCCGGTCGAGGGTCGAGTCGAGGAAGGCGCCGAACAGCGTGCCCTTGCCCGACATCCGCGAGTAGCGGCCGTCGAGCGTGTCCATCACCGAGCCGAGCACGAAGGCGACCCCGGCGAGGAAGAAGAGGCGCTGGGTGACGAGCGCCGCGGCGACGAGGTTGCCGAGCAGGCCGACCATCGAGATCGCGTTCGGGGTCAGCCGCGACTCGATCAGCCGATCGCGGGCGATCGCACGCAGCTCCTGCCCGTTGCGGCCATTACCGCGACTGCTGCGCCGGGGCGGCGCCGAGGGTCCCATTAACGCGTGAGGCTATTACGCCTCGGCCTCTTGCGGGGCCGGCGTGCGGCCGACAGCCCGAAAGGCCCAGGCTTCGGGCCGGGCCTGGGCAAGGCGCTGGGCGGCGAGGGCGGCGCAGAGCGCGACCATCCAGCCGAGCGCCGCGTCGACCCAGTAGTGGTTGGCGGTGACGATCGTCACCCAGGAGACGAGCAGCGGCCAGAACGCCCACCAGCCTTTCGCCCACCAGCTGCGGCAGACCCTGACGCCGCTGACGCCGATCATCATCGCGAAGGCGCAGTGCATGCTCGGCACCGCGGCGTAGGGGTTGATGAAGCTCTTGGCGAGCGCCGAGTCGTGGTTCACCCCGGCGAAGGCGTTCAGCGTGTCGACGAAGCCGTACTGGGGATACATCCGCGGCGGCGCGGTCGGGTAGAGCGAGTAGCCGACCAGCGCCAGCCCCATCGAGACGACGAACATGTTGCGCACGAAGTAATAGGACTCGTTGCGGAAGAGGTAGAGCCAGACCAGGAACCCGAGCGCGATCGAGAACTGGGCGTTGAGGTAGATCTGGTTGGCGACGTCGATAACGCCCTGGGCGGGCAGGAAGAACGCCTGCAGGCTGGGCTCGAAGAAGGTATGGCTCGAGCGCTCGAGGTCGATCACCTGCTGGCCGTGGAGCATCGCGATCGCCTTCTCGCCGTCGGCGATCCCGCGCACGAAGGTGTAGGCGAGGTCGACGCTGACCAGGATCGCGACCTGGCGGGCGAGGTCCCCCCAGCCCTTGGGCAGGCGGGCGGTTATGGCGGCGAAGGAACGGGACACGAACCGACAATTGTAGCCCCGGCGTTAACGGGATCGAGGACGTTCGCCTGTTCCTTTTCGTTGCTGGGGACCGAAAGGGAACAGGTCAATGACTAGGGTGGCGCCGGTGAGCTGGAAGCGGCCGGACAGGCGACGCGTGCGGGCGATCCGGGACCGGCTGCGGGAGATGTACGGAGTGCCCGCCGCCGAGCCGCACGGCGACCCGGTCGGCGAGCTGGTCAAGACGGTCCTCTCCCAGCACACCAACGACCGCAACCGCGACGTCGCCTACGCGGCGCTGCTGGAGCGCTTCCCGCGCTGGGAGGAAGTGCGTGACGCGCCGGTCGCCGAGCTCGAGGACGCGATTCGGCCCGGCGGCCTCGCCAAGCAGAAGGCGCCGCGGATCCAGGCGATCCTCGAGCGGCTCGGCGACCCGCCCGACCTCGACTGGACCGAGGACGCGCCGCGCGAGGAGTCGCTCGAGTTCCTCCTCGACCTGCCCGGCGTCGGCCGCAAAACTGCCGCGTGCGTGCTGATCTTCACCTGGGGGATCCCCGAGATCCCGGTCGACGTCCACGTCCACCGGGTCGGCGGCCGGCTCGGCCTCTTCCCGGCCAAGGCCTCCTTCGAGAAAGCCCACGACGAGATGCTGGCGGTCGTCCCCCCGGAGGACGCCCACGAGCTTCACGTCAACCTGATCCGCCACGGCCGCGCCGTCTGCCGGCCGAAACCGCGATGCGGGGAGTGCGGCCTGCGGCGAATGTGCCCCTGGTACCGCGAGAACCGGGGCACCCTGCCTGGGCAGCCACCCGGCGGCAAGCGCCAGTAGTATGCGCGCCGCCCAATGAGCAAGCGCACCTTCATCTGGTTCGGCGTCCTGATGGTCGTCCTCGCCTTCGTCATCCCCTTCGCGATCTTCCGCGCCAAGGGCGACGGTGAAACCGGCGACACGAAGGTCCCCGCCAGCCTCAAGGACGGCCAGTCGCTGTTCGTCACCAACTGCGGCACCTGCCACACGCTCTACAGCGCCGGCACCGACGGCAACTACGCCCCCAACCTCGACGTGCTGCTGGCTCCCAACGGGCCGCCGGAAGGCGACGAGAAGGAAATCGAAGAAGCGGCCAAACCGATCGAAGGCCGCGTCCTCAACGCGATCGAAAACGGCGTCGACAGCTCGACGACGACGGGACGGATGCCGGGCGGCATCCTCAACGAAGAGCAGGCGCAGGAAGTCTCCGAATTCGTCGCCCGCACCGCCGGCGAGGGCTGAGCGGAATTCCTCCCCGGCAGCGATTCGAACTCGCTTAAGCTGGGTTAGGTAGATGTAAGGCGTCGGGCCCAAAGCCCGTGGGAGCGCCCGCACATCCAGACCGCTCGCGAGGGGAGCGGCGAACGAGGAGGAGCTCCAACTTGACTCACCGAACTGCACCGACCCGGATCGCGGCGGTCGCGCTGCTGGCGATCGCTCTCGCCTGCACCGCCTTCGCCGGCATTGCCCAGGCCAAGGTCCGAGGCTCGCTCGTCAACGTGATGACGCGCAACCTCTACCTCGGCGCCGACCTGACGCCGGCGATCCAATCCACCTCGACTTCCGAATTCATCGAAGCCAACGGCGGCATCTACCGCCAGGTCGAAGCGACCAACTTCCCGGTCCGCGCCAAAGGGCTGGCCAAAGAGATCCTGCAGAACGAACCCGACCTGGTCGGGCTGCAGGAGGTGGCGCTGTGGCGCACCGCCCCGCCCTCGCTCGGCCCGGTCTTCTCCGGCAAACCGGAAGCGACCACCGTCAAGTACGACTTCCTGGCGCTGCTGCTGGCGCAGCTGAACAAGAAGAAAGCCCTCTACAAGGCGGTCGTCGTCCAGAACGAGTTCGACTTCGAGGCGCCTGCCAACGCCAACGGCCTCCCCGGCGACGGCCCCGGTGGCACCGGCCTGCTCGCCAACGCCGAGACCAACGCCCGGCTGACGATGCGCGACGTGATCCTCGTGCGGCTGCACTCCGGCGTCGTCACCTCTAGCCCGAAGAGCGGCAACTTCAGCCACCTGCTGGTCGTCAAAGTCGCCGGCAGCAAAGAAATCAGCGTCACCCGCGGCTGGACCAGCGTCGACGCCAAGGTCCGCGGCAGCAAGAAGTTCCACTTCGTCAACACCCATTTCGAGGCCTTCGACAACGAGGCCGAATACCCGAGCATCCGCGCCCAGCAGGCCTCCGAGCTGGTCGCACCGGGCGGTCCCGCGACCAGCGGCCTGCCGGTGATCCTCGTCGGCGACCTCAACTCCGACGTCAAGACCGAAGTCAAGCCGGGCGACGGTCAGGCCTACAGGGTGATGACCCAGGCCGGCTTCCGCGAGCGGGCGGCCGACAAACCGACGGGATGCTGCATCGACAGCTCCTACGACCTCAAAACCGGCAGCAACGCCGAGATGAACCACAAGGTCGACCACATCATGACCAGCTCCCCTAAGCAGGTGAAGCTGCTCGACTCGAAGGTCACCGGCCGCAGCAAGACCAACGGCTACTGGGACTCCGACCACGCCGGTCTGTTCAGCTCCCTGGACCTGCTCCGCTAGTTCTCTGCAGCACCGGTTTGGAAAGTGCGCGTCCCCGGGGGCGCCCACTTTCGCCTGTTTGCAATCCCCTCCAGAATCTGCCATGCTGCCACTTAGATTTTTAGAGTTTGAGCAATCTAACCCTGGAGGTAGGCGTAAAAGTGGCAAAGACGATCGGTATCGACCTCGGCACGACGAATTCGTGCGTGGCGGTGATGGAGGGTGGCGAGCCCACCGTTCTGGAGAACTCCGAGGGCGGGCGCACTACGCCCTCTGTCGTCGCATTCACTGAGAGCGGCGAGCGCTTGGTCGGCACCGTCGCCAAACGCCAGGCGGTGATGAACCCCGAGAACACGATCTTCTCGATCAAGCGCTTCATGGGCCGCAAGGAGTCCGAAGTCAAAGAGGAGGAGACGATCGTCCCGTACACGGTCGAGGCCGGCCCCAACGGCGACGTCCGGGTCGACGTGCGCGGCAAGCAGTACAGCCCGCCGGAGATCAGCGCGATGATCCTCCAGAAGCTGAAAGCCGACGCCGAGGCGA
This sequence comes from Solirubrobacterales bacterium, assembly GCA_035473555.1. Classification (GTDB taxonomy): domain Bacteria; phylum Actinomycetota; class Thermoleophilia; order Solirubrobacterales; family 70-9; genus VAYN01. The sequence goes on from DATIOC010000024.1 coordinate 46,844, forward strand.
AGCTCGGCGAAACCGTCGACAGCGCCGTGATCACCGTCCCGGCCTACTTCAACGACGACCAGCGGCAGGCGACCAAGGACGCCGGCAAAATCGCCGGCCTCGAGGTCAAGCGGATCATCAACGAGCCGACCGCCGCCTCGCTCGCCTACGGCCTCGACAAAGAGGAGGCCGATCACTCGATCCTCGTCTTCGACCTCGGCGGCGGCACCTTCGACGTCTCGGTGCTGGAAATCGGCGACGGCGTCTTCGAGGTGAAATCGACCGCCGGCGACAACCACCTCGGCGGCGACAACTGGGACAAAGCGATCGTCGAGTGGCTGGTGGCGGAGTTCAAGCGCGACCAGGGCGTCGATCTCTCCCAGGACAAGAACTCCCTGCAGCGCCTCTACGAGGCGGCGGAGAAGGCGAAGATCGAGCTCTCCTCGACCCAGGAGACGCAGATCAACCTGCCCTTCATCACCGCCGTCGAGGGGCAGCCGAAGCACCTCGACCTGAAGCTCAGCCGCTCGAAGCTGAACGAGCTGACCGGCGACCTGCTCGACCGCGTGGTCGGACCGGTGAAACAGGCGCTGAAAGACGCCGACACCGCAGTCGACCACGTCGTCCTCGTCGGCGGCATGACCCGGATGCCGGCGGTCCGCGAGAAGGTCAAAGAGCTGACCGGCAAGGAGCCCCACCAGGGCGTCAACCCGGACGAGGTCGTCGCCGTCGGCGCCGCGATCCAGGCCGGGGTGCTGGCCGGCGACGTCAAGGACGTGCTGCTGCTCGACGTCACCCCGCTGACCCTGGGGATCGAGACCAAAGGCGGCGTGATGACGAAGCTGATCGATCGCAACACGACGATCCCGACGAAGAAGTCGGAGGTCTTCTCGACCGCCGACGACAACCAGCCCTCGGTCGAGATCCACGTCCTCCAGGGCGAGCGCGAGATGGCCGGCGGCAACAAGAGCCTGGGCAAATTCCAGCTCACCGGGATCCCGCCGGCGCCGCGCGGCATCCCCCAGATCGAGGTCACCTTCGACATCGACGCCAACGGCATCATCAACGTCGCCGCCCAGGACAAAGGCACCGGCAAAGAGCAGAAGATCGAGATCAAATCCGGCTCCGGGCTCTCCGACGAGGAAATCCAGAGCATGGTCTCCGACGCCGAGTCCCACGCCGAGGAGGACCGGGTGCAGCGCGAGCTGGCCGAGACGCGGAACCTCGCCGAGAACGCCGCCTACCAGGCGGAGAAAGCGCTGGAGGAGGCCGGCGACAAAGTCGACGAGGCCTCCAAGGAGGACGTTCGGGCCGCGGTCAAAGAGGTGCGGGATTCGCTCGAGTCGGGGTCCAAAGAGGAGCTGGATTCGAAGCTCGAGACGCTGAACTCGGCGATGACCAAAGTCTCGGAGCAGATCTACGCGGCGGCTTCGGCCGAGCAGGCTGCCGGCGACGGCAATGCCGAGAACGGTTCGGCTGCTGACGAGGAGGAGGTCGTCGATGCCGAGGTGGTCGACGAGGACGGCAAATGAGCGAGGCCCCGGAGCAGAGCGAAGTCACTCACGAGGACGAGGGGCAAGAGGTCGAGAACGACCTCGATGCCCTCCTGTCCGACGCTCAGAAGGAGCGGGATGAGTATTTGGAACTGGCCAAGCGGACCAAGGCTGACTTCGAGAACTTCCGCAAGCGGGTTGCTGCAGATATTCAGGCCGCACAGGCTCGGGGGAAAGCTGAGATGGCGCGGGGTGTGATCGACGCGGTCGACAACCTCGAGCGCGCGCTGGAGGCAGCTGGTGACGACGAGGGGCTCAGCTCCGGTGTGGAGATGGTGCTCGGCGGGCTGCGGGAGACGCTTTCGCGGAATGGGATCGAAGCGGTCGATCCCAAGGGAGACAAGTTCGATCCCACCGTGCACGAGGCTCTCTCGACCCAGCCCGTCGAGGGGGCCGAGAGCGGGGTCGTGGTCGAGGTGATGCAGAAGGGCTACACGCTCGGCGAGCAGCTGGTTCGGCCGGCGCGTGTGGTTGTGAGCGCTTAGGAGGGCTGTGGCTGACGAGCTCTACAAGACGCTTGGGGTCTCGAAGAAGGCGACCGAGGACGAGATCAAGAAGGCCTACCGGAAGCTCGCCCGGCAGTACCACCCCGATCGCAATCCCGGCGACGATGCGGCAGAGGAGAAGTTCAAGGAGATCTCCGCCGCCTACGACGTCCTCGGCGATCCCGAGAAGCGCAAGGAGTACGACGAGGGCGGCGTCTTCGCCGGCTTCGGCCAGGGCGGCCAGGCGCCGTTCGGGACCGGGCCGGGCGGGTTCGGCGGCTTCGACTTCGGCGACATCCTCGGCGGCGTCTTCAACCGCGGCGGCGGTGGTCGGGGACGGGCGCAGCAGGTCCGCGGCCGCGACCTCGAGACTGAGGTCTCGCTCAGCTTCGACCAGGCGATCGAGGGGACCCAGATCAGCGTCACCGTCCCGAAGTCGAGTCGCTGCACCACCTGCCACGGCAGCGGCGCCAAACCCGGCACCTCCCCGATCACCTGCCCGCGCTGCGAAGGCCGCGGCGTCGAGGCCCAGGGCCAGGGCTTCTTCTCGATCAGCCAGCCCTGCTCGCAGTGCGGCGGCGCCGGCCAGATCATCGAGGACCCCTGCCCCACCTGCGGCGGCTCCGGCCTGACCCAGCAGAACAAGCGCTACAAAGTCAACATCCCCGCCGGGGTCAAGGACGGCACCCGGATCCGGCTCGCCGGCAAAGGCGAGGACGGACCGCGCGGCGGCCCGCCCGGGGATCTCTACGTCACCACTCGCGTCGCCTCCTCCCCGATCTTCAAACGCCTCGACGGCGGCAACCTCGAGGTGACGGTGCCGATCTCGGTCCCCGAGGCGCTGCGCGGCGGCACGATCGAGGTGCCGACGCTGAACGGGACGAAGAAGATCAAGGTCGCCCCCGGGACCAAACACGGAACGATCCAAAGACTGCGCGGCGAGGGCCCGCCGAAGCCGAAAGGCCCGGGCCGCGGCGACATCCGCTACCGCCTCGAGATCGCGATCCCCGCCGATCTGAGCGACGAGCAGAGCGAGGCGGTCGAGAAGCTCGCCGAGGCCCTCAACGGGTTCGACCCGCGCGCCGAGCTGCTGCGGAAGGCGGGTGCGTGATGGCCACCTACCGCCGCACGATCAAGGCGACCTTCGACGAGGAGCAGGGCGTGTTCATGATCTCGGTCGCCGCCGAACTGGCGGAGATGCACCCGCAGACGCTGCGGACCTACGAGCAGCGCGGCCTGATCGAGCCGAAGCGCTCGCCGAAGAACACCCGCCTCTACTCCCAGCGCGACGTCGAACGGCTGCGGCGGATCCAGCAGATGACCGCCGAAGGGCTGAACCTCGCCGGGGTGGAAACGGTGCTGTCGCTCGAAGCCCAGGTGCAGAAGCTGCGGGCCGAGGGCGAGCGGCTGCGGAAGCGGATCGCGGAACTGGAGAACGAGATGAACGGAGAGACGGGCTGATGCAAGCGGACAGGTTCACGGAGAAATCGCGGGAAGCGGTGGCCGCCGCGCAGGAGCTGGCGCGGGCCGCCCGCAACCCGGAGATCGCCTCGGCCCACCTGCTGCTGGCGCTGCTCGACCAGGCCGAAGGGATGGCGATCCCGGTCCTGCAGAAGGTCGGCGCCGACCCGGCGGCGGTGCGGGCGCAGGCCGCCGGCGCGGTCGCCGCGCTGCCGACGCTGGGCGACGGCGCCGAGCCGCAGATGTCCTCGAACCTGGCCCGTGTGCTGCGCGGCGCCGAGAAGGTGATGGCGAAGTTCGGCGACAGCTACATCACCGTCGGCCACCTCCTCCTGGCGCTCGCCGAGGACGGCTCCGGCGTCTCCGACCTGCTGCCCGACAAGGACGAGCTGGAGCGGGCGGTCAAGGCGGTGCAGGGGCCGGCGAAGGTCACCTCCCCGAACGCCGAGGACAACGCCCAGGCGCTGGAGAAATTCGGCCGCGACCTGACCGCCGAGGCCGAAGCGGGGAAGCTCGATCCGGTGATCGGGCGCGACGAGGAGATCCGCCGCGTGATCCAGGTCCTCTCCCGCCGGACCAAGAACAACCCGGTGCTGATCGGTGACCCCGGCGTCGGCAAGACCGCGATCGTCGAGGGGCTGGCGCAGCGGATCGTCAAGGGCGACGTACCCGAGAGCCTGCGCGACCGCCGCGTGATCGCGCTCGACATCGGCTCGCTGCTGGCCGGCTCCAAATACCGCGGCGAGTTCGAGGAGCGGCTGAAAGCGGTACTGAACGAGGTGCAGCAGGCCGAGGGCCAGATCGTCCTCTTCCTCGACGAGCTCCACACGATCGTCGGCGCCGGTGCGGCCGAAGGCGCGGTCGACGCCGCCAACCTGCTGAAGCCGATGCTGGCCCGCGGCGAGCTGCGCGCGGTCGGCGCCACCACCCTCGACGAGTACCGCAAGCACATCGAGAAAGACGCGGCGCTGGAGCGGCGCTTCCAGCCGGTGCTGGTCGGCGAGCCCGACTTGAACGACACGATCGCGATCCTGCGCGGGCTGAAGGAGCGCTACGAAAACCACCACGGCGTCCGCATCTCCGACTCGGCGATCGTCGCCGCCGCGACCCTCTCGGAGCGCTACATCGCCGACCGCTTCCTGCCCGACAAGGCGATCGACCTGATCGACGAGGCGGCCTCGCGGCTGAAGATCGAGATCGACTCGGTGCCGACCGAGATCGACGAGGTCGAGCGGCGGATCCAGCAGCTGGAGATCGAGCGCGAGGCGATGAAGAAGGAGACCGACGAGGCTTCCAAGGCGCGGCTCGCAGCGCTCGAAGAGGAGCTCGCCAACCTCCGCGAGGAGGCCTCGGAGCTGCGCACCCGCTGGCAGAACGAGAAAGAGCCGATCGAGCAGATCAACCAGGCGCGGGCGCGGCTGGAGGAGCTGAACCGCGAGGTCGAGCAGGCCGAACGCGAGACCAACCTCGAACGCGCCGCCGAACTCAAATTCGGCGAGATACCCGAGCTCGAAAAGGAGATCGGCGCCGGACAGGCGCGCCTCGAGGAGGTGCACGCCGGCGGCGGCACGATGCTGGCCGACGAAGTCACCGAGGAGGACATCGCCGAGGTCGTCGCCAAATGGACCGGGATCCCGGTCAGCCGGCTGATGGAGGGCGAGGTCGAGAAGCTGATCCAGATGGAGGACCGCCTGCACGAACGGGTGATCGGCCAGGAGGAGGCGATCGCCGCGGTCTCCAACGCGCTGCGCCGCTCGCGGGCCGGCCTGTCCGACCCGAATCGTCCTATTGGCTCTTTCCTCTTCCTCGGCCCGACCGGGGTCGGCAAGACCGAGCTGGCGAAGGCGCTGGCCGAGTTCATGTTCGATTCCGAGCAGGCGATCGTCCGGCTCGACATGTCCGAGTACATGGAGAAGCACACCGTCGCGCGGCTGATCGGCGCGCCCCCCGGCTACGTCGGCTACGAGGAGGGCGGGCAGCTGACCGAGGCGGTGCGGCGCCGGCCTTACGCGGTGGTGCTGCTCGACGAGATCGAGAAGGCCCACCCCGACGTCTTCAACACGCTGCTGCAGATCATGGACGACGGGCGGCTGACCGACGGCCAGGGCCGCACCGTCAGCTTCACCAACACGGTCCTGATCATGACCTCGAACGTCGGCTCGGACCGGATCGTCGGCGAGCAGGTCGACGAGCAGATCCGCGAGCAGATCGAAGAGGTGCTGGCCGCGACCTTCAAGCCCGAGTTCCTCAACCGGATCGACGACACGGTGATCTTCCACCGGCTCTCGAAGGCCGACATCGGCCGCATCGTCGAGCTCCAGGTCAACCAGCTGGTCGACCGGGTGCGCGAGCGCGGGATCGAGATCGAGCTCACCGAGGACGCCCGCACCCTGCTCGGCAACCTCGGCTATGACCCCATCTACGGGGCGCGGCCGCTGAAGCGGGTGATCCAGAAGCAGCTGGTCGACAAGCTGGCGTTGAAGATCCTTGAGGGCGAGTTCTCCGAAGGCGACACGGTGAAGGTCGACGCCCGCGACGGGGAGATCGTCTTCGAGCGGGTCGGCACGCCTGCCGCCGGGGCCAGCTGAGCCCCCCGGGAGCCGCATTGTCCCGCTCATCCTTTGGCTTGTTTCTGCCGAAAGGAGGACTACAAAGGCGAGCTTTAAATAAGGAATCCAGACTCAAAGGAATTTGCGAGTCCTTGTTGACCCTTTATGTAGAGAACTATGCGGACGCCTAAGCTACTTTCAGCACTACCCGGCAAGATGAGCCAGATTCGAACCCTGATCAGAGGGCGCAGCAAGCCGCGCCAGCCAGAGGCCGTCGAGGACCTCAAGCTCGCCGTGCACGACGACGTCCTCTGGCCGGTCCAGGACACCCTCCTCGCCCTGCGCAATGCTGGGCGCTCGGCGATCCTCGGCGCCGCCGTCCTGGTGCTGATGGTCGCGGTCGGCGGCTATGCCCTGGTCAGCTTCGATTCGAGCCAGCCCGAAGCGCCGACCCCAACCGTGGCGGCGGCAAGCAAGCCGGCTCCTGCGCCTGAGCCAACTGTCGTCAAAGCGGCGCCGAAGCCCGCGCCGGCACCGACCCTGCAGGGCGCGACCCCAGTCTTCAAAGCGCCGAAGAAGGCGAAGCAGTCGAAGAAGGACACCGCCTCGACCGCCGACACCGCGGCAAGTACGGCTCCGGTCGCTACCGGCAACTCCGGTAACGCCGCCACCGACACGATCTCCTCGACGCCGGCGGCAGCCACCGCCGACGCCTCGGCCGCCAGCGCCAACGTCAAGGGACCGCCGGCCGGCCCCGCCGCGATCGCCGTCGCGCGCAAGTTCGCCGGTGCCTTCGTCGTCTACGAGACCGGCGGCACCGACACCACCGTCCGCAAAGCCTTCGAGGCGACGGCGACTCCGGGAGTGAGCAAGGCCCTGCTGCAGCGCCCCCCGCACCAGCCCGCCGGGGTGAAGGTCCCGAAGGCCAAGGTCCTCAACGTCGTCCCCGCCCCCTCGCACGACCGCATCTACCCGGTCAGCGTCTCGCTGCTGCGGGTCGGCGCCACCAGCGAGCTGCGGCTGGAGCTGGAACAGCTGAAGAACAAACAGTGGCGAGTCGCCAACGTCCTCGGCTGATGAAGCAGGGGCAGAAGATCCGGACCGCTCTGGCGGTAGGCGCGGCCACCGCGGCGCTCGTGGTGCCGGTTGCGATCGCGCGGGCCGACGCCGTCACCGCGGCGGCTCCGACCGCCGGCTGGACCCTCAAAGAACCCGCCGCTTCGCAGGAAGAACAGCCGCCCCTGAAGGAAAACGAAACGCTGGTGCCACCCCCCGCGCCCGCGACCGAATCGCCGCCCCCGAGCGGCGGCGTCGAAGCTGGCAACGGCGGCGTCGAAGCCGAAGCTCCCGAAGCGGAAACCGAAACCGAAATGCCTTCCGCGGGGGGAGCGACGACCGCACCCGGCGCCGGGGTCTTCTCGATCCCCTCGCTGCCCAGCTCCTCCTGCGCGATCAACGGCGTGCCGCCGGTCCTGATCCCGATCTACCAGGCAGCCTCCGATCGCTACGCACTGGGGCCGCAGGGCCCGGCGATCCTGGCCGGGATCAACGCGATCGAGACGGCATTCGGCACCAACCTCGGCCCCTCCTCCGCCGGCGCCGAGGGCTGGATGCAGTTCATGCCGGAAACCTGGTCGATGTACGGGGTCGACGCCAACGGAGACGGCGTCGCCGACCCGAACAACCCCGAAGACGCGATCTACGCCGCCGCCCGCTACCTCAGCGCCGCCGGCATGCCGGCAGACGTCTGGGGCGCGATCTTCGCCTACAACCACGCCGACTGGTACGTCGAAGAGGTGCTCGCCAACGCCGGCTGTTACGCCAACGAAGTCGGCGGCGCCTACGCCACCGTCACCCTCTCGCCGCAGATCCAGGTCTTCAAGTGCACCCCCACCGAAGGCTGGAAGAAGCAGATCCCGGCCGACTACCTGGCCGCCTTCGAGGCCGCCGCCGGCCGCTACGAACTCGGCCAGCGCGGCGTCTGGACGCTGGCGGCGATCGCCCGGCTGGAGTCGAACTTCGGGCGCGGGATGAGCAAGAAGCAACTGCGGACCGAAGGCCCGCTCGGGCTCGACCGGATGGAGTGGAGCCACTACGCGGTCGACGGCGACAAGGACGGCCGCCTGCGCCACGCCGACATCGACGACTCGGCGGCGACCCTGGCGCGGATGATGTGGTCGCGCGGCGGCATCGACCCCGGCGTCTTCACCCACAACCAGGCCGCCTGGTACGTCGACGCGGTCGCCCACGAAGCGCAGCAGCTGGGCGACAAATGCGTCGCGACGACCGAAGAATGGACGGTCGTCCTCCCCGGCGACGTCGCCTCCCAGATCAACTGGCAGAACCTCACCCTCTCCAACAGCCTCGAGCTGCGCGACATCCAGGCGGGACTGCTCGACCAGCGCGTCACCGGCCTGCTCGCCCTGATGACCAAAGACCACCAGATCACGATCACCGCCCTGCGCTCCGACCACTCGCAGATGACCGCCTCCGGCAACGTCTCCAACCACTTCTACGGCCGGGCGATGGACATCGCCTCGGTCGACGGCGTCTCCTGCACCGACACCTCGACCACCGCCCCCTGCGCCCAGCTCGGCTATGCCCTCGCCCAGCTGCCGCCGCCGCTGCACCCCACCGAGCTCATCTACTGCTTCGACCTCGACGGGCCCGGCCCGGCATTCGCCCTGCCGGACCACTGCGATCACATTCACGCCGGCTACTACGCGTACTGACGCTGCTCCGCGGTCCCTCCCAACCGAGTACGGTTGAGCTAGAGGCCTGATTTCGACCTGACGGAGGAGCCCGATGCCTACCTATCTGATGCTCACGAACCTGACTGCTGAGGGTGTTCGGACTTTGAAGAACAACCCGGGACGGATCACCGAGGTCAATCGCGAGGTCGAACAGATGGGGGTCAAGGTTGTCTCCCAGTACGCGACTCTCGGCCAGTACGACTTCGTCACGGTGGTCGAGGCGCCTGACGACAAGACGATGGCGAAGGTCTCGGTCGAGCTCGGCTCGCGCGGGACGATGACCAGTCAGACCCTTGCCGCGATTCCGGCGGGTGACCTGGCGGGTTCCCTGTAGAAGCTTTGAAGGCACTGGTCGTAGGTGGGGGCGGTCGCGAGCATGCGATCGTGCGGGCGCTGCGGCGCTCGCCGCAGGTCGAGGAGGTGCTCTGCGCTCCCGGGAACGCTGGGATTGCGGCGGATGCCTTATGCCTGCCCGAGGTTGCCGCGGACGACGTCGCGGCGATCGTCGCCGCGGCCCAGGAGCATGGGGTTGGCCTTGTTGCCGTCGGCCCAGAGGCCGGCCTCGTTGCCGGGGCCGTCGATGCGCTCGAGGCGGCCGGCATTCCGGCCTTTGGGCCGACCAAGGCCGCGGCAGAGCTCGAGGGGTCGAAGGCTTTCGCCAAGGAGCTGATGGAGGAGGCGGGGGTGCCGACCGCCGATTACGCCCTGCTGCGCAGTCGCAAGGAGGCGCTGGAGCGGCTCGCCTCGACTTCGTATCCGACCGTGCTGAAGGCCGACGGGCTCGCGGCGGGCAAGGGCGTGATCATCTGCCAGAGCGAAGCCGAGGCGCGCGAGGCGATCGACGTCTTCTTCACCGAGCAGCGCTTCGGCTCGACCACGGTCGTGCTCGAGGAGTTCCTCGAGGGCGAGGAGCTCTCGCTGCTGGCGCTCTGCGACGGCGAGAACGTCGTCCCGCTCGCCCCGGCCCAGGACTACAAGCGGATCTTCGACGGCGACCAGGGGCCCAACACCGGCGGCATGGGCAGCTACTCGCCGGTCCCCGGCTTCGGGCCCGCCGAGGTCGAGGAGATCGTCGAGCGCGTGCACCGTCCGGTCGTCGCGGCGATGGCCGCCCGCGGCGTCCCCTTCCACGGCGTCCTCTACGCCGGGCTGATGATCGGCGCCGACGGCCCGAAGGTGCTCGAGTTCAACGCCCGCTTCGGCGATCCCGAGACGCAGGCGGTGCTGCCGCGGCTGCGCTCCGACCTCGCCGATCTCTTCCTCGCCGCCCGCGAGCCCGGCGGCCTGGCCGGCGCCTCTGCCGAGTTCGACGACAACTGGGCGGTGACCGTCGTCCTCGCCTCCGCCGGCTACCCCGAGTCTTCCTCGAAGGGGGACGTGATCGGCGGCCTCGCCGAGGCGGCGGCGATCGCCGAGCTGACCCACGCCGGCACCGCCGAACGCGATGGCGAGATAGTCACCGCGGGTGGCCGGGTACTGAACGTGACGGGCCTCGGGGCGAGCCCCGCCGAGGCACGCGATCGTGCATACGATGCCGCCGGCCGGATCGCCTTCGATGGAATGCAGGTCCGCACCGACATCGCCGCCCGCGCCGTAGAGCGCGTCCCCAACTAAACCGAGAGGAAGAGATGAGAGAGATCTCAGAGGAGCCCCAGCCGACCGGGACGTCCGCGCCCAGCGGTCCGCCCGATCCCACCCAGACGGCGACGATGCCGGCCGTGGAGGAAGCGTTCGAGGAAATCGACGTCGACGAGCCGCACGTCGGGATCATCATGGGCTCGAAGAACGACAAGCCGAAGATGCAGCCGGCCGGCAAAGCCCTGGAGGAAGCGGGCATCCGCTACGAGGTGCGGGTGATGAGCGCCCACCGCGACCCGGAGCTGGTGCGGGAGTACTGCCAGAACGCGCGGATGCGCGGCCTCAAGGTGATCATCGCCGGGGCCGGGATGTCGGCGGCGCTGCCCGGTGTCGCGGCGGCCCACACCGACCTGCCGGTGATCGGCGTGCCGATCCTCGGCAAGAGCCTCGGCGGGCTCGACGCGCTGCTCTCGGCGGTGCAGATGCCGCCCGGCATCCCGGTCGCCTGCGTCGCGATCGACGGAGCGAAAAACGCCGGCGTGCTCGCCGCGCGGATAATCAACGCGTGATCCCCCGCTACACCCGCCCCGAGATCGGGGCGGTCTGGACCTCGCAGGCGAAGCTCGAGAGCTGGCTCGAGGTCGAGCTGGCTGCGACCGAGGCCTGGGCGGCCGAGGGGGTCGTCCCGGAGGAGGCCGCGCGCGAGGCGCGGGAGCGGGCGGCCTTCACGGTCGAGGCGGTCGACGAGCGCGAGAAGGTGACCGACCACGACGTCGCCGCCTTCGTCGACGTCGTGGCCGCCTCGGTCGGCGAGCACGGGCGCTGGATCCACTACGGCCTCACCTCCTCCGACGTCCTCGACACGGCGCTGGCGCTGCAGCTGGGCCGCGCCGGCGAGATCGTCGTCCGCAGCGCCCGCGAGTTCCGCGACGCGCTGGTCGAGCGGGCGCTCGAGCACCGCGACACCCTCTGCGTCGGCCGCACCCACGGCGTCCACGCCGAGCCGACCAGCTTCGGCCTGCGGCTCGCCGGCTTCGCCTTCGAGGCCGACCGCAACCTCAAGCGGCTCGAAGAGGCCTTCGCCCAGTTGCGCTTCGGCAAGCTCTCGGGAGCGGTCGGCACCTACGCCTCGATCCCGCCCGCGGTCGAGGCGCGGGTGATGGAGAAGCTCGGCCTGCAGCGCGAGGACGTCGCCACCCAGGTGATCCCGCGTGACCGCCACGCGGTGCTGCTGGCGACGATCGCGATCGCCGGCGCCGGGCTGGAGCGCTTCGCGACCGAGGTGCGGAACCTGCAGAAAACCGAGGTGCGCGAGGTCGAAGAGCCGTTCGCCGCCGGCCAGAAGGGCTCCTCGGCAATGCCCCACAAGCGCAACCCGATCCGCACCGAGCGGATCACCGGCCTCGCCCGCGTCCTGCGCGGCTACTCCCAGGCCGCTACCGAGAACGTCGCCCTCTGGCACGAGCGCGACATCTCCCACTCCGGCGCCGAGCGGGTGATCCTGCCCGACGCGACGATCGGCCTCGACTACATGCAGGCGCTGGCGACCGGCGTCGCCTCGGGGATGCGGATCGACGAGGAGCGGATGCGCGAGAACCTCGGCCTCACCTACGGCGCCCTCTTCAGCCAGCGTGCCCTGACCGCCCTGGTCGAGTCCGGCATGACCCGCGACGACGCCTACCGCGTCGTCCAGGAGAACGCCCAGCGCGCCTGGGACACCCGCACCGAGTTCCGCGACCTGCTCGCCGAGGCCGCCCCGGACCTCGACCTCGACGCGGTCTTCGACTACAACGCCTACCTCACCCACGTCCCCGAGATCTTCGAGCGGCTGGAAGGGCTGAGGTAGGGTCGAACGATGATCCTCTACACCTGTGGGCAGAAGACGCATGGGCCTGGCTTCGCCCATCCCTGCGCCAAAGCCGGCGACGCGCTCGACGCGGTCGGGTACGAGTACGAGCTGAAGACCGTCGGCGGCTACCGGCTGATGCCCTGGACCTGGGGCAGTCGCGAAAAGGATCGCGCCGAGGTCAAGCAGCTCAGTGGCCAGGAGGCGGTGCCGATCCTCGTCCTCGACGACGGCGAGGTGATCTCCGGCTCCGGCACGATCGCCAAGTGGGCGAGGGAGCATCCGTACTCCCCCGCGAAGTCGGGCGTCTGACAGCTCAGCCGTTGACCACGATGAGGGTGCCGATGATTCCCCCGATCACCACGAACAGGGAACAGATCAGCATGAAGATTCGGTCGTCCACGGCCTGAACTTCTTTGCGAGTAGCTAGTTCCGCAAGTCCTGCGTGGACTTTCTTCACCTCCTGATTCACGGTCGCAAAGCCATCGCGCATCTCTTTGAACCCCGCGTCCATCCGCCGGCTCAGTTCGTCCATCCGCTCGTCGTTCCAGTTCTCCACGTCCCCCTCCTTCTCCAGAAGTGCCTCCATGGAGATGGAGTGTAGACAAAACGCCTCTGAAATGTTTTGTCAGACGGCGACCGGCTCGCGGGCCGGTTGGCGGTCGGTGACGACCACCGGGGTGCCGTCGCGCGGCGAGAGGGTGATGTTGCGGCGGCCAGTGCGCTCGGGCAGCGGGCTGGCCTTGTGGAGCTCGCAGCGGGTGAGGACCTCGCGCAGGACGACGCGCATCTCGAACTCGGCGAAGGTGGCGCCGATGCAGCGGCGGACGCTGCCGCCGAAGGGGATCCAGGCGTAGGTGTCGGGGCCGTCCTCGAGGAAGCGCTCGGGCTTGAAGGCGAAGGGCTCGGGATAGACGTCGGGCCGGGTGTGGGTGAGCCAGATCGCCGGGGTGACGTCGGTCCCCTCCGGGAGGGTCAGGCCGTCGGCGACCAGCTCCTTCGAGAGCCGGCGCCCGGCCAGCGGAATCACCGGCCGCAGGCGCAGCGACTCGGAGATCGTCGCCCGCAGGTAGTCCTCCTCGCCCGCCGCCAGCGAGTCGCGCAGCCGTCCCAGCACCGCCGGGTGGCGCAGCAGCAGGTCGAAGGTCCAGGCGAGCGCGGTGGCGGTCGTCTCGTGTCCGGCCAGCAGCAGCGTCATCAGTTGGTCGCGCAGCTCCCGGTCCTCCATCCGCGTGCCGTCCTCGAACTCGGCCTGCATCAGCATCGAGAGGATGTCCTCGCGCTCCTCCAGGTCGGTCCGTTCGCGGTGCTCGGCGATCTCGGCGAGGAGCAGGTCGTCGACTTCGCGCAGCTGGGTCTCGAAGCGGGCGAACATGCCGCCGCCGATGCCGAAGCGCTGCAGCGCCAGCCCGAGCACCTGGCGCCCCGGCGTCGCCGTTTCCTGCAGGACGGTCGAGAGCATCCCGCGCAGGCGGTCGAGCCGCGGTCCGCTGGAGACGCCGAAGACGACCCGCAGAATGATCTCCAGCGTCACCGCCTGCATCCGGGCGTGGATCGGGAACTCGGTGCCGAGCGGCCAGGAGTCGATCTCCGCCTCGACGATCTCGTTCATCGTCTCCTCGTAGGAGCGCATCCGCTCGCCGTGGAAGGGCGGCAGCATCAGCCGGCGGCGACTGAGGTGCTCGGCGCCCTCCTGGATCAGCAGCGATTTCGACCCGACGATCGGCTCGAGGATCAGGTTGCGTCCTGGCGGCAGGCCGTGGCTCGGCTCGCGGTAGAGGGCCTTGATCGCCTCGGGGTTGGAGATCAGCACCATCGGCCGTTCGAAGCCGAGGAAGCGGACGCCGAAGGAGTCGCCGTAGCGGCGGCGGCACTCCTCCATGAAGGGGATCGGCCGGAAGGCCCAGCGCAGGGTCTGTGCCAAGGGACTGCGCTGGACTTCGGGGGGAAGCGCCACGAGGGGAGCATCCCAGACGTCCCTAAATGCGGGGTGTGACCTTCCCCACACCGCTCGGAGATCTTTGCGACCCGGGAGATGGTTAGCATCGCGCCGATGCCAAACCTAGACGACCTGAAGCTCCTCTCCTCCGGGAAGGTGCGCGAGATATACGAGTGGGACGACGACCTGCTGATGGTCGCCTCCGACCGCATCTCCACCTACGACGTGGTGATGCCGACGCCGATCCCCGACAAGGGCAAGGTGCTGAACCGGATGTCGGTCTTCTGGTTCGGGCTGACCGAGGACATCGTCCCCAACCACTTCATCTCCGAGGACGTGCCCGAGGAGGTCGCCGAACGGGCGATGCGGGTGCGGAAGCTGGAGATGTACCCGGTCGAGTGCGTCGTCCGCGGCTACCTCTCCGGCTCGGGCTGGAAGGAATACAAGGAAGAGGGCGCGGTCTGCGGGATCGAGCTCCCGTCCGGCCTGGTCGAGTCCGACCAGCTGCCCGAGCCGATCTTCACCCCCTCGACCAAGGCCGATATCGGCGACCACGACGAGAACGTGGACTTCGACCGCGCCGCCGAGATCGTCGGCGACCGGGCGCTGCTGGAAGAGCTGCGGCGGGTCTCGATCGAGGTCTACAAGCGCGGCTCCCAGCACGCGGCGGGGCGGGGGATCATCCTCGCCGACACCAAGTTCGAGTTCGGCAGCCACGCCGGCGCCGAGATCGTCCTCGGCGACGAGGTCCTGACCCCGGACTCCTCCCGCTTCTGGCCCGCCGCCAGCTACCAGCCCGGCGTCACGCCCCCCTCCTTCGACAAGCAGTTCGTCCGCGACTGGGCCTCCGATACCGGCTGGGACAAGAAGCCGCCGGCGCCGGAGCTGCCGGCTGATGTGGTCGAGCAGACCCGGGCCAAATACGTCGAGGCCTACGAGCGGATCACCGGCGAGTCGTTCTGAGCCGATCGCTAGATTGGCTGCTGTGAAGGCGCGCGTGCTGATCCGCCCCAAGGAGGGCATCCTCGACCCCCAGGGCAAGGCCGTCGAGCGGGCGCTGCCGGCGCTCGGCTTCGAGGGCATCGAGCACGTCCACGTCGGGCGGATGGTCGAGCTCGAGGCCGAGAGCCCGGAGCAGCTCGGCGAGCTCTGCGAGAAGCTCCTCGCCAACACCCTGATCGAGGACTACGAGATCCAGACTCTTTGAACGCCCCGGGTCGCGCACACGTCAGGCATCCCCGGACGCGAAGCGGAGGAGATGCCGTTCAATGATTTGGGCTGTTCTTCAATTTCCTGGTTCCTGCGACGAGCGGGACGCGCTGCACGCCTGCGAGATCCACGGCGACGGGGCGCGGCTCGTCTGGCACGAAAGCCGCGACCTCGACGGCGTTGACGGCGTCGTCGTCCCCGGCGGCTTCTCCTACGGCGACTACCTGCGCGCCGGCGCGATCGCCCGCTTCAGCCCGGCGATGGAGGCGGTCGCCGAGGCGGCCGCGGCCGGCGCCCCGGTGATCGGCATCTGCAACGGCTTCCAGGTCCTCTGCGAGGCGGGGCTGCTGCCCGGCGCGCTGCTGCGGAACGTCGAGCTGCGCTTCCGCTGCCACCAGGTCGAGCTGGTCGAGGAGGGCAGCGGCGAGCGGCTCTCGATCCCGGCCAAGCACGGCGAAGGCCGCTACTACGCGCCGGAGGAGATGCTCGACGCGCTCGAGGCCAACGGGCAGATCGCATACCGCTACGCCGACGGCCACAACTCCAACGGCTCGGTCCGCGACATCGCCGGCGTCACCAACGAGCGCGGCAACGTCCTCGGCCTGATGCCCCACCCCGAGCACGCGGTCGACCCACTGACCGGGTCGACGGACGGGCTGCGCGTGTTCGACCGTGTGGGTCGGGGCGCTTTTGCGTCCCAGGAGGACGGAAAGGCGCCCCGCGGATGACGGTCGGCACCCCCAAATACCGCGAGCTCGGCCTCACCGACTCCGAGTACGAGCTGATCGTCGAGAAGCTGGGGCGCGAGCCGAACGACGTCGAGCTGGCGATGTTCAGCCTGCTCTGGTCCGAGCACTGCGCCTACAAGCATTCGCGCAAGCTCTTGCGGCGGCTGCCGACCGAGGGCGAGCGGGTGGTGATGGGGCCGGGCGAGAACGCCGGCGCCGTCGACGTCGGCGACGGCTACGCGGTCGCCTTCAAGGTCGAGTCCCACAACCACCCGAGTGCGGTCGAACCGTTCCAGGGCGCGGCCACCGGGGTCGGCGGCATCATGCGCGACGTCTTCGCGATCGGGGCGCGGCCGATCGCGCTGCTCGACAGCCTCCGCTTCGGCGAGCTCGACTCGGTCCGCTCGCGCCACCTGCTCGACGGCGCCGTGCGCGGGATCGGCCACTACGGCAACTCGATCGGGGTGGCGACGGTCGGCGGCGAGATCTACTTCGAGGAGCCCTACGAGCACAACTGCCTGGTCAACGCGATGTGCATCGGTTTCGCCAAGACCAAGGACATGGTGCGGGCGGCGGCGGCCGGGCCCGGCAACTCGATCGTCCTGATGGGCGCCTCGACCGGGCGCGACGGGATCGGCGGCGCCTCGGTGCTGGCCTCGGCCGAGCTCGGCGAGGGCGACGAGGCGAAGCGGCCGACGGTGCAGATCGGCGACCCCTTCGAGGAGTCGAAGCTGCTCGAGTGCTGCTTGGAGCTGCTGGAGAAGGGGCTGCTCGTCTCGCTGCAGGACCTCGGCGCGGCGGGGCTGACCTCCTCGGCCGGGGAGATGGCGAGCGCCGGCGGAGTCGGTATCGACATCGACGTCGCCGCGGTGCCGCTGCGCGAGGCCGACATGGAGCCCTTCGAGATCATGGTCTCCGAGTCCCAGGAGCGGATGCTGGCGGTGGTCGAGCCGGCGCGGGTCGAGGAGGTGCGGGCGATCTGCGAGAAGTGGCAGACCGGCTCGGCGGTGATCGGCACCGTCACCGACGGCGGCCAGATCCGGATCCTGCGCGGCACCGACGTCGTCGGTGAGATGCCGGTCGAGGCGCTGGTCGACGGCTGCCCCCTCTACGACCTCGACCCGGCCGCGCCGGAGGGCTGGATCTACGGCAACCGCGAGACGCTGGCACCGGGGGCGAGCGCGAAGGAGGAGCTGCTGGCCCTGCTCGCGGCGCCGAGTATCGCCTCCAAGCGCTGGGCCTTCGAGCAGTACGACTCGATCGTCGGCTCGCGCACCGTGCGCCGGCCCGAGCAGGCCGACGCCGCTGTCCTGCAGCTGCCCGAGGCCGGCAACGCAATCGCGGTCTCGATCGACGGCAACGGCCGCCGCGTCGCCTGCGACCCCTACGAGGGGACGATCGAGGCGGTCCTCGAGTGCGCCCAGAACCTCGCCTGCGTCGGCGCCGAGCCGCTCGGGCTGACCAACTGCCTCAACTTCGGCAATCCGGAGAAGCCGGCCGGCGCCTGGCAGCTCGACCGCGCCGTCAGCGGCCTCGCCGAGGCCTGCACCGCGCTCGGCGTCCCCGTCGTCGGCGGCAACGTCTCCCTCTACAACGAGGGGCCCGACGGGCCGATCTACCCGACCCCGGTGGTCTCGATGGTCGGCGAGCTGCCCGACCCGGCTCAGGTCGCCGGCAACGCCTTCGCCGCCGAAGGAGAGGCAATCGGCCTGATCGGCCCCTTCGAACCTAACCTCGCCGGCTCCGAGCTGGCAAAGCAGCGCGGCGAGCTGAAGATGGGCCTGCCCGCACCGGACGTCGCTGCGGTCGCCGCCGCCTGCGAGACCGTCCGCGGCGCGATCCGCGCCGGCCGCCTCTCCTCCGCCCACGACGTCTCCGACGGCGGCCTCGCCGTGGCACTGGCCGAGTCGGCGATCGCCGGCGGCCTCGGCTGCCAGGTCGACCTCCAGCACCTGCGCGAGCGCGGCTGCAGCCCCGAGGAGGCCCTCTTCGGCGAGGGCGCCGGCGGCTTCGTCGTCAGCGGCGAGCGCTCAACGCTCGAGCAACTAGGCGCGACCCTGCTCGGCCAGGTCGGCGGCGAGGCGATCGAGATCGCCGCCGGCGACCGCAGCCTCACCCTCAGCCTCGCCGAGGCCGAGAGCGCTTGGTGCTCGCTATCCGTCGCGCTGGGTGCCTAGCTGGGGATGAGTTGATCACGCCTCAGTAGGCATGAATCTCATATTTTCCCCGTTGTAACTCTCATAATCTCCCGGTTAGAAACCGGATAATTTCCCGGTTAAATTTGTTATATTTCTCCGGTTCGTATGTCCTACCGAGCCCGCATCGTCGATCAGGAGCTGACTGCACGCCTGGCTGGGACCGGTGCGGTGGTAATCGAGGGGCCCCGCGCATGTGGCAAGACGGCAACCGCAAGGAATGCCGCCGCCAGCGAGGCACTGCTCGACACTGACCAAAACATGCGGGAAGCCGTCACGATCAATCCGGACTTCGTCCTCGAAGGAGAGACGCCGCGCCTGATCGACGAGTGGCAGATCGCGCCGGCGATCTGGAACCACGTTCGTCGCGCGGTCGACGATCGCGGCAGACCCGGCCAGTTCATCCTGACCGGCTCCGCGACGCCTGCCGACGATACGACCAGGCACTCGGGGGCGGGCAGAATCACCCGCCTGCGGATGCGACCGATGAGCCTCTTCGAGTTGGGGCGCAGCAAAGGGACGGTGTCGCTTGCGCGGTTACTCGACGGCGAGCCGATGGCCGGCACCAGGTCGGATCTCACGATTTCAGAGATCGCGACGGAGGCAGCCGTCGGCGGCTGGCCAGGACTTCGCAATATCGAGACGAAACGGGCACTCCGGTCCCTGCGTGGGTACGTCGACGAGATCCGCCGGGTCGACATCAACCGGGTCGATGAAAAGCGGCGCGACCCAAGCAGAGTCGGCCGACTTCTGGCCAGCCTCGGTCGCAACGTGGCCACTTATGTCGCGGCGACGACGCTTGCCAAGGATGCCGGGGGCTCCGACGGCCCTCTCGACGACGACACTGTCCGTGAATATCTCGACGCTCTCGAGCGACTGATGATCGTCGAGAATCAACCCGCATGGGGACCACACCTCCGCTCGACGCACACTCTGCGCCGAGCCTCAAAGCGCCACTTCGTCGATCCCTCCCTTGCGATTGCTGCGCTGAACGCGACGCCGGAGCAGATTCTTCGAGATCTCCGACTTTTCGGGTTCATCTTCGAGTCCCTCGTCGTCCGCGACCTGCGGATCTACGCGCAAGCAGCCGATGGGCTCGTGTCCCAGTATCGGGATAGCAGTGGCCTCGAGGTGGACGCAATCGTCGAGGGCTTAGACAACCGCTGGGCCGCCTTCGAGGTGAAGCTGGACTCGAGCAGAGTCGACGAGGCGGCCGCAAACCTCCTCAAGTTCGCGAGCAAAGTTGATACCAGCGTGAGTGGCGAGCCGGCAGCCCTCGCGGTCATCATCGGAACCGGCTTCGGATTCGTCCGCGAGGATGGAGTTCAGGTCATCCCGATCGGCTCGCTGGGGCCGTAAACGGGGTTTCGAGCGGAGCGGAGTCCTGGGTCTCCCCCGACTGGGCGCGGCGCAGGCCGAGCGCGGCGGCGCCTGAGACGAGGGCGGCGATCGCCGCGAAGAGGTAGGCGCCGTTGGAGACGTCGAGGGCGGCGGCGAGGGATGCGGGTTCGCCGACGATCGCGATCAGGATCGCGGTGCCGAGGACGGCGCCGACCTGGCGGAAGGCGGCGTTGACGGCGCTGGCGGTGGCGAAGCGGTCGTCGGCGACGTCGCGGACGGCGGCCGAGCCGAGGGTCGGGAAGGCGAGGCCGATGCCGATCCCGGTGAGGACCGCGCCGGGCAGCCAGAGGCCGAGGTAGTCGGGCTCGGCGCCGGCCGAGCGGAGGACCATCGCGCCGGCGGCGAAGACGAGGGTCCCCGGGACGATCACCGCGCGGTGGCCGAAGCGGTCGGCGAGGCGGCCGGCGGGACCGGAGACGACCGTCGTCATCGCCGGTCCCGGCAGGGAGGCGAGGCCGGCGCTGAGGATGCTGTATCCCCAGACCGTGGTCAGGAAGAGGACATTGCCGAGGATCAGCGAGAAGAAGGCGGCGGCGAAGAGCAGGGTGCCGAGGTTGCCGAGTGCGAAGGAGCGGTGGGAGAAGAGCGCCGGCTCGACGATCGGGCGGGGATGGCGCAGGCTGCGGGCGACGACGGCGCCGAGCAGGAGCGCGGCCGAGGCGAAGGCGGCCAGCGTGCCGGCGCTGGTCCAGCCCCAGTCGTTGCCCTCGACGATCCCCAGCGTCACCGCCGCGAGGCCAACGGCCAGCATCAGCGCACCGGGCAAGTCCGGCAGGCGGGTGTCGCGAGCCGCCTGGTGGGCCAGGCGCCGGCGGCCGGCGAAGAGCAGCGCGGCGCCGAGCGGCAGGTTGACGAGGAAGACGAGCCGCCAGCTGTCGAGTTCGACCAAGGCGGCCCCAAGGGTCGGCCCGGTCGCTGCCGCGGCCGCAGCGGCGGCGCCCCAGAGGCCGACGCCGGTCGCCCGCTTCTCGGCCGGGAAGCTGTCGAGGATGATCGCCAGCGAGGTCGGGGCGATCGCCGCCGCCCCCGCCCCCTGCAGGACGCGGAAGGCGATCAGCGCCTCCAGTGAGGGGGCGATCGCGCAGAGCAAGCTGGCGAGGGTGAAGAGGCCGAGCCCCCAGAGGAAGACGCGCTTGTGGCCGAAGCGATCGGCGAGGCCGCCGGCCGGCACCAGCAGCGCGGCGATGACGACGAAGTAGCCGTCGAGCACCCAGGAGAGCAGGCCCCGGCTCGCCTCCGGGAAGGAGGCAGAGATGTCCGGGAAGGCGATGTTGACGATCGTCGTGTCGAGGAAGACGAGGAAGGCGCCGGTGCAGGCGATCAGGACGCTCGCTCTATGCCCGCGGTCATACATCGTGGCGGCGACTATACTATGACCGTGGGCATAACGCGTATTGCCGATTCCGAAGCGGTCGAACCGACGCGTCGCGACGGCCGCGACCGGCTGCTGAACGGCGCCCGGCGGCTGCTCGCCGAGAAGGGCTACGCCGGGATGGAGCTGCGCGACGTCGCCGAGCGCGGCAAGGCCCCGCGCGGCTCGATCTACCACCACTTCCCCGGCGGCAAGAAGCAGCTGGCGATCGAGGCGGCCGAGCTAGAGGGGCGCGAAATCCGCGCCGCGATCGAAAGCTCGCTGGCCGAGCTCGGCCTCGCCGAGACCCTCTCCACCTTCGGCGAGATGTTCCGCCGCCGGGTCAAGGACCAGCCCGAGCGCCTTGGCTGTCCGGTCGCCGCCGCCGCCCTCGCCCGACCCGAAGACCCGGCCCTGGCCGCCGCCGCAACCGCCGCCTTCGAAAGCTGGGAAGCGCCGATCGCCGCCGCCCTGCGCGAGGAAGGGGTCGGCAGCGAGGACGCCGCGGCCTTCGCCGGTCTCGTCGTCTCGACGATCGAGGGCGCCCTCGTCCGCGCCCGCGCCGCCGGCGACCAGGCCCCGCTCGACTCGGCCGTCGCCGGCCTGCACCGCGCCCTCGCGGCGCTGCTCGCCGACGTTTAGACAAGCCGGCTCGCGGGCAACTTCTTCAGTGCACCCCTTGGGAAGGGGTGGGCACCATGGAGGAGCGACCTTGACATCGAGCAGGACGGTGCGAGCCCTGATTGGCCTCGCGGCTCTCGCGTTGGCCGCATTCGGCCTCGCCGCCTGCGGCGGCTCCTCCGACGAAAACGGGCCGGCCGACCTCACCTTCTTCGTCGCGATCCAGCCGGGCGGGACGATCGAGGAAGTCTCGAAACGGTGCTCGGAAGAATCGAACGGCAAGTACACGATCACGCCGGAATTCCTCCCCACCGACGCCAGCCAGCAGCGCGAACAGCTGGTCCGCCGGCTCGGCGCCGAGGACTCCTCGATCGACATCGTCGGCATGGACGTGATCTGGACCGGCGAGTTCGCCAACGCCGGCTGGGTCGAACCGTGGACCGGCCCGCTGAAGAAGCAGGTGACCGAAAAGGTCTTCGACAACGTGATCGAAACGGCCTCGTTCGAGAACGAGCTCTACGCGGCGCCGTTCAACACCAACACCCAGCTGCTCTGGTACCGCAAAGACCTGGTCAAACAGCCGCCGAAAACCTGGGACGAAATGATCGAAGTCGCCGAAGGGCTGAAAGAAGCCGGCTCGATCCAGGTCCAGGCCAACCGCTACGAGGGCTACATGGTCTTCGTCAACGCGCTGATCGAGAGCGCCGGCACCGAGATCCTCTCCGGCCCCGAAGAAGTCGACCTCGAACAGGGGCCGACCGAAAAGGCGCTCGAGGTGATCGGCCGCCTCGCCAACGGTGGCGCCGCGCCACCGAGCCTCTCGACCTCCGACGAGGACACCGCCCGGCTCGGCTTCGAGGGCGGCGAATCGGCCTTCATGACCAACTACACCTTCGCCTACGCCAGCGCCAAGGAAGAAGCGCCGGAAATCTTCAAGAACATGGGCTTCGCCCGCTTCCCGCGGGTCGATGCGAGCAAGCCGAGCAAACCGCCGCTCGGCGGCTTCAACCTCGCGGTCAGCTCCTACTCGAAGAACAAGGACGTCGCCTTCGAAGCGGCCGCCTGCCTGGCCAATGACAAAAGCCAGAAAACGGCGGTCGAACTCGACGGCCTGCCGCCCTCGCGCTCGGACCTCTACACCGATAAAGCCGTCACCGCCGCCTATCCCGGCTTCGCCCAGCTGGTGAAGGAATCGATCGAAGCCTCGGGCCCGCGGCCGACGACGCCCGCCTACCAGGACGTCACCCTCGCGGTCCAGCGGGCGCTGCACCCGCCGGACAAGATCGACCCCGAAGACACGGAATCGATCTATGACGAACTGAAGGCGAACGTCGAAGACGCGGTCAAGCGGGAAGGGCTGCTCTGATGGAGGCGAAGACCGCGGCCCCGGGCAAGAACTCCTCGCGCAGCCGCTCGGAGCGCAAACTCGCCTGGATGCTCTGCGCGCCGGCGGTGGTGGCGATGCTGCTGGTCACCGCCTACCCGATCGCCTACGCCGTCGTCCTCTCGCTGCAGAACGTCGATCTCCGCTTCCCCGACGAAAACAGCTTCGCCGGGCTCAGCAACTACTCCACCGTCCTCACCTCGAGCCTCTGGTGGACCGACATCTTCAACACCGTCTTCCTGATGGTGACCACGGTCGCGATCGAGCTGGTGCTGGGGATGGCGATCGCGCTGGTCATGCACCGGGCGATCTTCGGCCGCGGCGTCGTCCGCACCTCGGTCCTGATCCCCTACGGGATCATCACCGTGGTTGCCGCCTTCGCCTGGCAGTTCGCCTTCGCGCCGGAAACCGGGTTCGTCAACAACCTGCCGCTGATCTCCGACAACATGGACTGGTTCGGCGGCCGCTTCAGCTCCTTCGCGGTGATCATCATGGCCGAGGTCTGGAAGACGACGCCGTTCATGGCGCTGCTGCTGCTCGCCGGGCTGGTGACGATCGACGACCAGCTCTACGAGGCGGCGCGGGTCGACGGCGCCACCGCCTGGCAGCGGTTCACGCGGATCACGCTGCCGTTGATGAAGCCGGCGATCCTCGTCGCGCTGCTCTTCCGCACCCTCGACGCCTTCCGCGTCTTCGACACGATCTTCATCATGACCCGCGGTGCGCTGGACACCGAATCGGTCTCGATCCTCGGCTACAACCAGCTGATCAGCCGCCTCAACCTCGGCCTCGGCTCGGCGGTCTCGGTGCTGATCTTCCTCTGCGTCTTCCTGATCGCGTTCGTCTTCGTGCGCGGCTTCGGGGCGAAACTCGACGAAGGCCGACCGGGAGGCTGAGATGGAGCAGCGCACCAGCCGCGACTACGCCCTCTGGAGCATCGCCATCCTCCTGGTGGTCGTCTTCGCCCTGATCCCGATCCTCTGGCTGATCTCGATCTCGCTGAAGCCGCCGGAGGCCCTGGCCGACCAGCGCTTCATCCCTTCGGAAATCTCCTTCGACAACTACAAGAGCCTGTTCGAAGGCGGGGTCAGCGACAGCCCGTTCATCAAGCCGCTGATCAACTCGATCGGGATCGCCCTGATCACGACGACGATCTCGATCGTCCTCGCCTCCTTCTGCGCCTACGCGATCGCCCGGCTCGAATTCCCCGGCAAGCGGCTGATCCTCGCCGGGGCGCTGGCGATCGCGATGTTCCCGCCGATCTCCACCGTCGGGCCGCTGTTCGACATGTGGCGGGCGCTGCACCTCTACGACACCTGGCTGGGGCTGATCATCCCCTACCTCACCTTCTCGCTGCCGCTGGCCATCTACGTCCTCGTCGCCTTCTTCCGGGAGATCCCCTGGGACCTCGAGCAGGCGGCCCAGGTCGACGGGGCGACGCCGTTCCAGGCCTTCACCAAGGTGATCGTGCCGCTGGCGGCGCCGGGGGTCTTCACCGCCGCGATCCTCGTCTTCATCTTCTGCTGGAACGACTTCCTCTTCGCGATCTCGCTGACCAGCTCGGACGCGTCGCGGACCGTTCCCGCCGCCCTCGCCTTCTTCACCGGCGAATCGTCTTTCACCGCGCCGACCGGCTCGATCGCCGCCGCCGCGGTCGTGGTGACGGTGCCGATCATCGTCTTCGTCCTCATCTTCCAGCGCCGAATCGTCGCCGGGCTCACCGCCGGCGCCGTCAAGGGATAAAGGAGTCAACCGATGTCAGAGATAGTCCTCGAGGGAGTCACCAAGACGTTCAGCGACGGCTACGAAGCCGTCAAAGACATGAACCTCGACATCCAGGACGGCGAGTTCATGATCCTCGTCGGCCCGTCGGGCTGCGGCAAGTCGACGGCGCTGCGGATGATCGCCGGGCTCGAGGACATCTCCGCGGGGGAGCTGAAGATCGACGGCGAGACCGTCAACGATCGCTCGCCGAAGGATCGCGACATCGCGATGGTCTTCCAGAACTACGCGCTCTACCCGCACATGACCGTGCGCCAGAACATGGGCTTCGCGCTGAAGCTGGCGGGGGCCGACAAGAGCGAGATCGACGAGAAGGTCTCCGAGGCGGCGCGGACGCTCGACCTCGAGCAGCACCTCGACCGCCGCCCCGCCAACCTCTCCGGCGGCCAGCGCCAGCGGGTGGCGATGGGGCGGGCGATCGTCCGCGACCCGAAGGCGTTCCTGATGGACGAGCCGCTCTCCAACCTCGACGCCAAGCTGCGGGTGCAGATGCGGACCGAGGTGGCGCGGCTGCAGTCGAAGCTGGAAACGACGACCGTCTACGTCACCCACGATCAGACCGAGGCGATGACCCTCGGCGACCGGGTCGCGGTGATGCGGGCGGGCGTCCTGCAGCAGGTGGGGACGCCGGCCGAGCTCTACGACAACCCGACCAACCTCTTCGTCGCCGGCTTCATCGGCTCCCCGGCGATGAACTTCATGCCGGGTGAGATCAGCGGCGGCAAACTGAAGCTGCCGATCGGCGAGGTGGATCTGAATGACCTCGACGTCAACGGCGACGGCAAGGACGGCCAGGTGATCGCCGGCCTGCGACCGGAGAACTTCGAGGACGTCGAGGTGATCGGCGACCTCAAGGAGGAGCGCGGCGTCACCTTCGAGGCCGAGATCGACCTGGTCGAGTCGCTCGGCTCCGACCTCTTCGCCCACTTCCACATCGAGTCCGAGGGCGTCCAGTCCGACCAGCTCGCCGACCTGGTCGAAGAAAGCCTCGAAGAAACCGGCGCCGGCGAAATCAGCGAGGGCCGCGAGCAGGTGGTCGCCCGCCTCGACCCGACCAGCAAGGTAAAGCGCCGCGAATCTGCCGAGCTCTGGGCCGACACCTCAAAGCTCCACCTCTTCGACCCGGAGAGCGGCGAGAGTTTGCGTCAATCGAACGACTGAGGACTAGGAAGGCCTCAGCCGCTCGCGGCTTCTAGGTCCTCCAAGTCGGCGAGGTCACGGGTCCGTCCGGCTGCTCGCTTCATCGCCATCAGGTCGTCGACCCCGCAAACTGCCACGGCGACCCCGAGTATCTCGGCTTCGCTCGAACGCGGGCGAAGCTCCTCGAAGCTTGGGACACCGTCGAGTCCTTGAACGACATCAAGCCGGCCCAGATCGGTCTCGATCATCACCTGGTCACCACCGGCCAGCGCCGAGGCGATGGAAAAAGCAGATCCCAGGAGGGCGTGACCCTGCTGCACGTGGCCGCCGGCTTCGGCCGCAACCTCGGCCACCCGCCTGACGTTCTCCGGGTCAGTGGCGATAACCACGTCAACATCCTTGGTGCCTCGTACGACACCCCAGGCATTGACGGCGAGGCCGCCCACGACGACGAACTCCACCTCTGCCTCGGAGAGGCGGCGCAGCAACTCGTCGAAGGCCGGCTCGCTCAACTCTGGCGGGCCGCTCCGGTGAAGCGCATCAGCTTGTGGCTGAGCGCGATGCCCTCGGCCAGGTTCACGCTTATGGGCCGCCGCCCGTCTTCGCGAAGCCGTTGCCGTCGAACGGCCTCGGCAACTGCGGCGGGTGACGACTCGACCTGATGCCGTTTCATCGACTGGATGCTAGCCCCGCGGCGCTGACCATGGCTGACATCAGCCCGGCTGCTTGGCGGTCATCCAGACCCTGCGCTTCGGTGAGGTCCTGCCAGGTGCGGAAGGCGAGGGCGTGGCCGATCGCGGCGCGGGTGCGCTTGGCGGCGTTGCCGCGCAGGCCCCTCCCCTGCGCGAGGAGGTCGGCGGCGATCGCCAGGAACTGGTGGTAGGGGGCGAACTTCTCGGCGACGACCGGGACCGTGCCTTCGTCGCGCAGGAGCTTGTCGATCATGCCGCCGGCGCTGCGGTAGTAGACGTAGAGCTCTTCCAGGCCCAGGGCCAGGCGCTCGTCCGGATCCTCGACCTCGGCCCAGCGGCTGATGTCGGGGGGCAGATTGCGTTCGGCCCAGTGGGCTGAGCAGGCGCCGAACAGCGCCACCTCGTCGGGGAAGTGGCGGTAGAGGGTCGAGCGCCGGACCCCGGCGTGCTCGGCGACGGCGCTCATCGAGGTGCGGGCGGGACCGAGGGAGCCGTGCAGCTCGACCGCGCTTTCGGTGATCCGCTGCTTGGTCTGCGCCTCGGCTTCGGCGCGCCGCTTCTTCTCGTATTTCCGCTTTTGCTCGGACATGGGTGTACGACCAATATTGACAGATCCGTCAACGGCCGCTACCTTTTCGCGCGACAACAGTGTCTTATGAAATTAAAAAGGAGATTTGAGATGGCAACGGTGATCGGTCCCGACGACGGCAAGGCGGGCTTCCTCGGCAGCATCGGGGTGCGGTTCATGATCGACGGCGAGGACGCCGGCGGCGACTTCTCGCTGGTCGAACACCCGATGTCCCCGCGGGCGCTGGCGGCGCCGCTGCACCTGCACGAACGCGAGGATGAGTTCAGCTTCGTGCTCGAGGGGCGAATGGGCGCACTGCTCGGCGACGAGGTGGTGGAAGCCGGCCCCGGCGACCTGGTCTTCAAGCCGCGCAACCAGTGGCACACCTTCTGGAACGCCGGCGACGAGCCCTGCCGGATCCTCGAGATCATCGCCCCCGCCGGCTTCGAGCACTTCTTCGAGGAGCTGGTCGACATGGGCGGCGTGCTGAAAGCGAGCCAGGAGGAGCTGGGCGGGCTCAACGAGCGCTACGGCCTGGAAATGAAACCGGAGACCGTCCCGGACCTCGTCGAGCGCTTCGGCCTGGTGATCGGCGAGCCGGTCACCCGCGCGCTCGCCCTCGGCTAGGAATGCCGCAACTTCTCCTGCCCATGCCGGTTTAACCTGGCGGCATGGGCAGGAGGCTCCCAACGATCGTCCTGGCCGTTCTGGCGGCCGCGCTTCTTCACGTTCCTGCCGCGACCGCGGAACTGGTGGGCAACCCCTGCGTGGGGGACGACACCGAAGCCGGGGCGACGATGATCGGGCTCACCAGCCAGGGCAGTGAGCCATTCACGCATCCGACGATTCCCCCGGAACACAACTTCGTGATCACGGGGTGGCGGGTTCAGGTCGGGCCGGGCATCGGTCCTCTCCAGCAGCAGCTCGTTGTCTCCCGCGAGCTCAGCGAACACGACGAGGTGAGGATCGGCGAAAGCGCGGTCGAGACCGTCGCCCCGGGAACCAACGAATTCTCGGCCCGTATCCCTGTCCCCGAATACGCTCAAATCGGCCTGCATGGTCCGACGGAGGCGTTGATCTGTCACGTGAGCATGAACGTTGCAGGTCGGGTAAGCGGCGACTGGGCCACCGGCGAGACGCGCAAATTCGAAGGGGTTGGGGGCATCGGCGTCCCCGTCCTCGCCATCGCCGAGCTCGATCTCGACGCGGACGGCTACGGCGACCAGACGCAGGACGGCTGCCCCGCCAGCGCCGCCCTGCAGACCCCCTGCCCGGTCCTCGACGTGAAAACGAGCCGCGTTGTCAAACCGCACGCGGTCCTGATCGACGTCACGACCAGCAACGAATCCGCGGTCCAGGTCCTCGGGCAGGTCCAATGGCAGGAAAAACGACCGGGCGGCGGCGGCAAGCTCCGCACCTTCGGCCTCGGCGAGAAAACGCCACAGATGATCGCCGCCGGCGCGACCGGCGTCTTCCGCCTCAAGCTGTGGGGCGCGATCCAGCGCCACCTCGACCAGCTGCCCCCGAAGCAGACCCTGCGGGTGAAGGTCCGGATCGGCGTCACCGACGTCTTCCACGCGGTGACCGTGAAGACGCTGAACGTGCGCCTCCACGGCCGAGCCGATTGACAGCGTCGGTCCTTACGCACGAAGGAGCCCAGAATTCTGCACGCGCCGTTTCGCGCACAGAGGTTCGTCGTTCGTCTCGCAATCGAGAACGCGCGACCGGGTGCGCTCAACAAACTCAGGAGTATTTGATAAATGGGCTAACCGCGCGAAGGATGGTTCATCAATCCAACCCTCCATAAGGAGACACCGATGAACTTTAAGAGAGTGCTCATCTCACTTTGGCTCGCTGCCCTTGCCCTTACGGTTGCCGCATCTGTCGCCCAAGGCGCCACCCCCGAAGGCGACTACAACCCGCCGGGAACCGCAACCTTCACCAGCGGAGAATCGCGGCTCAGCTTGGCTGATGGCACGACAATCTCGTGCGAAAGCGGATCGGGCTCCGGTGAAGCGACCAGTAAAACCACAGGAACTGCGTCCTACATTCTCCATGGGTGCCATGAGAATGCCACGATTTTTAAATTCAAATGCACCTCGGAAGGACAACCAAGCGGAACAATCAAACTCGCAACGGTAGTCACTCACGCTGTCTACTTGGACGAGGCGCATACAAAACCGGGCGCCCTTGCCACACCGCCGGCGGGCGGGGTATTTGCCAAATTCACCTGCGCTGGCGGATTTGCCTCTGTCGAAGTAAAAGGGAACGGCATCTTGGGCGAAGTCACCTCGCCCAAATGCGGAGAATCGTCCAGCGTGGGGACCGGCCAAACCACGACCAAATCCCACGGCGTACAAGCAATCCAGCAGGTCGAAGAAACAGGGACGGTCTACAACTTGGAAGCGTCCCTCGGGGGTAAAGCGTTCCAATCGGCGGGGACAGACTGGTCGGTGACGGGCACCGCCAACCAAAAACCAACCTTCACATGCCCTGAACAGAAATAGCCAGCCATAGCCCCCAATTCCGGAGACCCAGCGGGTAAAGCTGGGTCTCCGCCCGCTGCTACCCTCCGCGGGTAGGCAGCATGTCTGCCTGCGCGTCCGTCTTCTATCGCCAGTGAGGGATACGCGCACTTGACTCCCGAGAAGGGGTTCGGCATCGATCGTGAGGGGCCGCGGGATGAATGCGGCGTCTTCGGCGTATACGCACCCGGGCACGACGTCGCCCGCCTCGCCTACTTCGGCCTCTACGCGCTGCAGCACCGCGGCCAGGAGTCGGCCGGGATCGCCTCCTGCACCGGTGGGATGATCACCACGATGCGGGAGGCGGGCCTCGTCTCCCAGGTCTTCGACGAGGAGAAACTGCGGGCCCTGGAGGGCGACATGGCGATCGGCCACGTCCGCTACTCGACCACCGGCGGCGGCTCCTGGGAGAACGCGCAGCCGATCTGGCGCGACGACGGCCGCGAGGTCGCCCTCGCCCACAACGGCAACCTGACCAACGCGGTCGAGCTCTGGGGCGAGCTGAAGGAGCGCGGGCTGCAGTTCCGCGGCACCTCCGACTCGGAGATCATGGCGGCGCTGCTCTCCTCCCACGACGGCAAGATGATCGAGGACGCCGTCGCCGACACGATGCCGCGGCTGCAGGGCGCCTACTCGAACGTGGTGATGACCAAGCGGGCGATCGTCGCCTTCCGCGACCCGCACGGGATCCGGCCGCTCAGCCTCGGCCGCCTCGGCGACCGCTTCGTCGTCGCCTCCGAGAGCTGCGCCTTCGACATCATCGGCGCCGAACTGATGCGTGAAGTGCACCCCGGCGAGATGGTCTCGCTGACCGAGCGCGGGCTGGAGACGCGCCAGGTGGTGAAGGCCGAGCGGCGGGCCAGCTGCGTCTTCGAGCACATCTACTTCTCCCGCCCCGA
>DATIOC010000025.1:0-66947 GCA_035473555.1 Solirubrobacterales bacterium
CCCCAGCTGCCCGGCGAACTCCCAGGTCGGCCGCACCCTGGTCGGCTCGGGGGTGGGGGCGAGCCTCACCTACGTCCCCGGCAAGGTCTACCTCGCCGGCCCCTACCACGGCGCCAAGCTCTCGGTCGTCGCGATCACCCCGGCCAAGGTGGGCCCCTTCGACCTCGGGGTGGTGGTGGTGCGCCAGGCGCTGAAGGTCAATCCCGAGACCGCCGAAGTCTTCGTCGATGCGACCGGCTCGGACCCCCTGCCCCACATCATCCAGGGCATCGAGGTCCACCTGCGCGACATCCGCGTCTACGTCGATCGGCCCGAATTCACCCTCAACCCGACCAACTGCGACCGCACCTCCACCGCCTCCACCGTGCTCGGCTCGGGCCTTGACTTCGCCTCGGCCGCTGACAACGAACCGGTGACGGTGACGAGCCCCTTCCAGGCAGCCGACTGCTCCTCGCTTCCCTTCAAGCCCAAACTCTCCCTGCAGCTCTTGGGAGGGACGAAGCGAGGGGACACGCCGCGCCTGAAGGCGGTCCTCGAAGCGCGCAAGGGCGACGCCAACATCGGCAAAGCCCAGGTGACGCTGCCCCACTCAGCCTTCCTCGAACAAGGCCACATCCGCACCGTCTGCACCCGGGTGCAGTTCAACTCCGGCGCCGGCAACGGCGAGGGCTGCCCGAAGGGCTCCGTCTACGGCAAGGCCAAGGCGATCACGCCGCTGCTCGACGAGCCGCTACAGGGCAAGGTCTACCTGCGCTCATCGAACCACGAACTCCCCGACCTGGTGGCCGCGCTTCACTCGAGCAAGGTCGACATCAACCTGGTCGGCCGGATCGACTCCCTGAACGGCCGCATCCGCAACACCTTCGAAGGAGTGCCCGACGCCCCGGTGACCAAGTTCATCCTCGAAATGCAGGGCGGCCAGAAGGGGCTGATCGTCAACAGCACCGACCTCTGCAGGGGCAAGCACCGGGCGCTGGCCAACTTCACGGGCCAGAACGGCAAGCTGCATGAATTCAAGCCCGAGGTCAAGGCGAGGTGCGGTGGGGGTGGGGGGAAGAAGGCGAAGCGGGGGTAGGGCTTGGGGGCGCTACTCGTCTCCTGCTTCCCACTTCTCCATCAGCTTCAGCCAGATCTCGCTGCGGCTGGGGTAGGGGGCGATTGCGTGGCGGAGTTTTGAAATCGGGATCTCTCCGACGATCGCCACGGTTGCCGCCTGGAGGAAGTCTGCCGTCTCGAAGCCGGTGAAGATGGCGCCGACGATCGTTCCTTTTGCCTGGTCGACGACGATCCGCGAGGTGCCGCCGGTTTCCTTGCCCTGGAAGCTGGCGCCGGGGGAGCCGTCGGTCGGGACGTCGACGGCGCGGGCGTCGATGCCGGCTTCGCGCGCCTGATCGAGCGTCTTGCCGGCGGCGGCGACCTGGGGGTCGGTGAAGGTGACCCGCGGCGAGCCGATGTCTTCGGCGACCGCATCGGTTCCGCGCCCGAGCAGGTTCTCGGTGGCGATCCAGGCGTGGTACTTGCCCATGTGGGTGAAGAGGGCGCGGCCGTTGACGTCGCCGATCGCGTAGAGCCACTCGCTGCCGCCGACCCGCATCCGCGCGTCGGTGTCGAGGTAGCCGTGCTCGTTGGGGCTGGCGCCGGCGGCTTCGAGGTCGAGGTCGGCGGTGTGGGGGGTGCGGCCGACGGCGATCAGGATCGTGGTCGCCTCGACGCTCTCGCCGTCGCTCAGGTGGGCGACGACCCCGGGCCGGCCCGCCTCGACCGATTCGACTTTGGTCCCGGTGCGGACGTCGACGCCGAAGTTCTCGCGCAGCGACTCGGCGACTTCCTCGCCGGCAAACGCCTCCTCGCGCGAGAGCAGGTGCTGGCCGCCCTCGACCAGGGTCACCTGGGTGCCGAGGCTCGACCAGGCCTGGGAGAGCTCGCTGCCGACCGGGCCGCCGCCGAGCACGATCATGCTCTCCGGCACCTGCTTGGCGGTGGTCGCGTCGCGGTTGTTCCAGACCCGGTTCCCGTCCAGACCGTCCAGCCCCTCGATCGGCGGCATCGCCGCCTTGCTGCCGGTCGCGACCAGGACCGCCTTCTCGGCGACCAGGACCTCGTCGCCGACGGCGACCCGCCGCTCCGCCTCGAAGCTGGCGCTGCCGCGGAAGAGGGCGATATCGCGCTCTTCCAGCCAGGGCAGCTGGACCGAGTCGTCGCGGTCGTGGATCACCTCGTCGCGGCGGCTGAGGACCAGGTCCGGGTCCAGCTCCCCGTGGCCGGTGGGGACGCCGGGGATGCGCTTCGCCTCGGCCAGCACGTCGGCCGGGCGCAGCAGCGCCTTCGAGGGCATGCAGGCGTAGTAGGAGCATTCGCCGCCGACCAGGTCGCGCTCGACGATCGCCACCCGCCAGCCGGCGTCGGCCAGCCGCCCGGCGGCGACCTCGCCGGTGGGGCCGGCACCGAGGACGATGGCGTCGTAGCTGCGCTCGTTCACCGGCATCATCATCACAGGACAGTCAAGCCCTACCCCCTACAATCGGTTGGCATTCCCAAGCACGGGGGCGACAGGCTTCGACGTGGTCGACTCGTGCGAACGGTTGCAGGTCGAGGTTGCTGGAGGCCTCGTTAAACCCCAGCACAAACCAATACGTGCGGACCATGAGTTCGCCCTCGCCGCTTAGTCAATAGCTAAGCGCTGTGAGAGTCGGTCCTTCCCCGCCCGCGGGAAGGGGAGCCGGCTTCAAATTGCGGGCTCACCCGGGCGGATCGCCCTGACCGCAAGGGGACATCGAAGGGGCTTTATCTCCCGCAGTGCCCGCTGGCGCGGACCCCGGGAGACGAGACCAAAGCGCCAGCTAAACCTGTAGACACCCTCGCACCGCGTCCGCGGATCCGAGTTCGAATCTCGGCGCCTCCATCAGTCAGACCGCAACTCCGGCCTCGGGCCGGGGTTTCGGTACGCGTCGGATCGCGGCGGGGCGATCCGGTTTCCGCATGCCAATTCCCTCAGCTTCCCACCCGCTCCTGCACTGGGACCCGGCCGCCGCCGACCCGGCCCAGCGCCGCATCCACCCGATGCTGCGCGGCGCGGTCCTGCACCGGGACGGGTGGACCTGCAGCTACTGCGGTCGCGAGGCCACCGAGGTGGATCACGTCGCCCCCCGGGCGCGGGGCGGCGCGACGACTCCCGCCAACCTGGTCGCCGCCTGTCGTCCCTGTAACAAGAGCAAGGGCATTCGCACCCCGCAGGAGTGGCGACGGGACGAGGCTCTCGCGAGGCTGCTGTCCCAGGTGAGGCAGAGCCGCACCAAGCGCCGCCGCCGCACGGCGGGCATGCGCCGGCCGCCGGCCTGACTCCGGCGCCTGTCGTCGTGATCGCCCCCTAGGGTGCTGACATGGACCGCTACGTTGCCTTCCTGCGGGGGATGAACCTCGGCAAGCGGCGGATCAAGAACGAGGAGCTGCGGGCGCACTTCGAGGCGATGGGGTTCGAGGAGGTGGCGACCTTTCGGGCCAGCGGCAACGTGATCTTCGGGACGCCGAAGCGGGAGGCCGAGGCGGAATTGGCGGCGCGGGTCGAAGCGGAGCTGGACGAGAGGCTCGGCTACGACGTGCCGGTCTTCCTGCGCAGCGAGAAGGAGATGGCGGCGATTGCGGCGCAGAAGCCGTTTCCAGCCGCGAAGGTGAAGAGCTCGAAGGGGAAACTGCAGGTCTCGCTGCTGAAGAAGAAGCCGAGTGCGGCGGCGAAGAAGAAGGTGCTGGCGCTCGCCGGCGACGAAGACCTCCTGGCGATCGAGGCGCGCGAGCTCTACTGGCTGCCGAGTGGCGGCCTGCTCGAGTCCGACCTCGACCTGAAGGCGATAGAGAAGCTGCTTGGCGCCGACACCCGCCGCACGATGGGGACGATCGAGCAGATCGCCGCCAAGCTCGGCTAGCGGCGGCGCTCGCCGGTCCCGCCGGCCATTACCTTGGTCGTCCCATGGCGATCGCGACCGCAACCTCGCTCGACGTCTACGTCGGCGGCAAGCTGCTCTTCGAGGACGTCGGCTTCAAGCTGGAGCCGCGCGAACGGATGACGCTCTCCGGCCGCAACGGGGCCGGCAAGTCGACGCTGCTGCGGGTGCTCTCCGGCGAGCTGGCGCCCGACAGCGGCTCGCTGACGGTCCAGCGCGGCGCCCGGGTCGCCCTGCATGACCAGCGGCCGCCGCGGCAGTCGGAGACGACACTCGGCGAGTACGTCTTCTCCGGCCGCACCGACATGCTCGAAACCGAGGTCGAGCTGGAGCGGCTGGAGGGGGAGATGGGCGGCGAGGCGAGCGAGGAGACGATGCGCGCCTACGCCGCCGCCCAGCAGCGGCTCGAAGCCGGCGGCGGCTACCGCTGGCGCGACGACGTCCTCGCCGTCCTCCGCGGCCTCGGCTTCGAGCCCGAGCAGGCCGAGCGCTCGCTCTCGACCTTCTCCGGCGGCGAGCTGACCCGCGCCTCGCTGGCCCGCGCCCTCGCCACCCGCCCCGACCTGCTGCTCCTCGACGAGCCGACCAACCATCTCGACATCCCCTCGCTGGAGTGGCTCGAGCGCTACCTGGTCGACCTCGACGCCGCCGTCGTCCTCGTCGCCCACGACCGCTGGTTCCTGGAGGCGGTCGGGACCTCGGTCCTCGAGCTGGAGGCCGGGCGCGCCCGCTTCTTCGCCGGCCCCTGGCACGCCTGGCGCCAAGAGCAGGCGGCGCGGCAGATCGCCCTCGGCAAAGCGATCGAGCGCCAGCAGGCGGAGATCGAGCGGATGGAGCGCTTCGTCGAGCGCTTCCGCTACAAGGCGAGCAAGGCGCGCCAGGCGCAGTCGCGGGTGAAGATGATCGAGAAAGCCAAGCGCGAAGGGCCGGCGGCCGAAAAGCGCGACAACCGCCACCTGCGCTTCCGCTTCAAGCCGCCGGAGCGGCCCGGGCGGGTGGTGCTGAAACTCGTCAACGGCCGGCTCGAGGTGCCGGGGCGGGTGCTGCTCGACGGCGCCAACCTCGAAATCGAGCGCGAAGAACACGTCGTCCTCGTCGGCCCCAACGGCGCCGGCAAGACGACCCTGATCGAGACCCTCGCCGGGGACCGCGAGCCGGCGAGCGGCAGCGTCCGCCTCGGCCACAACGTCAAGCTCGGCTATCTCTCCCAGCACGCCGAGACCGCCGCCGGCAGCGGCAGCGTTCTCGACGCGGCGAAGCGGGAGACGGGCCTCAACGAGGTCCAGGCCCGCTCCCTGCTCGGCGGCTTCCTCTTCTCCGGCCGCGACGTCGAGAAACAACTCTCCGACATCTCCGGTGGCGAGCAGCGGCGGCTCTCGCTGGCGATCCTCGTCGCGTCGGGCGCCAACGTCCTCGTCCTCGATGAGCCAACCAACCACCTCGACCTCGAGAGCCGCGAGGCGCTGGAGGACGCGCTGACCGAGTTCGAGGGGACGGTGCTGCTCGTCTCTCACGACCGGGCGCTGCTGGAGGCGGTCGGCAGCCGCACCCTCGTCTGCGAGGACGGCGAGCTGCGGAGCTTTCCGAACGGGTGGGCCGAGTACCAGGCGCGGCGCGACGAGGAGGAGTCGGAGGCGACGGCGGCGGCCAAAGCGAGCGGCGGCGGCAAGAAGTACAGCGCCACCAAGCCGGCGCAGAAAGCGGCGCGCAAGGCAGCGAAGCTGGAGCAGCGGATCGAGAAGGCCGAGGCGGAGCTGCAGGCGCTCGAGGACGAGCTCGCCGACCCCGCCGCCTGGTCGAGCCCGGGCCGGGTCGAGCGGGCGACCAAGCGGCACGCCGAAGCGAAGGCAGCAGTGGAAGAGCTCTACAAAGAGTGGGAGGCGGCTCAGGCCGCTGCCGAGGCCTGAATTACCCGGGCGCCCTTGGCGGGGGTGAGGGTGATGTTGCGGACCTTGACCCGCTCGGGCTTCTCCTCGACCGGCCGCAGCTCGGCGCGCTCGACGAACTCGCGCAGGATCAGCCGCATCTCGTATTCGGCGAAGGCGGCGCCGATGCAGCGGCGGACGCCGCCGCCGAAGGGGATCCAGGCGTAGTTGTCGGCCTTGCCGTCGAGGAAGCGCTCGGGGCGGAACTCGTCCGGGGCGGGGAAGAGGTCCTCGCGGTAGTGGAGCGCGGCGATCGCCGGCAGGACGAAGGTCCCCGCCGGCAGGTCCCACTCGCCGATCCGCGCCGGCGCCTTCAGCTTGCGGGCGACGTCGACGATCACCGGGCGGGCGCGGAGCGTCTCTTTGACCGTCGCGCCGAGGTACTCGTCGGAGCCGGCGGCGATCGAGTCGCGCAGCCTGGCCAGCACCGCCGGGTTGCGGACCAGCCGCTCGACCGCCCAGGCGAGCCCGGTCGCGGTCGTCTCGTGGCCAGCGGCGAGCACGGTGACGGAGGGGGAGCCGGTGAAGACCGCTTTGACCAGATCGGGCCGGGCGACGTAGACGATGTGGCCGAAGAACGGGAAGCGGACGGTGAAGACGTCCCCGTATCGCCGCTGGTGGCGGGCGAGGAATCCGAGCGGATCGCGCGCGTAGCTGACCGCCTGCGCGATCGCCGGGGCGCGGGATCCCGGTGGCAGTCCCTTCATCAGAAGACGATCGTGCGGTCGCCGTCGAGGAGGACGCGGTCGTCCAGGTGGGCCATTACGGCTCGGGCGAGGACGAGGCGCTCTACGTCGCGGCCGAGGCGGATCATGTCGGTGACCTCGTCGCGGTGGTCTACGCGGGTCACGTCCTGGGCGATGATCGGGCCGGCGTCGAGGTCGGCGGTGACGTAGTGGGCGGTGGCGCCGATCAGCTTGACGCCGCGCTCGTAGGCGCGGTGGTAGGGGTCGGCGCCGACGAAGGCCGGCAGGAAGCTGTGATGGATGTTGATCGCCGGGGCGTCCAGGCTGCGGAGGAAGTCCTCGGAGAGGATCTGCATGTAGCGGGCGAGGACGAGGAGGTCGACGTCCCCCAGCAGCTCCAGCGTCTGCCGCTCCACCTCGCCCCGGGTCGCCGGTTCGACCGGCAGGTGGTGGAAGGGGAGGCCGACCGCTTCAACCTGGGCGGCGTGGTCGGGATGGTTGGAGACGACGGCGACGATCTCGCCGCCGAGGTCGCCGTTCCGCCAGCGCCAGAGCAGGTCGGAGAGGCAGTGGTCCTCGCGGCTGACCATCACCGCCAGCCGCCGCCTGCGGCCGGTCTCGTGGAACTCGTAGTCCATCTCGAACGGCTCACCGATCTCCCGCGCGAAGCGCAGCTCCAGCGCCTCGCGCTCGCCGTCGGGCAGACGGTCGAAGACCATCCGCATGAAGAAGCGGCCCTCGGCGCTTGAGTGCTGGTCGACGTCGACGATGTTGAGCCCGGACTCGGCGAGGAAGCCGCTGACGCGGGCGATCAGGCCCGGCTGGTCGGGGCAGGCGAGCAGCAGGCGCGAGGTCGGCGCGTCTCCCATCCGCCGATGATCGCGGATAGGCTGCCGGCGATGCGGATCGGCGCGATTCCCGACGGCCTGGTGGAGCGGCTCGGACTGATGCTCGGCAAGGTGCCGACCCCGATCGGCGAGTCGCTGTTCTCGATGCCGGTGGCGCGCTCGCTGCAGGTCGCGCAGCGGACCGGGATCCTCGCCGCGCTGGCCGAGGGGCCGCGCGAGCCGGCGGAGCTGGCCGAGCACCTCGGCCTGCAGACGCTCGGGACCAGCCGCGTCCTCGACGTGATCGCGACGCTGGAGCACGTCAAGCAGAACCCCGACGGGACCTACGAGATGACCGCCAGCGGCCACCGCTGGCTCGACCCGAAGTCCGACACCTACCTCGGCGATTTCCTCGCCGACACCGCCCACTACTGGGAGTGGTACGCCGGCCTCGAGGACCTGGTCCGCGACGGCAAGCACGTCGAGCTGCACGAGAAAGCGCCCGACGACCCCTACTGGCAGTCCTACATCCGCGGCCAGTACCAGGTGGCGCGGCTCTCCAGCGCCGAAGTCGCGAAGGCGATCCCGCTGGCCAAGGGCACCCACCAGCTGCTCGACGTCGCCGGCGCTCACGGCGAGTACTCGATGGCGCTCTGCCGCCGCCACGAGGGCCTGCGGGCGACGATCGTCGACCTGCCGGGGAGCGCCCGGGTGGGGGAGGAGATCGTCGCCGAGAACGGGATGAGCGACCGCGTCCGGCACCTGGTCGGCGACATGTTCGAGGTCGACTACGACGGCCATTACGACGGCGCGCTCAGCTTCAACATCATCCACCACCTCTCGCCGGAGCAGATCCGGGCGCTCTTCGCCCGTATCCGCGCCGTGCTGCGGCCGGGCTCGCCGCTCTGCGTCCTCGACCTCTACGACCGCCCCGGGGGCCAGCGCGCCAACCTCGCCTCGATCCTCGGCCTCTTCTTCCACCTGACTTCGGGCGCCGACACCTACACGGTCGAGGAGGTCTCCCGCTGGATGGGGGAGAGCGGCTTCGGCAGCGTCGACGTGAAGTCGTTCCGGACCCTTCCGGACCTGCGCCTGTTGATCGCCAAAGCGGTCTAGGGCGCAATTTCGCGACCAGAGTCACGTGCGAAGCAGGAGATTCGTGCCTGAGCTAGTGCGGATTGTTGTGAGCGCGAGCCGATCTGTGACGGTCGCCACACATGAGCGCCGCGGAAACCCTCACGGTTTTGCGCTTGCTCACAAAACGCAAACAATTCACCGTCATTTTGCTCATTCTTCTCGCCTTCCCCGCGGCCGCCCTGGCCGCGAGCGGGAACGAGGCGCAGTCCGGCCCCGGCGTCGGGCAGGCCGAAGTGGCGCCGCTGCAGCGACTGCAGCGGCCCGTCAATCGCTTCCACCGCATCGTCAAGACGATCGCCGCTGACATCCGCGCCGACGAACGCGCCGCCGAGCGCCGCCAGGAGCGCGAAGCCGAAGAGCGGTTCACCGACCTCGGCGTCTCGATGGCGACGCTGGAATCGATCGCCTCCTGCGAGTCGGGCGGCGACCCCACGGCGGTCTCCTCCGACGGCTCATACCGCGGCAAATACCAGTTCGACTACGGCACCTGGGAATCGATGGGCGGCAGTGGCGACCCCGCGGCGGCTCCCGAGTCCGAGCAGGACTACCGCGCCGCACTCCTCTACGCGTCGTCAGGCTCCAGCCCCTGGCCGATCTGCGGCTGAAGTCTCAAATCGGCGTTCGTCCTTTATTCGCCAGGCGACGAATAAAGGACGAACGCCGAGGGCGCATCTACGATGGCGCCCATGAGTGACGAGGGGGCGCCGGTTAACGAGGAGCAGATACCTGCTCCTGATGCCACCGGCCCAGCCCGGAAGCCGCCAAAAGAGGCGATTGCCGAGGCCCGGGTGAGGGCGCCTACGCGGGGGAATCGCAAGCTGGAGAGCTTTCTCGAGGCGGTCAACTCCGACGAGGAGGTGCGGGCCTGGTGGTACATGACCCAGGTCCATGCCGAGCGGCTGGGGATGTCGGACCACTCCTGGGTCCACATGCAGATCGTCCTCAACATCGCCCTGCGCCTGCTGCGGCTGCTGCTGCGGGCGGGGGTCGAGCCGGCGATGGTCGCCGACCACGGGCTGCGCGACCGCGACGCCGAAGTGGTGGTCGCCGGCGGTGCCCTGCTGCACGACACCGGGATGTCGATCCACCGCGTCGACCACGAGGCCTACTCGCTCTTCCTCGCCAACTCGGCCCTGAAGCGGCTGCTCGCCGACGCCTACAAGGAGCCGGAGCGGACCGTCGTCGCCTCCGAGATCCTGCACGCGATCATCGGCCACCGCCGCCGCGGCGAGCCCTACACGCTGGAGGCCGGCGTCGTCCGCGTCGCCGACGCGCTCGACATGGCCCAGGGCCGCACCCGCCTGCCGCTCGAGTCCGGCCACGAGGGCATCCACTCGATCTCCGCCGCCGCGGTCGACGAGGTCAGCATCGCTGCCGGCGAGGAGCGCCCGGTCAAGATCGAGATCCAGCTCAACAACAGCGCCGGGATCTTCCAGGTCGACGATCTGCTGGCGACGAAGATCCGCGACACCCCGCTCGAGGGCAAAGTCGAAGTCGTCGCCAAGGTCGAGGGCGAGACCGAGAAACGCCTGCTCTCGGGCTTCCGGCTCTCGTAGGGACGCCAGCTCAGCCGGCGGCGTCTAGTTCCGCGACCAGGGCGGCGACCCGGCGCTCGATCTCGTTCCGCGTTGCCCGCACCGCCTCCAGCGACTGGCCCTTGGGGTCGGGCAGGTCCCAGTCGACATAGCGCTTGCCGGGGATGTAGGGGCACTCGTCGCCGCAGCCCATCGTCACCACCACGTCGGCCCATTCGGCGTCCGCCTGGGTGAGCTTGCGGGGGGTCCGGTCGCCGAGGTCGATCCCCAGCTCGGCCATCGCCTCGACCACCTCGGGATGGACGCGGTCTCCCGGCGTCGTCCCGGCCGAGCGCGCCTCGTGGTGGCCCTCGGCGGCGCGGGTGAAGAGCGCCTCGCTCATCTGCGAGCGGCCGGCGTTGTGGAGGCAGACGAAGAGGGCGCGGGCCATCAGGTGGCCTCGGTGACGGCCTCGCGCGGGTGCTCGCCGCGGACGAGCTGGTAGGCGAGGGCGCCGATCGCGGCGCCGAGGAGGGGGGCGGTGAGGTAGATCCAGAGGTCGTGCAGCTCGCCGGAGACGAGTGCCGGGCCGAGCGAGCGGGCCGGGTTCATCGAGGCGCCGGTGATCGGCCCGCCGAAGAGGGCGTCGAGGCCGACGGTGCCGCCGATCGCGATCGCCGCCCCGGCGCCGACCGCCCGGGTGTCGGTGGCGACGGCCATGATCACGAACATCAGGAAGGCGGTCAGCACGACCTCGTAGACGAAGGCGCTGCCGACCCCGACCGTGGGCAGGGTCGTCCCCAGCGCCGCCGGCTGGCTGGGCCAGACCGCGGCGAGCAGGCCCGCGGCGACGAGGGCGCCGGCGAGCTGGGCGAGGAGGTAGGCGAGCGCCTCGGCGCGGGGGAGGTGGCGGGTGAGGGCGAAGGCCAGGGTCACCGCCGGGTTGAGGTGTGCGCCCGAGAGGTGGCCGGTCGCGTAGACCATCGCCATCACGATCAGGCCGAAGACGAGGGCGATCCCGACCACGCCGAGCGCGCCCGGGTGCTCGGCCTCCGCGACGATCGCGCCGCAGCCGGCAAAGACCAGGGCGAAGACGCCGAAGCCCTCGGCGGCGGCGCGGCGGAGGAGGTCGGGGCGCTCGTCCACGGTCTCAGCAGCAGGCGGCGGCGGGGGCGAAGACGTCGCGGACGGAATCGAGCGCGCCGGGGACGAGGGAGAAGTAGCCGCGGTTGCCGCGACCCTCGCGCTCGACCAGACCGGCCTCGGCCAGCACCTTGAGGTGGTGGCTGACGGTTGCCTGGGAGAGGCCGAGGAAGGGCTCGAACTCGCAGACGCAGACCGCCTCGCCGTCGGCGCGCAGCAGCATGTTCACGATCCGCAGCCGCTGCCGGTCGGCCAGCGCTTTCATCACCGCCTCGAGCTGAGCCGCCCGCTCCTCGTCGAGCGAGGACCCGGCGAGCGGGGTGCAGCAGTTGATCACCGGCAGATCGCTCAAGGCGACGACCCTACCATCTTCATCGATAGTTATCGATGGTCCTGACGCGGCGGAACGGGCGGCTGCCAAGGACGCAGGGAGCGTGGCGTGCTTTGCACGCGAGCGACCGAGGACGTCGGCAGGCGTTCGTTCCGGCCGTCAGTTGAAGCGGGCGAGATCCGAGCGGCGCTGTTCCTTGCGCTTCTCCAGGCGGCCCTGGATCAGCGAGAGGACGATCGGCAGCGCGGCGAAGAAGGCGATCACGCCGAAGCAGAAGAAGGTCACCGTTTTGTCGGTGGTCGGGCCGGCGAGGCCGACGCCCTCGTCGGCCAGGGCGGCCGGGGCGATGGCCAGCATCAGGGCCCAGACGGAGAGCACGATGGCGGCGGTGCGCTTCACGGGCGGGAATCTAGCGCACCGAGGGGCGTTGCCGCCTGCTCTTCAAGCGCCGTTCAGCGTCATGCGGATAGCCTCTCGCGGCGATGAGCACGCTCGAAGCGATCGTCCTCGGCTTCGTCCAAGGGTTGACGGAGTTCCTGCCGATCTCCTCTTCCGGCCACCTGCGGATCGTTCCGGCCCTGCTCGGCTGGGAAGATCCGGGCGCGGGAT
The DNA here is from genome assembly GCA_035473555.1 of Solirubrobacterales bacterium. GTDB lineage: Bacteria > Actinomycetota > Thermoleophilia > Solirubrobacterales > 70-9 > VAYN01. Next base: position 12,111 of record DATIOC010000025.1, read on the forward strand.
TCACCGCCGTGATCCAACTCGGGACGATGGCCGCGGTGCTGATCTACTTCCGCGCCGACCTCTGGCGGATCGCTTCGGCCTGGCTGCATGAGCTGCGAACGCCGATTCCCAGGGCCTCCAAAGACGCGCGGCTCGGCTGGTTCATCCTCCTCGGCACGATCCCGATCTGCGTCTTCGGCTTCATCTTCAAGGACCAGATCGAGTCCGGCGCGCGCGACCTCTACCTGATCGGTTCGGCGCTGATCCTCTTCTCCTTCGTGATGCTCGCGGCCGAGCACTACGGCACCCGCCGCCGTCACCTGGACGAGATGAGCGGCCGCGACGGATTCTCGATCGGGATGGCGCAGGTCCTGGCCCTGATTCCCGGCGTCTCCGGCTCCGGAGCGACGATCTCCGCCGGGCTGTTCCGTGGCTTCGACCGGGTCGACGCCGCCCGCTACTCGTTCCTGCTTTCGATTCCGGCAGTCGTCCTCAGCGGCCTCTTCGAGCTGCGCAAGATCGGCGAAGCGGGGGAACCGCCGGTCGGGGCGACGGTCGTCGCCACCATCGTCGCCTTCGTCGCCGGCTACATCTCGATCGCCTGGCTGCTGCGCTACCTGACCTCCCACTCGCTCCGGATCTTCGTCGTCTACCGGGTGGCGCTGGGTGCGCTGGTTCTGGTCCTGACCGCAAGCGGCGCGATCCACTAGTCGTCGCATTACGCTGGCGGGGTGAGGTCGGCGACCAACGCCCTGCGGCTCGGGCCCGAGCAACCCTCCGCGGCGTCGGGACTGCTGGCGACCGCGGCGGCGGTCGCCGTCGGCACCCTCCTCGTCTACCCGCTGAAGGACGTCGCGCCGGCGGTCTCGCTCGGCGTCGTCTACATCCCCGGCGTGCTGCTGATCTCGACCGTCTGGGGCTGGCGCCTCGGCGTCCTTGCCGGCGTCGCCAGCGCGCTGGCCTTCAACTGGTTCCACATCCCGCCGACCGGCCGCTTCGACGTCTCCGCCGACCGCGACGCCGTCGCCCTCGTCGTCTTCGTGATCGTCGCCGTCCTCAGCAGCACGCTGGGGGAGATGGCCCGCGCCCGGGCCGCCGAGGCGGAGCGGCGGCGGGGGGAGACTGAGGCGGTGCTGGAGGAGCTGCGCGAGCTCTCGGCCGAGCGCGACCGGATCCAGGCCGAGGCGATCGAGGCCGGGGCGCTGCGCCGCAGCGACGAGTTGAAGACCGCCCTGCTGCGCTCCGTCTCCCACGACCTGCGGACGCCGCTGACCGCGATCATCGCCGCCGGCGCCGCGCTCGACTCGCCCTCGGCGACGGTCGAGGAGCGCCACGAGCTGAGCACAGCGGTGGTCTCCGAAGGCGAGCGGCTCTCGCGGCTGGTCGAGAACCTGATCGACGTCTCGCGGCTGGAGTCCGGCAACGCCGAGCCGCGGCGCGAGCCGGTCGACCTGGTCGGCGTCTTCGAAGCGGCCCGGGAATCGGTCGGCCTCGACGGCGAGGCGGTGAAGCTCGGCGTCGACCCCGAGCTGCCGCCCCTGGTCGCCGACCCGGTGCAGCTGGAGCGCGCCTTCGCCAACCTGGTCGAGAACGGCGCCCGCCACGGCGGCGGCCGGCCGGTGCTGGTCCGCGCCCGCGAGAGCGGCGGCCGGCTGGTGATCCGGGTCGTGGATCAGGGGCCGGGGATTCCGGAGACCGAGCGCGAGCGGATCTTCGAGCCCTTCTACCGGCGCGAGGGTGGCGGCCAGGGGTTCGGCCTCGGCCTGGCGATCGCCAAGGGGTTCGTCGAGGCCAACGGCGGCGAGATCGCGGCCGAGTCGGTGCCGGGACAGGGAAGCACCTTCGTCGTCACCTTCCCGCTGTCCGGGGAGGCGGCGGCGTGAGCGAGCAGCCGCGCATCCTCGTCTGCGACGACGAGCCGCAGATCGTCCGCGCCCTGCGGGTGATCCTCCGCGACGCCGGCTTCGAGGCGGTGCCGGCGAGCACCGGGGAGGAGGCGCTCGACCTGGTCGCCGTGCGGCCGCCGCAGGCGGCGATCCTCGACCTGATGCTGCCCGACCTCGACGGGGTCGAGGTGACGCGGCGGATCCGCGAGTGGAGCGAGATGCCGATCGTCGTCCTCTCCGCCGTCGGCGAGGAGGACCGCAAGGTCGAGGCGCTGGCCGCCGGCGCCGACGACTACGTGACCAAGCCCTTCGGCCCGCGCGAGCTGGTCGCCCGGCTGGAGGCGGCCCTGCGCCGCGCCCGCCCCGAGGCCGAGGAGCCGGCGATCGCGGTCGACGGACTGGAGATCGACCTCGCCGCCCGCCGCGTCCGCCGCGACGGCGAGGACGTCCACCTGACGCCGACCGAGTTCGAGCTGCTCCGCGTCCTCGTCCGCAATCGCGGCCGGCTGATGACCCACCGCAACCTCCTGGTCGAGGTCTGGGGTGTCGAGTACGAAGACGACCTCCAGGTCCTCCGCGCCCACGTCGCCAACCTCCGCCGCAAGATCGAGCCCGAGGGCGAGCACGTGATCATCCGCACCGACCCCGGGGTGGGCTACAGGTTCGCGGCCTAGCGGGGCGCTTTTGTCAACACCTGATTGACAAAGGCGCCCCGGCGCCCTTCACAAGATCTGTATACGCCCGCGCTGCTTCTTCATGCGGGCTTGACGGGGGTGGGCGCATAGTCGATCTGTGCTCGTCGACCTTCTCTCCATAGCCATCGCCGCGGGGCTCTTCGCGCTGCTCTACGCCGCGATCGAGCTGATCGACCGGATATGAGCCTGGCGCTCGCATCCCTGACCGTCGCCGACGTGTTCGGGCTCGTGGTCTCTGCCGCGGTGGCCGCCTACCTGCTCTACGCGCTGCTGCGAGGGGAGAACCTCTGATGGCCCAAGGATGGCTGCAGATCGCCATCTTCTTCGCCGTCCTGCTGGCGCTGGTCAAGCCGGTCGGCCTGTACATGGCGCGCGTCTTCACCAACCAGCGCGTTTTCCTGTCCCCCCTCGTCGGGCCAATCGAGCGCCTCGCCTACAGGGCGTTGCGCGTGCGGCCCGACGAGGGCCAGGACTGGAAGGCCTACGCCCGCAGCCTCGTCGTCTTCTCGCTCTTCTTCTGGGTCGCGCTGTACGTGATCCTCCGCACCCAGGGGATCCAGCCCTTCAACCCGCAGGGGTTCGGCTCCGGCCCCTGGGACCTGAGCTTCAACACCACCTCCTCGTTCGTCACCAACACCAACTGGCAGTACTACGGCGGCGAGACGACCCTCACCTACTTCGCCCAGATGGCCGGGCTGACGGTGCAGAACTTCGTCTCCGCCGCGGTCGGGATCGCCGTCGTCGTCGCCCTGATCCGCGGCATCGTCGCCCGCAGCGGCAGTGAGCTCGGCAACTTCTGGCAGGACCTGGTCCGCACCCTCCTCTACATCCTCGTCCCGGCCTCCCTCGTCGCCGCCCTCTTCCTCGTCTCCCAGGGGGTGATCCAGAACCTCGACCACACGCAGGCGATCCAGACGCTCGGCGGCGGCCACCAGTTCCTCGCCCAGGGCCCCGTCGCCTCGCAGGAGGCGATCAAGGAGCTGGGGACCAACGGCGGCGGCTTCTTCAACGTCAACTCCAGCTACCCGTTCGAGAACCCCAGCGGCCTGACCAACTTCTTCGAGCTGCTGCTGATCCTGGTCATCCCCGCCGGGCTGACCTACACCTACGGCCGCATGGTCGGCAGCCAGCGCCAGGGCTGGGCGATCTTCGCGGCGATGTCGGTCCTCTTCGTCGCCGGCGTGGTCGTCGTCTACCTGGCCGAGCAGCACGGCAGCCCCGCCCAGCACGCCGCCGGCCTCCACACCGCGGCCTTCGACGGCTCGACCGGCGGCAACATGGTCGGCAAGGACCAGCGTTTCGGGATCGCCGACTCCTCGCTCTGGACCGCGGTCACGACCGTCACCTCCTGCGGCGCGGTCAACGCCGCCTTCGAGTCGCTGACCGGGGTCGGCGGCGCCGTCCCCTTCGTCAACCTCGGCCTCAGCGAGGTCGTCTTCGGCGGCGCCGGCGCCGGGCTCTACTCGATGCTCCTCTACGTCCTGCTCGCCGTCTTCATCGGCGGCCTGATGGTCGGCCGCACCCCCGAGTACCTGGGCAAGAAGATCGGCGCCCGGGAGATCAAGCTGGTCTCGCTCGGCGTCCTCTTCACGCCGCTGACGGTGCTGCTCTCGTCCGGGATCGCCTCCGCCGCACCGGCGGCGAAAAAGTCGATCTACGCCGGGATCAACCCGAGCGGCTTCTCGGAGACGCTCTACGCCTACCTCTCCCAGGCCAACAACAACGGCTCCGCCTGGGCCGGCTACACCGGCTTCGTCCAGCCGCACGCCCCCGGCAACGCCGGCTCCTACGGCCTCACCTTCACCGACCTGCTAGGCGGCATCGTCCTCGTCGGCGCCCGCTTCGTGCCGATCCTCTTCGTCCTCGCCGTCGCCGGCGCGCTCGCCGGCAAGCGGGTCTCGCCGGCCGGCCTGGGGACGATGCGGACCGACAACCCGACCTTCGTCTTCCTCCTGATCGGGATCGTGATCCTGGTCGGCGCCCTCACCTTCTTCCCCGCGATCCTGCTCGGGCCGGTCGCCAACGGCCTGACGCCGAGGCTCTTCTGATGCGCCGCGACCTGCTCAGCTCGCTGCTCGCGGTGCTCGTCCTCACCATCGCCCTCGGCCTCGTCTATCCGCTGGCGATCACCGGCATCTCCCAGGTCCTCTTTCCCGGCGCCGCCGACGGCTCCCAGGTCAAGCTCGACGGCAAGGTGGTCGGCTCGAAGCTGATCGGCCAGGAATTCAAGGGCAAGGTCTTCTTCCACTCGCGGCCCTCGGCGACCGGATACTCGGGCGACGTCACCTTCTTCGGCAACGCCGGGCCCAACAGCGCCGAACTGCGCGACGCGATCCGGGCCAACCTCGGCGCCTACCTGAAGCTCGAGCGGCCCTACGACCGCCGGCTGACCCGCGACGCGGTCCCGGTCGACGCGGTCACCGAATCGGCCTCCGGGGTCGACCCCCACATCTCCGAGGCCAACGCCCGCATCCAGGCGCACCGGGTGGCCGCCGTCCGCGGCCTGCCGCTCGACCGGGTCGAAGCGCTGGTCGCCGACCACACCGACGGCCGCTCGCTGGGCCTGTTCGGCGAGCCTGGGGTCAACGTCCTGCAGCTCAACGTCGCGCTCGAAGAAGAGGCACCGCTGAGATGACCGGGAAAGCCGAGTCCCGCTCGCTGTTCGACCCTGAGATCGTCAGGCCCGCCCTGCTCGAGTCGGTGCGCAAGCTCGACCCGCGGGTCCAGGTCCGCAACCCGGTGATGTTCGTGGTCGAGATCGGCGCCCTGATCACCACCGTCGCCTGGCTGATCCAGGTCTTCGGCGGCAAGCCGCTCGGCGGCGGTCACGAGCCCGCCTGGTTCAGCTTCTCGATCACGGTCTGGCTCTGGCTCACCGTCGTCTTCGCCAACCTCGCCGAGGCGCTGGCCGAGGGGCGGGGCCGTGCCCAGGCCCAGAGCCTGCGGGCGATGCGGACCGAGACGACCGCCAATCTGCGCGACGGCGGCCGCAAGCCGGCCTCCGACCTGGCGCGCGGCGACGTGGTCGTGGTCGTCGCCGGCGAGACGATCCCCGGCGACGGGACCGTGGTCGAGGGCATCGCCTCGGTCGACGAGTCGGCGATCACCGGCGAGTCGGCCCCGGTGATCCGCGAGGCCGGCGGCGACCGCTCGGCGGTGACCGGCGGCACCAGGGTCCTCTCCGACCGGATCGTCGTCGAGATCACCCAGGAGCCCGGCAAGTCCTTCCTCGACCGGATGATCGCCCTGGTCGAGGGGGCGGAGCGCCGCAAGACCCCGAACGAGATCGCGCTCGGGATCCTGCTGGCGGCGATGACCCTGATCTTCATCTTCGTCGTCGTCAGCCTGCGCCCGTTCGCCCTCTTCGCCGGCACCGAACTCTCCGAGACGACGCTGATCGCCCTGCTCGTCGCCCTGATCCCGACCACGATCGGGGCCCTGCTCTCGGCGATCGGGATCGCCGGCATGGACCGGCTGGTGCGGCGCAACGTCCTCGCCCTCTCGGGCCGGGCGGTCGAGGCCTCCGGCGACTGCGACGTGCTGCTGCTCGACAAGACCGGGACGATCACCCTCGGCAACCGCGAGGCGGTCGAGTTCATGCCGATGCCGGGGGTCGCCCCCGAGGAGCTGGCCGAGGCGGCGCAGATGGCCTCGCTCGCCGACGAGACCCCCGAGGGCCGCTCGATCGTCGTCCTCGCCAAGACCTACGGGATCCGCGAGCACGACTTCGAGGGCCACGAGCCGACCTTCATCCCGTTCAGCGCCGAGACGCGGATGAGCGGCGTCGACTTCAACGGCACCCGCCTGCGCAAGGGCGCCGGCGACGCGGTCCAGACCTGGGTCGCGGGGGAGGGCGGGCGCGCGCCCGCCGAGCTCGGCCGCGAGCTCGACCGGATCGGCCGCGAGGGGGGCACGCCGCTGGCGGTCGCCCGCGACGAGCGTGTGCTCGGCGTCGTCTACCTCAAAGACGTCGTCAAGGAGGGGATGCGGGCGCGCTTCGACCAGCTGCGGGCGATGGGCATCCGCACGATCATGGTCACCGGCGACAACAAACTGACCGCGGCGAAGATCGCCGAGGAGGCCGGCGTCGACGACTTCCTCGCCGAAGCGACCCCCGAGCGCAAGCTGGAGCTGATCCGCGAACAGCAGGCCGACGGGCGGCTGATCGCGATGACCGGCGACGGCACGAACGACGCTCCCGCCCTGGCGCAGGCGGATGTCGGGGTGGCGATGAACACCGGCACCCAGGCCGCCCGCGAGGCGGGGAACATGGTCGACCTCGACTCCAACCCGACGAAGCTGATCGAGATCGTCGAGGTCGGCAAGCAGCTGCTGATCACCCGCGGGGCGCTGACCACTTTCTCGATCGCCAACGACGTCGCCAAGTACTTCGCGATCCTGCCGGCGATGTTCGCCGCGACCTGGGCGGCAAGCGGCGAAACCGGCCCGCTGGACTCGCTCAACGTGATGTCCCTGGGGACGCCGGAATCGGCGATCCTCTCGGCGATCATCTTCAACGCGCTGGTGATCCCGCTGCTGATCCCGCTCTCGCTGCGCGGCGTCCGCTACCGCCCGGTCGGCGCCACCGCCCTGCTGCGCCGCAACATCTTGCTTTTCGGGCTCGGAGGGCTGATCGTCCCCTTCGTCGGGATCAAGCTGATCGACCTCGTCGTCCACAACCTGCTGGGAGCCTGATCGGGGGGACCCATGGCACGCGGCCGCTACAAGATCTTCCTCGGGATGGCGGCCGGCGTGGGGAAGACCTACCGGATGCTGCAGGAGGGCCAGGCCGAAGCCGACGCGGGCCGCGACGTGGTGATCGGCTACCTCGAGCCCCACAAGCGCGAGGAGACGAGCGCCCAGGCGCGCGGGCTGGAGGTGGTGCCGCGCCGGCCGGCCTCGGTCCGCGAGGCGGCGGTCGAGGAGATGGACCTGCCCGGACTGCTTGCCCGCGCGCCCGAGCTGGCGCTGATCGACGAGCTCGCCCACACCAACCCGCCCGGCCTCGAGCACGAGAAGCGCTACGAGGACATCGCCGCGGTGCTCGAGGCCGGGATCGACGTCTTCTCGACCGTCAACGTCCAGCATCTCGAGTCGCTCAACGACCAGGTCGCCGAGCTGACCGGCGTCAGGGTCCGGGAGACGGTCCCCGATTCCGCTCTGGGCGCCGCCGACGAGGTGGTCCTGATCGACCTCACCCCCGAGGCCCTGATCGAGCGGCTGCGCGCCGGCAAGATCTACCCCGGCGAGAACGTCCAGGCCGCCCTCGACAACTTCTTCAAGATCGAGAACCTCGCGGCCCTGCGCGAGGTCAGCCTCCGCCAGGTGGCCGAGGACGTCGAGTCCAAGCGCCTCGTCTACAGCACGGTCGAACCGGTCGGCACCCGGCGGGAGGAAGGCAAGGTCGCCGACGACGCGCGCAGGGCGGTGGGGGAGCGCCTGCTGGCGCTGGTCCGGCCGCAGCCCAGCTCCCAGCGCCTCGTCCGCCGCGCTTGGCGCTCGGCCCAGCGGCTCGGGACCGGCCTCGACCTGCTCTGGGTGAAGCCGCCCGGACAGCCGATCGAGGGGGAGCTCGAGCGGCAGGTCACCGCCCTGCGCCGGCTCGCCTCGGTCCTCGGGGCCACCTTCCTGATCGAGGAGCACGACGACCTCGTCGCCGGCGCCGCCAGGGTCGTCCGCGAGCGCGGCAGCACCTACATCATGGTCGGGGAATCGAACCCTCCGCGGGGGCTCGCCCGGCTGCGCGAACCGCTGCCGCAGCGGCTGATGCGGGCGACCCCGCCGGGGGTCGACGTCCGCATCGTCGCCCACCGCGGCCTGACGGAGGAGGGGGGATGATCGAGCACGTCCTCGTCGGGGTCGCCCTGCTCCTCGGGCTGGCCGGGGGCTTCCTCCTCGCCAGCGGGCGCCTGCGGCGCTCGGCCGGGGAGACCGAGGTCGTCCACCAGATCCTGCTGCCGTTCACCGGCTCGGAGATCTCCCGCCGGGCTCTCGACGCCGCCCTGCGGCTCGCCCGCGCCGAGGAAGCGACCTTGATGCCCGCCTACCTGGCGCGGGTGCCGAAGAGCCTGCCGCTGGACTGTGCGGTGCCGAAGGAGGCCGATCGGGCGATGGCGATGCTGGAGGCGATCGAACAGCGGGCCACCGCCCAGGGGGTGCCGATCGACGCCCGCATCGAACGCGGCCGCTCCTACCGGCACGCCCTCGCCCGCCTGCTCGAGCACGAGACCTTCGACCGCGTCGTCGTCTCGGCGACCGCGACGGGCAGCGCCGGCTTCTCGGGCGACGATCTGGTCTGGCTGCTGGAGAAGGCGCCGGCCGAGGTCTTGATCCTGCGGCCGGGCCCGGAGGACCGTCGCGTCTTGAGCGTTGACGGCAAGGCGCAGCAACCCCCTGTGCGCAGTGAGCCTGAAGGCCCGGCTCCCCGCAAATTCGGCACGCGCCCTGCTGCACTCGTGAAAATCCTGTGAACGCAGGGGAAACAAACGGATACACGGCCTCCCGGTGTGCATACACTGCCCCTATCCGAATCGCCGTCCTCGACACCGACAGCGGTTTCGTCACCGTTCTCGCCCGCCGCGCCGAAGCGGCCGGTTGGCACCTCAGCCATAAGACCGGCCCGGTGCCGCCGCGCGATCTGGTGGCGATGAAGCTGAATGCGCTCATCGTCGACCCAGTCGTGCTGGGCGACGAAGCCTGGGCCTACCTCGACCGGGTGGCCTCGATGCTGCCCGACCTCGGCCTGGTCGTCTGCACCGGTCGCTCCACCGTCGCCCAGCGGGTGCGGGGGCTGCGGCTCGGCGTCGACGACTGGATGACGAAGCCGTGCCATCCCGAGGAGGCGATCGCGCGACTCGAAGCGGTCTCCCGCCGACGCCGCCGCGGCCGCCAGGAGCACGAGTCGGCACCGCTCGCCGTCGGCGAGATGGAGATCCGGCCCGACCGCTTCCAGGCCTTCGTCGGCGACGAGGCCCTCGACCTCACCCGACGCGAGTTCGAGCTGCTCTACCTGCTCGCCGAGGAGCGCGGCCAGGTGCTGGAGCGCGAGCAGATCTACCAGCGGGTCTGGGGTTACGCGATGGCCCACGGCGACCGCTCGGTCGACGTCTTCGTCCGCAAGCTGCGCAAGAAGCTGGAGAGCCTCTCGCCGAGCTGGACCTACATCCACACCCACTTCGGCATCGGCTACCGCTTCGACCCCGAACCGGCCGGCATCGTCGCTGAGGAGATCCACGCGGCGCCCGAGGGGGCACCCGTCGAGGCGCCGGTCGCCGAGCCGCAGCCGGCGGTGGATTCACAAGCCGTTCACAACACCTTCACGCCCAGATAACCGCCGCACCCTGACTCGGCGCCATGCTCGGGCGCATGGGACGGCTGGAGATCAAGCCTGAGCAGCACGCGGCGCTCGTCGACGGGCGCCCGCTCAGCCTCACCGTCCGCGAGCTGCAGCTGCTGGTCACCCTCTCCGAGCACCCGCAGCGGATCATGACCCGCGAGGAACTCTTCGCCGAGGTCTGGGGCGGCAAGCCGCGCAGCGACGACCGCTCGGTCGACGTCTACGTCAGCCGCCTGCGGGCGAAGCTCGGCGAAGCGCTGCCCGAGGCCCGGCTGATCCACACCCACAACGGGATCGGCTACCGCTTCGCGCCCGAGATCTGACGCCTCCGCGGTCGTTTTTACATCTTTTTTACATGCTCGACACAGCCACGTAACAAGGTGCCTGGTAGTCGCTGCGAGGGTGGCTGCAATTGTGAATCGACCCGAAGGAGAAAGAGTTGACCAGCTCTAAGTGGTTCGTGGTGCTGAGCGCCGCGGTGATCCTCGCGATCGCCGTTGCCGCCTGCGGCGGTAGCGACGAAACGACCGGCGGCAGCGGCGGAGGCAGCGTCTCCGGTGAAATCGCCGGCGCCGGCTCGACTGCGCAGCAGGCTGCGCAGGAAGCCTGGATCGCCGAATTCGAGAACGAAAACTCCGACGTGACCATCTCCTACGACCCGGTCGGGTCCGGCGGCGGTCGCGAACAGTTCATCGCCGGCGGCACCGCGTACGCCGGCAGCGATGCAGCCCTCTCGCCCGAAGAAGGCGAACTCGAAAAGGCTGAGGCGCGCTGCAAGACCGGTCAGCTGATCGAGGTCCCGAACTACATCTCGCCGATCGCGATCATCTACAACCTCCCCGGCGTCGAAGACCTCCAGCTCGATCCCGAAACCCTGGCGAAGATCTTCAACCAGGAAATCGACAGCTGGAACGACAAGGCGATCGCCGCCGACAACCCCGGCGTCGAACTGCCCGACACCCGCATCACCCCGGTCAACCGCTCCGACGAGTCGGGGACCACGGAGAACTTCACCGAATACCTCTCCGAGGTCGTGCCGAGCATCTGGAGCTACGAAGTCAGCGGCGACTGGCCCGTCAAGGGCGGCGAAGCCGCCTCCGGCACCTCCGGCGTTGTCGAAGCCGTCGCCGCCGGCGAAGGCGCGATCGGCTACGCCGACGCCAGCCAGGCCGGCGAACTCGGCATCGCCAAGATCAAGGTCGGCTCCGAATACGCCGAACCGACCGCGGAGGCCGCGGCCAAGGTCCTCGAGCAGTCCCCGCTCGACAAGGAACTGAGCCCGGGCAAGTACACGATCGCCTACAAGCTCGATCGCAAGACCGAAGCGGAAGGCACCTATCCGATCGTGCTCACCTCCTACCTGATCGCCTGCACCAAGTACGACTCGGCCGACGAAGCGGCCGCGGTGAAGGCCTACCTGGAATACGTCATCAGCCCCGCAGGGCAGGAACTGGCCGCCGAACAGGCTGGCTCGGCTCCGCTCTCCCCGGCCCTGACGTCGAAGGTGACCCCGGCGATCGAAGCGATCGAAGCCGGCTAGGGAGAACGTGGCCCCGGTCGACACCACGACCAACGCGGGTCAACTGCTGGCGGCGGCGTCCGGAGGGCGCCGCCGCCGCGGTGACCGCGTCTTCTCCCGCACCGCGGTCGTCGCCGCGGTGACGATCCTGGCTCTGCTGGCCGGGGTCGCGATCTTCCTCGTCGCCGAGGGCTACCCGGCCTTCACCGCCGCCGCCTCGGAACTGCCGGAGGGCAAGACCTTCCTCGACTACGTCGCGCCGCTGGCCTTCGGCACCGTCCTCGCCTCGGCGATCGCGGCGGTCGTCGCCGTCCCGCTCGCCGTCGCCGCGGCGCTCTTCATCACCCACATCGCGCCGCCGCGGCTGGCGCAGACGCTCGGCTACTTGATCGACCTGCTGGCCGCGATCCCGAGCATCATCTACGGCCTCTGGGGGATCTTCGTCCTCGGTCCCGCCGCGGTGCCGGTGCTGAAGTGGCTGGAAGAGAAGCTCGGCTGGATCCCCTTCTTCGAAGGGCCCGCCTCGGCGACCGGGCGGACGATGCTGGTCGCCGGGATCGTCCTCGCGGTGATGATCCTGCCGATCGTCTCGGCGATCGCCCGCGAGGCCTTCGCGCAGACGCCGCGCAAGCTGACCGAAGGCGCGCAGGCGCTCGGCGCGACCCGCTGGGAGACGATCCGGATGACGGTCCTGCCGTTCGGCAAATCCTCGGTGATCAGCGGCGCGATGCTCGGCCTCGGCCGGGCCCTCGGCGAGACGATGGCGGTGCCGATCATCCTCTCGGTCTCCGGCGCCGTCACCTTCAACCTGATCAGCCAGGCGAACCCCTCGACGATCGCCGCCAACATCGCCCTCGACTTCCCCGAGTCCTCCGGCCTGGCGATCAACGCCCTGATCGCCACCGGGCTCGTCCTCTTCGCGATCACCCTCGTGACCAACATGGCGGCGCGGGCGGTCATCGCCCGCCAGAACCACGAATAGGGAGGGGAGATGGAGAGCGCCAGCGTCAGCCACGATCCCGGACTCGCCCGCCCCTCCTCGCTGCTCGCCAGCGGCGCCGGCTGGCGCCGGCGCGCCACGGACCGGCTGATGACGGTGCTGATCGCCGGCGCCTTCGCGCTGGCGATGATCCCGCTGATCTCGCTCGTCTACGAGGTGACCAAGCGCGGCATCCCCGGCCTCAGCCTCGAATTCTTCACCTCCGACGCGCGCGGCGTGGTCGGCGAGGGGGGCGGCGCCTCGCACGCGATCGTCGGCACCCTGGTGATCACCGGCGTCGCCGCGGCGATCTCGGTCCCGATCGGGATCATGGGCGCGATCTACCTCAACGAGTACGGCCAGGGGCGCCTGCGCCGCGCCCTCACCTTCTTCGTCGACGTGATGACCGGCATCCCCTCGATCGTCGCCGGCCTCTTCGCCTACGCGCTCTTCGAGCTCTTCCTCGGCCCCGGCATCCGCCTCGGCGTGATGGGCTCGGTGGCGCTCTCGGTGCTGATGATCCCGATCGTGATCCGTTCCGCCGAGGAGGTGCTGAAGATCGTCCCCAACCACCTGCGCGAGGCCGCCTACGCGCTGGGGACGCCGAAGTGGAAGACGATCGTCAAGGTCGTCCTGCCGACCGCCTTCGCCGGCCTCGTCACCGGGGTAATGATCGCGATCGCCCGGATCGTCGGCGAGACCGCGCCGCTGCTGGTCACCACCGGGGTGGTCGACTCGATGAACTCCGACCCGTTCCACGGGCGGATGCAGAACCTCGCCGTCTACGCCTACAACGAGTACCGCTCGCCCGGCGTCTTCAAACAGGCGGCCTACGACAAGGCGTGGGCCGCGGCGCTGACCCTGATCGCGATCGTGATGCTGCTCAACATCGCCGCCCGCCTTGTCTACCGGCACTACAAGACCGAGATCCGCTGAGATGGTGGAAGGAAGGAAGTTGAGATCGATGCTGGGAGCCGCGACCAAGCGCAGCGCCACCGAGGAGGGAAAGCCGACGATGAGCGACCGACCGGTGGGGGTCACCTCGACCGAGCCCGTGACCAAATCCGGCCGCGGGGCGAAGACGATCGAGGTCCGCGACGTCAATCTCTTCTACGGCGAGTTCCACGCGGTCGAGGACGTGACGATGACGATCGCACCGAACAAGGTGACGGCGCTGATCGGCTCCTCTGGCTGCGGCAAGACGACCTTCCTGCGCTCGCTGAACCGGATGCACGAGCTGACGCCGGGGGCGCGGGTCGATGGCCACGTCTCCCTCGACGGCGAGGACATCTACGGCAAGGGGGTCGACCCGGTCGAGGTGCGGCGGCTGATCGGGATGGTCTTCCAGCAGCCGAACCCGTTCCCGACGATGTCGATCTACGACAACGTCGCCGCCGGGCTCAACCTCAACTCGCGGCGGGTGCCGAAGTCCGAGAAGGACTCGGTGGTCGAGCGCTCGCTGCGCGGGGCCAACCTCTGGGAGGAGGTCAAGGACCGGCTCGACAAGCCGGGCATGGGCCTCTCGGGCGGCCAGCAGCAGCGGCTCTGCATCGCCCGCGCGACCGCGGTCGAGCCGGAGGTGCTGCTGATGGACGAGCCCTGCTCGGCGCTGGACCCGCTGGCGACGCTGGCGATCGAGGACCTGATCTCCGAGCTGAAGAACCGCTACACGATCGTGATCGTCACTCACAACATGCAGCAGGCGGCGCGGGCGAGCGACGTCACCGCCTTCTTCAACCTCGATGCGACCGGGAAGCCCGGGCACCTCGTCGAGGTCGGCGCGACCAACCAGATCTTCACCAACCCGACCGAGAAGCAGACCGAGGACTACGTCAGCGGCCGCTTCGGCTGAGACTGGGAGGAGACGGACGATGCCCGAAATAGCCCGTGCCAGCTACCTGGAGGAACTGGCGACGCTGGAGGCCAGTGCGCTCGGCGGTCTCGACCTGGTCAACATCGCCCTCGGCCGGACGATGGAAGCGGTCGAGAACCAGGACGTCGAGCTGGCGCAGGTGGTGATCGCCGACGACGACCGGATCGACGGCCGCTACCTGGAGGTGCACCAGAGCCTGATCACGCTGCTGGCGACGCAGTCGCCGGTGGCGACCGACCTGCGGCTGATCTCGGCCCTCCTGCACGTGCTGAAGAGCATCGAGCGGATGGGGGACCAGTGCGTCAACGTCTGCAAGCTGATCCCGCTGACCGGCAACTACGCGCCGGTCGACGCGCGGATGGTCGAGCTGATCCTGAAGATGGGCGCCCACACCAGGAGCCTGACCATGCAGGCGAAGCGGGCCTTCGAGGAGCGCGACGTGGAGATGGCCCGCGACCTCGTCCGCCGCGACGACGTCGTCGACCAGCTCAACCGTGAATGCTTCCACCTGGCACTGGAGATCGGCGACGACGTCGATAGGCGGGAGTGGGGGATGACGATGCTCTTGGCGGCGCGGGCGATTGAGCGGATCGGGGACAATGCGGTGGATATCGGTGAGCAGGTTGCCTTTGTGGTCACTGGGCTTTTTCGGGAGTTCGAGGACGCTTCTCATCCCTCCTAGGGCGGCAGCGATCGGGTGGGGGTCCCTGGGAGCACCTCCGCCGCGGGATTCGTTTTTCGGCTGACGCCTCAAGCCGTGATGGCGCGGCTCCATGCTGAGTACCCAGGGACCCCCACCCGATCGCTGCTGTGTGAGATCCGGTGGTCCTGGGAAGATGCGGGGGGGTGCGCCTATGACTCTTTGTGCGGCTATAGATATTGGTTCGAATACGACGCGACTTTTGGTCGCGGAGCCTGTGGATGGGCAGTTGAAGAAGGTGATGGAGCAGCGGGCTTATACGCGGATCGGGAAGGCCGTTGATGGGAAGGGGCGGATTTCTGCTGAGAAAGTCGCCGAAGTGGGGGAGGTTGTTGCTACTCAGGTTCGGCTGGCGCAGGAGCTTGGGGCCGAGGAGATCCGGGCTGTCGCCACCGCCGCGGTGCGCGAGGCTCGTAACTGCGAGGAGGTCGCCGAGGCGGTCGGGGCCGCGGCCGGGGTTCCGATCGAGGTCCTGCCCGAGGAGGAGGAGGGGCGACTCTCCTTCCTCGGCGCCACCAAGACGCTGGGCCACCCCGCGGAGGGGCTGATCGGCGTCGTCGACATCGGCGGCGGCTCGACCGAGGTGATCCTCGGCACCGTCACCGACGGCGTCCAGAGCGTCCAGTCCTGGCCGGTCGGCTCCGGCAACCTGGCCGACGAGCTTCTTTCCTCCGACCCGCCCTCGGCGGCGGAGATCCGCCGCGCCCGCGACCGGATCGAGGACATCTTCGAGGGGGTCGAGATCGAGCGCCCGGCCCAGGCCGTCGCCGTCGGCGGCTCTGCCACCTCGCTGCGCCGCCTGGTCGGCGCCGTCCTCGAGTACGAGACCCTCGAGCGCGGCATCCGCGTCCTCTGCGGCGACCCCGCCGCCGACGTCGGCCGCCGCTTCGAGCTCGACCCCACCCGCGTCCGCATCCTTCCCACCGGAGTCCTCCTCCTCGAGAAGCTCTCCGACCTCCTCGGCCAGCCCCTGCAGATCGGCAAGGGCGGCCTCCGCGAGGGAGTCATCCTCGATCTCCTCAACGGCAGCATCAACGGCTCCCCCGAGCGCGTCGCGGCCTAGCGAAATTCGCGCGCGGACTGGTGCAGGCGTGCGTTGGCTCGTGCGAGATCGTCCAGGATCCGTTTTCCTTCCCGTCGCTCGCGAATCAGTCGTTCCGCCCGATCTGGACTGAACTTCACAAGTTCCAAGGCTGTCTCGAAATCAAAGACTTCTGAACCGTCGGCAATCTGACGGGCCAGGTCTCTCTCCTCTTGCTCGGTCATAGTCTGGAATTTACCTTCGGCTGCGTAGTGTCACGCTTCGTCTCTGACTTGAGACGCTCGATCTTGAGATGAACGGTTGCGAGTTCGTTCCTGTAGAGGTCGGCGGCGTGCTCGAGCCTCGCGATTGCAGCTTGCGTCATGTCCGCCGACTGTTCGGCGTCTTCCGCGAACCTCGCACCTCGAACGGAGATCTCGATCGGGAGGCGTCCGCGAATCAAGCCCGAGACCGCGGGAGTGACCAGAAGGAGTGCACCGTAAAAGATCAACAAAGTGATCTCCAGTCGGTAGAGAGCCACTTGGCCGAGGGCAAGAGCGGGCAGGGTCGTGTCTCCTTGGGAATTTCGAGGGAGTGGTGCTTGGATCCAGGCCACGAGTGCAATGCAAAGTGAGACAGCCACGAGTGCGCGAATGATTCGGCGTTCGGGTTGAGAACCTGGCATGCACGATCAAGTCGAACCGACCCGGTCGTTCTCCCCCTCATGCTGCTGTCCGGTTCGGAATTTGGGAGGTGTTAGCCGGCGGCGTTGAAGATCGATTCGTCGAAGCCGGTCAGGGCCGGTTCGGCTCCGTAGCCGAGGCGTTCGAGTTCGAAGAGTTCCTCGATCGTGACCAGCAGGGAGAAGTGATTGAAGTAGGTCTCGCTGGTGGTGCCTGGTTCGACGTAGGGGGAGAGGAGGAGCAGGCCGACGCGGCCGCCGCCGTTGGTTTCGCGGACCGGGCCGGACGGGGGCGCTTCGCCGCCGTCGTCGGGCAGGTTGGGGAAGTCGGGGTCGATGCAGCAGCCGCTCGCGTCGGGCTTTTCGCCTTCCTGCGGGGCCTGGGCCGAGGTGACGACGATCATGCCGCCGTCCTTGTAGGCGAGCGATTTCTTGATTTCGGTGACGACCGCTTCCAGCTGCGCTTCGTCGGGGGCGATGTAGGCGAGCGCGGGGAACCTTTCCGCTTTCAGCTTCAGGTCCGCCGCGAGCTGCGACAGGCCGACGTTGGCTTCGGCGCATTCGGGCGCGTCGACGATCGAGTGGAAGTAGACGAAGGGGTTGCGCCAGGTCTCGTAGGCATCGGACGGCGTCGCGGTCAGGTTGGGATCGGGGGTGCCGGGGGCGGGATGGCGGCAGGCGGTCGGCTGGCCGGCTGCTGCGCCGCCTTCTATTCCCTGGATGTAGGCCTTCCACTTCAGGCCCGCTTCGGCGAGCTGTCCCGGCAGCGTCTCGGTCGCCGCGGGATAGACGCAGCCGTTGCCTTCCACCTGCCCTTCGGCCGATTCGGTGCCGGGCACGACGTCGGCGTAGTTCGGGCAGTTCGCCGCCGTTTCGGGCGTCGGACCCTGGCCGCTCAGCAACGCGATTTGGTTGGCGAGCGCCCCTTTGGTCACCGCGTAGTAGTTGGTCAGCAGCTCGCCTTGCTGGATCAGCCCGGCCGGCGCCGCGCTCGCCTTTGCCTTGGTCGGAAAGCTGCGCTTCGCCCGGCTCGGGGAGGGCCGCTTCGCCGTGGTGGCGGGAGGCGCTTCGAAGCTGCCTTCCTTCTGCATGACCACGAAGACGTGTTTCACTTCCGGCAGCCCGGTCGGGAGTTCTTCTTCGACCAGCGGGACTTCCGGTTTCGGGGATTCGGGCAGCGGTTCTTCCACCAGCGGAGTTTCCGCCGGGACCGCCGAAGGGGCGGCCACCGGCGCGGATTCGCCGCCCGACGCTTCGGCTTCGGCCGGTTCGGCGGCCGCGGTTTCCGGTGCCGCTTCTTCGGGGGGAGGCTCCGAGGATTCGAGCAGGACCGTCGGGAAGCCGGCGTTCTGGGCGTAGTGGTCGGTGACCGATCCGATCAGGACGCCGAGCGCTAGCGTCCCGAGCACCGCCATCCCCAGAGCCCAGGGGGCGGGCATGCGGTTCTCGGGGGAGGTTGGGGCGTCCTTATCCGGGGGCGTCGCCTCTTTGTCGACCGGCGGCGCCTCTTTGTCCTGCTGCTTCTTCTTCTCGGTCAAGGGCAGCGCGAGTATCGCGACGGCCCGTGACCAGGTTGTGAAGATCCTGAGTCCGTTTTACAACTCCGAAACATGCGCGGTCGGGGCCGCGGCGAAGATGCCCCCCGTGTCCGACGCCTGCCCCAGCTGCGGATCGTCCCTGCTCCCAGACCAGCGCTACTGCCTCTCCTGCGGGCAGCGGCGCGGCGAGCCGCGGCTTCCGATCATGGATGCGGTCGCATACATGGACGCGATCAAGCGTCCCCAGCCGGCCGCGCCGGCGGCTTCCCCTGAGCCGCCGCCGCGCCGGCGTCCCACCATCTCCGCCAGCTCCTCGCTGGTCGCCGTGGTCGCCACCCTCGTCCTCGCGCTCGGCGTCGGGGTGATGATCGGGCGCTCCGGCGACAACGGGGCGACCAACGCCGCTGCGCCGCAGATCATCCGCGTCGGCGGCGGCGGCGAAACGGCGACCGCCTCGACCGCGGGCGGAGGCGCAAGCGCCAGCTCTGCCAAGGGCAAGAAAGCCAGCCCCGCCACGGTCAAGAAGGCGAAGGAAAAGGCCTCGACCGGCAAGAGCGGGACGAGCAAGGCGACCGAAGAAGTCTTCGAACCGGCACCGGGGGTGAAGATCGCCCCGCCCGAACAGCAGCTCGGCGGCGACTGCGATCCCAGCGTCGCCGGTTGCAACAGCAAGGGCGAATTCGAAGGGACCTTCTTCGAATGAGCCCGGTCAAGGAAGAGCAGCTGGTCGACCTCAAGCGCCGCCGCGAGCAGCTCGTCGCCCGGGTGGCCGAGCTGCAGTGGGACCTCGGCGGCCTCGTCTACGAGATGGCCGTCCGCAACAGCATCGACGTCGAGCTGATCGTCAAGCGGGCGGTCCCGCTGCAGGACGCAGATGCCGAGCTGAGCGAGGTAGAACGGATCCTGCGGATCGAGGAGACCGGCACCGCCGGCTCCTGCACCGGCTGCGGCGCCCCTCATTCCATCGGCGCGACCTTCTGCTGGCAGTGCGGCAAGCCGCTGATGGCCCAGGTCTCGGGAGACGAGATTCTGAAGAGGTAGTGGTAGGGGAGGGGACGGGCACCCCTCCCTGGGAGCACCTCCGCCGCGGGATTCGCTTTTCGGCTGACGCCTCAGGGCGTGATGGCGCGGCTCCATGCTGAGTACCCAGGGAGGGGTGCCCGTCCCCTCCTGCGAGCGCTTAGCCGAAGCGGCCGGTTACGTAGTCCCTGGTGCGGGGGTCGCGGGGGTCGGCGAAGATTCGCTCGGTTTCGCCTACCTCGATCAGCGTCCCCACCGGCTTCTCTCCCCCCGTCTCGAGGCTGAAGAAGGCGGTGCGGTCGGCTACTCGGGCCGCCTGCTGCATGTTGTGGGTGACGATCACGATCGTGAAGCGGCCTTTGAGGCTGTGCATCAGGTCCTCGATCGCCCCGGTGGCGATCGGGTCGAGGGCCGAGGCGGGCTCGTCGAGGAGGAGGACGTCGGGCTCGATCGCGATCGCCCGGGCGATGCAGAGCCGCTGCTGCTGCCCGCCGGAGAGGCCGAGGGCGCTGTCCTTGAGCCGGTCCTTGACCTCGTCCCAGAGGGCGGCGCCGCGCAGCGCCCCCTCGACCCGCTCGTCGAGGCCGCGGCGCAGGCCGAGGTTGCGCGGCGCCCAGGCGACGTTGTCGTAGATCGACTTCGGGAAGGGGTTCGGTTTCTGGAAGACCATCCCGATCCGCCGCCGCACCTCGACCTGGTCGACGTTGCCGCCGTAGAGCTCGTGGCCGTGGTAGAGGATGCTGCCCTCGATGCGGAAGCCGGAGACCGAGTCGTTCATCCGGTTGAGGCTGCGCAGGAAGGTCGTCTTGCCGCACCCCGAGGGCCCGATCAGGGCAGTGATCTCACCCCGGTGGATGCCGAGGGTGACCGCGGTCAGCGCCTGCTTGGCGCCGTAGAAGATCGAAACGTCGCGCGAGTCGAAGACGAGCTCGGGCCGGAAGGCCGGTGCCGCGGTCGTGCCGGTCACCGCGGCGGGGACCGCCGCGGCGCCGGTCTGGATCCGCACCCGCGAAGGCACGGTCTGGTCGGGAGGGTTCATGAGCTCAGCTTTCGTTTGCTGCGGGCCAGCAGCGCCCGGGCGCCGAGGCTCGCGAAGAGGATGAATGAGACGAGCAGCAGCGACATCCCCCAGGCTTCCGTGAAGCCTTCGGGGTTGCCTTCTTCGGAGAGTTTGTAGATCCACACCGGCACGTTCGGCATCGATTCGAAGGGGTTGACGGTGAAGGTTTTCGGGTCGAACACCGAGCTGGCGAGGATCAGCGGCGCGGTCTCGCCCGCCGCCCGGGCGACCGCCAGCACGGTCGAGGTGACGATCCCGCCGAGGGCGGTCGGCAGCACTACCGTCAGGACCGAGCGCCAGCGGGCGACGCCGAGCGCGTCGGAGGCTTCGCGCAGGCTCTGCGGCACCAGCAGCAGGACCTCCTGCGAGCCGCGGGCGATCAGCGGCAGCTCGATGATCGCCAGCGCCACCGCGCCGGCGAAGCCCGACTGCTGCTTGTGGTCGACGAGCAGGGCGAAGACGAAAAGGCCGAGGACGATCGATGGCAGCCCGTTGAGAAGGTCGAGGACCAATTTCATGCCGCGGACGCCTTTGGCCCCGGCGTACTCGGTCAGGAAGAGCGCGATGAGGACGCCGATCGGCATCGCCATCAAGGTGGCGACGAGGGAGATGACGATGGTTCCCAGCAGCATCGGGCCGATGCCCGTTGGGTAGCCGGTGAAGACGAAGTCGAGGTCGATCGCCTTGATGCCCCGGGAGGCGACGGTCCAGATCACGATCGCCAGCACCGTCACCGCGGTGACCGCGGCGGCGGTCGCGGCCAGCTCCGCGGCCCGGCTGACCAGCTGCCGGCGTCGCAGGTTGCCGCTCGGCCTCAGCGGTGCTCTCGGGTCCGGGATCAGCTGATCGCTCATCAGTTCACCGCCCCGCCGTAGCTGAAGCGGCGCCCGATCCAGCTCGCGGCCAGGTTTGCCGCCAGGCTGATCACCAGCAGGATCACGGCGCAGTAGTAGAGCGAGGCTTTGTGCAGTTCCGTCAGGGCACCGGGGAACTGGAGCGCGATTCGTGAGGCAAGCGTGTCGCCGGATTTGAACAGCGACGCCTGGATGGCCGAGCCCGCCCCGATCACCTGCGAGACCGCGATCGCCTCGCCCAGGGCACGCCCCAAGCCGAGGATGCAGGCGGCCACCACGCCGTTGGAGGTGGTCGGCAGGACGACCCCGCGGACCACCTCCCAGCGGGTGGCGCCGAGGGCGCTGGCGCCGTCCTGGAGCTCCGCCGGCACCGATTGGAAGAGGTCGCGGGAGATCGAGGCGATGATCGGGATCACCATCAGGGTCAGGATCAGGCTGGCGGTGAAGACGCTGAGACCGGTCGTCTCCGGGGTGCCGAAGATCGGCAGGAAGCCGAGCGTGTTGTGCAGGAACGGCTCGACGTGCGCCTGCACGAAGGGCGCGAGGACGAGCAGGCCCCAAAAGCCGAGGATGACGCTGGGGATCGCCGCCAGCAGCTCGACCAGCGGGCCGACGACGCCACGCACCCCCCGTGGGGCCAGAAGCGTGAGGAAGAGCCCGATCGCGATCGCGATCGGCGCCCCGAGCACCAGCGCGAAGGCGGAGGTGACGGCGGTCCCGAAGAGCAACGAGCCGGCGCCGAAGGTGCCGAAGTTGGGCTGCCAGGTCGTTTCGTAGACGAAGCCGAAGCCGAATTTGGAGATCGCCGGCGAGGCGCCGTGGACGACCTGGTAGCCGACGAGGACGATGGTTGCGGCGGCGATCAGCGCCGCCAGCAGGCAGACGCCGAACAGCAGCCGGTCGCCGACCAGGTCGAGCCGTTTGCGCAGCGGGCTCATCCGCCCGGCTCGGCCGCCGACCCGGGCGGCGGAGTGGGAAACCGTACTCATCGGCCGGCAGCCTAGACGAGCAAATGCGGTTTCATCTCTCCTCGAACTCTTTTTTCACAGAATTGACACAACTCCGAAGCACTTACATCTCCGTTACATCGTTTTCACACTGTGGTTTTCACGACATTGACACATTCTGTCCACCCCGATGGCGCGAACCTTCCAGCCGTTTCAGACACGTAAACGAGTTGAAAGGATCACTTTGCTCCGCAACAGGTTGCTTACTCTCTTGATCGCGGTGGCAGCAACGGTTGGAGGTACGGCAACCGTCACGGCCTCCGCGTCCGCCGCCGGCCTGACCGGCGCCGGCTCCACCCTCGTCGCCCCGCTGATGGCCAACTGGATCAGCACCTTCGAAATCAAAGAAGGCATTCCGGTCAAATACGCCGCCGTCGGCTCCGGCACCGGCATCGCCCAGATCACCGCACGGACGGTCGATTTCGGCGCTTCCGACGCGCCGTTGACCCCGGAACAGGCGAGTGCCTGCAACGGCTGCGTCCACATCCCGTGGGCGCTCTCGGCGACGGGTGTCGGCTACAACCTCCCGGGCGTCAAGAAGCTGAACCTGACCGGGTCGATCCTGGCTGGGATCTACTTCGGCAAGATCACCAAGTGGAACGACGCCAAAATCAAAAAGGTCAACCCCGGCGTCAAACTGCCGGGCCTGGCGATCACGCCGGTCTTCCGCAGCGACGGCTCCGGTGACACCTACGCGTTCACCAACTACCTCTCCAAGGTCAGCGCCTCTTGGAAGAGCGAAGTCGGCTACGCGACCACCGTCGGCTTCACCCACGGGATCGGCGCCAAAGGCAACTCCGGCGTCACCGCGACGGTCGTGAAAACGCCGGGAGCGATTGGCTACATCTCCGCCTACTACCTGATCGCCGCCGGCGTCCACGCCGCCTCGATCCAGAACAAGGCGGGCAATTTCGAGCTCCCGAACATCCCCAACATCTCGGCCGCGGCCTCGACCGTGAAGAGCCTGCCGGCCACCAACACGATCAGCATCACCAACCCCCCGAAGAAGGCCACGATCGCCTACCCGATCTCGACCTTCACCTACGCGATCATCCCGCACACCGCCCCGCAGAAGGGGTTCCTGCAGCAGTTCGCCAAATACTGCCTCACGATCGGCCAGAAATACGGCGCGGCGCTTGACTTCGCCCCGCTGCCCAAGGTCGTCCAGCAGGCCGGGCTGAACGCGGTGGCCGGCCTCTAGGGCCACCACCTCCGCCTCCGGGCGGATCGGTTCGAAGGCCGGCACCGGGCTCGCCTCGGTGCCGGCCTTTTTATGGTCACGGCCTTTTCACACCTCTGGCCCGGCGGTGGCGAACCCTGTGGGGGACAAGACGACTTGAAAAGGGAGACACCGATGACTTCCCGTGTTGACATGCATTGCCACTCGACCGCGTCGCATTTCTCGAAGCTCGGCGTCCAGCGCTCGCTCGGCCTGCCGGAGTGTGCGACGCCTCCCCAGGAGGTCTACGAGCTCGCCAAGCGGCGGGGGATGGACTTCGTCACGATCACCGACCACGACACGATCGACGGCTGCCTCGAGCTCGCCGACCGTCCCGACTGCTTCGTCTCCGAGGAGCTGACCGCCCGCTTCGCCGGCGAGCCCCAGGCGGTTCACGTCCTCTGTTACGGGATCACCCCCGGAGACCACGAGTGGCTGCAGGCGCATTCCGGCGACGTCGAAGCCTGCGCCGCATACCTGCACGACCGAGGGATCGCCTGCGCCCTGGCGCATCCCTTCTTCAACGTCGCCGCGCCGCTGACCCGGCGCCACCGGCGACGACTGGCGGAGCTCTTCCCGGTCTGGGAGGTCCGCAACGGCTCTCGGGCCGCCGAGCTGAACATGCCCGCCGCGGTCTACACCGAGACCCACGGCGGCACCGGCATCGGCGGTTCCGACGACCATGCCGGCGTCGACATCGGCCGCACCTTCACCGAGGTGCCGGTTGCGGCGACGCCGGAAGAGTTTCTTGCTCACTTGCTTCGGGGGGATGCCGAAGCAGGGGGGGAGCAGGGCAGCGCTGCCAAGTGGGCGCATGCCGCGATGGCCTTGGCGACGCGGGCTTTAGCGTGGGGGGAGGGAGGGGAGTACCTCGTCGGACAACAGCGTGGAGGGTCCGGTGAGGTACTCCCCTCCCTCCCCTCAAGCGTGGGTGATCCCTCGGTTGCTGGTGCGCGTCGGCATGAGGTCGATCCGGGCGCTGTTCTGAAGATGGCTGAGAGGGTGATTCGGGAGGGGGCTGCTCGGGAGGGGAAGATTGCTGCTGATGTGGGGCCTGAGGATGCTCGGGCGTTGCTTGAGGCTTGGCTTGATGGGGTCGGGATCGAGGTTCGTGGGCGGGAGCTGATCGCCTATATGCAGGCTGACGAGTTTTCCCATGCCGATCTTTACCGGCGTGCCCGCCGGGCTCATGATCGCGGTCTGCGGGTTGCCGTCGATAGGGGCACTGAGGCGGTGGCGAGTAACGACTTTCCCGCCGCTGTCAACTCGCTCTTCGCGGCGCTCGTCCCTGCGGTTCCCTATGTGCCGGCGACCGCCTTTCTTGGGGCCGAGAAAGCGAAGTTGCGGGACCGGCGGGGTGAGCGGCGGCGGGTGGCGGTGATCGCCGACGGGATCGGCTCGATGCACGGCGTCACCCACACGATCGAACAGATCCGCGAGCGCGGCGTCTCCGGCTTCGAGATCGACGTCGTCGGCACCGACCCCGGCGTCGACCGGCGGCTGCCGGCGGCGGCCGAGCTGGAGATTCCCTTCTACGAGGGGATGACCCTGGGCGTCCCCGGCCTCCCGGACCTGGTCGAGACCCTCGCCGAGGGCTCCTACGACCTCGTCCACGTCACCGCCCCGGGGCCGGCCGGCATCGCCGCCACCCTGATGAGCCGGATCACCGGCGTGCCGCTGCTCGCCAGCTACCACACCGAGATCGCGACCTACGCCGGCATGCGCAGCCGCGACGGCGCGCTCGAGGCGCTGACCCGGGCGGGGCTCGGCGCCTTCTACTCGGCCCCGGCTGCGGTCCTCTCGCCGAGCCCCTCCGCCGACGCCTCGGTGGTCTCGCTCGGCGCCGATCCGGCGCGGGTCGGCCGCTGGGAGCGCGGCGTCGACACCGCGCGCTTCGACCCGGTCAAGGCCGACCGCGACGCCTTCCCCGGCGAGTTCAAGGTCCTCTACGCCGGCCGCCTGACCCGGGAGAAGGGCGTCGACCTGCTGGCCGAGAGCTTCCTCCGCGCCCACGAGGCCGATCCGCGCCTGCACCTCCTGCTCGCCGGGGGCGGCCCCGAGGAAGGCGAGTTGCGCGAGCGCCTCGGCGATCGCGCCACCTTCCTCGGCTGGCTGTCGGGCGAGGACCTGCCCCGCGCTTACGCCAGCGCCGACGCCTTCCTCTTCGCCAGCAGCACCGACACCTACGGCCAGGTGATCCTCGAGGCCGCCGCCAGCGGCCTGCCGATCGTCGCGGTCGCCGAGGGTGGCCCGGCGGCGCTGATCGAGAACCGCCACACCGGCCTCCTCTGCCGTCCCGACGCCGACCACCTGGCCGGGACGCTGCTGCAGCTCGCCGCCTCGCCGGCCCTGCGCCGGGCCCTTGGCGAGGCCGCCGCCCGCGCCGCCCGCGAGCGTTCCTGGGAGCGCTCGATGGCGCAGCTCGCGGCCGGCTACCGGCGGGCGCTCGACGCCGCCGCCGCGGGCCGCCCGCAGAGCCTCGCCCGTGCCGCCTGACGCAGGCGAGCGGCACGGAGACCCTCAGTACGATGGGCCCATCGACGATCCCGCCCTCTACTTCAACCGCGAGCTCTCCTGGCTCGACTTCAACCAGCGGGTGCTCGAACTGGCCGAGGACACCGAGGTGCCGCTGCTGGAGCGGCTCCGCTTCTGCGGGATCTACGCCAACAACCTCGACGAGTTCTTCATGGTCCGGGTCGCCGGCCTCCTCGACCAGCTCGACGCCGGGATCGAAGCCCGCGGCCCCGACGGGCTGACGCCGAGGGAGCAGATCGACGCGATCCAGCAGCGGGTGCTGGAACTCGACGACCGCCTCTGCGCCTGCTTCACCGGAAACCTGGTCCCGGCATTGGAGGAGCGGGGGATCAGGATCGTCACCCTGGAGACCGCCACCGACGCCGAGCGGAAGGAGATCGACGAGCGCTTCGAGCAGCAGGTCTTCGCGACGCTGACGCCGCTGGTGATCGGGCTCGGCCGGCCCTTCCCATACATCTCCAACCTCTCGCTCAGCCTCGGCGTCCTGCTGCGCGACTCCGAGAGCGGCAACGAGATCATCGCCCGGATCAAGGTCCCGAAGGAGCTGCTGGGACGCTTCCTGCCGCTGGGCGAGGACGGCCAGACCTTCGTCCCCCTGGAGGAGGTGATCGCCGCCAACCTCGACACCCTCTTCCCGGGGATCGACGTAATCGACCACGGTTACTTCCGCGTCACCCGCGATGCCGACTTCACCATCTCCGACGAGGCCGACGACCTCCTCCAGGCGGTCCAGGACGAGCTCCGCCGCCGCCGCTTCGGCGAGGTCGTGCGGCTCGAGGTGGCGTCCGGGATGAATCCCAAGCTGCGCGCCCAGCTGGTCGAGGCGCTGCGGCTCGAAGACCGCGAGGTCTACGACGTCGAGGGGCTGGTCGATCTCGCCGACCTCAGCACGATCGCCGACGTCCCCGGTCACGCCGACCTGCGCTGGCCGCCCTGGACGCCGGTCACCCAGCCCCGCCTGCAGGGCGAGGAGGAGGACCCGGTCGACATGTTCGCCGAGATCCGCCAGGGCGACCTGCTCGTCCACCATCCCTATGACTCCTTCGCCAGCTCGGTCGAGCGCTTCGTCACCCAGGCCGTCGCCGACCCCGACGTGCTGGCGATCAAGCAGACCGTCTACCGGACCAGCGACGACTCGCCGCTGGTCCCGTCGCTGATCCGCGCCTCCGAACGCGGCAAGCAGGCGGTCTGCATGGTCGAGCTGAAAGCGCGCTTCGACGAGGAGGCCAACATCCACTGGGCGAAGAGCCTGGAGGAGGCGGGCGTCCACGTCGTCTACGGCATTCCCGGGCTGAAGACCCACGTCAAGGCGATCGTCGTCGCCCGCCGCGAGGGCGACCAGGTGCGCGAGTACGTCCACGTCGGGACCGGCAATTACAACCCGAAGACCGCCAGGCTCTACACCGACTTCGGCCTCTTCACCGCCGATCCCGACATCGGCTCCGACGTCGCCGAGATGTTCAACTTCCTCACCGGCTACGGGCGCCCGGCCGAGTACCGCAAGGTGCTGGTCTCGCCGACGACGATGCGCGACCGGATCATCGAGGAGATCGAGCTCACCGCCGCCGCCCATAAGGCGGGCGAAGAGGCGCGGATCGCGCTGAAGATGAACTCGCTGGTCGACGCCCGCTGCATCCAGGCGCTCTACGAGGCCTCGCAGGCGGGGGTGCGGATCGACCTCAACGTGCGCGGGATCTGCTGCCTGCGGCCTGGGGTGGAGGGGGTCTCCGAGAACATCCACGTCTCTTCGATCGTCGGCCGTTTCCTCGAGCACTCGCGCATCTACACCTTCCGCCGCGGCGAAGAGAGCCGAGTGCTGATGGGCTCCGCCGACCTGATGCCGCGCAACCTCGACAGCCGCGTCGAGCTGGTCGCCCCGGTCGAAGAGATGGCGCTGAAGGCGGAGCTGATGGACGTGCTCGAACGCTGCTTCGCCGACACCGCCAACACCTGGGAGCTCGACTCCGAGGGCAACTGGACCCGGCTTCGCCCCGACGGCGTGGCCCGCAGCGTCCAGGAGGAGCTGATGGCGAAGCATTCCGCTCGTTCCGCCGAGCACCTCGCCGGCCCCTCGACCGCGGAAGCGCAGGCCCTCTCCCGTCATTAGTAGGGTGCCGTCGCAGTGGCGCGCTTCTCGCTCCTTCCTCGCGACCGGACCTTCTTCGACCTCTTCATCGAGGCCGGTCAGAACTCCGTTCGGACGGCCAAGCTGCTCGACGAGATGATGAACACGTGGCCCGACTCGGGCGACCTCTCGCGGGAGATCGTGATCGCCGAGCAGGAGGGCGACAAAATCACCCACAACATCGTCCAGCGGCTCAACTCGACCTTCGTCACCCCGATCGACCGCGAGGACATCTACAGCCTGGCGACGCAGATGGACGACATCGTCGATTACGCCGAGGAGGCCGCCGACTACCTCGGCCTCTACAAGATCGAGGCGCCGATGGTGCAGGCGCAGGCGCTGACCAAAGTGCTCGTCGCCTCCTGCGAACAGCTGGCGATGGGGCTGGAGAACCTGCCCTCGTTCAAGGAACTCGACAAATACTGGATCGAGATCCACCGGCTCGAGAACGACGGCGACCGGATCTCCCGCGACGCCGTCGCCTCGCTCTTCTCCAACGGGATCGACCCGATGGTCGTGATCCGCTGGAAGGACATGTTCGCGGTGCTCGAGGAGGCGATCGACGCGACCGAGACGGCCGCCCAGATCCTCGAGGGCATCGTCATAAAGAACTCGTGACCGGCGTCACGTCTCGATGAGTTCGGATGTAATTCTCGTCTTGGTCATCGCCACGGCGCTGGCGTTCGACTTCACCAACGGCTTCCACGACACCGCCAACGTCGTCGCCACCTCGATCTCGACCGGGGCGGCGCGGCCGCAGGTGGCGATCGGGTTCGCCTCGCTGCTCAACTTCGTCGGCGCCTTCATCTCGATCAGCGTCGCCGCGACCGTCGCCAAAGACGTCGTCAACGCCGAAGTAATCACCCCGACGATCGTCTTCGCCGGCCTGATCGGGGCGATCACCTGGAACCTGATCACCTGGTACTTCGGTCTGCCCTCGAGCTCCTCCCACGCGCTGATCGGCGGCGTCGTCGGCTCGGCGGTCGCGGCGGTCGGCGTCGACGCGGTGCTCGCCGAAGGGCTGGTCGGCAAGGTCCTGATCCCGGCGGTCGTCGCCCCGATCCTCGCCTTCCTCGTCGCCGGTTTCGCGATCGGCCTCTCCTATCGGGTGGTGGGGAGGCAGCGACCGGGCATCGTCGGCCGTGGCTACCGCTACGGGCAGATCGTCTCCGGCGGGTTGCTGGCGCTCGCCCACGGGACCAACGACGCGCAGAAGACGATGGGGATCATCACCCTCGCGCTGATCGCCAACGGCACCCTCGGGGCCGAAGCCGACCCGCCGTTCTGGGTGATCGCCTCCTCGGCGACGGCGATCGCCCTCGGCACCTACAGCGGCGGCTGGCGGATCATCAAGACGACCGGCACCCGAATCATCAAGATGGACGCCGCTCAGGGCTTCTCGGCCCAGGGAGCGGGCGCGGCGGTGATCCTCGCCTCGACCCACTTCGGCTTCCCGCTCTCGACCACGCACGTGATCAACGGCGGCGTGATGGGCTCGGGAGCGGCGAAACGGCTCTCGGCGGTGCGCTGGGGCGTCGCCGGCAACATCATGGTCGCCTGGCTCCTGACCCTGCCCGCGGCGGCCGCGATCGGCGGTCTCACCTACGGGTTCACGCGGATCTTCGGGACCGGGGCGCTGGGGCCGATCCTGGTCGCCCTGATGGGGCTTTCGCTGATCGTCGTCGCCTTCGCCCGCCGCGCCCAGAGCGGCGCCCCCGTGGAGGCGACCGGGGCGTGATCGCGACCATCGTCCAGACCGACGAACTGCTGCAGACGATCGCGGCGTCGGTGATCGCCGGAATCGGCGTCACTTTCCTCTTCTCGGTCGGGATCTGGGGCGCCGGTCAGTTCACCGAGCTGAGCCGCAGCGAACGGCCGGTGGCGGCGACTGCAGCGGCCATCGTCGGAGCGTTGGCGCTCCTCGGCGTCGCCGCCTCGGTGATCACCGGCATCGTGGTGATGACCCACAAGTAGAGCTGGTCAGCTCAGGGTGTTGGCTTCCATCCAGATCCGCCAGATGCTTGCGGCAGCGGCGGCGAAGAGGAGGAGCCAGAGGACCGTGCCGCCGCCGGTGGCGAACATCTTGTCGGAGCCGGCGATCAGCAGCGCGATCAGCCCGAACGCTCCGTAGAGGATCGCCCGGCGGCCGTCGCTGAGGGTCGCCAGGGTCATCTGGTTCTGGCGGCTGAGGGTGTAGAGCATCCAGGAGATCCCGGCCAGCAGGCCCATCGTCAGCGCCGTCAGCAGCGCTTCGGCGAAGTTGTCGCCGTGCGGTAGGAAGGCGATCGGGAGGGCCAGCAGCATGATGATGCCGGCGTTGCGGGCAGCTCGCATGCCCTCAGTTTACGAAGGCGCTCGCCAGGCGCGACGAAGATTTTGCGATCTGCGCGCCACGGGTGCGGACTCTCCCGGCAGGTTTGACCCATGCCGCCAGACGCCGGGGAAGCAGCGCACGGGGAGGAGGGGATCGCTTCGGTCGAGCTGGTCGCGGTGGTCCCCCTCCTGCTGCTGGCGCTTCTGGTGGCGGCGCAGATCGCGCTCGCCGGCCAGGCGCTCTGGTCGGCGAGCGTGGCGGCGCGGGCGGGCGCGCGAGCGGCGCTGGTCGGCGGGGACGCCTCCGCCGCCGCCCGCTCGGCGCTGCCGCCCTCGATGAGGGACGGGGCCAAGGTCGAGGAGGACCAAGGGGTGTCCGTGCGGGTCGTGGTGCCGCGGCTGTTCCCCGCCCTGCCGCAGGTGCGGGTGGGCGCGAAGAGCGGGCTGGAGCCCGGCGATGGCTGAGCGCGGACAGGCGACGGTCGAGCTGGTCGCGGCGCTGCCGGCGCTGCTGCTGGCCGCTCTGGTGGCGCTGCAACTGCTTGCCGCCGGCTACGCGATGACGCTCGCCGACGGTGCGGCTGAGGCCGGGGCGCTTGCCATCGCCTCGGGCGGCTCGGCCGGCGAGGCGGCGCGGGAGTCGCTGCCCGGGTGGGCGGCGGACGACGTCTCGGTCTCAGTCGAGGGCGGCGAGGTCTCGGTGCGGTTGCGGCCTCCTTCGCCGTTCGGCGCGGTCGCGAAGCGGCTGACGGTGACCAGCAGCGCCGCGGCGAGGCCGGCGCCGTGACCGTCTTCCTCAATCCGCTGAAGGCGCCGGGAGCGGCCTTGGTCACCGCGGTCGGTGACGCCGAGGGGTCGCGCGGCGCGGCGGCGGCGCTTGCCTGCGCCGGCGCCGACGCGGACCGGGCGACGCTGCTGGTCGACGTCGGCGGCAGGACGCCGCGACCCACCTTGATCGCCTCGGCCGCGGCGCGGCAGCTGGAGGAGCGCCTGCGGGGCCACCTGCCCGAGGCACGGATCGCCGCCCGGGGCCAGGTCTGCCACCTCGCGGTCCCAGCCGACTCCGAGGGCCTGGAGATGGCCTCGGCGGCTGCGACGGTGGCGCGCGAGTGCGGCGGGGTCCTCCATCTGCCGCCCGATCTCCTGCACGAGGTTCTCGCCGCGCCCGAGTGGCGGCCATCGGGAGTGCTGTTGCGGGCGGACCTCGGCGGCGACCGCGCCCTGGTTGCGCTGGCGGTCCGCGACCTGATCGCCCGCGGCATCCCGGCCGTCGTCCTCAAGCGCCGTCTCGCCTGGGTCGCCGAGCGGCGGGCGCTGTTCGGGGTTCTGCCGGCGGGGGCGCCGGGAGGGATCTCCGAGCGGCACGTCCGGCGGATGGCGGGCGCATGAGAGCGAGGGCGCGGGATGAGACCGGGCAGGCGCTGATCCTCGCGCTGGGCGGGGCCCTGGCGTTGATCGCCGCGGCCCTGGCGCTGGTCGCGATCGCCGGCGCGGTGACCGGCAAGGGCCGCGCCCAGCGAGCGGTAGACCTGGTCGCGATCTCGGCGGTTCGCTCGATGCGCGACGACCTGCCGCGTCTGCTGGCGCCGCCGCGACGGGCCGACGGAACCCCGAACCCGGACCGGATCACGAAGCGGGAATACCTCGCCCGGGCCCGCGCCGCCGCGCTGCTGGCGGCGCGGGCGAACGGGGTGGACCCGGATCGGGCCCGGGTCCGCTTTCCCGACGCGAGCTCGTTCGCGCCCGTGCGCGCCGAGGCGAAGATCGTCGCCTCGCTGCGGGAGAGCGGCGGGCACCGGGTCGAGGCCTCGGCGGTCGCCGAAGCCGCTGCCTCCTATGGGTCGGCGTCGGCCGACGCCACCGCGATGGCCACTGGCGGCGGCTACGGCGGCCCCCTGGTGATGCGCGACGGCGAGGGGATGCGGCCGGACGTCGCCGCGGCCTACGACCAGATGGCCGCCGCGGCCCAGGCCGACGGGATCGCCCTAATGGTGGTCTCGGGCTTCCGCTCCGACGCCGAGCAGGCGGAACTGTTCGCTGCCCATCCGGACCCGACCTGGGTCGCGCCGCCGGGCCAGTCGCTGCACCGCTGCGCGACCGAGCTCGACCTCGGTCCGTCTTCGGCCTACGGCTGGCTCGCCGCCAACGCCGGCCGCTTCGGCTTCGTCCAGCGCTACAGCTGGGAGGCCTGGCATTTTGGTTTTGCGAGCGGACCGGCGCCCTGTTCGCCCGAGGGTGAATCCGTCGCGGCGGATGGGGGAGGGGGTTCTCTTACCTCGGCCAGCCTGCCCGCGTTCGTCCCGCCGCAGTACCGGGACCCGATCCTTCGCTCGGCAGCACGCTGGAGCGTGCCCCCGGCGCTGATGGCCGGGCAGCTGATGGCCGAGTCGGGCTTCGACCCCAACGTCGGCTCGCCTGCCGGTGCCCAGGGCATCGCGCAGTTCATGCCGTCCACGGCCGCCGCCTACGGCCTCACCAACCCCTACGACCCGGTCGCCGCGATCGACGCCGAGGCCCACCTGATGTCGGACCTGCTGCGCCAGTTCGGCTCCCCCGAGCTCGCCCTCGCCGCCTACAACGCCGGCCCCGCCCCGGTCGAAGCCTGCCACTGCATCCCGCCCTACCCCGAGACCCAGGCCTACGTCACCCGCATCCTCGCCCTGATCGGCGGCGCCGGCGCGATCGCGATGCCCAGCTTCGAAGTGCGACTTGTCGAATAAGGAATAAATGCCTGTATCACCGGTGATACATTGGAGGAATGAGCGACGTGAGCATCAGAGAACTGAGAAATCAAGGCGGAGAGATAGTGGACAGAGCCGCGAATGGAGAGCGGATCACGATCACCCGTGACGGCAAGCCTGTGGCAGAACTGAGTCCGTTGCGTCCGGACCTGCCGGCCGAGGTGATTCTCGAGAGGTCGCGACATCTGCCCCCCATCGATACCGAGGCATTCCGCACCGAGGTTGACGATTTCCTCGACTGGGAGCTGTGACCGTGTCCAGCAAACACATACGAGGCGTCCTCGACACGTCGGTGCTGATCCTGCGGGATCGTCTTTCCGGCCGGGATGTGCTCCCTGCCGTGCCACTAATAACCGCGATCACCCTGGCCGAGCTCAGCGCCGGGCCCCTGGTCGCAGCCAACGAGGTCGAGCGTGCTCGACGCCTCTCCCACCTGCAGCAAGCGGAGGTTGACTTCAATCCCCTGCCTTTCGATGCCGAGGCCGCGAGAGTCTTTGGGAGCGTCTCGGCCTCATTGCGGCAGGCCGGACACAAATCGGCAGCCCGAAGCAAGGACGCGATGATCGCCGCAATTGCCCTGGCCGGGCGTCTGCCGATTTACACCTGCAATGCCCGCGACTTCGAAAGAATCGAGGGCCTCGAGGTGGTTCCGATTCCGCTCCCAGGTCGAAAATAGGTGCCCCTTTAAATACCCGCATATCTTCCGATTTTTCAGTGGTTCCTACTGTTAGCCTGCCGGTCCGTTAACTGAGCAATCTCTCAGTCGAAAGGACTGATCTATGAAGCGGTTCGGCATGGTGTTTTCGTACGCGAACGTCGTCGCGACGGTCGCTCTGTTTCTCGCCCTGAGTGGAGGCGTCGTCTACGCGGCCTCGACGCTCGGGAAGAATTCGGTGAAGAGCACGAACATCGCGGCGAATGCGGTCAAGACCCGCAACCTGGCCAAGAGCGCGGTGAAGAGCAAGAACCTCGGGCCCAACTCGGTGACCACTGCCAAGGTCAAGAAGGACGCGATCACCTCGGCAAAGGTGAAGAAAGGCACTCTGAGCCGGTCCGATTTGGCCGCGGGAGCTCTCGCCGGCATCCAGGTCGCGGAAGTGACGTCGGCGGCGGTGCCTGGCCTGAACGCTGAACCCCCCGGCGGAACCCTCGTCCCATTGGCCGGCACGCCCACCTTCACTCCGGCGGCTGGGAAATCGTACGAGCTCCTCGTCGAACTGAAGGGCAACCCCATCGACGCCGATGGTCCAGAAGGGGATGTATGTAACCCCTTCGTCGATCTGCTGGTCAATGGGGCGCCCGTGAACGGTGCCGGCCTTTGGAATAACGCATCTGGCAAACCGCCCTTCAACAACGAACCGATCGGTACCAGCTCGGCCGCGATTGCGTTGCAGGCTGCAGGGCAGGCGCAGACTCTGTCAGCACTCTCGTTCGGTACCACCGGGTGCAGCGGCGCCACCGCCGCATCGCTGCGAGCGGTTGTAATCGAACTCGGTTAACGACAGCCCACTACCGCCAATGAAGGCACCCCGCCGGAGCGCCGGGTGCCTTCGCTCGCAGCAGTGGAAGACGATGTCGGGTGAGTTTGGGGATAGTTGCGGTCGTGGCAGCGCCAACCCTCCTCGTCCAGCTCAGCGACCTCCATATCGGCGGCAACGAGAACGGGATGGACCCGGTCCCGCGCCTGGACGCGGTGATCGAGGCGGTGCGAGCTTTGCCGAACCGGCCCGATGCGGTGCTGGTGTCGGGGGACCTGACCGACGACGGCGCCGCCGAGGGTTATCGACTGGTGCGGGAGATGCTCGCGCGGCTGGAGGCCCCGCTGCACGTCATCCCCGGCAATCACGACGACCGGGCTCGGCTGCGCGCGGCCTTCGACCTGCCCGGTGAGGGGGGCGAGCCGGTCAACTACTCGGTGATGGTCGGCGATCTGCGGCTCGTCGCCCTCGACTCGATCGTCCCCGGCCAGGACCCCGGCGACTTCCCGCCCGATCAGCTGCGCTGGCTCGACGAGGAGCTGGCGGCCGAGCCGCAGGCGCCGACTCTGCTCGCGCTCCACCACCCTCCGCTCGCTACCGGCATCCCGGAGTGGGATGAAATTAACCTCTTGGCGCCGCAGCGCGAGGTGCTGGCCGAGGTCGTCGCCCGCCACCCGCAGCTGCTCGGGATCACCGGCGGCCACCTGCACCGCGTCGCCACCTCTGCGCTGGCCGGCCGCCCGGTCCTCGCCGCGCCGAGCACCTACTGGCAGGTGAGCCCCGACTTCGAGGAGGAGGACAAGTACCGGGTGGTCGACTGCCCCGGTTTCGCCATCCACGCCCTGCGCGACAGCGAGCTCTACTCGCAGGCGGAGTCGGTCCCGTTCAGCCTTTGACCGGGCTCGGCGCCAGGTGCTCGTGGACGAAGCGCACCACCGCAGCGCCCTCGCCGACCGCGATCGCGCAGCGCTTGATCGAGCCGGCGCGGACGTCGCCGGCGGCGTAGACCCGCGGCACGCTCGTCTCGAGCAGGCCCTCGGCGCCGATTTCCGAGCCGGTGCGGATGAAGCCCTTCTCGTCGCGGGCGACCGCCTCGCCGAGCCAGTCGGTGCAGGGCGAGGCGCCGAGGAAGAGGAAGAGGAACGAGTAGGGACAGCGGCTGCCGTCGGTCAGGGTCACCGCTTCGAGCCGTCCCTCGTCACCGTGCAGCTCGGCGATTTCGCTGCGGTCGCGGACGCTGACGCCGAAGCGGTCGAGCTCGTCGAGCAGGTAGCTCGACATCGTCTCGGCCAGGTCCGCGCGCCGGTGCAGCAGCGTCACCAGGGCGCCGCCGCGCGCCAGCCAGACGGCCGCCTGGCCGGCTGAATTGCCGCCGCCGACGACGGCGACGCGCTGGCCGCCGCAGATCTGGGCCTCGGGCGGGCCGGCGGCGTAGAAGACGCTCAGGCCCTCGTACTCCTCGAGGTTCGCGACCGGCAGTTTGCGGTATTCGGCGCCGGTGGCGACCACGACGGCGCGGGCGGAGATCTCGTTTCCCTCCTCGAGGCGGACCAGGTGCCGGCCGTCACCGGGCTCCAGCGCTCGCGCTCGGTAGGGGGTCGCGGTGCGGGCGTTGAACTTGCGCGCCTGGGTGACGGCGCGGCTGGTCAGCTCGGTGCCGGTGATCCCGGCCGGGAAGCCGAGGTAGTTCTCGATCCGCCGCGAGGTCCCGGCCTGCCCGCCCAGCACCGTGCTCTCGACGACGAGCGTGTCCAAGCCCTCCGAGGCGCCGTAGACGGCGGCGCCAAGCCCCGCCGGGCCGCCACCGATCACCAGCAGGTCGACCTCCTCGCGCGGGCCTAGCTCCAGCCCGATCCCCAGCGCCCGTGAGAGCTCGCCCTCGCTCGGGGCCCGCAGCTCGGCTCCGCCCGGCAGTCGCACCAAGGGGATCTCGGACGGCTCCAGCCCCTCCAGCGCCCGCGCCGCCTCCTCGCTCTCGGCCGGGTCCAGCCAGGTGAAGGGCAGCCGCTGGCGTTTCGCGAAGTCGACCAGCCGGCGGGTCGGCGCCGAGCTCCGCGAGCCGACGATCTCGATCCCGATGCCCTGCCGCTGCTGCAGCATTTCGCGCCGCTGGACAAAGGCGGAGAGGAGGATGTCGGAGAGCGGCGCGTCCTCGCGCAGCAGCTTGCGCAGCTCTTCCCGCTCGACCGCGATGTAGCGCATCGGCTCGGTGACGACGGCGGTAAGGAAGACCGTCTGGCCGGAGAGCAGGTTCATCTCGCCGAGGAAGCCGGAGGCGCCGTGGCGGACGATCTCGTTCCCGGCCCCGTCGAGCACCGCCGCCTCGCCCTCGAGGATGGCGATGAACGGGTAGGTCTCGTCGCCGATCTCGAAGAGCTTCTCTCCCACCGGCGCGGTCCGCTCCTCGCCGTGCTCGGCCAGCATCGCCAGCTGGGTGCTGGAGAGAACGCGACTGACGGGACCGGCCACGCGTCAAGGCTACCCATCCGGGGTAAGTTGCCGGTGACGTCAGCGAGCGAAAGGACCCCATGCGCAACCCGTTCACCCACAAGAAGCTGGAAGAGGTCAAGGATTCGGCCGAGGATTTCGGCCACAGCGACAAGATGGAGGCACGGTTCGCCAAGGGCGACCTGGAGACCGAGGAGACCGGCTTCAGCTTCCACCGCCTGAAGCCGAACAAGCGCCAGCCGTTCGGCCACCAGCACGAGGACGCCGAGGAGGTCTACGTGATCGTCCGCGGCGACGGCCTGTTCAAACTCGACGACGAGATCATCGAGGTCGAGACGCTCGACGCGATCCGCGTCTCCCCCGAGGTGATGCGGGCCTTCGAAGCCGGCGACGACGGCCTCGAGGTGCTCGTCTTCGGCCCCCGCAAGGACGGCGACGGCTCGCTCGACCCCGAGTTCTGGACCGACTGATCGCCGAGACCGCAAGAATCCTCCTTGGAGGAGGGTTTTTGCGGTCTCGCGGTTAGACTGCCCGCCGATGGCAACCGAGGTGAACGGGGTCGAGGGGATGAAGGCGCTGGTCGGCCAGGAGGTCGGCCCGAGCGAGTGGCG
Organism: Solirubrobacterales bacterium; assembly: GCA_035473555.1. GTDB lineage: Bacteria > Actinomycetota > Thermoleophilia > Solirubrobacterales > 70-9 > VAYN01. Next base: position 49,730 of record DATIOC010000025.1, read on the forward strand.
CACGATCGCCCAGGCCGACATCGATGCCTTCGCCGAGCTCTCCGGCGACCACCAGTGGATCCACGTCGACCCCGAGCGGGCGAAGACTGAGAGCCCCTACGGCACCACGATCGCCCACGGCAACCTCACCCTCGCCACCGTCGATGGATTCCGAACCGAGCTGATCAGCTCCACCGGCTTCGCCCTCGGCGTCAACTACGGCTGGAACAAGATCCGCTTCCCGGCCCCGGTCCCCGTCGACTCCAAGATCCGCGCCAAAGCCGAGGTCGTCTCAGTCGACGACAAGGGCGCCAACTGGTACGAGGTCATCACCCGCTTCACCATCGAGGTCGAGGGCGGCGACAAGCCCTGCTTCGTCGGCGACTCGGTGACGCGGGTTATGGCCTCAGCTTAGGAGCCCTTAACTGCAGCTCCACACAGTCGTTTGATTCTTCATTGCCCAATCCTTGACGGCCTCGAAAAAGCTCATGCTCTTGAGATCCTCGCATCCCAGAGCGGCACGTGCCATGTTTTCAACCGTGTCACGGGAGATACTCCCGCCCCCCCAACGGTTCCGAATGAATGCGACGATAGTCGCTGCGAGGTCATGCCCTGAGCAGTACATCCGACATTCTTCTGGATCAAACTCATGAGCATCAATTAAGTCTGCAAGCTCTGACGCCTCTACTCGCGGGGCTTTGGATCGACTGACGGCAATCGTGGCCAGCGTACCTACATCCACCTCACCTGAATCAAGATCCAGGCACGTATGTACAGGGAACCCTTCGAACTTCACCCCATAGCCGTCGCGAGTGGAAATCATTCGGCCAATCCCGATCCGAGCCGAGACTGTGACGAGACTGTCTTCTACTGACGATGCCATTTTGGCTAAGTGGGTTTCCCGTTGGTCCCGATTGGTTACGCTCGAGACCAGCCGCTCCAGCACATCGCCGCTCAAAAGGATAGTCGCGTCAAGGTCGTAGTCGTCGGTGTAAACCAAATTGTCGGATTCGACTGGTGCATGAATGACATCAACCCAATCTCGATCAAGAATGCCAAGCGTTCGCTCAAAATCTCGCTCGTCCACAAGAGCAACCGTCCGTTCTAATGCAGATTTTGAGTAGGCAGGCAGGGTTCGCGCTGAATGAGACTCAATATGTGGGTCTAAGGCTCGGCAATCGGAGGGTCCCTCAAGCAGGACAAACGTTCGTGCATCAGCAGTTCGAAGCATCATTAGCTCCGCAAATATGTCATCACCGCTTAGTCCTTCGCGCATTAGTCTTCCGGGATTCCTTCGTGGAGTGGGACTGCGCGGTCCCACCACTTATGAATAATTTGAGGTGAGTGGGTGGCGACTACGAAACGCAGCGCGGCAAGATCTGCAATCTCCACGATGTCATCGAGGAACTGGCGCTGCCAAGTAACGTGGAGAGAAAGCTCCGGCTCATCTATTAGGACGGTCGTCTCGGGCTGAACATTGAACAGCAAGTCATACGCAAGAACGAGCTCGTGCTGCTCACCCGACGAAAGGGCATCGGCTCCGATCTCTTGACCGTATTTCGTTTTAAAGACAAATCCACGGTCCCGGTCGATAGTCAGTTCGTTGAACAGAAACCGTGAATTAACTATCCGTCTAAGAAGTTGCACCCGGTCCAAGAGCTGCCGGAACGTAGACAGCTTTTTGTCCGTGTCATCCAAGTAGGTCCACAACATCCTTCGCTCCCAGTCTTCCAATGCTTTTTCCGGCAAAAGAACATCGGTGAACGACGCGTCTAGAACCGCGATATCAGCGAGCTCATTGCGCAGCCGGGTCTGGTTCGCGTAGCGCTCGCGAATACGCTCATCCGTGGCCTCCGCAGGGGGAGGACGGTCGAGAACCCGTTTTGGGAACGTCCGGTCAAGGCGTTGCGAGGTACGAGAATTTTCTGCGAGCGCATCCCCAAGGCGACCACTTAAATCCGTCGCGTATCGCAAAACCGTGCTTCTTTGCATCTCACTCGGCCTGTTACGCGTGCCGGGGATGGGAAATCTGATGAGACGTTGGGTCTCAATTAGGTGCACAGAGAAGTCCTTGAGAAACGACGTGATGGGTTCGGGCATTACGCCGCCCGGGCCGGTGTGCTCTCCCAGATAGCTTGCGTATCTGAGCGCTAACTCCCTCCGGTCAATGTAATCGTCCTGGGCACGGTCAATCCAGAGGTTGGCTTCAATCCGTTCGACTGGAAATTCGCGTTCTATGAGGCGCAGATTGGGCGCCGAGAGCGAAAAGTCGTTTTGATCGAGCACGATCTCGGCGGTCTCGCCACTGGGACGGTGAAGGCGTATCCGCAATCGGGGAGTGTGGCCCTGCTCGCCCTCTAGCGTCTGTGCGTGGTCCTGGAAAATGCGGACCAGATCCAAGACGCTCCCGTCTTCGAAGGAAAACTCCGCAGAGGTGAAAGGAATATCAATCGCCGTTACAACCCGATCATTAGCGACCGCATCGATAAGTTCGAGTAACTTCGTCTTCCCAACCCCGTTTGGGCCGTGGACAATGACGAACGCCCAATCTCCGGGGAAGGGAATGTCGTGGTCGAACCTACCTAGCAGGCCATTGACTTTGAGGTGGGTGAGTCGCAGCATTGATTCCGGGCGGGAGCCTATCGAGTTGCTGAGTGCTCTGGAGCCTTTGTCATGCAACGCGCTCTGTTGTCGGCCGGATCGTCTCTGAAGGTGTCGGCCGCTGGGTCGACACCGCTTCAAGTCTCCGTTCCCTTTATTCACGGCTATGCAACGTCGCTCTAGTCGACGATAGGAGCCCCACTGAGAGACCCTGTTTCACCCGACTTGGACCGAAGTCAACGAGCGCCACTTCGCTGGCGACTCGACGCGGGTCATGGCTGCTGCCGGGTAGTCCCGGCTGTCCAGGACGTCTACCGAGGGCCCTGCTCGGCGAATCGCCCAAGGCCAGCCTCGAACAGCTGGTCGGCTACCTCCGCCAGCTCCTGGCTCGAGTCGAGTGAGTCGGCGGCCTCTTGGAACCGGGCGGCGGCGGCAAGCAGCTGGACGGCGGAAAGAGCTTCCCGTTTGAACGGTTTCCGCTTCGGCCAGGGGAGCGGCCACCGCGGAGGGGTGCCGCAGAAGTCGTCGACGATCGTCGCCAGCGCCCTGCCTCCGCCCCCCTGGTTGGAGGATTGCGCGATCGCGAGATCCGCCGCCTTGAGTACGTAGACCATTTCGATCCAGTGCTGGCAGCTTTCCGGGTCCGGCGGTATCGCTTCCGGCTCGCCGCCGGGGATCGCGGTGCTGCAGGGATCGCCGAAGCAGGCGAGTACCTGGGCAAATTCCGATCCACTCATCTCAATCTTTCGCGCCATCACATTCCCCTCAAAGCACGTCGCTGGGCTATGGATGGAAAAGATTTACATACTTAAAAAACCTAACTGTATAAAGATCGACTGGATTCGACGACCTCGCCAGCTTTCGGTTCAAGTAGGTAGAGCGGGCAGGCGCTCGAGCGCTTCAACAGTGTGGGAGCACGCCCGGGCCGCCTCGGTGCCCTTCGACTTGAGGTGATCGAAGAAGAAGCTGCGATGGGGCTCGTGCTCGTGGAAGTGGTGGGGGGTGAGGACGGCTGAGATGACCGGGATGCCGGTCTCGAGCTGCACCTGCATCAGGCCGCCGATCACCGCTTCGGCGACGAACTCGTGGCGGTAGATGCCGCCGTCGACGACCAGGCCGGCTGCGACGACGGCGTCGTAGCTGCCGGTCTCGGCCAGGCGGCGGGCGTGGAGGGGGATCTCGAAGGCGCCGGTCACCTCGAAGAAGTCGATGTTCTCCACCGGCGTGCCGAGTTCGGCCATCTCACTCGAGAACCCCTTCTTGATCTGGTCGACGAGGTCCTTGTGCCAGCTGGACTGGACGAAGGCGATTCGTCGCTTGCTGTCGGTCATGTGGGAACTCCTTCGCTTCGAATCGTGATTCACGCCTCAGCGGTGGGACTTTTGGCCTCTATAGCGACCAAAAGTCCCACCGCTGTGCTCGGCGCTACTTGACGGTCAGCGTGCCTTCCATGCCGGCTTGGCGGTGGCCCGGGATGGTGCAGTAGTAGGTGTACTTGCCGGGCTTCAGCTCGGCGGTGGTGGAGTCGGTCCCTTCGCTGATGACTTCCGTTTTGGCGATGGTTTCGCCGCTCGAGTCTTCGAACGCGATGTCGTGAGGGACGGGCGAGGAATTGATGAAGTTGATGGTCGTCTTGCCGGCCTTGGCGGTTTCTTCACTGGGCAGGAAGAGAAGCTGACCGTTCGGTTCGGCTTCGATGTCGACGAACGGGGTTGAGCCCGCGGTGCCGCCTTCGGCTTCTTTTTCGCCTTCGGCTTCCTGCGTCGTTTCCGGCGCTGCGGCGGTTTCGCTACCGGTGGTGTCGCTGCCACCGCCGCAGGCGACCAGCGCCAGGGCGGCGAGGAGCAGGGCAAACAGGGCTGCAAATTTCTTCATTACGTTCCTTTCCCGCAGAGAACGGTCAACTCGACTTTAGCCGCGATACGGGCGGCGTGGGCACCGGGTTCAGCGGCCGTGGAACTCCGGGGTGCCGCCGCTGAAGAAGGTCTCGACCCCGTTGCGGAGGTCTTCGGTCGCCATCGAGTCGGCGATTCCGTGCCGCTCCAGCTGCAGGTGGTCGTTGATCGAGTTCTCGATGCTGACCCCGACCAGCTTCTTCGCCATCCGCACGTAGTGCGGCGCCTTCTTCGCCAGCTCGCCGACCAGCGCCTGCGCGCTCGCCATCAGCTCGTCGGGCTCGACCACCTCGCGCACCAGGCCCAGCTCCTTCGCCTCGGCGGCGCTCATGTTCGGGTCCTCGAGCAGGATTTCCAGCGCCTTGCTCGGCCCGACCACGCGCGGCAGGAAGTAGGTCATGCCGCCGTCGGGGGAGGCGCCGATCCGCCCATAGGCGGGGGCGAAGAAGGCGGCGCTGGAGGAGATCCGCATGTCGCAGGCGAGCGCCAGCGAGAAGCCAGCGCCGGCCGCAGGTCCGTTGATCGCCGCGACCACCGGGTAGGGGATCCGCCGCAGGTCGATGATCGCCTGGTGCAGCGCCTCGGCCCCACGGCGCACGTCGGAGGGCAGGTCGATCTCGTCGGACTCGACCCCTTTGCGGAACCAGGTGACGTCGCCGCCGGCGCAGAACGCCTTGCCGGAGCCGGTCACGATCAGGCCGCGCAGCGGCGCCTGGTCCGCCAGCCAGCCGAAGGCGACGATCATCTCGCCGATCATCTCCGGGCTCATCGCGTTGAAGGCGTCGGGCCGGTCCAGGGTGAGGGTGCCGATCTCCCCGTCGATCTCGATCTTGATCGTGTTCAGCTGCGGCGGGTTCACGGTCTCGCTGGTCATCTCTCTCCCTCTGACTTCAAAAGTTGGCCGGGTGGCCAGCAGCCTACCCTTAGTGGGATGGCAAAAGGCAGGCGAAAAGGTGACGGCGGCGACGGCGGCGAGAAGGCGCTGAGCCGCGCCGAGCGGATTGCCCAACAGCGCAAATCGCTGCCCGACCAGCCCGGCGTCTACCTCTTCTACGGCCGCGACGGCGAGCTGCTCTACGTCGGCAAGGCGCGCTCGATCCGCAAACGCATCGCCTCCCACTTCTCCGGCGGCGACACCCGCCTCACCTCGCGCATCGACCGGATTGAGTACCTCGTCACCGCCAACGAGGCCGAGGCCCTGCTGACCGAGCAGAGCTTCATCAAGCGCCACCGGCCGCGCTTCAACATCCGCCTCCGCGACGACAAGTCCTATCCTTACGTCTGCGTCAGCCTCGACGAGGACTACCCCCGCGTCTACTTCACCCGCGAGAAGCACCGCAGCGGCCGCGCCTACTTCGGGCCTTTCTCCAGCGCTCGCCGGGTACGGGAGACGCTCGACCTGCTCGGCCGCCTCTTCCAGTTCCGCACCTGCGAGGGAAAGGAGCCGGGCCGTCGCTCCGGCAGCCCCTGCCTCGATTACTACATCAAGCGCTGCGGGGCGCCCTGTGTCGGGTACGTGAGCAAGGAGGAGTACCGCCGCAACATCGAGGCGATCGTCGACTTCCTCTCCGGCCGCTACCGCCAGATCGAGCGCGCCGAGGAGGAAAAGATGGCGGTGGCCGCCGAGGCGCAGGAATTCGAGCGGGCGGCGATCCACCGCGACCGGCTGAAAGCGATCCGCTCCCTGTTCGAGCGCCAGCGGGTGGCGGGGGCGACGATGGGGACCGCCGACCTGATCGGGATCGCGGTCGAGGGGACCGACGCCAACGCCCAGGTCTTCCAGGTCCGCGACGGGATCCTCGCCCAGCGCCAGAGCTTCTACCTCGAGAACGAGGGCGAACGCGAGCCGGCCGAGGTCGCCGAGGAGTTCGTCTCCCAGTACTACGCCGCCTCGCCCTCGATGCCACGGACGATCATCGTCGGCCCCTACCTGCGCGACCGTGCCGCGGTCCTGGCCGAGGCGCTGAGCGAGCGCCGCGGCGCCCCGGTCGAGGTCCGCGCCGCCGAGCGCGGCGACAAACGGCGGCTGCGTGAGATGGCCGAGCGCAACGCCCAGCTGGCCCTCGACCAGGACCGGCTGCGCCGCGAGCACCGCCGCACCCGCCGGGTCGAGTCGCTCTCGGCGCTGGCCGAGGCGCTGGGGATGGAGGAGCTGCCGGTGCGGATCGAGGGCTTCGACATCTCGACGATCGGCGGCGAGCACACCGTCGCCTCGATGGTCGTCTTCGAGGGCGGGGCGACGAAGAAGTCGGACTACCGCCGTTTCAAAGTCCGCGGCGACCTGCGCGAGGGCGGCACCGGCAACGGCGGCCCCGACGACTTCGCCTCGATGGAGGAGGTGCTGTCGCGGCGGATGGCCCGCTACCTCGAACAGGCCGACCTCTCGCCCCACGACCGCAAACGCGACGCCAGCTTCGCCTCGCTCCCCTCGCTGATCCTGATCGACGGCGGCAAAGGCCAGCTCGCCGCCGGCGTGCGGGCGCTGCAGCCGTTCACCGAGCGCGGCGTCACCGTCGTCAGCCTCGCCAAGCGCCTCGAGGAGGTCTACGTCCCCGGCCGCTCGGAGCCACTCGACCTCGCCGCCGACTCGGAGGCCTCGCGCCTCCTGCAGCGGGTCCGCGACGAGGCCCACCGCTTCGCGATCGAGCACCACCGCGGCCGCCGCGACCGCGGCATGCTCGAAGGTTCGGTCCTCGACGAGCTGCCCGGGATCGGCCCGGCCCGCAAGCGCGCCCTGCTGCAACACTTCGGCACGCCGGAGCGTTTTCTCGCCGCCACCCGCGAGGAGCTCGAGGCAGTGCCCGGTCTGCCTGGCAAAGTAGGCCGCGAGATACATGAGCAGCTCAACCGAACCAACTGAGGTGGCGATGCCGAAGCAGGTGACGCTGGTCGTCATCACCGGCCACTCCGGGGCGGGGAAGTCCGAGGCGATCGCCGCCTTCGAGGACGGCGGCTACTTCTGCGTCGACAACCTGCCGCCGCGGATGATCGCCGGCCTCGGCGAGCTCTTCCGCCACGAGGGCAGCGGCGTCGAGCGCGCCGCGGTCGTCTCCGACGTGCGCGGCGGCGAGTACTTCGACGACCTGCTGCAGGTGCTCGACGACCTCGAGGCCGAAGGGCTGCGGCCGATGGTGCTCTTCCTCGAGGCCGACGAGGAGATCCTGCTCGACCGCTACAAGGAGACCCGCCGCCGCCACCCGCTGGCGCCGGAAGGGCGGATCGTCGACGGGATCCGGGCCGAGCGCGAGCTGCTGGCGCCGCTGCGCGAGCGCGCCGACAAGGTGATGAACACCAGCGAACTGACCGGGGCCGAGCTGCGCCGCCAGATCACCGAAGAACTGCTGGGCCAGGAGGAGAGCGGCAAGCTGGCGCTGACCCTGCTCACCTTCGGCTTCAAGAACGGGCCGCCGCGCGACGCCGACCTCACCCTCGACGTCCGCTTCCTGCCGAACCCGCACTACGACGAGCGCCTGCGGCCGATGACCGGGATGGACGAGGAGGTCCGCGCCTATGTCGAGTCCGGGACCCAGGCCGGCGAGTTCTACGGGCGCCTGCTGCCGCTGCTCGAGTTCCTCGTCCCCGCCTACGTCACCGAGGGCAAGAGCCATCTGACGATCGCCGTCGGCTGCACCGGCGGCCGCCACCGCTCGATCACCGTCGCCGACCGCATCCGCCGCGACTTGGCGGCTCGCGAGGACGTGATCGTCCGGGTCAAGCACCGCGACACCGCGTTTGAGTGACGGCGACCTAGAATCGCCCCCCTTGCCTGACCCCGTCATCTCCATCAAGGGCCTGCGGATGAGCTACGGCTCGACCGAGGCCGTCCGCGGCATCGACCTCGACGTCCACCGCGGCGAGATCTTCGCCTTCCTCGGCCCGAACGGCGCCGGGAAGACGACGACGGTCGAGATCCTCGAGGGCTACCGCAAGCGCAGCGGGGGAGAGGTGACGGTGCTCGGCGAGGACCCCGAGCGCGCCGGGCGCGAGTGGCGCGAGCGGATCGGCATCGTCCTGCAGAGCGGCCGGCTCGACCCCTACCTGACCGTGCGCGAGTCGCTCGACCTCTACGCCGGCTACTTCCGCGCCCCGCGCCCCAGCGAGGACGTGATCGCGCTGATCGGGCTGGAGGGCAAAGCCGACGAGCGCACCGGCCGCCTCTCCGGCGGCCAGCAGCGACGCCTCGACGTCGGCATGGCGCTGATCGGCGACCCTGAGCTGCTCTTTCTCGACGAGCCGACCACCGGCTTCGACCCCTCCGCCCGCCGCCAGGCCTGGGACGTGATCGCCGGCCTGCGCGACCTCGGCAAGACCGTCTTCCTCACCACCCATTACATGGACGAGGCGCAGCGCCTCGCCGACCGGGTGACGATCATCGCCGCCGGCCAGATCGTCGCCCGCGGCACCCCGGAGGATCTCGGCGAGCGGGAAAGCGGCGAGACGACGATCCGCTACCGCTCGGCCGGCCAGGAGGTCGTCCTGCAGACGACGAGCCCGGTGCAGGCGCTGCATGAGCTGACCGCGAAGGCGCTCGCCGACGGCGAGCAGCTCGAGGGCCTCGAAGTGACCCGGCCCTCGCTCGAGGACGTCTACCTCGAGCTCACCGCGGCCGCGGAGTCGCCAGCCGATGGAGGGGACGTTTCGTGAACGGCCTCGCCCTCGTCGGCCACCAGTTCCGCTACGACCAGAAGGCCTTCTGGCGCAACCCGGCCTCGGTCTTCTTCACGGTGATGTTCCCCGTGATCCTCTTCCTCATCCTCGCCGTCGTCTTCAGCGGCGAAGACGTCAACGTCCGCGGCGGGATCGACGCGACCACCTACTACGTGCCGGCGATCATGTCGCTGGCGATCATCTCGGCGACGATGCAGACGCTGGCGATGACCCTGGTGATCGCCCGCGAAGACGGCCGCCTCAAGCGCGGTCGCGGTACCCCGATGCCGCCCTGGGTCTTCATCGCCGGCCGGGTCGGCAACTCGATCGTCGTCGCCCTGATGATGCTGGTCCTGCTGGCGGCGATCGGCGCCCTGTTCGGCGCCGACGTGCCCTGGGGCCGCCTCCCCGCGATCCTCCTCACCCTCGTCATCGGCGCCGCCTCCTTCTGCTGCCTCGGCATCGCATTGACCGCCGCGATTCCATCCCAGGATGCCGCCGCCGCCATCGTCAACGCGCTGCTGCTGCCGCTCTACTTCCTCTCCGGCGTCTTCATCCCCGAAGACCAGTTGCCGAACGGCGTCATCTCCTTCGCCGACCTCTTCCCGGTGCGCCACTTCTTCGACGCCTTCTTCGACGCCTACGTCCCCGCCGGCGGCTCCGCGGTCTCCTGGGACAACCTCGCGATCGTCGCCCTCTGGGGAATTGCAGGATTGCTCCTGGCGATTCGGTACTTTCGCTGGACCCCGCGATCCGGCTAGATCTATAGCCTCCTAGCCTCAATGCTCCACCACGTCCTCCTGGAGGTCGGCGATCTCGACCGCAGCGCCGCCTTCTACGACTCGATGCTGGCCCCGCTGGGATGGCGACGGCATTTCGAGCAGGATCAGACGATCGGCTGGGGGATTGCCAAACCCGTCTTCTTCGTCTCCTCGAAGCACGACCCGCAGCCGGGCTTCGGGCTCTTGAGCTTCTCGGCGCTGGGGATCGTCGCGGTCAAGGCCGCCTGGGAGAACGGGGTCAAATCGGGCGGCGTCAGCGTCAGCGATCCCGGCGAGCAGCGCTCGCACGGCTCCGGCTCCTACTCGGCTTTTCTAAAGGACCCGGACGGGTACGAGATCGAGATCACCATCGGCTCCGACTGAGCGCGGAGCCCGCAGTGCCGAGTCCTTACGATCGGTTTCCCCACACAAAAACAGGAGGATTGGGTTCATGGCTGTGAAGGTCGGCATCAACGGTTTCGGTCGCATCGGGCGCAACGTCTTCCGCGCCGCCAAGGAGTCGGGCGCGGACATCGACTTCGTCGCCGTCAACGACCTGGTCGACACGCCGACGATGGCCCACCTGCTCAAGTACGACTCGATCCTCGGCCGCTACCCGGGCGGGGTGGAGGTCGACGGCGACACGATCGTCGCCGGCGGCGACGAGCTCAAGGTCCTCTCCGAGCGGGACCCGGCCGCCCTGCCGTGGGGCGAGCTCGGCGCCGACGTCGTGATCGAGTCGACCGGCTTCTTCACCAAGCGCGCCGACGCCGCCAAGCATCTCGAGGCCGGCGCCAAGAAGGTCATCATCTCGGCTCCGGCGACCGAACCGGACGTGACCGTCGCCCTCGGCGTCAACTTCGAGAGCGACTACGACGCCGAGAACCACCACGTCATCTCCAACGCCTCCTGCACGACCAACTGCCTGGCGCCGCTGGCCAAGGTGCTGCACGAGTCGTTCACGATCGAGCAGGGGCTGATGACGACGATCCACGCCTACACCGCCGACCAGCGTCTGCAGGACATGCCGCACAAGGACCCGCGCCGCTCGCGCGCCGCGGCGCTCAACCTGATCCCGACGACGACCGGCGCCGCCAAGGCTGTCGGCCTGGTGCTGCCGGAGCTGAACGGGAAATTGAACGGGTTCTCGATGCGCGCCCCGGTCCCGACCGGCTCCGCCGTCGACCTCGTCTTCACGACCCCGAACCCGCTCGACACCGAGCAGATCAACGCCGCCTTGAAGGCCGCGGCCGAGGGCCCGCTGAAGGGGATCCTCGCCTACACCGAGGATGCGATCGTCTCCACCGACATCGTCGGCGACCCGCACTCCTCGATCGTCGACGCCGGCTCGACGATGGTGATCGGCGACGGCCGCATGGCCAAGGTGATCAGCTGGTACGACAACGAGTGGGGCTACTCCAACCGCTGCGTCGAGCTGGCCGGCAAGGTCCTGGCCTAGCGGGCGACGCCGGGCGCCGATGGCATTCGACAAGGCAAGCGTCCGCGACGCCGAGGTCAAGGGGCGCCGCGTCCTGGTCCGGGTGGACTTCAACGTCCCCTTGGCTGACGGCGAGGTTGCTGATGACACCCGCATCCGCGCCGCCTTGCCGACGATCGAACTGCTGCGCGAGCGCGGCGCGGCGCTGATCCTGATGTCCCACCTCGGGCGGCCCGAAGGCAAGCCCGACCCGGCGCTCTCGCTGGCGCCGGTGGCGAAGCGGCTCGCCGAGCTGCTGGGGACCGAGGTGAAGCTGGCCCCGGGCGTGATCGAGGGCGACGTCGACCTCACCTGCGGCGCGCTCGGGCCCGGTGACGTGCTGATGCTCGAGAACCTCCGCTTCGAGCCGGGGGAGACGAAGAACGATCCGCACCTGGCGGAAAGCCTCTCCCAGCTCGGCGACGTCTACGTCAACGACGCCTTCGGGGCTTCGCATCGCGCTCACGCCAGCACCGCCGGCGTCGCCGACTACCTGCCGGCCTACGCGGGGCTGCTGCCCGAGCGCGAGGTGACCGAGCTGACAAAGGTGGTCGAGTCGCCCGAGCGTCCGCTCGTCGTCGTGCTCGGCGGCGCCAAGGTCTCCGACAAGGTCGGGGTGATCGACCGCTTCCTCGAAGTCGCCGACCAGATCCTGATCGGCGGCGCGATGTGCTTCGGGTTCTTCAAGGCGCAGGGGATCGAGACCGGCAACTCGCTGGTCGAGGGCGTCGAGCTGGCGGGGGAGGCGCTCGAGCGGTCGAAGCAGTCCGACTGCGAGCTCTCGCTGCCGGTGGACCTCGTCCTCGGCCGCGAGTTCTCCGCGGATACGGAGCGCAAACAGAGCGACGGGGTGGAGGTGCCCGAGGGCTGGATGGGCCTCGACATCGGCCCGCGCAGCGCCGAGCGCTACGCCGAGGCGATCGCCCGGGCCGGCACCGTGCTCTGGAACGGGCCGATGGGCGCCTTCGAGATGGAGCCTTTCGCCGCCGGCACCCGCACCGTCGCCGAGGCGGTCGCCGTCGCGCCGGGCAAGACCGTGGTCGGCGGCGGCGACTCGGTCGCTGCGCTGAACAAGTTCGGCCTCGAGGACCGGGTCGACTGGGTCTCGACCGGGGGCGGGGCCTCATTAAAGCTGCTGGAGGGTAAGAAGCTGCCGGGCGTAGAGGCCCTGCTCGACGCCGAAGAGGAGACCGCGAATGCCTGAGCGCACCCCTTACATCGCCGCAAACTGGAAGATGCACAAGACCGTCGCCGAGGCGGCCGAGTTCGTCGACGCGCTTTTGCCGCGGATCGCTGCGACCCAAAGTGACGTGGTGATCTGCCCGCCGTTCACGGCGCTGACCGCGGTGGTCGAGCGTCGCTACGGCACCGCCGTCAAGGTCGCCGCGCAGAACATGCACGAGGAGGACTCGGGCGCCTTCACCGGCGAGGTCTCGGCGCCGATGCTGGTCGAGCTCGACGTCGAGGCGGTCGTCCTCGGCCATTCCGAGCGCCGCCAGTACTTCAACGAGACCGACGAGGCGCTGGCCCGCAAGGTGCCCGCCGCGCTGGCCGCCGACCTCGAGCCGATCCTCTGCGTGGGGGAGAGCGAGGAGGCGCGCGACGCCGGCGAGACCGAGCAGGTGCTCGAGCGCCAGCTGCAGGCCGACCTCGCCGCCATCGAGCCGGGGCAGATCGAGAACGTCGTCGTCGCCTACGAGCCGATCTGGGCGATCGGCACCGGCCGCACGGCAACAGCCGAGCAGGCCCAGGAGGCGTGCGCCTTCATCCGCGACGTGCTGAGGGTGCGCGGCGCCGCCGCCGACAAAGTCCGCATCCTCTACGGCGGCTCGGTCAAGCCCGCCAACGCCGCCGAGCTGCTGGCGCTTCCCGACGTCGACGGCGCCCTGGTCGGCGGCGCATCGCTCGACGCCGAGGACTTCGCCGCGATCGTCGACGCGGCAGACTGAGCCGATGAGCCCATTGGTCCCTTCCCTGGCCCTGATCATCCTCGACGGCTGGGGGCTGGCCGAGCCGGGGCCGGGCAACGCGATCTCGCTTGCCGAGACGCCGGTCTTCGACCGCCTCTGGGACGAGTATCCGCATACCCAGCTCTCGGCCCAGGGCCCGGACGTCGGCCTGCCGGAGGGGCAGATGGGCAACTCCGAGGTCGGCCACCTCAACCTCGGTGCCGGCGCAGTCGTCAAGCAGGACCTGGCCCGGATCGATGAGGCCATCGCCGACGGCAGCTTCTTCGAAAACGAGGCGCTGCTGGCCGCCTGCGAGCGCGCACGCAACAGCCCTCGTGGCCGCCTGCACCTGCTGGGGCTGGTCTCCGACGGCGGTGTCCACTCCGGCTGGGAGCACATCGAGGCGACGATCGAGCTCGCCGCCCAGGAGGGCGTCCCCGACGTCGTCTTCCACGCCTTCACCGACGGCCGTGACACCCTCCCGCACGGCGGCAAGGGCTACCTGGAGGAGCTGGAGCGCTGGCTGCGCCAGGCCGGCCGGGTCGCCACCGTCAGCGGCCGCTACTACGCGATGGACCGCGACACCCGCTGGGAGCGGATCAAGCTCGCCTACGACGCGATCGTCCACGCCCAGGGCCTGCACGCGCCGAGCGCCGTTGCGGCGATCGCCGAGTCCTACGAGCGCGGGGAGACCGACGAGTTCGTCAAGCCGACGGTGATCGGCGAGTACGACGGCGCCGCCGAGGGCGACGTCGCGATCTTCATCAACTTCCGTCCCGACCGCGCCCGCGAGCTGACCCGCGCCCTCGCCGAGCCCGGCTTCGACGAGTTCCCGCGCAACGGCTTCACCCTCGACCTGACGACGATGACCTCCTACCGCAAGGGCTGGCCCTACCCGGTCGCCTTCCCCGAGCAGCGGCCGGCGACGACGCTGGCGGAGACGATCGCCGCCGCGGGCGGCAACCAGCTGCACGTCGCCGAGACCGAGAAGTACGCCCACGTCACCTACTTCTTCAACGGCGGCAGGGAGCAGGAGGTCGAGGGGGAAGAGCGGGCGCTGGTCGATTCCCCGCGCGACGTCCCCACCTACGACCACAAGCCGGAGATGAGCGCCGAGGGCGCAGCCGAGACCTTCGTCACCCACTGGAACGAGAGCAACTACCGCTTCGGGATCATCAACTTCGCCAACCCGGACATGGTCGGCCACACCGGCGTGATCCCCGCCGCGGTCCGGGCGGTCGAGACGGTCGACGCCCAGCTCGGCAGGGTCATCGAGGCGGTCACCGCCAAAGGCGGCGCCTGCATCGTCACCGCCGACCACGGCAACTGCGACCACATGCTCGAGCCCGACGGCTCGCCCAACACCGCTCACTCGCTCAACCCGGTGCCGCTGATCGTCACCACAAAGGGAGTCGAGCTGCGCAAGAGCGGCATCCTCGCCGACGTCGCCCCGACGGCCCTGGACCTCCTCGGCATCCCCCAGCCCGAGCCGATGACCGGCCGCTCGCTGATCGAGTAACGATTGGTGATTTAAGGGCGCCATAGCGCCCACAACTCACCAATCGTGAGATGAGACAGGAAGAGAACAGACTTCGCTTCGAGATCGGCGCCCGGGACGGGGCCGCCCGCACGGGCGTCATCCAAACCGCCCACGGGCCGATCGAGACGCCGGCCTTCATTCCGCTGGCGACCAAGGGAACGGTGCGGGGGCTGGAGTCGGCTGAGGTCGCCGGGCTCGGCTACCAGCTGATCCTCGGCAACACCTACCACCTGTTCGTCTCGCCGGGTCCGGAGCGGATCGCCGCCGCCGGCGGCCTGCACGGCTTCATGGACTGGGAGCGGGCGCTGATAACCGACTCCGGCGGCTTCCAGGTCTTCTCGCTCGCCCACGGCGGCGTCGCCAATGAGGTCAAGGGCAGCGGCCGCTCCGGCGACCACGGCTCCCGGGTCGAGATCACCGAGGAGGGGGCCCGCTTCCAGTCCCCGCGCGACGGCGCCGAGCTGTTCATCTCGCCGGAGGTCTCGATGAGCGTCCAGGCGCAGCTCGGCTCGGACATCGCCCTCGTCTTCGACGAGTGCACGCCGTTCCACGCCGACCGCGAGTACACCGCCCGCTCCACTGAGCGCACCCACCGCTGGCTCGAGCGCTGTCTCGCCTGGCACGGCGAGCACGGCCCCGAGCGCCAGGCGGTCTTCGGGATCGTTCAGGGCGGGACCCACGAGGACCTGCGGCGCGAATCCGCCCAGGCGGTCTCGGAGGCCGGCGTCGACGGCCTCGCGATCGGCGGCACCCTCGGCCGCGACAAGGAGGAGATGGCGGCGGTCCTGGCGATGACCGCGCCGTTGTTGCCCGAGGCGGCGCCCAAGCACCTGCTCGGGATCGGCGAGGTCGACGACCTGCTCGGCGGCATCGCCCTCGGCCTCGACGTCTTCGACTGTGCCGTCCCGACCCGGCTCTCCCGCCACGGCGTCGCCCTCGCGCCCTCGCCGGAGACCCGCTGGCGCCTCGACATGCGCAAGGGCGGCTGGGTCGGCAACCGCGAACCGCTGGTCGAGGGCTGCCCCTGCACCACCTGCCAGCGCCACGACCGCGACTACGTCAGCTACCTCTCCCGCGCCGAGGAGCTGACCGCCGTCCGCCTAATAGTCATCCACAACCTCACCTACATGCACGAACTAACCACCCACGCCCGAGCAGCAATTCAAAGCGGAACCTTCGAGAGCTATCGCTCTGCTGTGCTCGATGGCGCGCCACCCTGGAGCGCCTGATCAGAAGGGGGTTGGTGGGGGTCCCTGGGTACTCAGCATGGAGCCGGGCCAACGGCTTCTGAGGCGTCAGCCAAATTCGCGATCCACCCGGCGGAGGTGCTCCCAGGGACCCCCACCAACCCCCTTCGCCGGCTAGCTATTCCTTGTTGTTGTTGACGATGTCTTTCAGTTCTTCGACGACAGCGTCGACCGTTTCGCCCGCCACCTTGCTGACCTTGACCCCAGCCGCCTTGTCGGTCGTGACGATCACGGCGGTGGCTACGACGGCTGCCACGAGGATCAACGCCACTGCTGCAAGAACGAACCGGACGAAGCTGGAAAAGGCTCCACGCTTGCGAGGCTGGCTGGCCCGCGGCTGGGCCGCCACCGGGGCTGGAGCGGGAACAGCCCGCGGCGCCGGACGCCGGGTCTGCGACTGCGCCGGGCGGTACTCGGTCTGGGCGGTGTCGCGACCCATGTGGCGGGTCGCGGCGGTCTCGCCGCCGAGGACGTTGGTCGCCGCGGTGCCCTCTTCCAGCGGCAGCGTCACGTCGCCGCCTTCCATCCCCAGCCGCAGCCCGGCGGCAAGCTCGTCGGCGCTGGCGTAGCGCCGGTTCGGGTCGCCCTCCAAGGCGCGCAGCACCGCCGCCCCGAGCGTCTCCGGCACTTCGCTGTTGTAGGTGTCGGGCGGCAGCGGCTTCTCGTTCTGCTGGCGCACCGCCAGCTCGGCCAGGGAGGAGCCCTCGTAGGGCAGCCGGCCGGTGAGGAACTGGTAGAGGACAACGCCGAGCGCGTAGACGTCGGTCGCCGGCGTCGCCTCCTCGCCGCGCACCTGCTCGGGCGCCAGGTAGGCGGCGGTGCCGACCACCGAGCCGACCTGGGTGATCCGCGTCTGCTCGATCGCCCGCGCGATCCCGAAGTCGGTCAGCTTGACGACCATCTCGCCGCCGCCGACCGGGCCGCCGACGATCATCAGGTTCCCCGGCTTGACGTCGCGGTGGATGATCCCGCGCCGGTGCGCGTAGTCGAGGCCGGCGCAGGCCTGGATCCCCACCTCGGCGGCGATCTCCGGCTCGACGGGGCCGTGCCGCTGCAGGATCTGGGCGCCGGAGCAGGTGCGCGGCGAGGAGGCGACGCCGGCGACCGACGTCTACGCGCTCG
>DATIOC010000026.1:0-3287 GCA_035473555.1 Solirubrobacterales bacterium
GTTCGGCGACTGGGAGCAGATCTCAGAGGGGGACACGGCCAAGCGCACCGGGCACCTGCTCGAGATCCCGGTCGGCGAGGCGCTGCTCGGGCGCATCGTCGACCCCCTCGGGCGCCCGCTCGACGGCAAGGGCGACATCAACACGACCGAACTGCGCCCAGCGGAGTTCAAGGCACCCGGCGTGGTGCAGCGCCAGCCGGTGACCGAACCGATGCAGACGGGGCTGAAGGCGATCGACGCGATGATCCCGATCGGACGCGGTCAGCGAGAGCTCATCATTGGCGACCGCCAGACGGGCAAGACGGCAATCGCGATCGACACGATCATCAACAACAAGGATCGCGACCTGATCTGCGTGTACGTCGCGATCGGGCAGCGCAAGTCGACGGTCGTGCAGCTCGCCAACACGCTCGAGGACGCCGGCGCGCTGGACAACACGATCATCGTCATGGCAGCAGCCGACGAGGCCGCGCCGATCAAGTTCATCGCCCCCTACGCCGGCTGCGCGATGGGCGAGCACTTCCTCTACAACGGCAAGGCCGCCCTCTGCGTCTACGACGACCTCACCAAGCACGCCTACGCCTACCGCCAGATGTCGCTGCTGCTGCGGCGCCCGCCGGGTCGCGAGGCCTACCCGGGCGACGTCTTCTACCTGCACTCGCGGCTCCTGGAGCGCGCGGTCAAGCTCAACGACGAGCTCGGCGGCGGCTCGCTGACGGCGCTGCCGATCATCGAGACCCAGGCCTCCGACGTCTCCGCCTACATCCCGACCAACGTGATCTCGATCACCGACGGTCAGATCTTCCTCGAGTCCGACCTATTCTTCTCCGGCGTCCGCCCGGCGATCAACGTCGGCATCTCGGTCTCCCGCGTCGGCGGTAACGCACAGACCAAGGCGATGAAGAAGGTCGCCGGAAAACTGCGCCTCGACCTCTCCCAGTACCGCGACCTCGAGGCCTTCGCCCAGTTCGGCTCCGAGCTCGACGCCGAGACCCAGAAAGCGCTGACGCGCGGCGAACGGCTGGTCGAGCTGCTGAAACAGAAAGAGCGCGAACCGCTCTCGGTCGGCGACCAGGTCGCCTCGATCTACTCGGGCACCGGCGGCTACCTCGACCGGATCAAAGTCGAGCGCGTCGGCGAGTTCCTCGCCGACCTGCGGGTCCGCCTGCACTCCGAGAACGCCGAGCTGCTGAGCCGGATCGAAGAGACGGGCAAGCTCGAGGAGGACGACGAGAAGGCGCTGGGCAAGGCGATCGCCGACTTCGTCGACGACTTCGGCCCCGACTTCGACGAGCACGGCGAGCCGCTCGAGGAGGGCGAGTCCGACCGCGTCCACTCGAAAGAGGAGCGCGAGGCTCCCGCCCGGACCGCCGATTCGAAGGGCGACTCCGAGGGTGACGCCGACAGCAGCGATGACGAGGAGGCG
Organism: Solirubrobacterales bacterium; assembly: GCA_035473555.1. Classification (GTDB taxonomy): domain Bacteria; phylum Actinomycetota; class Thermoleophilia; order Solirubrobacterales; family 70-9; genus VAYN01. The sequence continues at coordinate 1,427 of DATIOC010000026.1, forward strand.
GCGACCCCGGCCTAGCGCCCGGGTACCGATCCCCCATGGCATCGCAGAAGGAAGTCAAGAACCGCATCGCGTCGGTCAAGAACATCAACAAGATCACGCGAGCGATGGAGATGGTTGCGGCGGCGCGCCTGCGGCGGGCCGAACAGCGGATCTCCGACATGCGGCCCTACGCCGAGGGGATGCGCAAGCTGACCCGCCGCGCCGCCGCCCAGGCGGGCGGGATCCCGCGGGTCCCGGTCCTCGAAGAGCGGGAGAACGTCAACCGCGTCGGGATCGTCCTCGTCACCGGCGACCGCGGCCTGGCCGGTGCCTTCAACTCCAACATCATCCGCGAGGGGATGCGGATGGCGGCCAAAGTCCGCGAGGAGGGCGCCGAGCCCGCCTTCGCCGTCGTCGGTCGCAAGGGCGTCTCGGCCTTGACCTTCCGCAAGCAGGAGGTGACCGACTCCTACGTCGGCTTCACCGACCGCCCGGCGTTCGCCAACGCCCGCGAAATCGGCGAGGCCCTCACCGCCCGCTACGTCGACCAGGATCTCGACCGGGTCGAGCTGATCTACAACCGCTTCGTCTCGCCGCTGACCCAGCACGTCTGGCGTCAGACCCTGCTGCCCCTGCAGCAGGCCGAGGTGATCGGCGAGGGCGCCGGCGAGGAGGCCGCTGCCGACGAAGAGGAAACCGAGGCGGAGAAAGCCCAGAGCCGCTCGGAGTGGGTCTACGAGCCCGACCCCGAGGAGCTGCTGGCCCGGCTGATCCCGGAGTACGTGACGATCTCCGTCTACCGGGCGCTGCTCGAGTCGGCGGCATCGGAGCTGGGCGCGCGGATGACGGCGATGCGGAACGCCGCGGAGAACGCCGAGGACATGATCGGCAGCCTGACCCTGGAGATGAACCGGGCGCGTCAGGCGGAAATCACGCAGGAGATCTTGGAGGTCGTCGGCGGCGCCGAGGCGCTGGGCTAGACGACGACGAAACGATTTTGGAGACGAGCAAAGGAACCCATGGCTGAGAGCAACGGAAACGGAACCAACGTAGGGCGCGTCGAGCAGGTCACCGGAGTGGTCATCGACGCCGTCTTCCCCGACGAACTGCCGGAGATCTTCTCGGCGGTGACGATCGAGACCAGCGGCGGCGACAACGACGGCGAATCGGCCGTTCTCGTCTGCGAGGTGCAGCAGCACCTCGGCGACGACCGCGTCCGCGCGGTCGCGATGGACGCCACCGACGGCATCGCCCGCGGCGCCGTGGTCACCGACACCGGCGGCCCGATCACGGTCCCGGTCGGCGACGCGACCCTCGGCCGCATCTTCAACCTGCTCGGCGAGCCGATCGACAACGGCCCCGAGATCAAGGTCGAGGAGCGCTGGCCAATCCACCGCCCGGCCCCGAAAGCCTCCGACCTGACCCCGACGCAGGAGATCCTCGAGACCGGGATCAAGGTCATCGACCTCCTCGCCCCCTATGCCAAAGGCGGCAAGGTCGGGCTGTTCGGCGGTGCCGGCGTCGGCAAGACCGTGCTGATCCAGGAGCTCATCCGCAACATCGCCGAGGAGCACTCCGGCCTCTCCGCCTTCGTCGGCGTCGGCGAGCGCTCCCGAGAGGGCAACGACCTCTGGCTCGAGATGAAAGAGTCGGGCGTGATCGACAAAACGATGCTCGTCTTCGGCCAGATGAACGAGCCGCCCGGAGCGCGCCTGCGCGTCGCTCTCTCCGGCCTGACGATGGCCGAGTACTACCGCGAGCAGGGTGGCCAGGACGTGCTCCTGTTCATCGACAACATCTTCCGCTTCGTCCAGGCGGCCGGCTGATCCTGCCCGTATGAACACGCAACGCCCGGAGCGCCTCGAGGCCACGCCAGGACAGG
>DATIOC010000027.1:0-15766 GCA_035473555.1 Solirubrobacterales bacterium
CGGCGGACCTTGGAGCGGGTGACCTCGACGCCGCAGCGCTCGCAGACGATGCCCTTGTAGCGGACCCGCTTGTACTTGCCGCAGTAGCACTCCCAGTCCTTGGTCGGACCGAAGATGCGCTCGCAGAAGAGCCCGTCTTTCTCGGGCTTCAGCGTCCGGTAGTTGATCGTCTCGGGCTTGGTGACCTCGCCCCAACTCCAGGAGCGGATCTTCTTCGAAGACGCGAGCCCGATCTCAATCGCGTCGAAATTGTTGATGTCGATCATCAGTCCTCCACCTCGGCCGGCGTGGCCTCCTCGGCTTTGCCAGCACCATCACCATCAGTTCCGCCCTCGCCCTCGGCGACCACCTGCTCCTCTTGCTCGTCGGCGGCTCCGTTGGAGGAGTCGGCGCGAACGCCGGTCAGGTCCATGCCCAGCTCCTCGGCGGCTTTCAGCAGGTCGTCCTCCTCGTCGGAGATCTCGACGTCGGTCCCCTCGGAGACCACGTTGGCGTCGAGCGAGAGGCTCTGGATCTCCTTCAAAAGGACTTTGAAGGACTCCGGAATCGAGGGCTCGGGGATGTTCTCGCCCTTGACGATCGCCTCGTAGGCCTTGACCCGCCCGACGGTGTCGTCGGACTTGACCGTGAGCATCTCCTGCAGGGTGTACGCGGCGCCGTATGCCTCCAGCGCCCAGACCTCCATCTCGCCGAAGCGCTGCCCGCCGAACTGCGCCTTGCCGCCCAGCGGCTGCTGAGTGACGAGCGAGTACGGGCCGGTCGAACGGGCGTGGATCTTGTCGTCGACCAGGTGGAGCAGCTTGAGGATGTACATGTAGCCGACCGTGACCTTGCCCTCGTAGGGCTCGCCGGTGCGGCCGTTGTACAGCTGCGCCGTGCCGGCGGCACGGGCGCCCGGCCGGGCATTGAGGTCGAGCCCGAGGTCGATCCCGCGCTCTTCGTTCTCCTGCTGCCAGGAGACGAGTGCGTTATCGACGTCCTCGACGGTCGCCCCGTCGAAGACCTGGGTCGCGACGTATACGCGGCCGTCGCCTTCGGAGTGGGCCTGCTTGTAGGCCTCGGAGCCGTCGTCGTACCAGCCGTTCGCCGCGACCCACCCGAGGTGGGTCTCGAGGATCTGGCCGATGTTCATACGGCTCGGCACGCCGAGCGGGTTGAGGATGACGTCGACGGGGGTGCCGTCGGCGAGGTGAGGCATGTCCTCCTCGGGCACGATCTTCGAGATCACACCCTTGTTCCCGTGGCGGCCGGCGAGCTTGTCGCCCTCCTGGATCTTGCGCTTGATCGCGACGTAGACGCGGACCAAATCGTTGACGCCCGGGGGCAGGTCGTCGCCGGCGTCGCGGCTGAAGGTGAGGACGTCGATGACGACCCCGCCGGCGCCGTGCGGCACTTTCAGCGAGGTGTCGCGGACCTCGCGCGCCTTCTCCTTGAAGATCGCGCGGATCAGCTTCTCCTCGGCGGTCAGCTCGGTCTCGCCCTTGGGCGTCACCTTGCCGACCAGCAGATCGCCGGCGTCGACCTCGGCCCCGACCCGGACGATGCCTTTCTCGTCGAGGTTGCGCAGGCTCTCCTCGGAGCGGTTCGGGATGTCGCGGGTGATCTCCTCGTCCCCGAGCTTGGTCGTGCGGGCGTCGATCTCGTACTCCTCGATGTGGATCGAGGTGAGTTCGTCGTCCTTGACCAGGCGCTCAGAGAGGATGATCGCGTCCTCGAAGTTGTAGCCCTCCCAGGACATGAAGGCGACCAGGCAGTTCTTGCCGAGGGCGATCTCACCGCCGCCGGTGGAGGAGCCATCGGCGAGCACGTCGCCCTCCTTCACCTGCTGGCCGCTCTTGACGATCGGCCGCTGGTGGATGACCGTTCCCTGGTTCGAGCGCATGAACTTGTGCAGCGGGTACTCGTCTTTCTTCGAGCCGCCGCTGACGACGATCCGTTCGGCGTCGACGTGGGTCACTTCGCCCGCGTTCAGGGCGAGGACGACGTCGCCGGTGTCGACGGCGGCGCGGCGCTCCATCCCGGTGCCGATCAACGGCGGGTCGGGTTTCAGCAGCGGCACGGCCTGGCGCTGCATGTTCGAGCCCATCAGCGCGCGGTTGGCGTCGTCGTGCTCGAGGAACGGGATCAGCGAGGTCGCCACCGACCAGATCTGGGACGGCGAGACGTCCATCAGGTCGACTTCCTTTGGAGCGGCGGTCGCGTACTCCTGCTCGCCGGCCCGGACCAGCACCAGCGGACCCTTCAATTTGCCCGTTTTCGGATCGAACTCGGAGTTCGCCTGGGCGATCACCTTGTCCTCGTCCTGGGTCGCGTCGTAGTGGACGATCTCCTCGGTGACGGCGCCGTCTTTGACCACCCGGTATGGGGTGGTGACGAAGCCGTGCTCGGAGATCTGCGCGTAAGAAGCCAGCGACCCGATCAGGCCGATGTTCGGTCCCTCCGGGGTCTCGATCGGGCACATCCGGCCGTAGTGGGTCGGGTGCACGTCGCGGACCTCGATCGGGGCACGCTCACGGGTCAGACCGCCGGCACCGAGCGCCGAGAGGCGGCGCCTGTGGGTCAGGCCGGCGAGGCTGTTGGTCTGGTCCATGAACTGCGAGAGCTGCGAGGAGCCGAAGAACTCCTTCATCGCCGCCACGACCGGGCGGATGTTGATGATCGTCTGCGGCGTGATCGCGTCCGAGTCCTCGGTGGTGAGGCGCTCGCGGACGACGCGCTCCATCCGGTAGAGGCCGATGCGGAAGGCCTCCTGGATCAGCTCGCCGACCGTACGCAGGCGGCGGTTGCCGAAGTGCTCGTACTCGTCGAGGTGGTCGTAGACCTGCTCGCGCGGGTAGGTGATTGCCTCCGCGGCATAGTCTTTGATCGGGTTCTCCTCGTCGATCTCCTCGGGGATGCCGAGCAGTTTCGGGAGGGTCACCAGCTCCTTGACCAGGGCGATGATGTCGTCGTGGGTCAGGACCCGGGTCTCGAGGTCGATGTCGAGATCGAGACGGGCGTTGAGCTTGTAGCGGCCGACCCTGGTGAGGTCGTAGCGCTTGGGATCGAAGAACAGCTGCTCGAGCAGAGCTTTGGCGGCGTCCACCGACGGCGGCTCGCCCGGGCGCTGCTTTTTGAACAGCTCGATCAGGGCGCCCTCTTCGGTCCGGGTCGCCTCGGTGTCCGCCTCGATCGTGTGACGGAGGTAGACCGAGTTGTCGAACATGTCGAGGAGCTGCTGGTCCTCGACGTAGCCCATCGCGCGCAGCAGGACCGTGACCGGGAGTTTCCGCTTACGGTCGATGCGGACGAAGACTTTGCCTTTTTTGTCGACTTCGAGCTCCAGCCAGGAGCCGCGGGCCGGCATCAGGTTGGCGATGAAGACCTGCTTTTCGGGGTCCTTCGGCGCCATCACGTAAGCGCCCGGGGAGCGGACCAGCTGCGTGACGACCACGCGCTCGGTGCCGTTGATGATGAACGTCCCGCGCTCGGTCATCCACGGGAAGTCCCCCATGAAGACGGCCTGCTCACGGATCTCGCCGGTCTCCTTGTTCTGGAAGGCGACCGTCGCGGTAAGCGGCCGCGAGTACGTCATGTCCTTCTCGCGGCACTCCTCGATCGTGTGCGGCGGCTCCTCGAACTTGAACTCGCCAAAGACGATCTGAAGGTTCCCCGTGTAGTCCTCGATCGGGGATATGTCGTTGATCGTCTCCCGCAGCCCACCGCTCTTCGGATCCGTCAGTTCCTCGAAGGAACGTCGCTGGATGTCGATCAGGTGTGGGACCTCGAGAGGGTTGTCTAGGCGGGAAAAGCTCCTACGGGTTACGGGGGCAGCGTTAGAACGTGCCAAAGTCGGCGACTCCTCGGACGGTCAGAGGGACGTGGATACAGCGCAAATATGGGCAGGGGCACTCAAAAGGCGCGCGACCGCGAAAAATAACACACGGCCACGCCCGGCTGCAGGCTTGGCTCCCCAAGCGGGATCGGAGAGCGCCCGGCTGAGCTCTAGGCGAGCTCGACCGTGGCGCCAGCCTCCTCAAGCTCTGCTTTGAGTTTGTCGGCCTCATCGCGGTCGACGCCCTCTTTGATCGCTTTCGGAGCCTCGTCGACGAGCGCCTTGGCCTCTTTCAGGCCGAGACCGGTCGCCGAACGGACCACCTTGATGACCGGGACCTTCTGGCCGCCGACCTCTTTGAGGATGACGTCGACGGTCGAAGACTCTTCGCCGCCGCCCTCGTCGCCACCACCGCCGCCGCCGGCAGCAGCCGGCGCAGCAGCCGCAACGGCCGTCGCGGAGACGCCGAACTCCTCCTCGAGCGCTTTGATCCGCTCGGAGAGCTCGAGGACCGAGATGCCTTTCAGCTCCTCGATCCAGTCCTCGGTTGAAGTTTTGGTTGCCATCAGTCGCTACCCCTCTTCCTCGTTTGAATCTTGATCTGAAGTCGTGTCGTCGGAAGCCTCCGCCGCCGGAGCCTCCTCAGCTTTCTCGTCCTCGGCGGGAGCCTCCTCAGCCTTGGGCTCCTCAGCGGGAGCCTCCTCAGCCGCCGGCTCCTCGGCCTCTGCCTTGGGCTCCTCGGCGGCAGGGGCCGGAGCCTCGCCGCTGACCAGGCCTTTCTCGGCGATCTGGCCGAGCTGGAGAGCGAGGCCTTGGATCATCGAGCCGAGGCCGCGCACCAGACCGGTCAGCGGGCTGGCGACGACGCCGGCCAGCTGGCCGTTCAGCACTTCGCGGCTGGGCAGTTTGGCGATCGATTTGAAGGCGACTTCGTCGAGCGAAGTCGCCTCCATGAAGCCACCCTTGTAGGTGAGGACGTCGTGCTCTTTGTTGAAGGTCGTGATCGCCTTCGCCGCCTGGGCGGTGTCGCCGCGGACGAAGGTGAGCGCGGTCGGCCCCTGCAGCAGCGCGGCCAGTCGTTCCTCGCCGGCCTGCTCGGCGGCGATTTTCGTCAGGCGGTTCTTGACGATGCGGAAGCTGGCGTCGGCTTCGCGCAGTTTCGAGCGCAGCTCGGCGGCTTGGGGAACGCTGATGCCGCGGTAGTCGACAGCGAAGATCGCCTCAGATCCCTCGATCTCGGCGGCAATCTCTTTTATGGCAGCTGACTTTTCTTCGCGGTTCATCGTCTTACCTGCACCGGGCTTCTGGGCAATGCCCCGCCGATGGTCTGGGGTTAGCGGCGACGCAGTTTAAGCGGTCGCCAGCTCCTCTGCAGTCTCCTCGGTCCCGGCGCCCCCGGCCTCGCGGTCGGCGGATTTTCCGGAGTCGACCCGAACGCCGGGGCCCATCGTCGTCGCCAGCGTGGCGGAGACGATGTATTTGCCCTTGGACGAGGAGGGTTTGGCTTTCATGATCTCCTCGATGATCGCCTGGTAGTTGTCGAGCAGCTGGTTCGCTTCGAAACTTGCTTTGCCGACCGTCATGTGGACGATCGCCTGGCGGTCGGTGCGGTATTCGACTTTGCCGGACTTGGAGTCGTTGATCGCCTTCTCGACGTCGTCGGTGACGGTGCCGACCTTGGGGTTCGGCATCAGGCCCTGGGGGCCGAGCACGCGGCCGAGCTGGCCGACGCCTTTCATCATCTCCGGCGTCGAGATCGCGACGTCGAACTCGGTCCAGCCCTCCTGGACTTTCTCGACCAGGTCTTGACCGCCGACGAAGTCCGCCCCTGCGGCCTCGGCGTCGCGGGCCTGCTGGCCCTGGGCGAAGACGGCGACGGTGACATCGCGGCCGAGCCCGTGCGGCAGCGCCAGGGTGCCGCGCAGCTGCTCGTCGGCGTGGCGGACGTTGACGCCGAGCAGGATGTGCAGCTCGACGGTCTCGTCGAACTTGGCGCTGGCGGTCTCTTTGATCAGCGCGATCGCCTCAGCCGGCGGGTAGGCGTGATCGCGGTCGATTTTCTCGTACTGCTGGCGGTATCGTTTGCCGTGGGCCATGAAGATCTCCTAGGCGACGTCGACGCCCATCGAGCGGGCGGTGCCGGCGATGATTTTCTTCGCGGCGTCGATGTCGTTGGCGTTGAGGTCGGGCATCTTCCGTTCGGCGATCTCCTGGATCTGCGCGTCGGAGATCGTCCCGACTTTGTTGACGTGGGGCTCGCCGGAGCCCTTCGAGATCCGGATCGCCTCCTTGATCAGGACGGCGGCCGGCGGCGTCTTGGTGATGAAGGTGAAGGAGCGGTCCTCGTAGACCGTGATCTCGACCGGGATGATCGTCCCGCCTTCGTTCTGCGTCTGCGCGTTGAACGCTTTGCAGAAGTCCATGATGTTGACGCCGTGCTGACCCAGAGCGGGACCGACCGGCGGCGCCGGGTTGGCGTTGCCTGCCTGGATCTGCAGCTTGATGAGGGTGAGGACTTTCTTGGCCATCGCGGGTTGAGGAGGGTAGCGGTCTTTGCGACCTAGATCTTCTTGACCTGGTCGTAGCCCACCTCGACCGGCGTCTCACGGCCGAAGATCGAGACCAGCACCTTGAGTTTCGCCGCGTCCTCGTTGATCTCGGCGATCTCGCCGGAGAAGTCCGAGAGCGGGCCGGAGATGACTTTGACCGATTCGCCGATCGAGAACTGCGCCTGGGTGCGGGGCCGCTCGGCGGTCTCGCGGTGGAGCAGGCGGTCGACCTCGGGTTTGGAGAGCGGCACCGGCTTGTTGCGCTCGGCGCCGACGAAGCTGGTCACCCCGGGGGTGTTCTTCACCAGGCCCCAGGCCTCGTCGGTCATCTCCATGTTGACGAGGATGTAGCCGGGCATCGTGTTTTTCGTTTTGGTCTCTTTTTTGCCGTCCTTCATGACGGAGACCTCTTCGGTTGGCACGACGACCTGCCGCACGTTGCGGTTCTGGCTCATCGTCTCGACCCGGTGCTCGAGGTTGTGCTTGACCTTGTTCTCGTGCCCGGAGTAGGTGTTGATCACGTACCAGCGATACATCTCTAAGTAAAGCCTTTGTCTCGGGACCCTGGTTAGAGGATCTGCTTGATGAGCCAGCTGAACGCCGCGTCGAGAGCGCCGAGGTAGGCGGCCGCGACAGCGACAAAGAGGATGGTCACAGCGGTTGCCTGGATCAACGTCTCGCGATCCGGCCACTGGACTTTCTTCAGCTCCTGCCAACAGGATATGAGGAAGCCGATGAAACCGGAGCGCTGCCGTTCGGCTTTCGCCTGTTTCTGCTTTTTGTCAAGTTGCTCACGCTCGCGGCGCTTCTGCTCCTCGCGCTTGCGCTTCTCCGCTTCCTTGACGGCCCGTTTCTCGGCGCGGCGACCGCCGCGCGAGGTTTCCTCGGGGAGGCGCAGCGCCTCCTCGGAGGCGCCGGCGGCCATGCCGCGCTCGCGCGCCTCGACCAGCGCCTCGTCGCCGGAGATCGGGACCTGCGTGTCGTGCTGAGCCTGAGCCGGGCTCTCGTGCCCGCCGGAGCGTTTCTGCTCCTCAGCTTCCCGAGCCCGGCGCTCGGCCTTGCGCTGTGCGCGGGTCTTGGCCATTTGGAGCTACCGGGTCTCCTTATGAGGGGTGTGGTGGCCACACCAACGGCAGTACTTGCGCATCTCGATGCGGTCCGGGCTGTTCCGCCGGGACTTGTTGGTCTGGTAGTTACGTCGCTTGCACTCTTCGCAAGCCATCGTCACCGCAATGCGGACATCTCCGCGAGCCATCTTCTCCCTCGTTCCGTGCCTGAAGGTAGTCGTTACAGAAGAAAAACCCCGGGCCGAGGCACGAGGCTGAGCGAAGGATAGCGCCATGCGGGGCCTGGGGACCGGCTGACGCCGCCCAGTCGTGTACCGGTTCACACGCTCTACCCAATTCTTTGTACAGTCGTTTTCACGGCAAACCTTCCGGGCACCTGAGGGAGACAGTGCGAGCGGCGACCGACAGCAGCGGGCTCTACGACAGAGACAGCTTCGTGGAAGCGATGGAAGAGCGGCTTCTCGACAAGCTGCACGGCGATCAGCCGGGGGCGCTGCTGCTGCTGGACATCGACTCCTTCCACATCGTCAACGACTCGCTCGGCCACGAGGCGGGCGACCGGCTGCTGGAGACGGTGGCGGCGACGTTGCGGGAAGAGTCCCGGGCCGACGACCTTCCGGCGAGGATCTGCGCCGACGAATTCGGGCTGCTGCTGCCGCGCGCGACGCCGGAGCAGGCGATGGCCACCGCCGAGCGGCTGATCGCCCTGGTCCGCGAGCGGGGCAAGCCGGCCGTCGGCGCCAGCGTCGGGATCGCCACCTTCGGCGGCACCGGCGAGGAGGTCACCGCCGAAGGGCTGATGATCACCGCCGACATCGCGCTTTGCGAAGCGAAGGAGGACGGCGGCGGGCGGGCGGTCGACGCTGCCAGCGGGCCGAACCACAAACTGACCTGGGCCGACCGGATCCGCGAGGCGATCGACCGGCAGCGGATCGTCGTCTACGCGCAGCCGATCTTCGATCTGCGGCGCGAGTGCGTGGCGCGCGAGGAGCTGCTGGTGCGGATGCTCGACGACAACGACGACGTGATCCCGCCCTCCTCGTTCCTGCCGACGGCGGAGCGGCTGGGGCTGATCACCGAGATCGACCGGCTGGTGCTCTCCAAGGCGATCGAGCTGGCCGGCCGCTCGCAGCCGATCGCGGTCAACGTCAGCGGCGCCTCCCTCTCGGACCCGCGGCTGATCGCCGACGTGCGGGCGGCGATCGCCGACGGGCTCAACCCGGCCTGGCTCGACTTCGAGATCACTGAGACGGCGGCGATCTCGAACATGGAGGACGCCCGCGCCTTCGGCGTCGCGGTCACGGAGATGGGCTGCGGCCTCGGCCTCGACGACTTCGGCACCGGCTTCAGCTCGTTCAGCTATCTGAAGGAACTGCCGATCCAGCACCTGAAGATCGACGTCGAGTTCATCCGCGAGCTCCCCTCCTCCCCCACCGACCAGCGCCTCGTCCAGGCCCTCGTCCAGTTCGCCAAGGCCTTCGGCCAGGAGACCGTCGCCGAGGGGATCGAGACCACCGATACCTTGACCATGGTCCGCGCCTTCGAGATCGACTACGCCCAGGGCTTCTACGTCGGCAAACCGGCCCTGGTCGACGGCGGCCGCACGGCTGCGACTGCCTGAGCCGAGAGAGGTCTAGAGGCCCAGCGTTTTGGCGATGATGCCGCGCTGGATCTCGGAGGTGCCGCCGTAGATCGTCGAGACCAGCGAGGTGCGGACGAGGCGCTCCATGTCGTACTCGGAGGAGTAGCCGTAGCCGCCCATCATCTGCATCCCCTCGAGGGTGGTGCGCTTGGCGACCTCGGTGACGAAGAGCTTCACCATCGAGGCCTCCTGGGGGAGCATCCGGTCGGGGTCCTCGTCGACCATCGAGGCGACCCAGTGGGTCATCAGGCGGGCCGCCTTGAGGTCGGTGGCGAGATCGGCGATGCGGTGCTGCAGCGCCTGGAAGGAGCCGATCGGGCGGTCGAACTGGCGACGCTCCTTGACGTAGAGGAGGAGGTCGTCGAAGGCGCGCTGGGCGATGCCGAGCATCGTCGCGGCGAGGATCAGGCGCTCGACGTTGAGGCCCGCCATCAGCTGCATCCAGGCCTGGTCGACCTCGCCGAGGACCGCGTCGGCGGGGGCGGCGCAGTCGGTGAAGTAGAGGTGGTTGGTCTCGCGGCCGCCCATCGTCTCGATCGGGACGACCTCCATCCCCTCGGCGTCGCGCGGGACCCAGATCATCGTCATCCCCTCGTGCTTGCTGCCACTGTTGTCGGTGCGGCAGACGACCAGCACGTGGTCGGAGATGTGGGCGTTGGAGCAGAAGACCTTCTGGCCGTTGATCACGAAGCCGCCGTCGACCGCCTCGGCCTTGCAGGAGAGGGCGCCGACGTCGGAGCCGGCCTCGGGCTCGGTCATCGCGATCGCCTCAACCGCGCCGGCGGCGATCCCGCCGAGGATCTCTTCCTTCTGCGCCTCGGTACCGAAGCGCTCGGTGGCGCCGGCGACGATCAGCGTCGTCGCATAGCCGCCGATCGGGGCAAGCCCGCGGGAGGTCTCCTCCATGAACAGGCAGGCGTCGAGCATCGAGCCGCCCGAGCCCCCGTACTTCTCGTCGATCGTGACCCCGAGCCAGCCAAGCTCTGCCATCTGCTTGTAGACCTCGAAGTTGTGGTGCTCCTTGTAGCCGTCGGTCAGCCGCTCACGCTGATCCGGCGTCCCGCACTCGCGATCGCAGAAGTCCCTAATCGCATCGACGAAGTCCTTCTGCTCGTCGCTGAGGGCAAAGTCCACGGCCGGCAGCCTATATCGCCTGAGAGCAAGCTGACCAGTCGACCAGGAGAGGCCGGAACTCAGCCTTCAAGACCTGGCGGCGAACCCTCGGAGCCACCGCCCCGCTCCACCGCTCTTTGGAGGCGGATAACCTGGGCCGAGAGGTCTTGGCCGCGGCGCAGCAGCTCGCCAGTTGGCGTGTCAGGAGCTGGAGTTAGGACCCGGCGCTTCTCGGCGGCCAAGCGGGCCCACTCCGCGTCGTGGCCCGGCTCCATCAACGTTCTGGACGGGGAGGAAGCCATATCTGCGTCCATGGTACGGCAGCCGGCCCGTGCATCGGCGTGCCCGGGCTGTTCTGATATCTACAAAGCCCGGAACGAGACTCGAACTCGTGACCCCTTCCTTACCATTCACGGTTGCTGGGCGACGTCGTATCCGCTAAAAACCCTCGATTAGCAGGTAATTAGTGCTTTTTAAATGACGAGGAATTCGGAGCCGAAGGTCCGTCGGATATGTCGCAATATGCAGCGATTGACTTGGCTTTCTGCCACTCGTGGAATCCGAGTGGCAGAACCGATTCTCTTTACATCGCCAAGGGGATGACGGCGCAGGATTTGAACCCGCGACCTTCCAGGTATGAGCCGCTTGACGCGCGTGAAGGCCGCTCGCTCATTTTGGGGTTGAGCGTGTTCTCCCAGCTTGGCTCGGAAAGGCCACGAATGATCCACGACCCGCCCGCAAGGTCCCCGGGATGGGAGAGGACGGGTGAGCGAGCTGCCCTCGACGCGAGGCGCGCCAAGACCGCCGGGCGTCGGCTACGTTGACCGACCATGAAGGTGGCGAGCAGTGAGGATTTTGCGATGGCCCTCGCACGGGCTAAGGAGCTAGCGAGCAGTGAGGGACCACAGGCCGCGTGCGATTTTCTCGCCGGCTGCGAGGGGGAGCCGTCGCTGATCGTCCACCTCCGTGCCGAAACCCTCTCCCAGCTAAGGGACGACAAGCCTTCATTACTGCAGGCCGAAGCCGACTGGCGAGAGCTGGGGCCCGAGTCGCGCGACATCGCCTTTCAGCTTGCCTGCGTCCTTCAGAACCTGATCGAGTACCAGTCGCGACAGGAGAGCCGCGCGGCGGTGATTGAGCAGGAGGCGCAGCGACTGCGGGAAGCACGGCTTCTCTTCGAGCGGGTCGGCCGCGACGAGGAGGCCGAGCCTCTTCTGCGTACCCAGGCCTGGGTCAACCTCGGCAACGCGTTCGACTTCATGGGGCGAGATGTCGATGCTCTCTCCTGCTACGGCCAAGCGATCGCTTTGACCGGCGATTTCGGGATGGCCCTGGGCAATTACGGGATGGCGCTAATCGGTATCGCGGGTTTCATGGGAGGGCACCAAGGACACATCCTTGCCGACGCCGCACGGGCTCTCGATCGCGCGCTCGAGGATGAGGAGCGCGTGCTTGAGATCGGTGGCGCCTCGGCCCTCGCGACGTTCCGGAAGGAAAGAGCGAGGATCAACGGACCTGCTCCTGGCGAATTGCCCGAGGCCGAACATCGGGCACCGATGTTCGAGGACCCCCATCTCCGGTGGTCCTATCACCACGGCCTGCTTCTCCACATCTCACCCCAATGTCTCGATGCGGAGGATCGGATCGTCGACCCGCTGCATCTGGGCACGATGACGGTGGGTATTGACGATGCTTCCCAGGCCCGTCTGCGACAGCTGCAGGACGCCTTCAACGTGGTCAAGCAGGACTACATCGCGGCCCGCTACTCGCTTTGGTTAGCGAGCGAGGTTGACAGCCCGATCCGCTAGGGAGCCCAGTCCCTCTCGGCACGCGGCCGCTACGTCGACACCCTTGGATACGCCCGCTGGGGGGTACAGACGGGCATGGCGCTCGGAGCCCTGAACATGGCGACGAACACTCTCGACAAGATCGCCGGGCTGACCCACCTCTACTTCGACACTACGCGCACGCCGGGCACCACCTACTTCAACGGGATGTGGTTGGCGAGGCGCAAGAAGGGTGATCCTCTGAGCATGGAGCCGGCTTTCAGGGCCGAACTCGCGGATACCGGCAACCGGGGCCTTCTCGCCCTCTGCGATCTCAGTCTCGACGTGGCCGGCAACGAGCGCCTCACCGAGCTGAAGAAGCTGGTCGACCTCCGCAACACCGCCACCCACCGATTCCTCGTCGCCCACGACATGATGGTCGGAGAGGTAGAGAAAGACGGGTGGGTCGAGCGGATCGGATGGAACCGGCTCATCGAGGCCGCCGTGCGGCAGTTGGTCATCACCCGCGCCGCCCTCCTCTACCTCGCTCGTGCGATAGCTGTCAGGGAGTCGAACCGCGAACCGCAGGGCAAGGTGATGCCACTTCCCAACTGGGATGTCGAGGAGTTCGACGGGCCCTACTGACCCTGTCTCCCACCGCGCCGGGGGAATGCCGGCGTTGGCTCGGCGGGCGGGTCCGACGAGGCACGGCGGCGCTCTGGATTCCGGGGATTCGAGCTAAGACGGACTCCGCTGCTGCAGAAACTACGATCGGGTTATGCCGATGCGGGGAGGCACCGCCGCCAAATATGGGATCCGCTACGAGGACCGCTGGTGTGCCTATTGCGCTCTGCGCGTTCTCGCCGAGGAAGCCTCGGAGATCTACATCGAGCCACCGGGCCCCGACTACGAGGGGTTCGAGTTCACGCTCGAGACCCCGATCGGAGTCCAGTACCACCAGGCGAAGAGGCAGAAGACGGGTGAGGGCCGCTGGACGCTCGACGGCCTCGCCGATGCGGGGGTTCTCCGAGCCTTCTTCGACCGGCTCCACGACGCGGAGTCAAGCTGCACTTTCGTCTCAGCTCATGCAGCCGCCGAGCTCGACGAGCTCTCCGACCGGGCCCGGAAGGCCGATTCGGCAAGCGAGTTCATCTCGCGGTACCTCGACTCCACGATATGGAAGTCGAATCTCGCCCACCTTGCCGAACTCTGGGGCGTCGATCAGGAATGGACCTGGCAGGCACTTCGAAGGATCTCCGTCCGCACGGTCGATGAGAAGACCCTGGGCGAGCAGCTCGACTTTGAGGTGCAGATGCGTCTGGCGGGTCCAGCCGAGTCGGCGGCAGCCGTCTTGGTCGAAGTTCTGCGCGACAACGTCAATCGGCGACTGACTGCGGATGACCTCTGGGCCCTCCTGAAGGAGCGGGCGGATCTCCGGCCCAACCCACTCTCCTCTCAGGAGCTCGGCGCCGTGGCGCTCGCGGCTGCGAACGAGCGATTCGGCCGCTCGCGGGAGAGGGATCGCATCGGTGGTCGGCTGATCCCACGCGCGGAGACCGACGCCGTCCGCGAGGCGTTGGAGAAACGACGGATTGTCCTGGTCCAGGGCGCGGCCGGCATGGGTAAGTCCGAAGTGCTCTCCGATCTTCGACGCGGGTTCGATGAGGACGGTCACTCGCACCTCTTCATGCGACTCGACCGACTCAAGGCCGGCGCCACGGCCCGGGAGGTGGGCGACCAGCTCGGACTGCCCGGGCCTCCGCCGGTCGTCCTGGCGGCGGTCGCCGCCGGCTCGCCGTCGTTCCTCGTCGTCGACCAACTGGACGCAATCAGTACGACCTCGGGCCGCAACCCGGAGTTCCTCGATGCCGTCGAGGAGATGCTGAGGCTGGCCCTCGTCGAGCCCCAAATGCGGATCGTGATCGCCTGCCGCAGCTTTGATGCTGGCCACGACTCACGCCTGCGCCAAATCGTCGATACCGATGATCCGGACAGCACCGTGACCGTCGGCCCCCTGAGCGAGAAGGTAGTTCGCGAGACCCTCGAGGATCTGGGGATAGATCCTGCGGCACTCGATGGCGAGCTGATCGGCTTGTGCTCGGTTCCGCTTCACCTCTACCTGATAAGCCAGATCTCGGCCCGAGATGTCGCCGCGGTGAGGCGGTTGAAGACGCTGAACGACCTCTTCGATGCGTATTGGGACGACAAGCAGGAGGCTCTGCAGAGCGCCCTCGGGCGCGATCCGCGTTGGACCGACGTCCTGGACGCCCTGGTCGACCGCATGAGTGACGAGCCCGCCCTTGAGGCTCCGCGGACGACCGTCGATGCCTTGAAGCGAGACGTCGACGCCATGCTCTCGGCATCGGTCCTGATCGAGGAGGGCGAGCGGATCGCCTTCTTTCACGAGACCTTCTTCGACTACGCGTTCGCACGTCGCTTCAGCGCCAGGGGACGGACCCTCGAAGAGCTACTGGCAGTAGACCAACTGCTGTTCCGGCGGGCACAGGTGCGTCAGATCCTCGCGCGGGGGCGGGAGGGTGATCCTCGTCGCTACGAGGAGGATCTGGCGTTTCTCCTCGTCGAGGACTCGGTGAGATTCCACTTAAAGGACCTGGTCCTCGCCTGGTTGCAAACCGTAGAGGCCCCGCGAGAGCACGAGTGGAAATTGATCGAGGCTCTCCTCGACGGCGAGTCGGGTGCCCTTGCTGATCGCGCATGGATAACCCTGAATGCCCCGGCCTGGTTCGAATTCCTAGATGACCGTGGGATCCTCGCCGGTTGGCTCGACGAAGAGGGAGTGCGTCGCGAAAGGGCCCTACACATCCTCGCCTCCTCGGGCCCAGATAACGGCGATCGGGTTGCCCGACTCCTCGAAGCCGAGGAGCACCAGGATGAAGAGGGTTCCGATACGGAGCTGGAAGCGGTGATCCGTGGAGGCAACCTGGCAGGGAGCCGCGAGCTGTTCGAGATCCTGCTATCGAGACTCGAGGACGGTTCGGACCTTGGGCGAAGGGACTTCTGGTACCTGGCCCACGAGCTTCCCGAGGAGCGGCCCGAGTGGGCCTGTGAACTGCTCGGGTCCTACCTCAGGGGCCGGATGGAAGCTGGGGAGCTGCTTGTCGATTCGGGCGAGGGCATCTTTGCCACCACCCACATGGTGCGCCAAGGCCTCCATCTACGCGAATTTGTCACCGCCGCCGCCAAGGGTGCACCGAGAACCTTCGTCGAGGAGGTCCTGCCAGTGATGTTTCAGATAATCGAGACCACCGGCAAGCAGGAGGACAGGGAGGGTGGTCTGCGCACCGATGCGATCTGGGGGTACCGCAACTTCGGCGACACTTTCGGCGAGCTGGAAGACGACCTCCTTCTCGGTGCCGAACTCGCGGTCAGGGGTCTTGCGCAGACCGATCCCGAGCACTTCCGGGGGGTCCTCGAAGCACAGGCGGAGACGCCATTCGAATCGGTGACGTGCCTGCTCTATGTCGGTCTCGCCGCCAACCCTTCCGTCTTCGCCGGGGAGGCGGTCGATTTCCTCACCGCCGATCCACGCCGTCTTCGGGTCGGCTACATCGACTCACCTCATTGGAACGCCCGCACGCTCCTCGCGGCGATCGCACCGGAACTGTCGGATGCCGCCATGGCGCGTGTCGAGCAACTGGTCCTGAGCTACTACACCCCTTGGGAGAAGTCGGTGCAGAGCGCCGGTCGCCAGCACGGCCTTGCACAGCTCGAACTCCTCGAGGGAGTCTCCGCTAAGCATCGAACCGCCGCGATGACGCGGAGACTGCGAGAGCTCGAAAGAAAGTTCGGCAAGC
>DATIOC010000028.1:0-215338 GCA_035473555.1 Solirubrobacterales bacterium
GGAGCTGAAGTACGCAGAGGAGGCCAGAGGGGCCCTGCAGGCCGGCGTCGATTCCGTCGCCAACGCCGTCAAGGTGACCCTCGGCCCCAAAGGTCGCTACGTCGTGCTCGACAAAAAGTTCGGCGCGCCGACGATCACCAATGACGGCGTGTCCATCGCCAAGGAGATCGAACTCGAGGACCACCCAGAGAACATGGGCGCCCAGCTCGTCCGCGAGGTCGCGACCGCGACCAACGACGTCGCCGGCGACGGCACCACCACCGCCACCCTGCTGGCCCAGACGATCGTTCGCCAGGGCCTGAAGAACGTGGCCGCCGGCGCCAACCCGCTGGCCCTGCGCCGCGGCATCGAGAAGGCCGTCGAGGAGGTCGTCGACAACCTGCGCAACAAGCAGAGCAAAGAGGTCGCGGGTAAAGACCAGATCGCCCGTGTCGCCGCCATCTCCGCCGGCGACGACGAGATCGGCAACGTGATCGCCGACGCGATCGAGAAAGTCGGCAAAGACGGCGTGGTGAACGTCGAGGAGGGCCAGACCTTCGGGATGGAGCTCGAGTTCACCGAGGGGATGCAGTTCGACAAGGGCTACATCTCGCCGTACATGGTCACCGACCAGGACCGCATGGAGGCGGTGCTGGACGACCCCTACATCCTCATCGCCAACCAGAAAATCGGCTCCGTGCGGGACATCCTGCCGGTGCTCGAGCAGGTGATGCAGGGCGGCAAACCGCTGCTGATCGTGGCCGAGGACGTCGAGGGCGAGTGCCTCGCGACCCTGGTCGTGAACAAGCTGCGCGGCACCTTCACCGGTGTGGCCGTCAAAGCCCCCGGCTTCGGCGACCGCCGCAAGCGGATGCTCGAGGACATCGCGATCCTCACCGGCGGCGAGGTGATCACCGAGGAGATGGGCCTGAAACTGGAGAACACCCAGCTGGCTCAGCTCGGCAAGGCCCGCCGCGTCGTCGTCGCCAAAGACAACACCACGATCATCGACGGTGGTGGTGACCCCGAGGACATCAAGGGCCGGATCAAGCAGATCAAATCGGAAGTCGAGAACACCGACTCCGACTTCGACCGCGAGAAGCTCCAGGAGCGCCTCGCCAAGCTCGCCGGAGGCGTTGCCGTCGTCAAGGTCGGCGCCGCCACCGAGACCGAGATGAAGGAGAAAAAGCACCGCGTCGAGGACGCGCTGCAGGCGACCCGTGCCGCCCTCGAGGAGGGCGTTGTCCCGGGTGGCGGCGTGGCGCTGCTGAACGCCCAGGCCGGTCTCGACCCGGACAAGCTGGACGATCCCGACGAGGTCACCGGCGCCCGGATCATCCACCGCTCGCTCGAGGAGCCGGTGCGGCAGATCGCCGAGAACTCGGGCCTCGAGGGCTCGGTCGTGGTCAACAAGGTGCGGGAGCTGAAGGACGGCGAAGGCCTGAACGCGGCCAACGGCGAGTACGGCGACCTGATCAAGGCCGGCGTCATCGACCCGACCAAGGTCACCCGCTCCGCTCTGGAGAACGCGGCCTCGATCGCGAAGAACATCCTCGTGACCGAGGCGATCATCGCCGAACCGCCCGAAGAGGGCGGCGCCGGCGGCGGCATGCCCGGCGGTATGCCGGACATGGGCGGCATGATGTAACCACCGCTAACGCGGAGCAGTTTCGAGAGGCCCGGGAAACCGGGCCTCTCTTTTTGCCCTGTTGGTTACTTTTTCCGCGGCTTGGGGGGGAGCGGGGGGTAGAGGCTGGCGTTGTAGTCCGCGGTTTCGAGGAAGTTTGGGCGGCGGATCTTCAGGCGCAGGGTGTTGGTGGTACGCGGGTAGAGGCGAAGGTCGTAGGCGTTGCCGGCGCCGAAGCCCTGGTAGTAGACGAGCATCCGCACGCGGGGGTGCCGGACGGTCCAGGCGATCACCTGCTTGACCCAGCGGGGTTCGTCCTCACCCGAGACCGCCCACTCGGTCATCGCCACCGGCATCCCCTTCCACTGTTTGCCCGCGTAGAAGCGATTGAGGTCCTGCCAGACGGGATATTGGGAGTAGAAGTCGGTGCCGACCCAGTCGACCCAGCGGCGTCCCGGCCAGTAGTTGCCCGGGAAGTTCCCTTTCACCCGCGGCGAGCCGCCGGGCAGCGGGCTCCAGACGATGCTCACCGGCGCCGCCGGCAGTTCCGTCGGCGGCGGTCCTTTGGTCCGGGTCACCGGCGGCAGGCCGATTTCGGCCAGGGTCGCGTTGATCCCTTCCAGCGTCTGCCCGCCGCGGACGATCGCGGAGATCCGGCGGAAGGCCTGCTTGTACCAGCCGGTCGTGTGTTCGCCGCCCCGCTGGTTCCCTTCGCAGTCAACCGCCGTCCAGGCGTTGAGGCAGCGGTTCGGCTCGCCAAGCGGCCGGATGTAGGCCGGCAGCCCCTTGCTGGCGAAGAAGTCGTTCAGCTGCAGCAGGTAGTCGTCGCCGTAACCGAGCGCGATCTGCTGCGGGGTGATCAGCTCCGCCAGGGTCTGGTCGTCGGCGGTCGAGATCGCGAGGACCGGCCGGGTCGCCGTTTCCCGCCAGCGTTCGTAGGCCTCGTTGAGGCTGTTCCCCCAAGGATGGAAGGTCTGCAGCAGCGCCGGGTGCTTGCCGGTCACCTCAGCGAATTCGTTGAATTCGGTCGTCGTGCCCCGGTCGCTGGCGCCGAGGAAGACGTCCCCCTTCGGCGGCACCAGCGAGACGGCCGCCGCCTGCGCGGGGAGGGCCAGAGCGCCCAGCGTCGCGACGAGGGCCACAAGGCCCCCCGCCCGCCGGATCTCTTTAAGCGCTCTCCAGTACATCGCTCATCCTTCGCGGTTCGACGCCAAGTGCCTGCGCGTCGGCGGGTCCTCGCTCGCTGACCATCGAGACCTCCATCAGCTCGGCCTCCTCCCAGGTAGCGAACACGGCCTCCCCGAAGATGTTGCGCAGCGCGATCAGCCCGGCGCGGACGAACGGCAGCGGCAGGTGGACCAGCGGCCGCGGCCGCCCGGCGATGCGGCTGACGAGATCGGACATCTCGTCGTAGCTGATCGTCTCCGGCCCGGCCAGCTCGTAGCGGCGGGTCCGGGCCCCGTCGCCGCGCTCGTGCTCCAGGGCGCCGACCACGCAGCGCGCCACGTCCGCCGCCCAGATCGGCTGGAAGCGCGCCCGCCCCGGGCCCGAGACCGGCAGCACCGGCAGGAAGGAGAAGCGCCGCAACAGGGTGATCCAGGGGTCGCTGTGGTCGTAGACGATCGAGGGCGCGAAGACGGTGGTCCGCAGCGAGGAGGAGAGGACGGCCTGCTCGGCCAGCCACTTGGCGCGGAAGAACCGGGTCCGCTGCGCCGCCTGCGCGTCGAGCGCGCTGAAGAAGTGGAAGCTCTCGACGCCGCTGCGCTCCGCCGCCCGCAGCAGCCGCACCGTCGCCAGCCCGTTCAGCTCCTCGATCCGCTTCGGCGGCTGGTCGCGGATCGAGGCCGCCAGGTGGATCACCCGGTCGACCCCGCGCAGCGCCTGCCGCACCAGGTAGGGATCGGACATCTCGCCCAGGTCGCCGAGGGCGATCTGCACGTCGACCCGCCGCGCCCCCAGCCGTCGCGGCTCGCGCACAAGGCAGCGCACCTCCTCGCCCTGCTCGAGCAGCAGCGGCAGCAGCCGCGATCCGATGCTTCCAGTTGCCCCCGTCAGCAGCAGCATGTGCCGCCGATGCTAGTGGTGGCGCTTTTTTGGCTTCGGCCCGAGCTTGACGTTGACGGCGCCGCTGGTCGAGCTGCCCGCGCCCGGCGTCGAGGACTTGACGACGAGCTTCGGCGGCTTCTGGCCTTTCTTCGGCTTCGGCTTGGCGACCCTGCCGAGGGTGCATCCAGCCGCGGCGAGGGCGGATTTGGCCTGCGCCAGGGTCTTGCCGGCGAGCGCCGGGACCTTGCAGGTCTGGGCTGGCGGCAAGGGGCCTGCTGCGGGCGGGGGGCCTCCCGCCGGCGTGCTGCCGGTTCCGGAGCCACCGCCACCCGGTTCTTCGGTCGGTTCTTCCGGTGAGTCCTCCAGGTAGGAGCCCGGCGCCGAGCAGGTGGATTTGTTCCGCGCGGCGTCCATCGCGGCGGCAGAGAAGAAGGTGATCGTGTTGTCCGGCACGGTGATTTCGATCCCGGATCCATTGAGTTCCGTCGCGCTCCCGGTCGCGATGATCGCTCCGGCGCAGCCCGGCCCGTTGAAGACGGTGACCGTGCTGCCCGGCTCCACCGAGCCGATGATCCGCGGATGGTTGTTGTTCGATCCTGCTGCCGGCACGGTGCCGGCAAGGACCGGTTTCGTCGGAGCCGTGTGGTCGACGGGCAGTCCTTCCAGGGCGTCCATGGCCTTTGCGATGTTCAAGCGGCCGCCCGTGGTCGTCTTTCCGGTCAGCGAGGGCACCGCATCGAAACCGGCAAGCAGCGCGTTGCGGACTTCGGGCACCGTCGCGCTCGGTTTCAGCGAGAAGAGCAGGGCGGCGGCGCCGGTGACGTGGGGGGCCGCCATCGAGGTGCCATCGAGGAATGAGTGGGTAAGCGGGGTCGATGCCGGCGCGTAGCACTCGAGCCGAAGGTCGTCGAGCCAGGCGCCCTCGGTGGCGAGCGGCGTCGAATCGGCCTGGTATTCGAAGAACATCTTCAGCGAGTGGCCGCCTAGACCGAGGATCGGCACGGTCTGGAAGAAGGCCATCGCGCTGCCGGCGGTTTCGCCGGAGAGGAATTCCCTGGCCCCCGCGAAACTGCCGTCGAGGAAGAGGCCGTAGGGCATCGCCCCGCCCTTGCGGTGCCGCATTCCCTTGATCCGGCAGCTGCCAGTCCCCGCCGGGAGCGCCGTCCCGGTCAGCGATTCGACTCCGTAAATGTGGTTCGCGTCCGGCGTCGCCCCCGGCGTGTCGGTCATCCCGAACGAGGTCAGCGGGCCGTCACCCACTCCGGCACGGCCGAAGCCCACCGCCCCGAACGGAAGCCAGGATCCGGCGAAGTCGTCGACCTCGAAGTCGTCGGCCATCCAGCTGTCGATCGTCGGGTAGGTGCTCAGCACCGAGCTGCCGGGCGCCCCGAGGTCGACCGAGGTGGCGCCGTAGTCGCTGTAGCTCGCCAGAGCGTCGGCCTGGTCGGTGGCGGCGACGCAGAGGACGTTGTCGATCGCCCCGGGCACCGCCGGCGCGGCGTCGACCGTCGGCCGGTAGTCGCACGGGTAGTGGTGGCCTTTCGGGGCCGCTTCGCCGCCGTCGTTGTTGCCGCCGTCGTTGCCGGCGGAGATCACGTAGAGGGTCTCCGGGTGGGCGGCGATCGCGTTGACTTCGGCCTGGGTGAAGGTGGTGCCGCCGAGCGAGAGGTTCGCGGCCCGGGCGCCCATCTCTCCGGCGTAGTTGATCGCGGCGATTATCGAGCTGAACGGGCACCGCGTTTCGTTCGAGGATGGCTGGTTGGAGCAGACCCGCAGCGGCATGATCCGCGCGTTGCGGGCGACGCCGGTGATGCCGACGCCGTCGTTGCCGGCGGCGCCGATAGTCCCCGCCGTGTGCAGGCCGTGCCCGCCGGAGGTGACGTTGTCGTCGCTCGGGTCGGCGTCTTCGCTCGGAGTGGTCGCGCTGGTCCCGACGAAGTCGTATCCGTGGACGTCGTCGACATAGCCGTTGGCGTCGTCGTCGAGGCTGTTGCCCGCGACCTCGCCCGGGTTGGTCCAGGCGACCGGCCCGAGGTCGGGGTCGTCGAAGCGGTAGCCGCTGTCGATGTCGGCGACGACGGTGGTCGGGATGCCGACGCTGCGGTCCCAGGCCGCGACGGCGTTTACGTCGGCACCGGCGACCGCGCCGGCGAAGCCGTGCACGCCGCCGCCGGTGTTCCGCAGGCCCCACAGCTGCGAGAAGAGGGGGTCGTCCGGCACCGAGTCGAGCGTGCGGTAGCCGTCTGGTTCGGCGACGGCGACCGCCGGGTCCGCTTCGAGCGCCCGGACGGCGTCTGCCGCCGACTGCCCCGGTTCGACCTCGACCAGCTGGAAGCTGGGCGCGCCCAGTTGCGCCTCGAAGTCGACTTCGGCCGCGTCGCGGGCGGCGACTTTGTCCGCATGGTCGGCGCCCTGGCGCCACTGGACGATGACGCGGCCGCTGATCGAGTCGGCTGCGGGGGAGGGCGCTGGACCCGCTTCGGGGTCGCCGGCGCCCGCCGGCGCGGGCGCTACGGCCAGCGCTGCGCTGAGGAACAGCAGAGCGCGGACCCCTCTAATCGACTGGCGAGACACGGCCCGCGCAGGATATGGGTACGCCTGCCTTCCCCGCAATCCCAAATTCGGCTGAGACGGGCAGGCACCGAAGAAGCTCCAATCCCTAAAATGTGCGCTCGCGCTTGGCCGGGGCCCCCGGCGGGCACCCCGAAAACGAGCTTAGGAGAACCCTCCCAATGACCTACGTCATCGCCGAGCCATGCATAGGCCAGAAGGACAACTCGTGCGTCGAGGTTTGTCCCGTCGACTGCATCCATCCGACGCCCGACGAGGCCGATTACGACAACGTCGAGCAGCTCTACATCGACCCGGACGAGTGCATCGACTGCGACGCCTGCGTCGAGGCCTGCCCGGTGGACGCTTGCTTCGCCGAGGATCAGCTGCCGGCCGAGTGGGCCAAATACGCCGAGATCAACGCCAATTACTTTAAAAACCAGGCTGCATAGGTAGTGGGGAGGGGGCGGGGAGTCCCTCTCCAGACACATCTCGCCAATGGCTCGATGTTGAGTGTCTGGAGAAGGACTCCCCGCCCCCTCCTACAACCGTTTTTCTTTAGCTCCTAGTAGCCGTCGGGGTGGCGGGTTATGAAGGGGCCCGTTGCGGCTGCTCTTAGGGATTTGTGCCAGCGGGGGCCGGTGCCGCTGGTGTTGCCGGCGGTGTCCCAGCGGAGGCCGGCTATTACTGCGTAGGCGTGGCCGCCGTTGGCGTAGACCGTTATCCAGCGGCCTTTGCCGGCGCTGCCCCAGCCGGCCAGGGAGCCGGAGGGCATCGGGGTGTCGATCAGTTCGCCGCCGTGGAGGGCGAAGCTGACCGCGCCGGAGCAGTCGTAGCCGGCGTCCCACCAGCGGCCGTGGCCGCCGCCGTAGACGTAGGGCTTGGTGCGGATCTTGTTCGCTGCGGCGATCACCTTTTTCACCGCGGGCGGCGCGTCGGCGGGCGGGATCGCCCGGCCGCCGACGATGATCGCCTTGCCGGGAGGCGCGGTCGTTTCGGGGGCGGGGGGTGCTTCCGGGGTGGTCGAGGAGACCCCTCCCGGGGTTTCCGCATTGGCCGGAGCCGCGAGGACCGTCGCGATCGCGACCGTGGCCAGAACAGCTATGAGGGTGCAGAGGGCGGGCGTTTTCCTGGCCGCCCAAAGGGCGTTCGTCATTCACTCCTCCTTCGTCGGCCGGCGGGGTTAGCTGTCGGGCTGGCGCTGAAGGAGCCTGCGCCCCCACTCGAAGGTGGGTTAGCCCCAGAAACCTGGGTCCCCCGCTCCCCGGCTGTTTGTGCCGGGGATTAGGCGTTTGTGTGCAAATCTTAACTAAGAGGTTGGGCCAAAGTTGCGGCCCGCTGTGTGCGCTTGCTCACGCAGGAGCTACTGGACGACGGGCAGCGGGGTGCCGCTCACCGGCGGCGCTTCCGCCGGGCTCGGCGCCGACTGCAGCACCGGCAGCTCCTGCGGCGTCATCGCGACGATCCCGCGCGCCGCCTGGCGGATCGCCTGCGAGGCCGGCGCGTCGGGCTCGTCGATCACCAGCGGCGAGCCGTTGTCGGCGTGCTCGCGCAGCGGCTCGGAGAGAGGCACCTTGCCGAGCAGCGGCACGTCGAGCTCGTCGGAGAGCAGCTGGCCGCCGCCCTCGCCGAAGATCGTGAAGCGCTCGCCGCCGGGGGTCGTAAAGCCGGACATGTTCTCGATCACGCCGAGGATCTCGAGGTCGAACTTCTTCGCCATCTCGGCGCCGCGCTGGGCGACCGACTGGGCGGCGGGCTGCGGCGTCGTGACGACGAGGAATTTGGCCTGCGGCAGCAGCTGGGCGAGCGTCATCGAGACGTCGCCGGTCCCCGGCGGCAGGTCGAGCAGCAGGTACTCGAGCTCATCCCAGGCAACGTCCTCGAGGAACTGCTGGATCGCCTTGTGCAGCATCGGCCCGCGCCAGACGACGGCGGAGTTGTCCTCGACGAAGAAGCCGATCGACATCACCTTCACCCCGCTGGGCGAGTCCAGCGGCAGGATCTTGCGCTCGGCGTTGACCTCGGGTTTGTGGTTCACCCCGAGCATGCGCGGGATCGAGTAGCCGTAGACGTCGCAGTCGAGCGCGCCGGCCGGGTGGCCTTCGGCGGTCAGCGCCGCGGCCAGGTTGGCGGTCATCGTCGACTTGCCGACCCCGCCCTTGCCGGAGGAGACGCAGATCACGTTCTTCACCTTCGCCAGCGCGCCCTGCGGCAGCTTGGTGCGGCCGAGCGTCTGCTGGAGGTTCCCTTTCTCCTCGTCGGAGAGGACGTCGAAGCCGACCGCGACCGCGGTTACGCCTTCCAGCTGGGAGACGTTCTGGGCGACGGCCTGTTCGAAGTGGGAGCGGATCGGGCAGCCGGCGGTGGTCAGCGAGACGACGACCTCGACGCGGCCGTCCTCCTTGACCTCGATCGAGCGGACCATGCCCAGCTCGACGATCGAGCGCCGCAGCTCGGGGTCGATGACGGCGCGAAGCTTCTCGGTTATCTGGTCTTTGGTGGGAAGAGACATTGGCTCGATTCTCGCAAAGGCGGTAACTCGGGAGCCCCGAGGGGGGAGAGTTTGCCCCCTCTCGCTCCTTGGCACTCGGTACGCACCCGAGTGGAGGAGGACCGATGAGTGGAGCAAGGCTTGCCGTGGGAAGGACCGTCGCGCTGGGATTGTTGCTGGCGCTGAGCGTGCTGTTGCTGGTGGCGTCGAAGGCGGAGGCCGGCAAGTACGCCGTCGCCCAGTGCGGCTGGTACGCGGGCGCGGACGCCGCCTGGGCCGACACCACCGGCGGCGCCAAGTTCCGCCCCGACGCCTACTGTGTGCCCCCCGGCGGCGACTCCTTCGACGGGGTCCACGTCAAGAGCCTCACCCGCGACGGCCAGGGGACGGTGTCCGGGACGCGGTTCGCGCGCTGGCGCTGGACCGCGCCCGCCGGTACCGGCATCACCGCCGTGCGCGGGACCTGGTGGCACGCCCTCCACGACGGGATCGAGCAGCGCCTCGGCAGCGTCGACGTCGCCGGCGGCTTCACTCCCTTCCTCTCCGCCGCCACCACCGACACCGCGCTGCGCGAGTTCAGCAAGGGGTTCCCGACGCCGGTGACGGGCTTCGAAGACCGGCTGCTGTGCGCCCGCGCCGAAACCAAGTGGTGCTCGCTCGACCAGGGCTCGTGGTCTTCGCTGCGGGGATTGACGATCACCGTCGAGGACGACAACGCGCCGGATGTCGGCATCGGCGGCGACCTGCTTGGCGGCGGCTGGCGCAAGGGCAACCAGGACGTCGCGATCTGGTCCGCCGATCTCGGCGGCGGCCTGCGTTTCGCCGAAAGCTTCCTCGACGGCACCCGGATCGGCTTGACCGAGCACGGCTGCGCCAAGGCGCTGATCGGCGGCGAATGGCGGGCGACCATGATGCGGCCGTGCCCCGGCGACGCTTGGGCCCACCAGGGGGTCAACACCGCCGTCTTCGGCGACGGGCCCCACCAGGCGCTCGCCTGTGCCACCGACTTCGCCGGCAACCCTCGCTGCACGGTCTCGCACACGGTGCTGATCGACAACAACCCGCCGGCGCATCCCAAGGCAGTGACCGTGGCCGGTCAGGAAGGCTGGCGGCGGGTCAACGACTTCGACCTCGGCTGGGAGAACCCGGATCAGGGTGCCGCCAGCCCGATCGGCGGCGCCTCCTGGCGGCTCGTCGGCCCGTCCGGCTACGACAGCGGCGTCCGTTTCGCCGGCGGCCACGACCGCCGCAGCCTCGCCGACGTCAGCGTCCCGGCCGCGGGCAACTACTCGCTGCAGCTCTGGCTGCGCGACGAGGCGGGGAACGAGGCGGCGAGCACGGCGGTGACGGTGCCGCTGCGCTTCGACGACGTCAAACCGAAGGTCGCCTTCGCCGCCGGGGAACCGGGCGAGCGGGTGCAGGCCGAGGTCAGCGACGAACACTCGGGACCTCGCACCGGCCAGATCCTCTACCGGCGGGTCGACGCCGAGCACTGGACCGAGCTGCCGACGAAGCTCGTCCCGGCGCAGGGGCCGGCGAGCGCTGCGCTCGTCGCCCCGATGCCCGAGCTCGGTTTCGGCACCTACGTCTTCCGCGTCGACGCCGAAGACGCGGCCGGCAACACCGCCTCTTCGTCCTTGCGGGCCGACGGGACCCAGATGGCGGTCCGCCGGGTGCCTCCCCCGCCAATCTCACGGGCGCAGCCTGCCCCGCGCGGAAAGTCGCGGCTCTTCGCCCGCCTGCGTGGCGGTCACGGCCGCGGCGACTCGCTGACCGTCCCCTTCGGCGCGCCGGCGCTCCTCAGCGGCCGGCTGACGCGCGCCGCCGACGGCGCCGGCCTCGGCGACCGCGCAGTCCGGGTCGTCTCCCATCTCTCCCGCGGCGCCCTCGTCCGGCTCCCCGTCGAGACGGTGCGGACCGGCGAGCAGGGCGGGTTCGAGTTGCGGCTGCCGCCGGGACCCTCGCGCCGGGTCAGCGTCGTCTTCGCCGGCGACGGCGGCCTGGAGGAGTCGACCCGCAAGCCGCTCGAGCTGCGGGTGCGGAGCGGAGTCAGCCTGCGGGCCGTCCCCCGCACCCTGCGCACCGGCGAGGTCGTCCGCCTCGGCGGCAAGGTCCGCAGCAGCGGCGCTCCGATCCCCCGCCGCGGCAAGCTGGTCGCGATCCAGTACCTGGAGGAGGCGACGCACCGCTGGCGGCCGGTTCTCGTCACCCGCACCGACCACCACGGCCGCTTTCGCGCCCACTACCGGTTCCGCTACGTGACCGGGCGGGCGGCGATCCGCATCCGGGCCACCGCCCTGGCCGAGGAGCGTTGGCCCTACGCGCCCGGATCATCGTCCCCGGTGGCGATCCGCGTCCAGGGATGAGCAGGCGATTGACTAGGGTTCGGAACATGTCGCAAGCGACCCTTCACACCAGCGCCGGGGCGATCGTGCTCGAGCTTCACGACGAGGACGCGCCGAAAACCGTCGAGAACTTCCGCAAGCTCTCCGCGGACGGGTTCTACGACACTCTCGTCTTCCACCGGGTGATCCCGGACTTCATGATCCAGGGCGGCTGCCCGGAGGGCACCGGCCGGGGCGGTCCGGGCTACACCTTCGAGGACGAGTTCAACGACCACAAGGTCGTGCGGGGGGCGCTGGCGATGGCCAACGCCGGCCCGAACACCAACGGGTCCCAGTTCTTCATCGTCACCACCGGCGCCGCGCCCTGGCTCGACGGCAAGCACACCGTCTTCGGCGAGGTGATCGACGGCATGGACGTCGTCGACGCGATCGAGTCGGTGCCGACCGACGCCGGCGACAAGCCGCTCGAGGCGCAGACGATCGAACGGGTCGAGCTCGACGAGGCCTAGCCCTGCGCGCCGGGCTGGTCCGCCGGCGCCTCGCGCCGCTCGCGGCGGCGGCGCAGAGCGTCGCCGGGTCGCCAGAGGCTGACCAGGCCGGCGACCAGGGTGACCAGGAAGATCTGGCCGAGCATCATCTCGATGCCGGAGATCATCCGCCCCGGCTGCCCGCCGGGGACGAGGTTGCCGTACCCGGTCGTGGTCAGCGTCGTGTAGCTGAAGAAGATGAAGTCGCTGCCGCTGGGGTGGGCGACCTCTTCGAAGAACGGGCCGCCCTGGATCCGGTCGATCGTCCCGTAGACGAAGGTGAAGAGGATCCCGAGGACGGTGTAGACGCTGATCGCGCCGAGGATCGTCCCCGAGGCGACTTCGGCGCTGGAGACGACGCGCCACAGAACTGCCGCCATCGCGAACGCCAGCAGGCAGATCTGGATCAGCGAGCCGATGTTGAGGAGGGTCTTCTCGCCCGTGGCCGCTGCGGTGACGGCGAAGAGGACGGTCAGTGCCGAGAGCCAGATCGAGGCGCGCACGGTGCGCGGCCTGACGTGGGAGCTGGCCAGGGCGACGACCGAGGTGACGCTGGTCGCCACGGTGAGGACGACCGCCGACCAGCCGCGGTTGTCCAGCAGCGAGGCGAGCACGTAGGTGAGCAGCACCAGGGCGAGGACGAGGCCGAACGCGTCCCTCACCCTCTCTGCGCGCCCCCGCCAGACTTCAGCCCGGTTGGCGCGCCTGCCGGCGCTTTCCATGGCTTGGTCGTTCGTCCGCGCCGGCCGCATTCCTGCCGTTGCACCCTTGCGAGCGGAGGGGGTGGGATTCGAACCCACGAGACCGCTTACGCGGCCTAACGGCTTTCAAGGCCGCCGCATTCAACCGCTCTGCCACCCCTCCAGAGCGCTCAGGTTGCTCCCACTGATTGTATGCAGGGGGTGCGAAGGCTGCTCATTTTGGCATCGGCGATGATCTTCTTCGACGTCGCTTTCTTTGCGGCGATCGCACCCCTGCTGCCGCAGTACGTCGACGAACTCGGGCTGAGCAAAGCCGAAGCTGGAATCCTCTCCGCCTCCTACGCTGCGGGGACCCTGCTGATGTCATTGCCGGCCGGCTTCGTCGCCAGCCGCTTGGGTCCCCGCAAGACCGTGATCTCGGGCCTGCTGCTGCTCGGTCTGGCCAGCGTCGTCTTCGGCTTCGCCGAGGAGATCCTGTTGCTCGACGGGGCGCGTTTCGTGCAGGGGATCGCTGGCGCGCTGATCTGGTCCGGGGCTCTGACCTGGCTGATCACGACCTCCCCGGAGGACAAGCGCGGCTCGGTGATCGGCACCGCCCTGGGGACGGCCGTCGCCGGGGCGCTGCTCGGCCCCGCGCTCGGCGCGATCGCCGGCTCGATCGGCACCGCCCCCGTCTTCAGCTCCGTCCTCGTGATCACGATCCTGCTCTCGATCGCCGCCTCGCGCCTGCCGGAGACCCGGGTCGCCGAGCGGCAGACCCTGCGCGAAGTGATGACAACCCTGGTCAGCCGTCCCGTCCTCGAGGCGGCGACGTTCGTCGGCGTCCCCTCGGTGATGTTCGGCGCGATCGAGGTACTGGTGCCGCTGCGGATCGACGACCTCGGCGGCGGCCACGGCCTGATCGCGGGCGGGTTCATCGCCGGCGCCGCCCTGGAGGCGATGCTGGCGCCGATGGCCGGTCGCATCTCCGATCGGGTCGGGCGCCGGCTGCCCTACGTCACCGGCCTCTCGGTCTGCGCCGTGGCAATGACCGGGGTAGCGCTGGCGGCGACCCTCGGCGGGGTCCTTGCCGCGCTGATCGTCACCTCGCTCGGCGCCGGCCTCTGCTTCGCCCCGGCGCTGACGCTGATCTCCGACGTCGCCGAGGCGAGCAGCCTGCACCAGGGCTTCGCCGCCGGGCTTTCGAACATGGCCTGGGCCTCCGGCCAGGTGCTCGGTGGGATCGGCGGCGGGGTCGTCGCCAGCCTCACCGGCAACGTGCTGCCGAGCGTGGCGATCGCCGTCCTGCTGCTGATCACGGTCCTCTACGCCTACCGGGCGATGCAGCCGGGCGGCGAGCTGGCGGGCGCGGCGGCGGGCTAGGGTCGGGCGATGGGACGGCGGCGCCGGGCGAGTGGGGAGTGGGTCAACTGGGCGGGAGATCAGCGCTGCCGGCCCGCGCGGCTGGTCCGGCCTCGCAGCCGGGACGAGCTGGCGGAGACGATCGCCGCCGCCGCTGCGGCGGGGCAGAAGGTCAAGGTCGCCGGATCCGGGCACTCCTTCACCGAAGCGGCGATGACCGAGGGGACGATGATCGACCTCGGCGGCCTCAGCGGGGTGATCGACGCCGACCCCGGTTCGGGCCTGGTCAAGGTCGCGGGCGGCACCGTCCTCGCCGAGCTGAACGAGGAGCTGGCGGCGCTCGGCCTGGCGATGGAGAACCTGGGGGACATCGACCGGCAGACGATCTCTGGCGCGATCTCGACCGGCACCCACGGGACGGGCGCCCAGCTGCGCAACATCTCGGCCCAGGTCGAGGGGCTGGAGTTGGTCCTCGGCGACGGCAGCGTCCGCCACCTCAGCGCCGGCACCAACCCGGAGCTGCTGCGCGCGGCGCGGGTCGGGATCGGGGCGCTCGGCGCGATCAGTGCCGTCACCCTGCGCTGCGTTCCGGCCTTCGACCTGCTGCGGGTCGACGCGCCATACCCGCGCGAAGAGGTCCTCGACAGCTTCGCCGAGCGGGCCGCGGCCCACGAGCATTTCGAGCTCTTCACCTTCCCCTACGCCGACTCGGCCCTGGTCCTCGAGCGCAACCGCACCGACGGCCCGGCGAAGCCGCGTGGCAGGGCGGCCGCCTACCTCAACGACGTCGTGCTGGAGAACTGGGCCCTGGGCCTGCTCTCGGGGACCGGCAAGGCGCTGCCGCGGACGATCCCCTCGCTCGCCCGGCTGGCGGGACGGCTCGCCTCCGGCAGCCGCACCAGCGACCGCAGCGACCGCGTCTTCGTCAACGAGCGCCGGGTGCGGTTCACCGAGATGGAGTACGCGCTGCCGCGCGAGGCCGGGCCCGAGGCGGCGCGGCGGGTGATCGAGTGGGTGCGCTCGAACGAGTATCCGGTCTTCTTCCCGATCGAGATGCGGGTCGCCGCCGGCGACGACGCCAGCCTCAGCCCCTCGCACGAACGCGAGACCGCCTACATCGCCGTGCACCAGTACCGGGGGATGGAGTGGCGCCCCTACTTCGAAGCGGTCGAGGCGATCATGGACGACTACGCCGGCCGCCCCCACTGGGGCAAGCGCCACTTCCAGACGGCCGCGACCCTGGCGCCCCGCTACCCCGCCTGGGACGAGTTCCAGCGCGCCCGCAATACCCTCGATCCCCAGCGAATCTTCGCCAACGAGTACACGGACCGAGTCCTCGGCCCCTAGAGGAAGGCCTTTCCGTCGCCGCGGTACGTGGGGACCTCGTCGACGATCTCGTCGCCTTCGACCAGGAAGAGGGTGTTGAAGCGCTCGCAGAGCTCGCCGGCTTTGGCGTGGCGGAGGTAGACGCGGTCGCCGACGTCGAGGTCCCCCGCCGGTCGGCCGACCAGCGGCGTCTGCACCTCGCCGGCGCCCTCCTCCTCGTCGAAGCTCAGACCCTCGGGCAGCCAGGGGGAGGGGAGGCGACCGGCGTTGCCCGGGCCGGAGGCGAGGTAGCCGCCCCCCAGCGCGGTTGCCACCCACTCCGAGGGCTTGCGCGTCACCGGCAGGGCGAAGGCGGCCGCCGGGGTGAGGCTGAAGCGGCTGTAGTGGTCGAAGAGGACCGGCGCGTAGAAGCCGGAGCCGGCGGTCACCTCGGTCACCGCCTCCTCGGCCGAGGTCAGTTCGAGGCTGCCGGTGCCGCCGCCGTTGACGATCTCCAGCTCGACGAACTCGCTCAGCGCGGCGACGATCGCGCCTCGCCGCTCGGCGATTTCCGCCGCCGAGCGTTTCTGCATGAAGCGGATCGCGGCGCCGCGCAGCCGCTGCCCCGGCGGCAGGTCGCCGACCCCGGAGATCTGCCCCTCGTAGGCCATCAGCGCGTCGAGTTCGATCTGCGGCCGCTTCTCGATCTCCCGCGCCAGCGCCACCGCCTGTTCGACCGAGTGGATCGGCGAGCGCTTCGGGCCGATCTTGACTTTGCCGCCGAGCCACCACCAGCTGGCGTCGACGTCGATGCAGACCCGCAGCGGCGGCGCCCCCTTGCCGAGCACCGACTCGATCATCTCCAGGTGCTCGACGCTGTCGACCATCACGATCGGCGCCCCCTCCGGCCCCGCCGCCGAGCGCAGCGCCAGCTCCTCCAGCGCCCCGGCGTCGGCGGTCGGATAGGCGAGCAGCAGATCCTCGAACCCCTGCTCGGCGAGCCAAAGGGTCTCCGGCAGCGTGTAGGTCATCAGCCCCCGAAAGCGCTCGTCCCGCCCAAGGATCGCTTCCATCAGCGCCCGGCAGCGAACCGACTTCGACGCCACCCGCACGCTCTTGCCCTGCGACCGCTCCAGCATCGCGTCCGCATTCGCCCACATCGCCTCCAGGTCGACAAACGCAAACGGCGCCTCCACGTCGGCGAAGACCCGCTCATAGCGCTCGTGGGTCTGAGGCGGGACGGACACCGCGCCAGCCTACCCCCGCCATTCCCTGTCAGTACTTACAATCGTGCGACGCGCGACACGCGCGCACCCGGAGAGGTGGCCGAGTGGCTGAAGGCACTCGCCTGCTAAGCGAGTAGGGGGCGCAAGCTCTCTCGAGGGTTCGAATCCCTCCCTCTCCGTTGAGGAGGGGCATATGGAGGCAAAAGACATCCTGGCGCTCGTGATTGCCGCCGTGGGCGCAGTGATCGCCCTTGGCTCTTTGGTCCAGGCGTCGTTCGAGTACGTGAAGAGAGGCCGGATGGAGCGGATGCAGGTCTTCTTCGACTTGCGGCGCCGGCTCAAGGAACCTGAGCTCGGCCGCATCGCGGAGTTGATCGATGAAGCTCGTACTTCGTCCGACGAGGAGAAATCGCGAACTGCCGAACGGCGCCTTGCCGATATCTCGCTGCGCAAGAAGCGGGACTACCTAGGTCTCTTCGAGGAGGTGGGCCTGGCAATGGAAAAGGGGTTGATCGAGCCGGAGATCGCCCATTACATGTTCGGCTACTACGCCCTCCACTGCGTCGGCTGTGATGCCTTCTGGATCGACGTCGGCCGCTGGAACCCCTACTGGGATCGGTTCTACGAATTCTGCGAACGAATGGAAGCCGAGCGGGAGGCCTTCGAACGGGGTCGAGACCCGCGGCGGAAGCGCCCGGTCGTTCTCGGCGATGAGATTCCGTCGGCGATCGCTGCCCGCGACGAGTTGGCAGGAGAGACCCCCACCGTGTATCTCAAGCTCCCAGGGGCACTGAGGTTGAGAACTGGCACAGAAGAGTTTGTCGCGAGGGGCAAAACGGTGGGCGAGGCTCTCGAGTGCCTCGTTGATGCCCATCCCGAGCTTCGGTGGTTTGTCTTCTGCAAGGAAAGCGACTTGAACTGCGAGCCGACCGCGATCAATCCGTACGTCAACGTCTACCGCGATGGCGAAGACATCAAGTTTGTCGATGGGATCGACACCGTGGTGGAGGTGGGGGATCGGATTCACCTTGTCCCTGCCTCCTCGGGGGGCTGATCAGATCTCGAGGTAGTCGGCCACCTGCTCCGTCTAGTCTCAGCGGCAATGGACGCGAACCCTCGAACTTCGGGCGACCACGGCGGGCGCCGGACCAAGATCATCGCCACCGTCGGTCCCGCCAGCTGGGAGCCTGCGGTGCTGGAGAAGCTGGTCGCGGCCGGGGCCGACGTCTTCAGACTCAACTTCTCCCACGCCGGGCCCGAGCGGCAGGCGGAGACGATCGCGGCGATCCGGGGGGCGGCCGAGCGGGTCGGGTGCGAGGTGGCGATCCTCGGCGACCTGCCGGGGCCGAAGCTGCGGATCGGCTCGCTGCGCGGCGACGTCACCGAGCTGGAGACCGGGATGCACGTGACCCTCACCCCGGAGGAGGTCGTCGGCGAAGGGGGGACGATCCCGGTGCAGTGGGCGGGCGTTTCCGACTTGCGCGAGGACCAGCTCGTCTACCTCGCCGACGGGGCGATCCGGCTGCGGGTCGGCGACAAGGAGAGCGCCGGGGTCGACGCCGAGGTCGAGGTCGGCGGCACCCTCTCCTCCCACAAGGGGATGAACATCCCGGGCGGCGTCGACCTGCCGGCGACCACCGGCGTCGACCTCGACTGGGTCGACTTCTCAGTCGAGAACGGCGTCGACCTGATCGCGGTCTCCTTCGTCTCCACCGCCGCCGACCTCGAGCCGGTGACGGCGCGGCTTAAAGAGCTCGGCTCAAGGATCCCCGTGATCGCCAAGATCGAGCGCCAGCAGGCGGCTGAGAACATCGAGGAGATCGTCCGCGTCGCCACCGGCGGGATCATGGTCGCCCGCGGCGACCTCGGGATCGAAGTGCCGCTGGAGCGAGTGCCGATCGTGCAGAAGCGGCTGATCCGCGCCGCCGGCCTGCGCTCGAAACCGTCGATCACGGCGACCCAGATGCTGGCCTCGATGGTCACCGCGCGGCGCCCGACCCGCGCCGAGGTGACCGACGTCGCCAACGCGATCTACGACGGCACCGACGCGGTGATGCTCTCCGAGGAGACCGCCGTCGGCCAGAACCCGGTCGAGGCGGTCGAAGTGATGGACCGGATCGCCCGCGCGACCGAGCCCGACCTGCCCTACGGCGAGTGGCTCTTCAGCCGCACCGACCAGGCGACCCAGGACGTCGCCGACTCGGTCGCCCAGAGCGCCGTCGGCGCCGTCTACCGCCTCGGCCTCAAGGCGCTGGTGGTGCCGACCAACACCGGCCGCACCGCCCGCCTGGTTTCCGCCCACCGGCCGGACGTGCCGGTGCTCGCGGTCTCCCCTTATATAGAGACCGTGCGCCGGGTCGGCGTGCTGTTCGGCGTCACCGCCGTGCAGAGCGACTTCGGGACCGAGCTGCGCAGCCTCCTCGGCCACTGCGCGGGGGTCGCCGCCAAGCACGGGATCGCCGCGCCGGGCGAGCTGGTCGCGATCACCGCCGGTCTCGACGGCCAGGATCTCGGCACCAACCTGTTCGAGGTCCATAGGGTGCCGGAGCTATGAGCACCGACGCGGCGGCAAGGCTGGAGCGCGACGGCGAGCTGGCGGTGATCACCCTCGACAGCCCGCCGCTGAACCTCTTCGACCAGCGGATGATGGACGACCTGCGCTCGGCGATCGACGAGGTCGCCGCGACCCCGCCGCGGGCGCTGCTGATCCGCGCCGAGGGCCGCGCCGTCTCCGGCGGGGTCGACGTCGAGGTCTTTGCCGGCTTGACGCCGGAGCAGGGGAGCGCGCTGTGGACCGAGCTGCTGGAGATGATCGACAAGGTCGAAACCCTGCCGGCGCCGGTCGTCTTCGCCGCCCACGCGCTGACCCTGACCGCGGCCTTCGAGCTGGCACTCGCCTGCGACCTGATCGTCGCCTCGCCCAAGGCGCAGTTCGGCCTGGTCGAGAAAGTCGTCGGTCTGACGCCCTCGATGGGCGGCACCCAGCGTCTGGCCGAGCGCGCCGGCAGCGGCCGCGCCCGCCACTTCGTCATGTCCGGCGGGATCTTCTCGGCCGAGGAGATGGAGCGCTGGGGCGTCGTCAACCTGCTCTTCGAGGGCCACGACTTCGAGGCCGCATCGCGCAAGCTGGCGCAGGAGCTGGCCGACGGTCCGACCAAGGCGCACGCGATGACCAAGCACATCCTCCGCCGCTTCCGCGAAGGCGGGATCCCGGCCGCAGACGAGGCGGTGCGGACCGAAGCCGGCGAGCTGTTCGCCACCGAGGACCTGCAAAACGCGGTCAAGACCTTCCTCGAGCATGGCGCCCCCGGCCACGCCGAGTTCCACGGTCGCTGACGCCGAGTCTGCGAAAAGCGTCGCTATGCGACGGCTGACGCAGACTCGATGAATGTAGGCTGCGCCGATGCCAGGGGTCCCCGGAATGCCCAACGTCGACTTCGACGCCATCGCCAAGGGCCTGGCGATGGCCGTGCCCTTCGCCGCCCACCTCAACCTCGAGATCACCGAGGTCGGTCCGGGCGAGGCGACCGTGGTCCTGCCCCGCCGGCCCGAGCTGAACAACCACGTTGGCTCCCAGCACGCCGGCGCGCTCTTCACCGCCGCCGAGACCGCGTCCGGGGCGGCCTTCGTCGGCGCCTTCGCGGTTCGCATGGGCGACGTCACGCCGCTCGCCAAGTCGGCTGAGATCGATTACGAAAAGATCGCCCACGGGGCGATCACGGCGAAGGCCACGCTTGGCATGGACGCTGCCAAGGCGCTGGCGACGCTCGACGAGGAGGGCAAGGTCGAGTTCCCCTGCGAAGTCGAGCTGACCGACAAGGACGGCCAGCGGGTCGCCACCGCGACCGTCCACTGGCACGTGCGCCTGAAATCAGGCAGTTAGTCGTTCCGCCGGCAGCCGCCGGGTCGACCAGAAGGACGCGAGGACGAGCAGGGCGGCGACGAGGAAGGCGAGCTTCAGCGACTTCAGCTGCGCGTCTTCGTAGTGGCTGACGAGCGCGTTGGTCGTCGGCGGGGCGAGGCGCTCGTCTTCGGCGGCTTCGCGGACTTCGTCGGAGGCGACGAAGCTGCCGCCGGCGCTGAGCTGCACCTCGACCTTCTGTTCGACCCGGTCGGAGATCTGCGCGTCGTCGGCGATGTTGGCGGTGAAGGCGGTGGCGAGGCCGGTGATCACGATCGCGCCCAGCAGCGCCGTGCCGAGCGAGGAGCCCAGCTGCTGCGCGGTGTTCTGCAGGCCGCCGGCTTCGCTGCGCTGCTCGTCGCCGATCGCCGACTGGACGACGTTGCCGAGCTGGGAGACGACCAGGCCCATGCCGACGCCGAGCACGCCCATCGCGATCAGGAACGGGGTGTTGTCGAGTTCCGGCTCGATCGTCCCCATCAGCATCAGTGCGGCGACAAAGACGAGGGCGAGGCCGGCGCGGACCAGCAGCTTCGGCGCAAAGCGCGAGGCCAGCCGGGAGCCGACCAGGGCGCTGACGAAGAGGCCGACCGAGGTGGGCAGCATCCGGATTCCGGTTTCCAGCGCGTCGAGGCCCTGGACGATCTGCAGGTAGAGCGGGATCGTGAAGAAGATCCCCATCAGGACGAGGTTCTGGGCGAGGAGCATCGAGACGCCGCCGCGCAGGGGCGGGATCTTCAGCAGGTCGAGGTGCAGCAGCGGTTCTTCGCCGCGGGTCTCGCGCCGCCGCTCCCAGGAGACGAAGCCGGCGAGGAGCAGACCGCCGGCGGCGATCACGAACGGCGTCAGCGAGAAGCCGAAGGGGGTGATCGGCGAGTTGTGCGGGACGAGCCAGCCCCAGTTGCTGGCCTGCAGGACGCCGAAGACGAGGACCGCGAGGCCCGAGGCCGAGAGGACGCTGCCGACCCAGTCGAGCGTCGGCTTGCCCGGCGCGCGCTCGGGCTCGGACATCATCCGCGTGCCGAGCAGGATGCCGGCCGCGACGACGACCTCGCCGACGAAGACGTAACGCCAGGAGAAGTCGGTGGTGACCCAGCCGCCGAGGATCGGCCCGACGGCGATCCCGGCTCCGGCGACGCCGCCGAGCACCCCGTAGGCGACCGCGCGGTCGTTGCCGCGGTAGGAGCCAGCGACCAGGGCGACCATCGCCGGCAGGACCATCGCCGCGCCGATCCCCTCGAGGATCGACCAGCCGAGCATCAGCGAGGGGACGCTCCAGGAGGCGGCGGTCAGCCCGGAGCCGATCGCATAGATGACGAGCCCGATCGCGAAGATGCGGCGGCGGCCGAAGATGTCGCCGAGCTTGCCGCCGGTCAGCATCAGCCCGGCCATCACCAAGGCGTAGAGGGCGATCACCGACTGGATCGTCGTCACCGTGGTGTCGAAGTCTTCGACCAGCTGGCTGATCGCGACGTTCATCACCGCTTGGTCGAGGACCATCAGGAACTGCGCCGCCGCGAGGACCCCGAGTACCGCCCACTTGGTCACGGCCGCAGCCTATGCGCTGGGGCGGGGGATAGGGTTTAGATCGATGGCCTCGACCGTTCCCGCGCCGGCGTCCTCCTCGAGCTCGACCGCGCCGCCACGGGCGAAGCTCGTCCTCGCGGCGCTGATCTCCGTCGCCGCGGTCGCCAACCTCAACCTCGCCGTCGCCAACGTCGCCCTGCCGGACATCGGCAAGGCCTTCGACGCCAGCCAGACGGGCCTCGACCTGATAGCCGTCGGCTACTCGCTCGGGCTCGCCGCCTCGGTCCTCTACCTCGGCGCGCTCGGCGACACCCACGGCCGCAAGGAGATGCTGCTGGCGGGTACGGCGCTGGCGATCCCGGCCTCGATCGTCGCCGGCCTCGCCCCCTCGGTCCCGGTCCTCTTCGGCGCTCGCCTGGTCGGCGGCCTCGCCGCCGGGATGGCCTTCCCGACCACCCTGGCGCTGATCACCGCGCTGTGGAGCGGTCCCGAGCGGACCAAGGCGATCGCGCTCTGGTCGGCGCTCGGGGGCGGGATCTCGGCGCTCGGCCCGCTGATCTCCGGCGCCCTGCTGGAGCACTTCGACTGGGGCTCGGTCTTCTTCGTCACCCTGCCGCTTGCCCTGGTCGCCCTCTACCTGGCCTGGCGCTTCATCCCGGCTCACGTCAACGAGACCTCGGACCGGGTCGACAACCTCGGCGGCGTCCTCTCGGTGCTGATGGTCGCCGCCCTCGTCCTGGCGATCAACTTCGCCCCGGTGCCGGGAGCGGGCGCGGCGACCGTCGGGCTCGCCGTCGTCGCCCTCGCCGCGGTCGTCGCCTTCGTCCTCCGTCAGCACCGCGTCTCGACGCCGCTCTACGACTTCGAGGTGGCCGGGCGGCGGGTCTTCTGGGTGGCGGCCTGCGCCGGGATCATCGTCTTCGGCTCGCTGATGGCGGCGATGTTCATCGGCCAGCAGTACCTGCAGAACGTGCTGGAGTACTCGACCCTCGGCGCCGGCGCCGCGATCCTCCCCGGGGTGGTCGGGATGGTCCTCGTCGCTCCCCGCTCGGCCAAGCTCGTCGAGACCCGCGGCGCCCGCTTCACCCTCCTGGTCGGCTACGCCTTCTGCCTCGCCGGATTCGTC
The DNA here is from genome assembly GCA_035473555.1 of Solirubrobacterales bacterium. Taxonomy (GTDB): domain Bacteria; phylum Actinomycetota; class Thermoleophilia; order Solirubrobacterales; family 70-9; genus VAYN01. The sequence goes on from DATIOC010000028.1 coordinate 22,693, forward strand.
GTGATGCTCCTGCTCTGGGACGAGAACGCACAGTACTGGCACGTCGGCCTCGGTTATCTGCTGGTCGGGACCGGCGTCGGCTTCGCCGGCACCCCCGCCTCGCACTCGCTGACGGCCTCGGTGCCGGTGCACCGGGCGGGGATGGCCTCGGCGACGGCGGATCTCCAGCGCGACCTCGGCGGCGCGATCATGCAGTCGATCCTCGGCGCCCTGCTGACGGCGGGGTACGCGGCGGCGGCGAGCGCTGCGGTCGCCTCGGCGCCGCATTCGGTCTCGACCAGCGTCGAAAACGAGCTGACCAAGTCCTTCTCCAGCGCCGCGGCGGTGGCCGAACAGCACCCGCGCTACGCCGAATCGATCGTCGAAGGCGCGCGCGGGGCGTTCCTGCAGGGAGATGCCTGGGCCTACGTGGCGGGGATCGTCGCGATCGCCCTCGGCGCCCTGCTCGTCGCCACCCGCTTCCCGAACAAGGAGGAAGAGCAGAAGCTGCTCGCCGCCTACGCCGCCGAAGATGGGACCGCCCAAAACGGGTAGGTAGGGCGCGTAACCCAACGGAGGAGCGAGCATGGCGACGAGAAACGGCAGCGCGGAGTGGAAGGGCGACCTCAAAGGCGGCAGCGGCACGGTCAAGGTGGGCGACGGCGCCTTCGAGGGCAACTACTCCTTCAGCTCCAGGTTCGAGGACGGCGAGGGGACCAACCCCGAGGAGCTGATCGGCGCCGCCCACGCGGGCTGCTTCGCGATGGCCCTGAGCCTCATCCTCACCGAAGCCGAGCATCCGCCGGAGTCGATCAAGGCCGAGGCCCGGGTCCACCTCCGCATCGTCGAGGGCCTGCCCACCATCGCCAAGATCGACCTCGAGGTAGAGGGCACCGTCCCGGGAATCGACGAGGACGCCTTCCGCTCCTACGCCGAGAAAGCCAAGGACGGCTGCGTAGTCTCCCGCGCCCTGGCGGGCGTGCCCGAGATCACCCTCGACGCCCGACTCGCCTAAAACCCAGCCCCATCCTTTAATCTCGTCCTTCGCCGGCACCACCCGGCCTCTCGCGCCCGTAGCTCAGCTGGATAGAGCGTCGGTCTACGAAACCGAAGGTCACAGGTTCAAATCCTGTCGGGCGCGTTCGCTTCGGCTTGCTGGTGCCGAATCCCACTTTCTCTATTCCTCGAAGACTTCGGTCTAAGAAGGATCCCGGCGCAGCCTTCCGCGTGCCTGAGATTGCAGGGATTTCCGGGCCTCCTCCCCTTTGCTCCCCAGGTTGCGGCGTCGGTATGAAAACCGGCGGTATCCAGACTTCGGCAGCCGGCGTCACTGGTGAGAAACTGAAAGTCGTGGCAACACCGGTGGCGACAAGGCAACCCGGATCCGACTCCTCGCCGGCTCTGCGGCGCACCTCCCAGCCGGGTGTCTACCGCGCGGCCGGCGCTTTGTAATCGTCGCCGCCCGAGCGGCGGTGTCTGAGCGGATGACGGCCCGATACGAAGCCTTTGCAGACGATTCGTCCGCGGGATGAAAGCGCATGAAACAAGGGCTCGCTGTCTACGAGCACCTACTTCGCGCCTTCACTGCTAGTAAGAGCGAGGACCTTCTTGAGGGAATCGACTCGTCCGATCTTCTGGAGCGGATTCGAGAAAGCCATCCCGATCCGCCCATTCGTGGAAGCGATCTGACCCAAGCGCTGGACCGCGTTGATCGTCTCCAGGCGAAGATCGGGGCGGTCCTGCCAACGGTGGAGGGTTCTCCACGTTTCGGAAGCTCCCCCGGATCCGATGCGTAGCCAAGTTCGCTCGGCGCGGTCGCACCCCCGGTCACATCGGCATCGCGAACCCCTCTCCACCGCCGTTTTCTCCCGTCCTACGAAACCGAAGGGGCTTGGGATCCGCAGCCAGCATTCCGTCGTCGTACTCGTCCGTCATGCGCATCTGTATCATGCGTCTTCGAGTCGAACGAAAATCTCGTCCCAGGAGAGCACACATGGCATCACCGGACATTGCAGGGGGGAACGCAGGGGGCCTGCTGGCCTTTATGGATTTCATGATCGACAAGGGCTACGGCTCTGCGGGAGCCATAGGCCCGTGGAAGTCGGCCGCAAAGCAGGTCTTCTCAATAGTCGAGGGCGATGACTTCGAAAGCTTGGACGTTCGAAGTCTCGATATCGACGAGTACATGGACCGCTTTCAGAACCGGACCATCGGGAAGTATTCGGCGGAGAGCTTGCGTGCCTACCGGCAGCGCTTCCGGAAGGCAGTCGAGGCATACCGTGCCTATCTGGCGGACCCCAACTGGCGGCCGTCTCTGAAACGGACGGCGCGACCGAAGAAAGGCGACGCAGGCTCCCCGAAACGTTCCAAGGCCACCGCTTCGACTTCGTCGCCGACCGAAGCCGCTACGCCACCGGTACCGTCTGCTCCCACGGCGTCCCTTATCGCGTATCCATTCCCATTGAAAAGCGGGCAGATGGCCCAGTTGCACCTTCCGGCGAAGGGGCTGGATCGCGAGGATGCGGATCGGTTGACGCATTTCCTCAGGGCGCTCGTTTTCGACCAGCCGGCCCAGATAGGTCCCGGCGCGGCCGACGAGGATGAATGATGCGCGTAGGGGTCTACATCGACGGCTTCAACCTCTACTACGGGGCGCGCGTCCTTTGCGGCCGGGGAACTGCGGGATGGCGCTGGCTTGACGTTCGAGCGCTTGCGGCGGATCTCGCTGAAAGGGCGCCTGGCTGGAAAAGCCCCGCAATACAGAAAGTCGTCTATTGCACCGCGCGGATCGATGGCGCTTCTAATCCCGTCGGCCACGCGGAGCAGGACGTCTACCTCAAGGCGCTCTTGGCCAACGGGACGGTCGATCTAATCGAGTACGGGCACTACGTCTCGCGGGTCAAGAAAGCTCCCCTGGCTACGCCCGACCGAAAGGGACGCCCCGTCCTAGCGGAATCGGCCTGGCCGGTGATGGTGCAGGACCAGGCAGCGTCCCCCGTCTCCGGCGCGCGGTTCATGGTCAGCTACGCGCATCGCGAGGAGAAGGGTTCGGATGTAAACGTTGCCGCCCATCTTCTAATCGATGTGCTGGAAGAAGAAATCGACGCGGCGATCGTGATCTCCAACGACAGCGATCTCCGCCTCCCGGTCCAACAGGCAAGGACACGAGTCCCAGTGGGAACGGTCAATCCCTCCTCGGCATGGCTCGCGGGCGACCTGAAAGGGCGGCCTACGGACGGGGTCGGCAACCATTGGTGGCTCCAACTGAAGAAAGCCGACATTTGCGCTCATCAGTTGTCCGATCCATGTGGCCGCTATACGAAGCCTTCGCCCTGGTAGCTCCAACGTCTTTGCTTTGAGGGTCTGCTTTCAGTCCTAGGACTGCTCTGGAGTTCCGATTTTGGGATCCCTATAATGAGATTCCTAGACCACCCGGCCCCTCGTGGGTCGGGTTTTTTTATCCCTAGTTCGCGGTCGCATCCCGGTCGCAGAACCGCCGTAAACCGCTCTAGCTCGCGCCGAACCTTCCAGCTACGAAACCGAAGGTCACAGGTTCAAATCCTGTCGGGCGCGTTCCGTCGGGCCACTGCGCGGTCCTTCTGAAACCAGCTCGGTATGCGGTCTTCGGCACCGCCGCCGCCCAAGTGAGACGCTCTCGAGGTGGCAACGAAGGTGGCAACAGGGCAACGCCCCCCACCGAGGTGAGCGCGCCGCTCAGGCGCACCGCGTCCTCTCGATCTTCGAGGGCGCCGACGAGGTCCTCGCCCTCAAGGTGATCGCCCGGCGCCTTGCTCGGTGAGTGGCGGCGAGTCAGCCCGAAATATCAGGGTAGTTCCCTGATGCCAACGATGCCGCGGTTGCTCAGGATCGGGGCATGCAGATTGCTCGCAGGAAACCGACGAAGCGGCCCGGGGTCAAGCGCGCGGGCGTCGTAGCGGCGCAAACTCTCGCGGTCGCCTCGCAGATGGCCTTGCTCTGTCCGTCGGGGATGGATGTCTGGATGCAGCGTGAGCTGACCGGGTGCACTGACTTGGATCGCTTCGACCCACGGCGGGCAGGTTGATCCTCGGCGAGACGATCCGAGCCGAGCTGGCCGAGCTCGGCGACCGAGTCGCTCCGTTCGACGTCCATGCCCACACCGGCGCAGATATCGACGGCACGACATGCGCTTACGAGGAGCATTTGCGTGACCTCGAAGCGATCGGCGGCCGCTCTGTGATCTTTCCGCTCTGCGTGAAGGGAGGGTATGAGACCGAGAACCGCCGGGTGCTCGCCGAGTGCGACCACGCGCCCGATCGGCTGATCCCGTTTGCCCGGCTCGATCCCCACGTCGAGGGGGTGGCGGCGAGCGCGGTGGACGCCCTCGCCGCAGGCGCGAAGGGCTTCAAGCTGCATCCGCGCTCGGAGGACTTCCGACTCGACCATCCCGGCGTCGACGCGATTCTCTCGGTGGCCGCCGAGGCGCGGGCGCCGGTTCTGATCCACGCCGGCCTTGGTGTGGGAGCGTTCGGCTCGACCATCCTGCAACTGGCAGAGTCCCATCGGGACTGTCCGATCATTCTCGCCCACGCTGCGATCTCCGACCTCTGCTGGCTTTGGGAGGAGGTCCCCGCTCATCCCAACCTCTTCTTCGACACCTCCTGGTGGAACGCGAGCGACCTGATCGCCCTGTTCTCACTGGTGCCGCCAGGCCGGATCCTCTTCGGCAGCGACGTTCCGTATATGAACCGCGAAGCCGTGCTGGCGATCGCCCTGCGGTGCGCGCGCTTCGCCAGCCTGTCGGCGGAGGCGATCGAGCTTGTCGCCGGGGCTCAGCTCGAGAACCTGCTGACGGGAGCGGCGGTCGCCGACGCCGGGCCGCCACCAGGTCCGCCGCGGACAGCGCCCTCACCGCTGGCCAGCAGGGTGACGACGGCGCTGATCGCCGCCGGCGCCGCGAAGCTCAGCGGGGGCGACCCGGCGCAGATGGTGGAGATGGCGCGGCTCACCCTCGGCGACGGGTCCTTCCTCGGCGAGCAGGGACCGATCGTCGCCGGGCTGCTGGACGAGGGCGCGGCGGTGACCCAGGAAGCGCCCTGGGCGCTGGCGATGGCGATCACGATTCTCGCCACGCCAGGCCTGAGAAGTCCCGTCGCGCTCGTTTGAATCTGGTGAAAGCGGCGTAGGATCGCCGCGAGCACCGATGCGGGCGACGAATGCACTGCTGGAGAGAGAGAAGGAGCTCGCGGCGATCGAGCGGGTGCTGCTCGGCGTCCTCGGTGGCACCGGCGGCCTGCTGGCGATCGAGGGCGAGGCCGGGGCCGGGAAGACGGCGCTGCTGGACGCCGCCGCGCTGCGGGGCGAGGAGTCAGGGATCCGGGTGCTGCGCGCTCGCGGCGGCGAGTTCGAGCGCGACTTCCCCTACGGCGTGGTGCGGCAACTGTTCGAGCCGTTGATCGCCGACTCCTCCCTGCGGCAGGAGTTGCTCGGTGGGGGCGCTGCGGCCGCAGCGCCCGTCTTCGACCCGCTGCTCGCCCCTGCCGAGAGCGGCGATCCGTTCTCCATCCAGCATGGTCTCCACTGCCTCGTCCAGGCGCTGGCCGAAGCCTCGCCGTTGCTGATCTTGGTCGACGACGCCCAGTGGGCCGATCTCGCCTCGCTTCGAGCACTCGCCTATGCCGGGCGGCGTCTCGACGGGTCGCCCGCCGGGCTGTTACTGACCGTGAGGACGGGGGAACCTGGCGAGCACGAACCCCTGGTCGAGGAGCTGCGCCGGGAGCCCGGTGCCGTGACGATCGAACCGCCGCCCCTCTCGGCCGAGGCCGTCGGGAGTCTGATCGCTGCAGAATCCGAGGACGTGGCGACGGACGGCCTGGCCGTAGCCGCCCGCCAGGCCACGGGTGGGAACCCGTTCCTGTTGCTGGAGCTGTTGCGAGCGCTCGATCTCGAGCAGCTTGACGGCAAGCAGCTCGACGCCGATCGCCTCGCGCGCCTTGCCGGGTCCGGCGCCTCGCGGCCGATCCTCGGACGCCTGACCCGGCTTGGCGAGGCGGCGATCGCCACGGCCCGAGCCGTGGCGGTGCTGGAGCCAAACGCCACGGCGGGCCGGATCGCGGCCCTGAGCGGGCTATCGGTGGAGTCGGTTGCCGATGCCTGCGAGCGGCTCGTTGTCGCCAGGCTGCTTGCCGACGCCCGGCCGGTCGGCTTCGTCCACCCGCTCGTCCGCGCCGCTGTTCTCAGCGAGATCCCGGCGCCGCGCCGCGCCGCCGACCACGCCCGCGCCGCGCGTCTCCTCTCCACCGATGGTGCGGCCGCCGACGCGGTGGCCGCCCACCTGCTGCTCAGCGAACCCGCCGGCGATCCCTGGCCGGTCGCTGAGCTGCGCTCCGCCGCGACCGAGGCCCTTGGCCGCGGGGCTCCGGTAGCCGCGGTCAGCTACTTGCGCCGGGCCCTGCGCGAGCCGCCGCCGAAGCCCGACCGGCTCGCAGTCAGCCGCGAGCTGGGGGCCGCCTTGCTGCGAGCCGACGAGCCGGAGGGGATTGATGTGCTGCGCACCGTCCGCGGCGCCCTCGACGATCCGCTGGAGCGAGCCGCGATCGCCGCCGAGCTCTCTGTCTCGTTTGCCTTCCGTCATCCGGGGGGCAGCGAGGGGGTGGCCCTGCTGGAAGCGTCGCTGGCGGAGATCGGCTCCGGAAACCCGGACCTCGCCCGCTTCCTGCGGGGGCAGCTGCTGATCCACCTGGTCAGCGGGCTGGAAGAGATTCCCGCCGGGGTGAGGCCGGAGCGGGAGGCGTGGCCGGACGGCGAGAACCGTTCGGGGCGCTTCCTCCTTCGCCAACTCTCCTATCTCTACGCGATCGGATTTGGCCGGATTGAGGATGCGCTCGAGTTGGCGACCAAAGCCGGCGTCGACCCCGATCTCTACGCCGAGGATGTCCGCGCCGGGTTCCCGTCCCACTACGCGTGGGGTGCGATGACCCTGGCCGACCGCGGCGACCTCATCGCGCCGCCGCTGGCGATCTCGATAGAGGCTTCGAAGCAGCGCGGGGCCCCCGCCAGCGTTGCCGCCGCCTACGGCGTGCGCGCCTACTGCGGCTTTCTCGACGGCGACGTGAAGGCTGCCGAGGCCGACGTCGGCGTCGCGCTTCGGGTCATGCGGTCGAGCGAGCTCCCGGTGATGCTGGGCGCCTGGACCAGCACCGCGGTTGTGATTGCAATCGAGCGCGGTGAGCTCAATGCCGCGCAGGAGCTGCTCGACGACGTCTGGCGGCGTCGAGCCCTGGGCCCCGGCCTTCCCGGGACCTTTCTGCTCTTCGCCCGCGGGCAGCTGCGCGCCTCGAGCGGCCGCCATGCCGAGGCGCGCCACGACTTCATCGCCGCCGGCGAACGGGTCGGCTGGCTTCCCTACGCGAATCCCGAGCTGCTCGGCTGGCGTACCGGCCTCGCCCTCGCCGAAGGGGCGTTGGGCAACGAGGAGGAGGCACAGCGGTTGGCTGCGGAGGCGGTGCGGCTGGCCCGCGAGGCCGGCGGGCAGCGCGGAACCGGAATCACCCTGCGAGTTCAGGGGACTGTGATTCGCGGCGAGGAAGGGATCGAGCTGCTCCGCGAGGCGAGGGACGAACTCGCTGGGACCAGGGCGCGGCTGGAGTACGCCAAAGCCTTGGTCGAGCTCGGCGCGGCGCTGCGGCGTGCCAACCGCCGCCGTGAGGCTCGCGAGCCACTGCGGGAAGGCCTCGACCTCGCCCATCGCTGCGGCGCGACCGCCCTGGCGGAGCGCGCCCGCACCGAGCTAGGGGCCGCCGGAGCGCGTCCTCGTAAGACAGTCCTCTCGGGCATCGAGTCGCTCACCCCGAGCGAGCTGCGGGTCGCGCGCATGGCCGCTGAGGGAATGACCAACCGAGAGATCGCGCAGAGCCTCTTCGTCACTGCCAAGACCGTCGAGACTCACCTTCGCCACGTCTACCAGAAGCTCGACGTGGCGAGGCGAGGCGATCTCGCAGATGTGCTCAGGTAGATCGAGCAAGGACCAGCCAGTACTCAGGACCGGCGGAGATCGACGGGGTGAGGAATGATGTGCGCCATGGCAGGGGTGGCGATAGTCGTGTTCAGCGACTTGGTCGATTCGACCGCACTGCTGGCGAGCCTCGGTGACGACCGGATGGACAAGGTCCGTCGGTCCCATGTAAATGACGTGACTGACGCAGTCGCGCTCGGCGGTGGGCGTGTGATCAAGCGCTAGGCGATGGTGTGACGTCGAGCTTCGAGAGCGCCCTTGGTGCGCTCAGGGCGGCCGCGGCCATTCAGAGGGCGGTCGAGCGGCAGAACGCCGAGCAGGGCGGGATCGGGATCGCGGCAAGGATCGGCGTAGCGGCCGGAGAGCCGATCCCCGACGGCTTCCGCTCGGCCTTTCGCGACGATATCGAGTGCTTAGCCGGGTCGGCCGCCGGGTAATCGTCAGCTCAGACGAAAGGCACGGAAAGGAGCGAGCCATGCCGCCACGCGGAGTAAAAAAAGGGACTAAGCGGGCCCGGCAGTACGAGCACATCAGGAAGAGCGAGAAGGAGGCTGGGCGCTCGGAGGATCGCGCCGAGGAGATCGCCGCGCGCGCGGTCAACAAGGAAAGAGCGCGGTCTGGCGAATCGAGGACTTCCTCACCAAGCTCGAGGCGCGGGAGCTCAGCGAGCAGCCGCGGCGGCAAACGCTCGGGCAGCGGTCCCGGCGGCCGCACCCGTGAACAGCTCTACAACGACGCGAAGCAGTTCGGCATCGAAGGGCGCTCGAAGATGAGCAAGGCCCAGCTCCAGCGCGCGGTCGCCGGCGCCGAAAGCTGACGCAGGCAGCTCCCCCGTTAGCCGGCTCGAGGGCCTTCCCGGGTCGCCGGACCGGTTTCGACCGGCGCCGCGCGGGGGTAGTGGGCGACCGCCGTTATCTGAAAAACGAAAGGAGGAAGAAATGGCTGAGTTGACGACTATGGAGGAGAAGCTCGCTGAGGTTCTGGGATTGGCCCAGGCCGCGCAGGGGGCGACCGAAAAAGTCGAGGGCATGATCGAGGACGACGGGATCGCTGCCACCCTGCGGAAAATGCGCGAGGAGGCCGAGGAGACCGAGCGGCGCTGCACCGATGTCGCGGACGCCCGCGACGGCAAGAAGACCGCGATCCTCGACAAGGCCCAGGAGACGAAAACCGAGGCGACCGAGATGATGTCGACCTACCTCGGCGGTGAGTCCGACGGGCTCGACGGGTTCGAGTTCCTGACGATGGCCGAGGCCGGCGAGGTCGGTCACTGGGCGGTGCTCGGCAAGCTGAACGAGTCGGCCGGGGAGAGCGAGATCTCCGAGCTGGTCGAGTGGGCGCTGCCGATTCAGGAGCGCCACTTCGCCGACGTCAAGGACGGCTCGCTGAAGCTGGCCGGGGAGAAAGACCCCTATGAGGAGTCCTAGGAACTAGCCAGGGACGATGCAAGCAGGAGGCGCCGCCCAGGGGTCACGGCAGTCGTCGTGGCACTCGGCGTCTTCTTGATCCGCCTCTCCGGATACGCATGGATATTCTCTTGGGTATCTCCACGAATCCAGCGAAATCCGAGCACTCAAAGGGGCCGTCTCCGAAGCGACGGCGATTCGGCGGTTGGGGGAAGGCTTTCGTCGGGCTGGCGATCGTAGTCGTCGCCTTTGTCGCCTTCGCCTCGCAGCAGGGCGGTGACAGCGGCGGCAGTGGGCCGCTGAACGCGATCGCTCAGGCGGCGGAGAAGACGCAAGGCGAACCGGGTGGGCGCGCGATCATGCGAGCGGTCGTGACCAAACCGGGGTCGGAGCCGATCGCGATGAGGGGGGAGATGGTCTTCGACGACGAAGGCCGCAGCCGGGCGGTGCTGACGGTGCAGCGTCCCGATTCGGACGGTTCGGTGAAGATGAACCTGGTTGGCGATGGAACCGTCATCTACATGAGCTCCAGCGAGTTTGGCTCGCTCCCCGATGACAGCAAGTGGATGGCGCTTGACCTCAACTTGGGACGGGAACTGGATGGTTCCATCCCCGCCAGCCCCGACGCCAGGGATGAACTAAAGGTTCTGGAAGAGGTGTCCGGAGGGGTGCGAAAGCTCGGGAGAGAAGACATCCGCGGCGTGCCGACGACGCACTACAGAGGGACCATCGGCCTGCGCGAGCAGGCTGAACGGATGCGGGAAGTGGATGCCGAGGATCTTGCCGCGCGTGACGAAGAGGAAGGCTCTCCTTCGCACGTCGAGGCATGGGTCGACGCCGAGGGCCTGGTCCGGCGAATGAGGATCGTGCAGACGCAGCCGCAGATCGAGGGCAAGGGAACCGCGACCATGGATATGACGATGGACTTCTTCGACTTCGGCCTCGAACCCCAGATCGACGTCCCCGATTCGGACGAAGTCTTCGACGCGACGGCTCTGGCAGAAGAAGAACTCAGCAAGCACTAGGCGCCGCGCTCGCGCCGCGAGCTATGCGCCCAGCCGGACCGGCAGCGTTTTCAGCTGGTTGAGGAAGCCCGACTCGATGTAAACGGGTTTGCCCGTCATCTCCATCTTCGGGTAGCGCTTTAAGGTCTCCTCGAGCAGGATTTTCAGCTCGAGGCGGGCGAGGGCGGTGCCGAGGCAGAAGTGGCGGCCGCCGGCGCCGAAGGCCTGGTGCTCGGGATTGCGGAGGACGTCGAAGCGGTCGGGGTCCTCGTAGCGCGACTCGTCGCGGTTGGAGGAGGCGTACCACATGACCACCTTGTCGCCCTCTTTGATCTGCTGGCCGCCGAGCTCGACGTCCTTGGTCGCGGTGCGGCGGAAGTGGGCGAAGGCGGGGAACATCCGCAGCGCCTCCTCGACCGCGCCGGGGATCAGCGAGGGGTCGTCGACCAGCAGCTGGCGCTGGTCGGGGTTTTCCATCAGCGCCCGCATCGCGCTCGAATAGGTCGCCTTGGTGCTGTCGTTGCCGGCGGCGACGAGGAGGAAGAAGCCCATCACGATCTCGTGCTCCTCCAGCTTCTGGCCTTCGACTTCGGCGTGGACGAGGACGCTGGTCAGGTCGTCGGTCGGGTTCTCGCGCCGCTCGGCGATCATCGCCCCGCAGCGGGCGAAGACCTGCTGGATCGCTTCCTGGATCGTCGCTTCGACGCTCTCGACGTCGGGGCTGTAGTCGGGGTCGTTGGCGGCCAGTGCCATGTTCATCAGCTCGGCCCAGGCGGCGTCGTCCTCCTCCGGGATCCCCATGAAGCTGCCGATCACCCGCGAGACCGCGGGCTGGGCGACGTCGGTGACGAGGTCGCAGGCGTCGCGCCCCTCGAGCCGGTCGAGCGTGCCGATCACGATCTCCCGGATCGCCTCCTCATGGGCGGCGATCCGCTTCGGCGTGAAGCCGGCCTGGAACAGTGCCTTCAGCCGGTCGTGCTTGGGCGGGTCCATGCCGATGAACATCGCCCGCGCCAGATCAATCGGGAAGACCTCGTCGATGACGACGACCCCGCCGAGTTCGGAGGAGTAGGTCTGCCAGTCGCGGCTGACCGTGTAGACGTCGTCGGCCCGGGTCACCGACCAGAAGCCCTTCGCCTGCGGCAACTCGGTCACCTCGGAGGTCCAGTGGACGGGACACTGCCCGCGCATCCGCTTGAACAGCTCCTGCGGCGGCCCGTTCTCCCAGTGCTCGCGCTCGAGCACCAGGGCGTCCTCGACGTTCCCTCCCCCAGCAGCGATCTCAGCCTGGTCAGCCACGCCCCGCGCATACTACTGGCTGGCTGGCCAGTTTTTCCAGTCGGTCCTAGAGCTTCTGCTCCAGGTCGTCGGCTTTGCTGTCGTGGCGCTCGGCGATCTGGCGCTCGCGCTCGGCCCGCTCGGCCGCTTCCTGGGCGGCCTGCTCGTGCTCCTGGGCCTTGCTGGCGTGCACCTCGGCCTCGTTGCGATGGCCCCCGGCCCGTTCGCTGAGGCGCTGGCGTTCCAGTTCGCGTTCGGCCTTCCGCTTACGCGCGGCCCTCAGAGCGAGGACCAGCAGGACGACGGCCACGATGACAATGACGATGATCAGTGCGGTTGACATGGCCCTTTAGTTACCCGGCTGGCCATTGGTAAACCATGCTGATCTGGGCGGGCGCTAGCTGCCGGCAGCTTCGCGCACGGTCGCCTCGATCAGGTCGGCTGCCCGCTCGGTCCCGCGGGCGGCGCGCAGGCGGTCCGAGGTGGCGGCGAGGCGCGCCTGCAGCTCGTCGTCGGCGAGGAGGCGATCGATCGCTGCGGTCAGCTCCTCGCCGCTGTGGCGGTAGGTGTCGAGGCGGGCGCCGAAGCCGGTCTCCTGGATCCGCTGGGCGTTGTCGTGCTGGTCCCAGAAGATCGGCAGCACCACCATCGGCTTGCCGAAGTGCAGGCACTCGGTGACGGTGTTGTTGCCACCGTGGGTGATCACCAGGTCGACCTTGGGCAGGACTTCAGCCTGCGGCAGGAACTCCTCGCCGACCATGTTCTCTGCGAGCTCGATTTCGGCGTGCTGAGGGCCCTTGGAGACGACGATCCGGTACGGCGCCCCGGCCAGCTCGGCGACCAGCTTCCGCATCAGCTCGACGTCGGCCGAGCCGAGCGAGCCGAGGCTGAGGTAGACGAGCGGCCCCTCGCGCTCCGCCAGCGCCGGCGGCAGCTCCCAGGCCGGGTCGGTCGTCCGCACGCTGGTCTGCAGGTTGTGCCAGTTCGGCCCGAGCGGGTTCGCCCGCGGGTAGTCGACCTCGTCGGGATAGAGGTAGAGGTTCAGCCACTCGCTCTCGTGGATGAAGTCGTCGGCCGGCAGCGGCGGCGCCCCGCGCTCGACGCAGAACTCGCTGAAGGAGGCGTGCAGCTCGCGGTGGGCGTCGCGGTAGGCCTCCCAGAAGGGTTCCAGCCGCTGCGGTCGTCGCAAGGCAGGCCGGAGAAGACGGGCGGGACCGCGGGGTCCTTGATCTCCGCCGGGTTGCAGGAGGCGATCCGCGCCCAGGGCCGGCCGCCGGCGAGCAGCGCCGGGAAGCTGACGACGTTGTCCTCGACGACCAGGTCGGGCTGCAGCTCGTCGATGATCTCGCGCAGGCGGTCGTCGACGTAGCGGGCGCCGTCGACCAGCGCCTCGAAGGTGGGGGCGATGAACTCGGCCAGCTGCTCGGTCGTCGATTTGCGGAAGACCGGGGCGGTGTCGCGGATGAAGTCCTTCCAGAACTGCCCGGGCGCTTCCTCGGTCTCCGGCGGCGGCGTCAGCCGCATCAGCCGCTCCTCGAACCCCTGCGCCTCGAGCGTGCCGGCGAAGGACTCCTCGACGATGAAGACGACCCGGTGGCCGCGCTCGCGCAGCACCGCTCCGATCCCGACGCAGTTGTTGGTCGGCCCGAACGCCCCCTCCGGGAAGAAGACGATCGTCGACCCGTTCCCCTGCATCGATTCATCTTGGACGACCGTCCGTCCGGCCGCAATGTCCGGGGTGTAGAGACCGACGTCCGCATTTGCTTCAATCGGATCACCAGAGAAAGGAGGTGGTCCTATTTTGAGTCACATGCTTGGAGGGACTCTGGAGGTGCAGGGCCGCTAGGCGCCGCACTGGTTCGGGCGCCCGGCGGAATCCACCCCGGGCACCGGCGAGCGTAGGGAGACCGGACTTTGTCCCATCCGGCCGCAGTTCTCGCGTTCGTTCCTATGCACCAGCGAGAGCCGCCCTCGGGCGGCTCTCGCACTTTCGTGGCTCAGGCGATGGAGCGCAGCCCGTCTTGGGCTTCGGAGAGGAAGTGCGAGGCGATCCGCCAGCGGCGCTGCAGCACCGGTTCGATTTCGGCCGAGCCGCAGCCGACTTCAGAGACGCATTCGCCCCACTCGTTGGCCGCTTCGATGTAGCGGTTGAAGGCCTTCTCGCCAGGGTCGGCGACGGCGGTGAGGCAGTCGACCTGCAGCTTCCGGGTCGGGATCTTCCCGTAGGTCGAGCGAATGCCCCGCACCTCGGCGACGTACTGGTCGTAGGTGACGCCGACGGCGAGCCGCCGCCGCAGCCCGTCCATCGAGCCGACGAAGCTGCCGAGCTGGCTCTGGCAGAGGTCGCCGGCGGGGACGGGACGGGGCTTGTCCCTCTCCGCTCCCTGCGATTCGGTCGGCTGCTCGGTGGTCCGGGCCGTCCCGTCGCCGGTGACGATGTCCGCGGTGGTCGGGTCGGAGCCGCCGCCTCCGCAGCCGCCGACCAGCAGCGCCGTCAACAGGACGCAGCCGACGAGCAGGGGCCGAAGCGCGAGCACGCGCGGCAGTCTAGGAGGCACGTCGTGTAGAAACACTCCCCGTGCGGCGAATCGCGAGCTTTGGCGGGGTGGTGCTGGCGGCCTTGCTAGTCGCTCTCTGTGCGCAAACCGCCCAGGCCCGCTCGGCCCCGCACGTGCTGGTCGTCGGGGACAGCCTCGAGGAGCTGACCTCCCCCTACCTGAGCCGCTACCTGCCCGGCGTCGAACTGACGATCAACGCGGCCGGCGGCTACAACAGCTACCAGATCTACGACCTCTTCCAGGAAAGCTACGAACCCTCCGACGACGTGATCGTCTTCGACGCCGGGACCAATGACAACCCCGAATACCCCGAGATCCTCGCCGGCAACCTGGCCAAGGTCGCGGAAACCGTCGGCGACCGCTGCATGGTCGTGCCGACCGTCCACGGCTTCACCGTCAATGGCGTCGACAACACCGGCAAGAACCGGGTCGTCGCCGAATTCGCCGCCTCGCGGCCGGGGACGCAGGTGCCCGACTGGGCCGGAACCGTCGCCACCCGTCCGGATCTGATGCAGGCCGACAACCTGCACCCGATCGAAGAGGGCGCCGACTACCGCGCCCAGCTGATCGCCCAGGGCGTGCAGGGCTGCCTCGCCTACGGCGACGCGGTTGCGAGCGCGCCGCCCGAACCGCGGACCGACGTCGAACCGATCGCCACCGTCGGCAAGCTGCGGGCGCGGCAGGAGGCGGTGATGGAGCAGATCCGGGCCGACGTCCTGCGCCAGGCCGCCGCGTCGCTGCTCGCGGGCGCCCTGCTCGCCGGGCGTTGAGGGCCGCCGGCCCGAAGTGGCAATCTGTAGGCATGGAGCTGCCCCATGAGTGAGGTGGTGATGCCGCGCCTCTCCGACTCGATGGAGGAGGGGACGATCCTCACCTGGCTGAAGCAGGTCGGCGACGAGATCGCGGTTGGCGACGAGCTGGTCGAAATCGAGACCGACAAGGCGAACATGGCCTACGAAGCGGATGTGGCCGGGACGCTGCAGGAGATACTGGCGAAGGAGGGGGAGACTCTTCCGATCGGTTCTCCCATAGCTCGGATCGGTGTTGGGAAAAACGGCGAGGGTCCTGGGCCTCAGCCCGCGGGTCCTGTCACGGCAGGGGACCCACCTCCCCTTCCGGTAGCTAAAGCCTCCTCAGGGGAGGTCCCCCCTACCGTGCCACCCGCGGGAGAGATGGGGAAGGTTGACGCCGATGGTTCCGGCGCTGATCAGCGGGACGGGGAGAGGGTCAAAGCTTCCCCGCTGGCGCGTCGGCTGGCTCGGGATAAGGGGCTTGACCTTGGAGGTCTGCATGGTTCGGGGCCTGGCGGGCGGATCGTCAAGCACGACGTGGAGGAGGCGGAGCTTCCGAGCTCAGCGGCACCCACCCCCTCTACCCAGCCGGAGGGGGTGGGTGCCGCCCCCGCCACGGGTGGCACCGCCAAGGGTCAGGTCGAGACCCAAGAGCTCAACAAGCTGCAGCAGACGATCGCCCGCAGGATGGCGGAGTCGAAGGCGACCGCGCCTCACTTCTATCTGACGATCGAGATCGATATGGGGAAGGCGGTCGAGGCGCGGGCCGGGTTCAAAGCCGCCGCCAAGGACGGTGAGGTGGTGCCGTCCTTCAACGACATGGTCGTCAAGGCCTGCGCGATCGCCCTGCGGGAGTTCCCGAAAGCCAACGGTGCCTACCGCGACGGCCGCTTCGAGCTCTACTCGCGGGTCAACGTCGGCGTCGCCGTCGCCGCCGAGGAAGCCCTGGTCGTCCCGACCGTCTTCGACGCCGACAGGAAGGGCCTGCGCCAGATCGCCGCCGACACCCGCGCCGTCGCCGCCAAAGTCCGCGACGGCTCGGTCACTCCGCCTGAGCTCTCAGGCGGCACCTTCACCGTCTCCAACCTGGGGATGTTCGGCATCGATGAGTTCGACGCCGTGATCAACATGGGCCAGGCGGCGATCCTCGCCGTCGGCGCGATCCGCGAGGTCCCCGCCGTCCGCGACGGCGAACTCGTCCCGGCGCAGCTGATGAAAGCGACCCTCTCCTGCGACCACCGCATCCTGTACGGCGCCGAGGGCGCCGAATTCCTCGCCCGGGTCAGGCAACTCCTAGAGGAGCCGGTCTCCCTGGCGCTCTAGTCGGCCTGGCCGCCGCCGAGCTCGGGCGGCAGCGCTTTCGGGCCTTCGGGGTACATGTGACGCAGCTGCTCCTCGCTCATCTCGAGCGTGCTGGTGATCTCTTCCCGCGGGGCGCCGACGACCAGCCAGAGCTGATCGGCGCCGGTGTCGTTGAACAGCTGACGGTCGGTGTCGGGCTCGACCAGCAGCGTGTCCAGCGGCGCCAGCGTCAGCACCTCGTCACCGATCCGCACCCGCCCCTCGCCCTCAAGCAGGACATAGAGCTCCTCCTGGGTGAAGTGCCGGTGCTTGGTCGACGCTTTCCCCGGCTCCAGCCGCCACAGCCGCGCCCCCAGCTGCGACGCCCCGAGCTGCCCGCCGAGATCGGTGTTCGGCGTCTGCATCTGGTTCGAACGCCGCCAAAAGGCGTCGTCGGCGCGGAGGACTCGATATGCCATTGGCGCGATTATGGCCGCTGAGACGGCTCATCCGCCGCATCCGATTTTTGGCACAGCGGGGTGGGTCCAAAGTCGGAAGCGACGAAAGACAAAACATTTCGTATTCTTTGCTCTATGAAGCACTTCGTCCATGTCACCGAAGCCCAATGTCTAGGCGGTTACCGCTTGCGCCTGAGTTTCGAGGACTGCAGTTCAGGCGATGTCGACTTCTCCCATGAAGATTGGGGTGGCGTCTTCGCCCCGCTGGCCGATCCGACCTATTTCGCCCAGGTTCAGCTAGATGACGAGTTGGGCACGATCGTCTGGCCGAACGGAGCGGACTTCGCTCCCGAGACGCTGCACCGCCTGGTCGCAGGCTAGACCTCGAGCCAGGTGCCCTTGGGGCCGAGGTTGCGGATCGGGGTCTCGCCGATCGTGCTCTCGCAGCCCCAGGACTCGTGGATGTGGCCGCAAACCGCCAGGCGGGGGCGCTTGGCTTCGATCGTGCGCAGGAGGGCGGAGCTTCCGAAGTTGCCGCCGCCTCCGGCAGAGTCGCAGTGGTCCTTGGGCGGCGAGTGGAGGACGAGGACGGCGCCTTCGGGGCAGTCGGTCAGCATCTCGGTCGCCGCCTCGTCGTCGAGGTCGAAGCTCCACTCCCAGGGGGTGACGGGGATGCCGCCACCGAGGCCGTAGAACTCGGCGCCGTCGATGGTCGTCCCCTCGCCGTGCAGGACCGTGGCCTCGTCCCAGCCGTCCACCGCCGCGCGCAGGGCGTCGACGGTCTCGTTGTTGCCGGGGACGAGGACGGTCGGGGTGGTGATCGCGGCCAGGGTGCAGATCGTCTCCGGCAGTCCCTCGTGGACCGAGGCGAAGTCGCCGGCGCCGATCACGACGTCGGCCTCGGCCGCCATCTCGACCAGCCGCGCCCCCTGCTCGAGGTCGCAGTGCAGGTCGCTGAAGGCGAGGATCTTCACGCCTGCAACCTACCCGCATCGGTTTCGTCTGTTCCTTTTCGTTGCCATGAACGGATAAGGAACAGGCGACGCGCGAGTCGCGGCTTCGCCGGTTCTTCTTCCTCGCGCACCTGGAGGTCGAAGTAGAGGAGCGTCTGGCCGACGGCGACGTAGGGGATGAAGAGGGCGAAGACGACCGAGCCGAGGACGTTGATCCAGAACAGCGGGAAGGCGGTGAAGATCAGGGCGAAGCCGAGCATCGGTCCAGCGGCGATGCTGAGCAGCCAGAGCACGCCGGCGACCCGCAGCGTGTGCAGCCAGCGGCCGCGGACCAGCTCCGAGCTGCCGCGGAACGCCTCGCGGATCGACTTGTCGGTGAAGAGGACCTCCTGCTGGACGAAGAGCCAGCTGACGTATTTCCAGGCGGCGATCGGGATCCCGACGACGGTGAACAGCAGCAGGAGGAGGGCAAAGGTGACCATCAGCTGGGCGGCGACCACCCGCCCGAAGCGCTTCAGCATCCCCCGGATCGAGTCGCCGATGCCGGGCTGCCGGCCCCGCGCCAGTTCCCGCACGAAGACGATCACGATCGCGGCGACCAGCGTGTAGGCGATCGGCGGTCCGAGCGTTTCCGCCAGGTCGGCGAAGGCGAGGTGGAAGCCCGCCCGCCCGGTGGCGTCGTCGACCCCGCGGCCGTTGGCGAGCGCTTCGGCCAGCGCCTTGACCCCGCCGACGATCGGGAAGGCGATCAGCCCGATCGGCACCAGGGGCCACCAGTGGCGGCGGTAGAGGCGGCGGGCGGTGCGCAGGATCTGGCCGAAGGCGCGCCGCGCCCGCAGCTCCTTCAGGTCGATCGGCCCCCAGCGGGTGAGGCCGAAGAGCAGCCCCAGGACGAGGAGGATGCCGAGGACGATCCCGATCGCCGCCGGCCGCGACTTGGTCGCCAGGTGGGTGAGGTCGGTGACCGCGGTGACGGCGCCGCAGAAGGCGCCGGTGACCGGGCCGCCGACGACCGAGCCGCCGGGGAAGCGCGGGCTGGTCGAGCGCTGCTTCTCCATCCAGGCGAACGGTTCGCGCCAGACCGTCTTCGTCACCGGCCCCTGCGGCCCGTTGTTGAACCCCTTTTCGCGTTCGCCCCAGCGGCCGCGGTAGCTGAGCCACTGGAAGGCGCCCTCTTCCGGCGCCGTTTCCGGGATCAGGACCGGGCGCAGCGGCAGTTCGCGCAGCGGTTCGGAGGTGTTGTCGCAACCGACCCCGGAGCCGTTCTGCCCGTTCTCGACGTAGA
The DNA here is from genome assembly GCA_035473555.1 of Solirubrobacterales bacterium. GTDB lineage: Bacteria > Actinomycetota > Thermoleophilia > Solirubrobacterales > 70-9 > VAYN01. The sequence goes on from DATIOC010000028.1 coordinate 41,679, forward strand.
CGGCGGAGTCGTAGAAGGTCGCGTGCGAGCCGGCGGCGGGGTAGACGACCGGGTGGGTCCCTTCTTTCTGGACCTTGCCCTCGTCCCAGCTTGCCCGCTCGCCGCCGGCGTGCTGGAAGAGGATGACTTCGCTCGGTTCTTCCTCCAGCGCCCCGGCGGTCGTGTTCGACTCGAAGGTGATCTGCATCCCCTCCCAGTCGCCCTCGTGCAGGTCGTTGAACTGGTTGAAGTACCAGTAGAACCAGTACTGCAGGGCGAAGCCGTCGTGGTTCGGTTCGCGGGCGATGTGGGCGTAGGTGACCGCCGGCGCCTTGCCTTCCTTCAGCAGCTTGCGGAAGGCGCGGGCGTAGACGCAGGTGTCGCCGAGGACCTTGCCTTCGTAGTCGAGGTAGTAGCCGTCGCGCAGGCCGGCGATGTCGGCCGCGGTCGGCGCCTTCTTCACGTCGACGAGCTTGCCGTCGGACTCTTCGTGGGTGAGGGTGACGGTCGGGTTGCCGAGCACCAGGTCGACGCTGGTCGGCTGGTACTGCTCCTCGGAGGTGGTGCAGGGCGGCTTGCGCTGCTCGCGCAGCATCGTGATCGGGACGTACTTTTCCGCCAGCTGCTGCGCGGCCGGGTCGACCGGCGGCGCGAGGACGTCGTCGGCGGTGTTCGCCGCCGCCGCGGCGGGCGACGGCGCCATCGCCGCAAGCGCGGCGAGCGCCGTCAGGACGAGATGGCGGAGCCTCACACCTCTTCTTCTACTTTGCCGGCGGGCATGCCGACAAGGGCGACGACGAAGGCGACCGCCATCACCGCGGCCATTCCGTAGAAGACCGTGCGCGAGGCCAGTGCGAAGTCGTGGGGGATCGCGTCGACGACCTTCTGGACCTGCGCGGGCAGGTGTTCGGGCGATTCGCCGGCGCCCGTCCCCTGGCTGATCTGGTCGGCGATTTCCTTGCCGACTTCCTTCGGGAACCCATGCTTGTCGGCGGTCGCTTCGAGGTTGGAGCGGTTCTCGAGGATCAGGACCGAGCCGAGGATCGCCAGCCCGAGGCTGGAGCCGAAGTTGCGCACCGTCTGGGTGATCCCGGTCGCTTCGCCGTAGCGGTCGCGCGAGACCCGGTTGAGCGCGTCGGTGTTGGCCGGGCTGAGGACCAACCCGACCCCGGCGCCGGCGATGACGATGTAGTACCACTGGTCGGAGACCGAGAGTTCGGTCAGCGAGTGGCCCCAGAGGTAGAAGCCGACCGCGGCGACCCCGCAGCCGAGCACGATCGCCGGCCGCGCCCCCACCCGGTCCAGGATCCTGCCGCCCCACTGCGAGGCGGTGGCGAAGCCGGCGAAGAAGATCAGCAGGTAGAGGCCGGTTTCCGAGGCGCTTTCGCCGAGCGAGATCTGCGCGTACATGCTGGCGAAGAAGAACAGCGGCACGAACGGGATCATCAGCAGGAAGAGGATGATGTTGTCCACCGCGAAGGCTTTGTCCTTGAAGATCGTCAGCCGCAGCAGCGGGTTCTCGGTCCGCAGCTCGTAGAGGACGAAGGCGGCGAGGATCGCCAGCCCGACGGCGATGCAACCCCAGGTCTTGGCGTCGTCCCAGCCCCAGATGCTCGACTGCTGCAGCCCGAGGACCGCCAGCGCCATGCCGCCGGTGATCAGCATCGTGCCGGTGTAGTCGAGCTCGGCAGGGTGCTTCTCGTCGGCCGGCTTCGACTTCCAGATCAGGAAGAGGGCGATGATCGCGACCGGGATGTTGACCCAGAAGATCGCCCGCCAGGTGATCTCGACCAGGTAGCCGCCGGCCAGCGGCCCGATCGCGGTCAGGCCGCCGGCGATTGCGAAGAAGATCGCCATCGCCTTGCCGCGTTCGGCGACCGGGAAGGCGTTGAGGACGATCGCCAGCGCCGCTGGGAACATGATCGCCGCGCCGGCCCCCTGGATGACGCGGAAGACGATCAGCCAGGTCTCGTCGAGCGAGCCGGTCGGGGTGGCGCCGCAGAGGGCGGAGGCGGTGGCGAAGATGACGACGCCGAGCACGACCATCCGCCGGTGGCCGGCAATGTCGGCGAGCCGCCCGCCGAAGGCGAACAGGGCCGAGAGCGAGAGCAGGTAGCCGTTGATGATCCACTGCACCCCGGTTGCGGAGAGGGTGAGATCGTCCTGGATCGTCGGGATCGCGATCGCGACGATCGTCTGGTCGATGAAGGTCATCGAGACGGCGAAGATCATCGCCGCGAGGATCAGCTTGCTGTTCTGGGCGGGTGGCTGGTTCATGTCGCCGCCTTTTGCCGTTCGGCGGGCGATTCCTCCCCGGGTTCGGGTATTCTCGCCGCCCTGATGCCTCAGATCTTCTGGCTTGGATTCGGAATCGCCGCCGCCTTCGTAATCGTCGGCGCGATCTCCGGCGCCCGCTCGCGCACCGCGACCCTCGGCAGCGGCGCCGCGATGGGCGCCTACCTCGGCGTGATGAGTGCATTTCCCCTGTTGGCCATCGGCCTAGCCACCAGCTAGCCGTTCCTTCTGGTCGATTTAAGTTCCTGCCCCGGGGGTAACCGAGGTGGATGACCAACGCGACCGAGGTTCCCGTCCTGACCCTGCACGATGGCGTCGAGATTCCCCAGCTGGGGTTCGGCGTTTTCCAGATCCCGCCTGAGGAGACGCAGGAGAAGGTCGAGGAGGCGCTCGGAGCCGGCTATCGCCACGTCGACACCGCCGCCGCCTACCGCAACGAGGCCGGGGTCGGGGCGGCGCTCGCCGCGACCGGCATCCGCCGCGAGGACGTCTTCGTCACCACCAAACTCTGGAACTCCGAGCAGGGATACGACTCGACCCTGGCCGCTTTCCAGAAGAGCATCGAGCGGCTGGGCACCGGCACCGTCGACCTCTACCTGATCCACTGGCCGCTGCCGGCCAAGGACCTCTTCCTCGACACCTGGCGGGCCTTCGAACGGATCCAGGAGGAAGGTGGCGCCCGCTCGATCGGCGTCTCCAACTTCAGGGTCGAGGATCTCGAGCGGCTACGAGCGGAGGCGGAGACGCAGCCGACCGTGAACCAGATCGAGTTGCATCTGCGGCTGCAGCAGGCTGAGCTGCGCGCCTGGCACGCTGACCATGACGTTGCTACCGAGGCTTGGAGTCCGCTTGCTCAGGGGGAGGTGCTTGAAGACGGGACCGTCGAAACGGTTGCTGCTCATCACGACCGCACGCCGGCTCAGGTGATTCTTCGCTGGCATCTGCAACTCGGCAACGTCGTGATCCCGAAATCCTCGAGTCCGGAGCGGATCAGGGAGAACTTCGAGGTCTTTGACTTTGAGCTGAGTGAGGACGATATGGCTGCGCTTGAGCGGCTTGATACCGGTGCGCGGACGGGTCCTGACCCGAGTTCTTTTAACGAGGGGTAGTTGGCCGGCGGGGCCTGTCGCGTCGTGGGGTATGCCTGCGCTGGATGCTCGGCATACCCCACGACGCGCCACCCACCGGAGAGGCCGGGTTGGTGGACGGCTGAATACGCTGCGGTGATGGCTCTCGATCGGCGGGTACTGCGCAAGCGGGGAGTGCTCGTCAGCGGGGGTGGGGATTTTGCTGAGGCGCGGGTCGAAGCCGATGCAGCGACCAAGAGACGACTTACTCGGATCAATGCTGTTGCTTCCACGGCCTTTGTGATCGGGGGGTCGTTGTTTTCGATCGGGGCTTTGCTGGCTCAGGCCGGGATTGGGGGGCCTCGGTTGGCTGCTGCTGTGTTCATGCTCGGTGGGGTCTTCTTCACTACTGGTGGCTATGCGTCGGTTTTGCAGGTTGCGAATGCGCCTCGGGAGGCCGGGGGGGATGGGGTTGTTCGGGCGGGTGAGTGGCGGTGGTGGTCTACTGAGCCTGGGCGGCTCGACTGGGCTAGTGCTGTGGCGCTTTTTGTCGGGACGCTCTACTTCGGTGCCAGCTTGGCGGTGGCGCTGCTTGGGGATCTGACTACGGCCCAGCTGCATCGGGATGTCTGGTCGCCGGAAATCATCGGCTGCGTGCTCTTCCTCGTCTCCGGGCATCTGGCGCTGACCGAGATGCATCGGGATCGGCCTCGGGGGCGGCGGACTGACCTTGGCTGGTGGATCGTGGTTGTCAATCAGGTCGGCTCGGCTTTGTTCATGGCCGCTGGCATCGCCGCCTTCGTCCGTCCCGAGACCGGTGATGCGTTGGCGGTTGGGATCGCCAACTGGGCCACCTTCTTCGGCGCCGCCTGCTTCGCCATCGCCGGGGTGATGCAGGAGTTCGAGCGTCCTTAGATCGCATGGACAAGGGAGTCACGAGGGTCTTCGGGACTCCGTCGAAACTTTCGACTTGCATTTGTCCGAAGCGTCGTATTAGGATGCCGCTCGATCAGTAAACACAGTTGTCTCGTGACGGGGAATCGCGGCGCTGTCGACTAGGGAGAGTTGACGATGAGTGGTGTTCCGGTTCCCCGCGACCGTCGCGGTTTTGGAAGGTTGGCGTGGCTTGGCGCAGTCTTCGCCCTCTTGATGATCGTCGGCGCCGGCATTGCTTTCGCGGACGACGGATCGGTTGCGGCCGAGGGCTCGCAGCCTGAGCAGCTTCCCTCCGAACGGACGGCCACCTCCATGACCGTCCAGCTTCCCGATGGGTCGCGCGAAGCTCGCATCTACGGGACCCCGATCAATTACCTCGACGCCGAAGGCAACTGGAAGCCGATCGAAGAAGGGCTCGACGAAGCGGACGACGGCACCGTCGTCAACGGACGTAACAACTTCGCGCTCAGCCTGCCCCAGGAGTTCGACGACGACCCGGTGGAAATCGCGACCGGCGGCCTATGGTTGAAGAGCCAGTACGTTGGTCCCGAGACCGAGGCGGTGAACCTCGACGACTCTGTCGCGACCTACGAGGCGGTGGACGGCGGAGTCGGGTTCGGCTTCAGGGGCCTCGCCACCGGGGTGAAGGAGGACATCACCATCGACGATCGGTCCCAGCCGAATCGCTACGCGTTCGTCCTCAGGGCAGCGAGCGGCCTGAAGCCGCACGTCGACCCTGAAGGGAGCATCGAGTTCCAGCGTGCCGGCGGTGCGACCGTGTTCTCCCTGCCGGCGCCGGTGATGTTCGACAGCGCCCCGAGCCCCGTGGAATCCCACGACGTCAGCTACCAGCTCGAGCCCACTGACAAAGCCGGGGAATGGCGGCTCGTCGTGGCAGTCGATCGGGGCTGGCTCGACGATCCGGACCGGGTCTGGCCGGTTGTCGTCGACCCGACGTTCACGGTCTCCTCGCCGAAACTCGATTGCACGATCGGCGCCGTCAAGTCGGAACTGCAGGCCGGCCAGCCCGGCTGGCACAGCTGCGGCGCCTCGGGCACGCCAAATCTCGTGGCCGAATCCTTCCCCCAGAAAAACGAAGCCGGAGATCGTTGGTCCCGGATTCTCCTGCGGTTCGCAACCGAAGCCATTCCCGCGACCGCCACCGTGACCTCGGCGACCTTTGGCATCCACGGCATAGACCCAGTCGAACACACGGCGGGCATCGAGCTGCGGCAGGTGACCAAACCCTGGACCGAAGCGGCGAACTGGCTCCAGTTCAACGGACCGGCCAACCTTTGGACCGCCGCGGGGGGCGACTACTCCCAGAGCCTCGGCGAACTGCTCACCAGCGTCCGGGGAGCCGACGCCGGCTGGTGGACCTTCCCGCTGAAAGCGTCGGTGGTCCAGGAAGAAGTGACGAAAAATGCGCCCATCAGCTTCATCGCGAAGCTGGTGGATGACGGATCGAGGGAATGCGGGACCACCAGCTGCACGCAGCGCGTGGCGCGGTTCGATTCCAGCGCCTCCTTCGATTCGAACAACCGCCCCTACCTCTCGATCGTCTACGAAGTCAAAGCGCCGATCGTCACCACCAAGGACGCCAGCTCGATCGGGGAAACGTCGGCCACGCTCAACGGCAGCGTCAACCCCAACGGGAAAAGCACCACTTACAAATTCGAATACGGGACGACGACCGCATACGGGAAAACCACGACTACGAAATCGTTGGTGGCAGCAAGCGTCGAAATACCCACCAGCGAAGCGGTGACTGGCCTCCTGGCCAGAACTCTCTACCACTTCCGCGTCTCGGCGACGAACGCGTCCGGGACGACCTACGGAGCCGACAAGACCTTCACGACCGGAAAATCGCCTCCGGTGGTGGCCGGTGAAACCGCGACCGAAATCACGACCAACGCGGCGAAGCTGAAAGCCACGATCAACCCCTCCGGGCAGACGACCAGATATGTCTTCCAGTACGGGAAGACCACGAATTACGAGACGAACAAGCTCGAATGGGAACTACCGGAAGCGTACTGGGGCTCCCTGTCAGCTGGGAGCAACGCCGTCCCGATCGAACGCAGCCTTTCCAATCTCGAGGAGGGGCAATACCACTTCCGCGTGGTCGCCAAAAACGCAACCGGCACCACCTACAGCCCCGACAAGACCTTTTACACCTCACCGGCCCCTCAGACGACGATCACCTCGCGCCACCCCAGCTACACGTCCCACGAGATGTCGTCGATCTCCTTCGCTTCGAATCACATCAACTCCACCTTCAAATGCGCCTTCGACGAAGGGGAATTGGCGAAACCGACCAAACCCTGCACGTCGCCCTTCAAAGTCCCGGCCAACCTCCCCAACGGGTGGCACTACTTCAACGTCGCCGCCATCGACTCGCTCGGCGTCGAAGACCCGACGCCCGCCCGCTATCAGTTCAATCCCGATATCTATCCGACGACGACGCGCGGCGTGCTCGCCTACCCCCAACCGGGAACGAAGACGGCCAGCTACTACACGTTGAAGGCGGAATGGACCGCGGACGAGGTCGAAAGCTACGAATTCCAGGTCCAACTGCCCGGCTGGAATGAATTCCGGACCATTCCGGCCGAATGCGTGACGAACGGCGCCGGGCAGACGATCTCCTGGCCGATCGAACCCACGTCTCCGGTGCAGGGGGAGAAGTTCTACCTGAAGGTACGAGGCTGCCAACCGTTTGTGGCGGCCGGGTACCCCGAACAAGTCAAGTTCCGCGCAGTCTTCGACGCGCGCCCCAACCTGGCGAAATCGTCAGCGGGGGCCTCGGAACCCGTGACCACCGAATTCCTCGCCCAATACAACAACAGTCGCATGCTTACCGACGCGAGGGAAGAAATCGGACCGGTCACGGTCGATCTGCTGACGGGCACGTACACGGTCAAGCGCACGGACGTCTCCATCCCGGTTCCCGGCAGCGAAACCAACCTCGAATTCACCCGCGTCTACGACTCCTCCGTCGAAAAAAACCTGCCCGGCTATACGCGCGCGCTCGGGGGGGCTTGGCAGCCTTCGACGCCCTTGGAAGCGGAATACCAAGGGGAAGCCTGGAAGGCGCTTGAAGAACGGGTGATTCCAGCGCGGCCCGCCACTTTCGAACAGGAATGCTGGGATGAAGAATTCGAAGATGCGCCCTGCGCGCCAGGGGCCCCTTGCCCGTCGGAATTCTGCGAAAGCTGGGAAACCGCAGAAGCCCAGCCCGAAGAACGGTGGATGGATCTAGTCGCCAGCGACGGCAGCGGAATCCCCTTCGACATCGTCAACGGCGCCTTTGTCGCGCCGCAATTCGCCAGCGAATACTCCCTGGTGCGGGAGAACCCCGATCGGATAGTCCTCGGCACGCCTGACGGCACCCACACCGCCTTCATCAGGAACGGCGAACGCGAATACCTGCCGAAGGAAATCTCCTGGCAGGGAAGTTCGAAGTCCATGCGGATGGTCTACGAAAACCCCGGTAACGGCGAACCCCTGCGCCTGGTGAGGGAGATCGCCCCGGCGCCGGCCGGCGTCACCTGCGGGGACATAACCTCCGTGGAAACGCCCGGCTGCCGCACGCTGGTGTTCGACTACCAACCCTCGGTCTACTGGCCCGGGGGGAGTCTCATGCCCCCGGGGACGAAGAACATCTCGACGATCCGGTACTTCAACGCGTCCGGCAACCCCGCCACCGCCCAGACCGTCGCCAAATACGGGTACTCCGAAGAAGGCGGGCACTTCCACCTCGTTGAACAGTCGGATCCGCGGCTGCCGAACCTGAAGGAGTGGTACACCTACAACGTCGGCGGCGCACTGACTTCGCTCACCCCGCCGGGCCTGCAGCCCTGGGAATTCAGCTATTACCCGCAGAAAGCGGGCTATCCGTCCAACCGGCTGCGCAGCGTCAGCCGCCACAGTCTGCTGACGAGCCCGCCGCAAGCCACCACCACGCTTGCCTACGAAGTCCCGATCAGCGGTTCGGGCGCCCCCTATGACCTCAGCCCTGCGAACGTGGCGACGTGGGGCCAGACCGACCTGCCGGTCAACGCGACCGCGATCTTCCCGCCGACCCAGGTCCCGGCGGAAAAACCGACCGATTACTCGCAGGCTTCGATCACCTACATGGACGCCGACGGCTACGCCGTCAACACTGCGTCTCCGCAGCTTCCCGGCGCCGGCGGGCCGTCGATTTCGACCTCCGAAACCGACATGGCGGGGAACGTCGTCAGGACCCTCACCCCCCAGAACCGCCTGGCTGCGCTCGCCGCCGGGTCGGAATCGGCCGCGAAATCGCGCCTGCTCGACACTCAGATGACCTACGGGAACGGCTTCGACATGACGGAATCCCTTGGGCCCCTGCACGAGGTTCGCAATGAATCAGGGGCGGCCGTGCTGGCGCGAACCTCCCGAGCCATCCAGTACGACCAGGGAGCTCCGGCCGCTACCGCCGGCACCCCGGCACCTCATCTGCCGACGTTTGAACAGACCATCGCGAAGACCCCAGGCGGAGGATATTTCGACTGGCAACTCACCGAAACGAAATACAACTGGGAACTGCGCAAGCCGATCGACATAATCGAAAAAACCAGCTCCACGACCGGTCTTGACACCCACATCTCCTACGACCCGGCAACCGGCCAGGTCGCCGAAGAAAACCTCCCCGGGAACCCCGCCGGCGGCGACGCCCACTCGACGAAGACGATCTACTACACCAAAGAAGCGAATCCGAGCGCGGCCTGTGGCGGCCACCCGGAGTGGGCAGGCCTCCCCTGCGAAGTGAAGCCTGCGGCGCAGCCGGGAACGTCGGGCCAGCCCGAACTTCTCGTCACCCGGTACAAGTCCTACTCGGTTCTCGACAAGCCGGTGGAAATCGTCGAAAGCCCCGGTGGCACGGAAGCCAACATCCGCCGCACGGTCGTCAGCTACGACGGGGCGGGCCGGGAGACTCAGAGGGCCGTGACGGGCGGCGGAGTCAACGTCCCGCCGACGCAAACCGTCTACGACGCCGCGACGGGACTGCCGACCGAAACCAAGTTCGTCTGCCAGGCATCCTGTACCGGTTTCGACAGCCAGGCGCTGGTCACCACCTACGACCTCCTCGGTCGGGTAAAGGAATATGCCGACGCCGACGGCAACAAAACGACGACGACGTACGACCTGATGGGCCGGCCGGCGACCGTCAACGACGGCAAAGGCACGCAGACGATGGTCTACGACCCCTCGACCGGGGTGCCCACCCAACTGCAGGACTCTGCGGCCGGCACCTTCACCGCCACCTACGACGCCGACGGGAACATCACCTCTCAGGTCCTTCCCAACGGCCTCGTCTCGAAGACGAGCTACGACTCGACCGGGGCTCCGACCCACCGCGCCTACTTCAAGACGAGCGGCTGTCTGGCGGAATGCACCTGGCTCTATTTCAACCGGGACTACTCGGTGTTCGGCCAGGTCGTCTCGCAGAGCAGCACGCTCTCCAGCCAGATCTATTCGTACGACAAAGTCGGGCGCCTCACGCAGGTCCGCGACGCGCCGCGGGGCGGCACCTGTACTACTCGCACCTACAGCTATGACGCCGACTCGAATCGCACCGCGCTCGTCACCCGGTCGGCCGGCGCGGGCGGAGCCTGCGACACCACCTCGGCCGGGACCACCCAGAACTACAGCTATGACGCCGCCGACCGGCTGCTCGGGACGGGCTTGACCTATGACAACTACGGCCGCATAACCGCCCTTCCGGCCGCGTTCGCCGGCGGTAAAGCGCTGACGACGAGCTACTTCAGCAACGACATGGTTGCTGAACAGACCCAGAACGGAGTCACTAACACCTTTGGGCTGGATAGCGCTCTGCGCCAGCGCCAGCGCACGCAGGGAGGCGGCCTGGAAGGCACCGAAGTGTGGCACTACGGGAGCGGCTCGGATTCGCCGGCATGGACCCAGTTCGGATCGAAATGGTCGCGCAACATCGCCGGTATCGGCGGAGAACTGGCAGCTGTCCAGGACAGCGCCTCCGGCACCCTGCTCCAGCTGACCAACCTGCACGGCGACGTCGTCGCCACCGCATCGCTGAGCACTACGGCGACCAAACCGTTGTCGACCTTCGAGTTCGACGAGTTCGGGGTTCCCAAACAGGCGACCACCCCGCAGTTCGGCTGGGTAGGAGGGAAGACGCGCCGCACCGAATTCTCGTCCGGCGTAATCCAGATGGGGGGGCGGAGCTATGTTCCGACGCTCGGTCGCTTCCTCAGTCCGGACCCGGTTCGCGGCGGCTCGGCCAACGCCTACGACTACGCCAACCAGGATCCGATCAACAACTTCGACCTCGACGGGAACTGCTCGACCAAGAAGAAGTGCAGGGCGGAACAGAGGGCAAAAGAAAAGTGGTTTTACAAGTTCCAAAAGCGCGTCAGGGCCAGGCTATTGCAGCTCAGTCAACTGAGGCAAAAAAGGCGGGGCATCGGCAGCCTTGTGCCTTCATGGCAGCATTCGGTCGAAGATGCACTGCACAGAATGGAGGAGAAGATCATTGGAATAGCCACCCCGAAGTGCTCAACCGTGGCATTACGGTTAGGTGGTGCAGGTGTCCTCGCCGGGACGACGGGGAAGGCTCTACAAGGTGAAGGCCCCGAGGCGAGGCCAATCGCAGCGCTGTTCACGTCCGCCGCCGCAGGGCTCGGCTCCGCTGCTGGCCTCTTCGGGGTCGCCTCGCAGGCCAAGATATGTTGAGTTGGATCTCGCCTTGAGACCGGGCTTCGGTCTCGGATCGCAGGAGTCGGGGCGAGCCTGAAAGGATTGGCCGCGTGGCCAGTGATGGACGCGCGGAGGCGCCGCGGACCGAACGGTTGATGCCGGGGATCTGGCGGCTGCGGCTGTCGCTGCCCTGGCCCGGGGTTCCGCACGGCAATGCTTGGGCGGTTGAGCATGACGGCGGCATCGTCATGTTTGACACCGGGATGGGCGGCAAGGGACGTCTGCGGGCGCTCGACTTGGCGCTGACCCAGGCCGGCTTCGGGGTCGAGGACGTGCGGCTCGTCGTCTGCACCCACTCCCACACCGACCACTACGGGCTCGCCGGCTCGATCGTCGAGGCCGCCGGCTGCGAGCTCTGGATGCACCCGCGCTGGGAGCACGTGCGCCTGCTCGCCGACGACCCCGAGGCGGCGCTCGAGGCGCGGATCGAGACGGCGCGCGAGAGCGGCGTCCCGGTCGCCTCGCTGGAACGCTACCGCGAGGCCCGCAGCGACGAGGAAAGCGGGATCGACGTGCTCAAGGAGCCCGACCGCGAGCTGGTTCCGGGGGTCGAGATCGAGACCGACCTCGGCACCTGGCAGGTCCACGAGACCCCCGGCCACGCCCCCTCGCACGTCGTCCTCCACCAGCCCGAGCGCAAGCTGCTGATCTCCGGCGATCACCTGCTGGGGCGCACGGTCCTCTTCTTCGACTACGGCCACAGCCCCGACCCGGTCGGCGAATTCCTCACCAGCCTCGACGAGGTCGAGGGCCTCGACGTCGGCCTCGTCCTCCCCGGCCACGGCCGCACCTTCCGCGACCCCGAGGCGAAGATCGCCGAGTCCCGCCGCCAGGTCGCCGAGCTGCTCGACAAGGTGCGGGCGGCGCTCGGCGGCGGCGAGCGCACCGCCTTCGAGATCGTCGCCGAGATCATCGGCCCGGAGATGGTCAACACGCCGGCCAGCGCCTGGGTCCTGCAGATCGTCCGCTCCTGCCTCGACCACCTGGCGATCGCCGGCGAGGTCGCGCAGGTCGAGGGCACCGACCCGCGGCGCTGGCGCCTCACGTAGCCTGTCGGGCGATGGCGAGCTTCCGATACGTCCGGCATGTGGCCGCGCCGCCCGAGACCGTCTTCGACGTCCTCACCGACCACCGCCGCTACACGGAGATCACTCCGCTGCGCAAGGCCGAGCTGGAGCGCGAGGGCGAGCCGACGCCGAACGGCCTCGGCGCGATCCGCGTGCTCAGCGCCCTGCCCGGGCCGCCGATGCGTGAGGAAGTGATCGGCTACGAGCGGCCGAGCCGCTTCTCCTACAAGATCCTCTCCGGCCTGCCGGTCCGCGACCACGTCGGCACCGTCGAGCTGAAAGCGGCCGACGGCGGCACCGAGGTCACCTACGCGGTGAAGACGACGCCGACGATTCCGCTCGCCGGGCCGGTCTTCATGGCGATCCTGAAGAAAGCGATCAGGGACCTGATCGGCGGGGTCGCGAAAGAGTCGGAGCGCCGCGCAGCCGATGCGCGTTAGGCGCTTCCTCGAGCTCCACCTCTCGCATCGCTCCAACCAGATGCTGGTCGTGGCGTTCCTCGCCCTGGCGATCGTCGTCAGCGGCGCGATCGTCGCCTACGAGCTGCTGAAGCGCCCCGGCGACGTCCACAACCAGGAGGCGATCGAAAACTTCAAGCCGCAGAAGCCGCCGCCGCCGAAGGAGCCGAAGACCGTCAACTGGCCGGTCTACGGCCTCAACCCGGCCCGCACCCGTTACCTGCCGGTCAAAGGGCTGAAGCCGCCCTTCGACAAACTCTGGCGCTTCACCGACCGGCCGCTGCTCGAGTTCCCGCCGATCTACGTCGGCGGCAAGCTCTACTTCGTCAACAACAGCGGCTACGCCTACGCGCTCGACGCCGACACCGGCAAAGTGCTGTGGAAACGGCGGATCGGACGCCTCAACGCCTCCTCGCCGGCCTATTACAAACACCGCCTCTACATCGTCAACCTCGTCCCTGGCCACATCGTCAAGCTCGACGCGAAAACCGGCAGGACGATCTGGAAACGCAACCTCCCGGGACGGGCCGAGTCCTCGCCGGTGATCATCAACCGCACCGTCTACTTCGGCTGCGAGAACGGCGAACTGTTCGCGATGAGCACCGGCAAAGGCCAGGTCCGCTGGTCGACCCCGCTCGGTGGGCCGATCAAGTCCGCCCCCGCCTACTCCGACGGCAAGCTCTTCGTCGGCGACTACGGCGGCTACATGAACGCGGTCGACGCCAAGACCGGCGAGCTGGTCTGGCAGAGCGGCTCGCTCGGCCCCGGCTTCGGCGGCTCGGGCGCCTTCTACTCGACCCCGGCGGTCGCCTACGGCCGCGTATACGCCGGCAACAACGACAGCCGCGTCTATAGCTACGACACCTCCGACGGCACCCTCGCCTGGTCCTACTCGACCGGCGGCTACGCCTACTCCGGCCCGACCGTCGCCAACACCCGCCACAGCCCGCCGACCGTCTTCATCGGCTCCTTCGACGGCAACGTCTACGCGCTCGACGCCAAGGACGGCAGCGTCCGCTGGGACCGCTCGGCCGGCGGCCAGGTGGTCGGCTCGCTCTCGGCGGTGGGGGAAATCGTCTACGTCGCCGAGTTCACCAACAAAACGACCAGCGGCTTCATGATGAGGAGCGGCAAGCGCGTCTTCCGCTACCCGAAGGGGACCTACACGCCGGTGATCTCCGACGGCCGGCGCATCTACCTGACCGGCTACTCCTCGATCACTGCGCTCCAACCCCACCGGGGGGTGGCGGCGGTAGGTGAGGCGCACCCCGCGCATAAGAGGGGAAAAGCCCCGAGTGGAGGCGGGCGCGGAGGACGCTCAAACTAGATCCGTAGTTCTGGATCCGGTAGCTGTTGCTGTCGCCGAAGTCCTGGTAGTAGACGAGCATCTTCGTCCGCGGGTGGCTTTTCACCCAGGCGAAGAGCTTGTTGACGAAGTTCGGGTCGTCGCCGCTTTCGACCGCCCACTCGGTGATCGCGAACGGCTTGCCGGAGAAGCGGCGGTAGAGCCCGGTCAGCGCCTTCCATTCCGGGTAGCCGGAGTAGAAGTCGGTGCTGGCCCAGTCGACCCAGCGCGAGCCGGGGTAGAAGTGTTTCGGCCGGTTCTCGGGGGTCGTCGGCGAGCCGGCGGGCAGCGGGCTCCAGATGATCGCCACCGGGGACTTGGGCAGGGCGCGGACGTTGACGGTCAGCGGCGGCAGGCCGGCTTCGGCGAGGCGGCTGTTGATGACGCCTGCCTTGCCGCCGCCGTGGACGACGATGTAGATGCGGCGGAAGGCCTGTTTGTAGGCAGCCGGGCTGTGCTCGGGCCCACGCGAGGCGCCGGAGCAGTCGTAGGCGGCGTAGACGTTGAGGCAGCGGTTGGGCTCGCCCAGCGGCCGCACGTAGGCGCGCATCCCCTTTTCGTAGAAGAGCTTGTTGAGGCGGATCAGGTAGCGGTCGCCGGCTCCGGCCGCGATCCCCGCCGGGGTGATCAGCTCGTGCCCGTCGTTGTTGTCGGCGGTGGTGAGGTGGATCATCGGCCGCGCCCGGGCGATCTGCCAGCGCGTGATCACCTCGTCGAAGTCGGTCCCCCAGGTGCGGAAGGACTGGATCACCGCCGGGTGCTTGTCGAGGTCGTTGGAGAAGTTGCCGAAGTCGGCCGGGTCGCCGGTGTCGGAGACGCCCCAGTAGACCTTCTTGCCGGGAGGGAGGAGTGGGCTGAATGCGCCTGCTGGCGCAGCGCCGAGCACCAGCAGCAGAGCGCTGGCAAGGGCAACCGCGATTGCGGCACGAAACTTCAGCGGGCCGGGCACCGAGCGGCCCATGGTGGCAAGCGGCGGGCTGCGACCCTCCGGGCGGGCGGGGTCGTGCAACCGCCTTTGCGGTTCAGGCGGCGAGCGGCTGGGCGTGCTCGGCGACGATCTCGAGGACTTCCGGTGCGTACTTTTCGATGAAGGCGGGTCCGACGCCGCTGATCGCGAGCAGGGTCTCCTCGCTCTGCGGGCGGGCGGCGGCGATCGCGGTGAGGGTTTTGTTGGCGGCGACGGTGAAGGCGGGCTTGCCTTCGGCCGCGCCCAGGCGCCACGTTTTCAGCGCCTCGAAGAGCGGCGCGTCGGCGGGGGAGAGGTCGGGCGCGGGCGCGGCTTTGGCGGCGCTCTTCGACTTGCGGACCGCGATCGTGTCCGGGTCGGGCAGCCAGTCGAGCATGTCGCAGACGTCGCAGCAGCGGTCGAGCGGCGCCCCGGCGGTGCTGTCGGAGAAGTGGTCGAGGAGGGAGCGGCGGCGGCATTCGGTGCCGTAGATGAACTCCTTGATCACGTGGTAGGCGCGCCAGCCGCGCTCGCGGGCGATCGCCAGGTCGGGGTCGCCGGCGCGCTGTTCGTTGAAGCGGACGAGGCGGCCGAGGTCGGATTTCAGCGCCAGCATCGTCGCCCGCGAGGGGAGGCCGTCCCGCCCGGCGCGTCCCGCCTCCTGGTAGTAGGCCTCGACGCTGGTCGGGATCGTCACGTGCCAGACCGAGCGCACGTCGGCCTTGTCGACGCCCATCCCGAAGGCGTTGGTGGCGCAGATGACGCCGGTATCGGTGGCCATGAAGCGTTCCTGGATCGCCGTCCGGTGGCCGGGCTCGAGACCGGCGTGGTAGGCGACCGCGGCGATCTCGGCGTCGCGCAGTTCCGCCGCCACCTCTTCGGTCTGCTTGCGGGTGCCGCAGTAGACGATCGCCGGCCGGTTTGCGGGGTCGCGCAGTCCGGCCTCGAGCAGCGCCTGGCGGCGCGCGGTCGAGCCCTTGCCCTCGAGCGCAACGACGTCGAAGGAGAGGTTCGGCCGGTCGAAGCCGGAGCGGACCTGGAGCGGCTCGCGCATCCCGAAGCGCGAGGCGATCTCGCGCGCGACCGGCACCGTCGCCGTCGCCGTGCAGGCCATCACCGTCGGCCGCCCCAGGCGCTCGACGACCTCGGGCAGGCGCAGGTAGTCGGGGCGGAAGTCGTGTCCCCACTCCGAGACGCAGTGCGCCTCGTCGACCGCGATCAGGTCGACCTCGCGGCAGGCGAGCGCTTCCAGAAAGACGTTCGAGGCAAACCGCTCCGGCGCGCAATAGACGATTCGGGCATCCCCACGGACCTTTTCCAAGGTCTCGGAGACCTCCCAATCTTCCATTCCGGAGGTGATCATCACGACGCTGTGGCCCTGCCGGCTCAGCTTCCCCCACTGATCCCGCATCAGCGCGATCAAGGGAGAAACCACGATCGTCAGCTCCTCAGTAGCCAGCCCAGGCAGCTGGTAACAAAGGCTCTTCCCCCCGCCAGTAGGCATGACGATGAGGCTGTCCCGCCCTTCGAGAGCCGCAACCACCGCCTCCCTCTGTCCGGCCCGCCAGCTCACATAGCCCAGCTCACCCAGCAGATCGTCAGCTCTTATCCCCGCCTCGGCCATGACCAGTCAGCCTAGGCAAGTCTCCGGCGGGTGGCGACGATATTGAGGACTCTCCCGCTAGGGAGAGCCCAATATCGGAGACAGGACCCGCCGGTCGAGCGCTTAGTCCCTTACTCGTGTTCCGCCTGAGCAATAGCCGCCGGCACCTGACTCAGCTTCTCCGCCAGAATGTCGATCGAGCCGGCAAGACTCCGCGTGTCCGCCTTCGTCAGCTCCGTATAAGAGACGAACCCACCGTCAGTCCGATAGGGCTCCAGCGAGTTGAAGACCGCCTTGAAGTGAGCTTCGACCTCGCCGGAGAGATCCGGATCGCTCTCGTCCAGCAGCGGCTTCACCGCTTCGAAGGCCGCCTCGGACCCTTCGACGTTGGCCTCGAAGTCGACCAGGTCGATGTGCGAGTAGCGCTCCTCCTCGCCGGTGATCTTCGAGGCTGAGACCTCGGCCAGCAGCTCGTTGGCGCCGTTGGCGATCTGCACCGCCTGCAGTTCGACCGTCTTCACCTTTTCGGCCAGTTCTTCGACGTCGGCCATCAGCTGTTCGGCGACCGGCGCCATCCCCTTCAGGCTTTCTTCTTCCCAGAGGGCTTTCTCGAGCCGGTGGAAGCCTTCGAATTCGCTCGCCGGCACGTCGTTTTCACGCGCGTCGATGCGGGGGTCGAGGCTGCCGAAGGACTCGGCCACGGGCTCGATCCGCTCGTACGGGATGCGGGCGGCGGGGTAGAGGGATTTCGCCTTGGCGATGTCGCCTGCGACCACCGCGGCGACGAACGGTTCCGTCGCCTCGACCAGCTCTGCGGTGTTTTCCTCCAGGTAGGCGCGGTAGGTCTCGACCGCCTCTTCCACCTCCGGGCTGTTCGCCGTGTCCAGCTCGCCGCTGACCGTGAGGGTGCCGGGGTCGCCATCGCTGCCCGGGCAAAGGATCGTGTATTCGCCCTGCTCGAGGGTGAGGGAGATGGTGCCGCTGTCGCCGTCGGAGGCGATGTTCGGCACCTCGCCGAGGACCGTTTCCCCGTCGAGGATCTCGAGCTCGTCGACCTTGGTGGCGCCGGCGTTTTCGGCTTCGAAGGTGATCGGGCCGGCGGTGGCCTCGGCGTCGATCGGGTCGCAGCCCGCGTCGGTCACCGTGAAGCTGAGGACCTTGGCATCCGATGATCCCGACGTGGTGTCGTCGTCGCTGGAGCCACAGGCGGTGGCAAATAGTGCCAAGAGGCCGACGGCCAAGAGGCAGAGCAGGGTGCGGACGAGATTTCGATGCATATGAAGCATTTCTCCTTGTCTGTTTGACTGGTTCAGGCGAGCAGCCGCTCACCGACGTAGCCGCCGGGGGTGGCTCCCGGGGGCACGGCGAAGAGGGCGCTGCCGACGTGCTTGATGTACTCGTTCAGCGCGTCCATCGAGCCGAGCCGGCGCTGGATCGCGACGAACTGCTCGGGGTGGCGCTGGAAGCTGATGAAGAAGAGCCCGGCTTCGAGCTCGCCGAGGGTCTCGTCGACGCCGTCGGTGAACGAATAGCCGCGGCGGAGGATGCGGGCGCCGCCGTTCTCCTTGGCCGAGGCGAGGCGGACGTGAGAATCGGGCGGGATCAGCGGGTGGCCATTGCGCTGGGCGTCGAGCGGCAGTGGATCGAACTCGTCGCTCCCGCCGAGCGGGGCGCCGCTGTACTTGTGGCGGCCGATCGTTCGCTCCTGGTCCTGCAGCGGGGCCCGGTCCCAGACCTCGAGCAGCATCCGGATCCGGCGGGTCACCAGGTAGCTGCCGCCGCGCATCCAGGCCGGCCCCTCGTCGCCGACCCAGACGAAGCGCTCCATGTCCTCGCCGTCCTCGGCGCGGATGTTGGCGGTGCCGTCCTTCATCCCCATCAGGTTGCGCGGCGTCTCCTGGCTGCGGCTGGTCGAGGCGGTGCGGCCGAAGCCGAGCTGGGACCAGCGCATCGCCACCGTGCCGCGGCCGATCCGGGCGAGGTTGCGGACGGCGTGGAAGGCGACCTGGGGGTCGTCGGAGCAGGCCTGGACGCAGATGTCGCCGCCGCTTTCAGCCGGGTCGAGCTCGTCGGCGGGCAGCGGCGGCAGTGGATGCAGCGCCGCCGGCCGCTTCGTCGCCAGGCCCAGCCCCGGCTTCTCGAACAGGCTCGGGCCGAAGCCGAAGGTGACGGTCAGGCGGGAGGGGAGGAGGCCGACGGTCTCGCCGGTGTCGTCGGGCGGCGCCAGCGGCACGTCGTTGACGCTGCCGACCATCTCGCCCGCACTCGCCTCGGCCGCCGCCAAGGTCCAGGCCCGCATCAGCTCGCGCAGCTCGGCCGGATCTTCGCTCAGCAGGTCGAAGGCGGCGAAGTGGAGCCGGTCCTGGGCGGCGGTCCCGATCCCGGCCTGGTGCTCGCCGTAGAAGGGGACGGCCCCGGTCCCGTCCTCGCTCGCCTCGGCGAGCTGGTGGCCTGCCAGGAACCCCCCGCCGCCGAGTCCCATGGCCGCAGCACCCACGCCGGCGGATGCCAGCAGGCGGCGGCGCGTGATTTCGGTGGTCGGAGGCAAGGGGTCCTGGCGACTAGTGTTAGGCCACCCTAATTAGGGCGGCCGAAAACCTACCAGGACGCTAGGGATTCAGTCGCCCGGCACCCAGGGATCCGCCCAGTGGGCGGTCCCTTGAACCAGCTTCTCGGCCTCCTTCGGCCCCCAGGTTCCCTGCTCGTAAGGGTGCACCGGGCCGGGCTCGTCGAGCAGGGGCTGGACCACGCGCCAGGTCTCCTCGATCGAGCTCTGGCGGGTGAAGAGCTGGTGGTTGCCGGCGATCGCGTCGCCGAGCAGGCGCTCGTAGGGCTCAGGGTCCTCGCCCGGTTTTTTCTCGAACAGCACCTCCATGTCGGCCGCCTGGAAGGTCTCCTCGCCGGCCGCCTTCGCGTAGAGGCGGATCCGCGCCCCCGGCTTCGGCTCGATCCGGATCGTCAGCTGGTTCGGTTCCGGCGTCTTGCCCCGCCCGACCCCGAGCCGCGGCGGCCGCTTGAAGAAGACGCTGACCTCGCTCACCTTCTCCGGCAGGCACTTGCCGGCGCGGACGAAGAACGGCACCCCCGACCAGCGCCAGTTGTCGACCTCGAGCTCGACCGCGGCGAAGGTCTCGGTCTGCGAGTCGGCCGCGACGTCCTTCACGTCGAGGAAGCCCTCGTACTGGCCGCGCACGTAGCGCTTCGGGTCGGCCGCCCGCATCGCCTTGAAGAACTCGAGCTTCTTGTCGCGGACGCTGTCGGGGTCGTTGCCGGTCGGCGGCTCCATGCCGACGATCCCCAGCACCTGCAGGGCGTGGTTCTGGATCACGTCGCGCATCGCCCCGACCGCGTCGTAGAAGCGGCCGCGATCGTCGACGCCGAAGTCCTCGGCGATCGTCATCTGCACGTGGGAGACGTGCTCGCGGTTCCAGACCGGCTCCAGCATCGCGTTGGCGAAGCGCAGGTAGGTGATGTCGAGCACCGGCTCCTTGCCGAGGTAGTGGTCGATGCGGAGGATCTGCTCCTCGCGCAGGACCGAGCAGAGTTCGGAGTTGAGCTCCCGGGCCGACTCGAGGTCGTGGCCGAAGGGCTTCTCGATCACCACGTGCGCGTTCTCGGTCAGCCCCGCCGCGCCCAGCCCCTGGACGACGGTCGCGAACAGCGAGGGCGGGATCTCGAGGTAGAAGACCGGCCGCTTCGCCCCGCCGAGCGCCTCGCCGACCCGCTTGAAGGTCTCGGCGTCGGCGTAGTCGCCCTGGACGTAGGTGAGCCGCGCCGCGAGGCGGCTGAAGACGTCCTCGTCGGGGTCGCCGACGGTGGCACCGATCGCGTCGCGGGCGTGCCGGCGCAGCTGCTCGTCGTCCCACTCGTCGATCGCGACGCCGACGATCGGGCACTCGAGCTTGCCGCGCTCCTCCAGCTTGTAGAGCGCCCTGAAGGTCATTTTCTTCGCCAGGTCGCCGCTGATCCCGAAGATCGCCAGCACGTCTGCCGCGTCGTTCATCGGCCGCAGGCTATCCGCTCCATGCGCCGAGTCCGCGAGAAGCGTCGATATGCGACGCCTGAGGCGGACTCGGTGAAAGTACGATGCCTTGCAGCGCCGCCCACCCCTACCTGGAGGTCTCATGGAACTCGGAATCGTCGGTCTAGGCCGAATGGGAGCGAACATGGCCCGGCGCCTGATGCGCGACGGCCACAAGATCGTCGCCTACGACGTCAACCCCGACGCGGTCTCGGAACTGACCGGGGAGGGTGCCGAGGGCGCCTCCTCGCTGGAGGACCTGGCTTCGAAGCTGAGCGCGCCCCGCTCGGTCTGGATCATGGTCCCGGCTGGCGAGATCACCGAGCAGACGGTCGACGGCGTCGCCGCCGTGCTCGAGTCCGGCGACGCGATCGTCGACGGCGGCAACTCCTACTACCGCGACGACATCCGCCGCGCCGAGAAGGTGGGCGAGAAGGGGGTCGACTACGTCGATTGCGGGACCAGCGGCGGCGTCTTCGGGCTCGAGCGCGGCTACTGCCTGATGATCGGCGGCCCCGACCGCGCGGTCGAGCGGCTCGACCCGATCTTCGCCAGCCTCGCCCCGGGGATGGGCGACGCCGAGCGCACCCCGGGCCGCACCGGCGACCCCTCGCCCTCGGAGAACGGCTACCTGCACTGCGGTCCGAACGGCGCCGGCCACTTCGTGAAGATGGTCCACAACGGGATCGAGTACGGGATCATGGCCGCATATGCCGAGGGCCTGAACGTCCTCAAAAACGCCAACGCCGGCAAGGTCACCCGCGAGGCCGACGCCGAGACGGCGCCGCTCGACCACCCCGAGTACTACCAGTACGACCTCGACCTGCCCGAGGTCGCCGAGGTCTGGCGGCGCGGCAGCGTGATCGGCTCCTGGCTGCTCGACCTGACCGCGGCGGCGATGCAGGAATCGCCGGACCTCTCGGACTTCGCCGGCCGCGTCTCCGATTCCGGCGAGGGCCGCTGGACGGCGATCGCGGCGATCGACGAGGGGGTGCCGACGCCGGTCCTTACCACCGCCCTGCAGGAGCGCTTCTACTCGCGCGGGCTCGGCGACTTCGGCGACAAGGTCCTATCGGCGATGCGCAAACAGTTCGGCGGGCACGACGAGAAGGCGAGCTAGCGTGGCGATCGAGCTCGAGGTCGCCGGCGACGAAAAGGCGGCCGCGCGCCGCGCCGCCGAGCTGATCGCCGCCGCCGGCGAAGAGGCCGAGGCGGCGCGCAACCACTTCACACTCGCGATGAGCGGCGGCCGCTCGCCCTGGGCGATGCTGGCGATCCTCGGCGAACTCGAGGGGATGCCCTGGGACAAGACCGAGCTCTTCCAGGTCGACGAGCGCGTCGCCTCGCCCGGCAGCCCCGACCGCAACCTCACCCACATGGTCCTCGGCCTCTCGATGGACCACCAGGCGGCGCTGCGGCCGATGCCGGTCACCCAGCGCGACCTCGACGCGGCGGCGCGCGAGTACGAATCCTCGCTGCCGGAGCGCTTCGACCTGATCCACCTCGGCCTCGGTCCCGACGGCCACACCGCCTCGCTCGTTCCCGGCGACCCCGTCCTCGACGTCTCCGACCGCCGCGTCGCGATCACCGGCGACTACCAGGGCCACCCCCGCATGACCCTCACCTACCCCGCGCTGAACGAAGCCGGCCGCATCGTCTGGCTCGTCACCGGCCCCGAGAAGCGCGAGCCACTGCAGAAGCTCCTGGCGGGAGACGAATCGATCCCCGCCGGCCGGGTGAAAAACGAGAACATGATCGTCGTCGCCAACGAGGCCGCCGTTTCGTAAGCGGATTAGCGAACAGAAAGTAAGCGCTTTCGCTAACATCCAAATATGTCCAGTGCAGCGCTAGTCGCCGAGATCCTGCAGAAGAGCGGTTTTACCCAGGCCGAGTTGGCGCGCCGAGCGGGTCTGCCTCGCTCGGTTCTCAACGCTTACCTGCGGGGGAATCGCGAGCCTGGGGCCGATGCCCTTTTGCGTATTGCCAGCGCGGCCGGGCTGAAGCTGGAGGTCGGGGAGCGGAGGCCGCCGGTGGACCCCCACCGCGCCAGCTACATCCTCAACCAGGTTCTTGGTCTGGCTGAGGCGCTGCCCTACCGCCCGCGGGCGGAAATGGCATATCCACCGCTGAAGGATCGGCTCGCAAAGCCGGCGTCGGCATGAACGCCGAGCTCGTCGAAAAGCTCTTGGCGATTCATGCAGCGCTGAGGGCAAGCTCGCTCCCGCATGCCTTCGGCGGCGCCATCGCCCTCGCCTACTGCGTGCAGGAGCCGCGCGGGACGCGCGACCTCGACGTCAACATCTTCGTCGACGCCACGAAGGCCGCCGAGGTTCTGGCGGCGCTGCCCGAGGGGGTGCGGGTGGAGGAGGGCGACGTTGAAACGGTGATCCGAGATGGGCAGACCCGCCTCTTCTGGGATGGCGTCCCCGTGGACGTATTTCTCAACAACCTCCCTCTCCACGAGGAGGTCGCGAACGGTGTCCTCTGGGTCGACATGCAGGGGACGCAGGTACCCGTACTCGACTGTGCCTCGCTGGTGATCTTCAAGTCCTTCTTCGCTCGCACCAAGGACTGGGGCGACATCGAGGAGGTCGCCCTGGCGACGCCGGAGGACGTCGACACGGCGGTGAAGGCCGTCGCCGGCCTGGTCGGCGATGACGACCCGTCCTACAAACGTCTCGCGGCGATCTCCGCCGCCAACCCGCCCTGAGTCCCCTGTCGCTTTTGTGACCCAGGAGGCCACAAAAGCGACAGACCCCTCAGGCAGCCGGATCGAGCGAAACTGCGTGGCTGCCGATGATGCGGCTGTCGGGGTCGTACTGGCGCTTGATGTCGGCTAGGCGGGCGCAGACGTCGGCCGGGAGGATCGCGTCGGCGTCGCAGGGGCGCTCGGCGAAGTTGAAGTAGCCGCCGTCGGCCGCCCAGGGCTCCATCGCCTCGTGTAGGCGGTCGTGGTGGGCCTCGATCGCCTGGCCCAGCTCCGGCGTCATCGGCATCCCGATCCCGAACATCGCGAAACCGGCGTCGAGGTGGGAGAGGGCGCCGCCGTTCTCGTCCGGCCGCGCCAGGGCGCCGCCCAGCTGGCGGATCTCGGTCAGCAGCAGCGGCGTGCCGGAGTCGGGCCCGGCCAGCGAGGCGAAGACCTCGATCGCCTCGTCCGGCAGCTCGCGCAGGACCCGGTGATGGCCGAGGCCGGGGACCGGCTGCTCGGGGTCCATGTGGATCCGGCAGAGCGCGGCGGGCGGGACCTGGTCGAAGGTGTTCATCATCGGCTCGCCGATCTCCAGCAGCGGCGCGAAGGCGGCCTCGCCCTCCTCGCGGCTGCCGATGCAGGCGCCGTCGATGGTGAGCAGCGGGGTGCCCCGCAGCGGCTCCGGCACGTCGGGGATGTCGGGCGGGCGCAGGAAACGGACGACCGAGGTGACGTTCTCGCCGACCCCGGCGGCCCAGTCGCGCCAGATGCGGACCGCCTCGGCGCCGACCGCGCCGGGGAAGATGAAGGCGCCGCCGTAGGCGTCGGCGACCGGGACGAGGTCGATGTGCAGGGCGATGACCACGGCGAAATCGCCGCCGCCGCCGCGCAGCGCCCAGAAGAGGTCGGGCTCGATCTCGGCGTCGACCGTCCGCGCCTCGCCCTCGGCGGTGACGAGCTCGATCGCCCGCAGCCGGTTGCAGGCAAATCCGTACTGGCGGCCGAACCAGCTGAGGCCGCCGCCGAGGTGGTAGCCGGCGACGCCGACGTCGGGGGACGATCCCGGCAGGCCGCTGAGGCCGTGCTGCTGGGCGGCTTCGGCCAGCTCTACCGAGAGCACTCCTGCCTCGACCCGCGCCGTCTGGGCTCCCGCGTCGACCTCGATTCCGCGCATCCGCTCGGTCTTGATCAGGATCGCGTCCTCGAGCGAGCCAAGGGCGACGGCGCCGTGGCCGGTCGCCTGACCGGAGACGCGCAGCCCGTTCTTGGCGGCGAAGCGCACCACCGCGGCGATGTCGTCGCCGCTCTCGGCGAAGGCGACGGCGCTCGGCCGCTGGTCGGCGGCGAGGTTCCAGGCCTGGCGCGCCTGGTCCCAGTCGGCGTCGTTCGGAGTGGCGAGGCGGCCGGCGATTGCCAGCCCGCTGAAATCGGTCATCGAGGTGCTCCTTTCGGCTCAGCTAAAGGTGGTGCGGTCGACGGCGTCTCCCCTGGCGACGAAAACCTCGCTCACCATATCCGGGGGAAAGAGGCCGTGGGCGGCAACTCCAGGATCGGCCTCGAGGCGCGCCGCCAGCGCCGCCGGATCGTCGAGGCCGGGGCCGCGGTAGTCGGCGATCACGCCGCCGTCAGGGCTGCGCGGCACGTCCCGCAGCGAGACGTCGGGGCCGAGCCGCTCCAGCGTCGAGGCGGCGCCGAAGCCGAACAGCTCCAGCGGTACCGGCCAGGTAAACGCCTCCACCGGCTTGCTCGAGTCGGCGATGACGACGAAGCGCTCGGCCGCCGCGGCGACGATCTTCTCGCGCAGATGGGCGCCGCCACCGCCCTTGATCAGCCAGCCGTCGGGGGTCACCTCGTCGGTGCCGTCGATCGCCAGGTCAAGCCGCGTCAGGCTGTCGAACTCCTCGACCGGAATCCCCAGCTCACGCGCCTGTTCCTCGGTCGCGACCGAGGTCGCGACGCAGCGGATCCCCTCCAGGCCGCGGCGGGCGATCGCCGGCAGCAGGTGAGCGACGGTCGAGCCGGTCCCCAAACCGAGCGTCATTCCGCTCTCGACCAGCTCCGCGGCGGCCTCTGCCGCGAGCCGCTTCTCGGTGTCCGCCGCGCTCACGACCGGCACGGTACATTGCTCCAATGACTTCAAGCACGGCAACTGCCACCGACACCCAGGATTACAAGGTCGCCGACATCGGTCTCGCCGATTTCGGCCGTAAGGAGATCTCCCTCGCCGAGGTCGAGATGCCGGGTCTGATGCAGACCCGGGAGGAGTACGGCGCAGCGCAGCCGCTGAAAGGCGCGCGGATCACCGGCTCGCTCCACATGACGATCCAGACCGCGGTCCTGATCGAGACCCTGGTCGCGCTCGGCGCCGAGGTGCGCTGGGCGAGCTGCAACATCTTCAGCACCCAGGACCACGCCG
Organism: Solirubrobacterales bacterium; assembly: GCA_035473555.1. Classification (GTDB taxonomy): domain Bacteria; phylum Actinomycetota; class Thermoleophilia; order Solirubrobacterales; family 70-9; genus VAYN01. Next base: position 67,260 of record DATIOC010000028.1, read on the forward strand.
CCGCCGCGATCGCCGCGGCCGGCGTCCCCGTCTACGCCTGGAAAGGCGAGACCCTGGAGGAGTACTGGTGGTGCACCGAGCAGGCGCTGAACTGGCCCGACGGCGAGGGCCCGAACATGATCCTCGACGACGGCGGCGACGCGACCCTGCTCGTCCACAAGGGCGTCGAGTTCGAGAAGGCCGGCTCGGTCCCGGACCCCGACTCCGCCGAATCGGAGGAGTTCAAGATCGTCCTGCAGACGCTGCAGCGCTCGCTCGCCGAGGACCCGCAGCGGTGGACCAAGATCGCCGCCAACGTCAAGGGCGTCACCGAGGAGACGACGACCGGCGTCCACCGGCTCTACCAGCTGGCCGAGACCGGTGACCTCCTCTTCCCGGCGATCAACGTCAACGACTCGGTCACCAAGTCGAAGTTCGACAACCTCTACGGCTGCCGCCACTCGCTGGTCGACGGGATCAACCGCGGCACCGACGTGATGATCGGCGGCAAGGTCGCCGTGATCTGCGGCTACGGCGACGTCGGCAAGGGCTGCGCCTCCTCGCTTCGCGGCCAGGGCGCGCGGGTGATCGTCACCGAGATCGACCCGATCTGCGCTCTGCAGGCGGCAATGGAGGGCTACGAGGTGCGGACGCTCGAGGAAGTCGTCGAGACCGCCGACATCTTCGTCACCGCCACCGGCAACAAGGACATCATCACCCTCGACCACATGCGGCGGATGAAGCACAACGCGATCGTCGGCAACATCGGCCACTTCGACAACGAGATCGAAATGGCGGCGCTGGAAGAGTCCGACGCCGAGCGTGTCGAGATCAAGCCGCAGGTCGACGAGTGGAAGTTCCCCGGCGGCAACGCGATCATCGTCCTCTCCGAAGGCCGGCTGCTGAACCTCGGCAACGCGACCGGGCACCCGAGCTTCGTGATGTCGAACTCCTTCACCAACCAGGTGATCGCCCAGATCGAGCTCTTCGGCAAGCGCGAGGACAAATATGGCGGCGAGCCGGCGGTCTACGTGCTGCCCAAGCACCTCGACGAGAAGGTCGCCCGGTTGCACCTGGCGGCGCTCGGCGTCGAGCTGACCGAGCTGAGCCCGGAGCAGTCCGCCTACCTCGGCGTACCGGTCGAGGGCCCGTTCAAGCCGGACCACTACCGCTACTAAATCCGCCTCCGCCGGGATTTAGTCTCGGCACGATGGATCCCCGACTCTGGCTGTCGAAATCCGGCGAGGCGCCGCACTCCGTCGCCCTGACGGCGGTGCGGACCGTGGTCGGGCGTTCGCCTGAGGCCGATGTGGTGCTCGAGGACGAGGCGGTCTCCTGGAACCACCTGGAGATCGAGCGCCGCGGGGACGTGTTGATGGCTACTGACCTGGACAGCCGCAACGGCACCGCGCTCAACGGCGAGCCGTTGGACAAGCCGCGACGCTTGCGGGACGGCGACACGTTGATCGTCGGCGGCTACCGGCTGGAAGTGAAGACGGGCTCGGTGACGCCGGTCGGGGCCACCGTCGCAGCAACCGAGCCCGCCGTTGCCCTCAGCGAGGAGGAGCGGGCGACCGCCGCCGCCCTCGTCGCCCCCTACCGCAGCGAGGGCGCCTTCGCCGGTCGTCCCGCCACCCGCGCCGAGATCGCCGCCGAGCTCCACGTCTCCGAGCGCACTGCGCAGCGCCGCCTCGACGCCCTTGCCGCCAAGCTCGAAGTCCCCGGCGACGCCGGCCGCGACCGCCCCCGCCAGATCGCCGCTCGCGTGATCGAACTGGGCCTCGACCGCCCGCGCTGAGCTACTCGACTTCGCCCGTCGATCACCCGTTTGCCGGACGCACCAGCCAGGCTGGGCTGCTAACGCTGATGTGCGGTTCGACCAGCGGGTTGGGAAGCCCGCGCAGGCGGCGCAGGTCGATGCGGTGCAGGCTCGAGCGGCCGCTGACGATGGAGAACAGCAGCGAGCGGCCGTCGGGTGCATAGGTGGGATCGGCGAAGGTCATGCTCGAGCCCCCACGGGGAGGAATGAGGAGGCGCGGCTTCGTTCCGTTCACCCGCACCGAGACCAGGCGGTCGCCGAGGCTGTAGGCGATCCGCTTTCCGTCGGGGCTGAATTCAGGGTCGGCTGCAGTGAAGCGATTGCTGAGCTTCGGGGTCAGGTCGCGAGGGCGGCTGCCGTTGGCCCGCGAGACGAAGACGTGGTGGTAGCGGACCGAATGGGGGCCGACGACCCTGCGCTCGAAGGTGAGCAGGCCGCTGCGTGCCGACGCGCGAGGGTGGAACTCGTCGCCGCCACCCGAGGTGATCTGGAGGAGACCGCCGCCGTTGAGGCGGACCGAGAAGATGTGAACCACCCCGTTCGCGAGGAGCCGGGTGAAGTAGACGCGGTCTCCCAGGGCGGAGAAGGCAGGTTCCCGGTCGGTGTGTAGGCCGTCGGTGAGCGGCCGCAGGCCCGAGCCGTCGGCGTTGATCAGGTAGATCGTCGATGCCGTTTCGCTACTGAAGGATTCGGGGTCCGAGCTGCGGGAGAAAACCACTTGGCGGCCGTCGGGCGATGCCTGCGGATCGCTGTCGCCGGGGTCGGTGGTGAGGGGGGTGATCTGCGAGCGATCGGCACCGAGCGGGGCGATCTGGATGCCGGTGCCGCGACCGCGCTCTTCGCCACCGCCACCGATGGAGGTCTCGAAGACGATCGCGCCGTTGGCGCCGGGCCAGGAAAACGCCACGGGTGCGAGGAACGCTGCGAGCGACGCCGTGGCGGCGAGCGAGAGGGCGAAGCGGCTTAGGCGGGTCATCGTGGTGCCTCCTTGTTGGAACGGATTAAACGAGACACTGGCGTAGCGGCGGTCATCGACCAACGCCAAGCGCGTCTTCGAAGGAGCCGTCTTTGACCCGCGTCGGGCCAAGCGCTAGGCCCGGGACCGCGGGGAGCGATCCCGGGCCGCTTGCGCTTCCCGCTGCCTTTCTTTGGGGGAAGGCAATCGGCGGGTGGAGGACCAGCGGCAGGGATACCGCGATGCCCTCGTTGACGATGAACGCCGGGGAGACGCTCACCGCCCTCAATATAGAGGTCTTCGTCTCTAAATAGCAAGCAGCTGAGAAAAGGGGCTCCTCGATCCTCGCCTGCGAAGATCAGGACATGAAGGTCGGAACGCCACTTGGCGAATATCCGTTTGAATTTCGGAGGTTGGAGCGGCGGGGTGGGGGTATCGCAGTGGTCGGCCTGGTCGCCGGGCTAGAGTCGAGCGTCGTCGTCACGGCGGCGGACCTCGCCCCGGCGGCGAAGCGGCTCGGCCCGCTGGTCGGCACGGCGCTGGTCGCCTCCTACCTCATCGCCAGGCGCCGGTAACCCGAGCGCCTCGGCCTATTTCTGAGCCTCGGCGGCGGCGCGTTTGCGGCCCACATACGGGGCCAGCAGCAGTTCGGTCAGATCGGGCAGGAGCTCGGGCAGCGCCTCTCCTTCGCCGGCCCTGACCTTGGAGACGAGGAGGGCGGCCAGCCCGCCGGCCGCGGCCATCGCCGTGGCTTCTGTGCGCTCGGGGCTGACGCGGGTCTTCGGGTGCCCCTCGCTGACGATCGCGACCAGGCGCTCGAGGAAGGCTCGGTAGCGCTCGAGGAACTCGCCACCGGCCGTCGCCGGCGCGATCAGGCTGAACCGGACCAGGTCGGGGTTTGCCGCGAACGTCTCGAGCAGGGCCTCGAGCTGCGCCCGCACCTTCGCCGGAAAGGCTTTCTTCCCCTCGGCCGCCTCCTCGAGAACCTCTGCGAGGTGGTCGCCGATCAGCTGGTAGGCGTCGAAGAAGCACTCTTCCTTGGACTTGAAATAGCCGTAAAACGTCCGGCGCGAGAGGCCGGCAGCGGCGGCTATCTGGGTGATCGTCGACTCGTGGTAACCGCGCTCGGCGACGCAGGAGATGATCGCCGCGGCGAGCCGGTCGCGCTGGTTCTTGGTGACGAACTCGCGCGGCAGCCCGTGCCGGCCAGGCGGCAGTCGCTGCAGGCCCGCGGGTTCATCGCCCGCCCCTTGCTCAGGCTTGCTCACGCAATCAGCCTATAAGGGTGGTTGACGGCTTTGCACCTAGGTCTCGTCATTAGAGACGCCTTTGTCCCCGTCTATCGCCGCCTGCCGCTCAGGGCGCGTCATCTCCAGCTCCTCGCGGGCGATCTCCTCGCCCAGATACGGACGCACCGCCTGGTACATCATCGGCTGGACCATCTCCACCGGATCCGGGTCGGTGCCGCTCTGCAGCCGGTGGGTGAGCAGCTGGACGATCGAGCCGACCGCCATCATCGCCGCCGCCTCGGGAACCGCCGCCGGGTCCGGGGCGGCCTCGCGGCCGCGGTCGATCAGTTTGCCGCCATAGCTGAGCGCCTGTTCGCGCCGCACCCGCACCATCTCGTTTTCGGCCTCGAGGATGTCGACCATGCCGAAGCGGACCAGGTTCGGATTTGCGCTCATCCAGTCCGCCACCTCGTAGGCCGCCGCCCGCAGGCCGCTGCGCCAGTCGGGCTGACCGGAATAGGCGTTGTTCACCCGCCATTCCCAGTCGGCGGCGAAGGCGTCGAAGCTGCGCAGGACGCAGTCCTCCTTGTCGGCGAAGCGGCCATCGAACTCTTCCCTGCTGACCCCGGCGCGCTCGATGATCTCCGCGACGGTGGCCGCCCGGTATCCCCGCTCCGCGACGACGTCGACAACCGCCAGCGCGATCGGGTCCTGGAACGGATCCCGTTCTGGCTTGACGGGCGAGGGCTCAGCCCGAGGCGGCGTCAGGCGCGAACGCCCGGATCCTGGCTTTGGTCTGCTTGGCGCCAAGGTACGGCTCCAAAGCTACCTCGGCCATCTCTTCGAAGAGCGAATTCACGTCGTCGACTTCACCGCGGACGAGGCGGCCCTGCAGGAGCCAGGCGAGCCCGCTCGCGGCCGCTTCCTCGAAGCTCGGCGGCGGCTCGGGGTCGAGCTTCGCGGCGGCCCGTCCAGCGCGCAGGAAGGCGGCCAGTTCCTCGAGCACCTCGCCGTAGCGGGCCAGCGCCTCGGGGCCGCCGGTCTGGGCCTCGATCAGGACCACACGCGCGGAAAGAGGCTCGGCGGCGACGAAGCTGAGGAAAGCGTGGAGCCCGGCCAGCGCCTGGTCGGCCCAGTCGGCGCCGGCGGGCACCGACGCGGCGATCTGGGCGTGGACTTCGCCTGAGATTCGTTCGCAGACCGCGAGCAGGCACTCAGCCTTGCCGTCGAAGTGCGCGTAGAAGCTGCCGACCCCGATGTTGGCCGCGGCGACGATGTTGTCGACCGTCGTGGCGGTGAACCCGCGTTTGGCGAAGACCTCCGTGGCGGTGGTCAGAAGGCGTTCGCGCTGATGCTCGGTGAGGGCCTCGCGGGAGAGCCGGGTGCGACCGACCGGGGCCTTCGAGAGCGATTGAGGGAGTTGGGCCACGGCCGGAGGATATCGGCTGGACGCCAGACCATTTGAGATTTTCTGAGGCTAACGTTTCTAAGAAAATCGCTAACGTCTTCAATACAGGGGAGTTGTGCAGGGGAATGGACTACATGCGGAAGCGCGGATCGAGCGAGCGGCTCTCGAGGCGAGCGCGGTGGTGGGCTACTCGCAGCTGAGCGTCGAGACGATCATCGAGCGCGCCGGCGTCAGCCGCAGCCTCTTCTACCGCCTCTACGACAACAGGGCGGACTGCTTCGCCAGGGCGTATGCGAGGGAGGCGGACTCGCTGGTCGCCAGGCTGGTGGCAGGCTGCCGGTCGGCGGCCGATTGGAAGCGTGGCCTCGACACGGCGCTCGCCGAGCTCGCCGCCTTCGCCGTCGATTCGCCGCTTCTCGCCAACGCGGTCGTCGCGCAGGCGCGCCTCGGAGAGGGCTCGGTGATGGACAAGCGAGCCGAGGTCCTCGCGACGTTGACGGCTGCGACAGATGAGGCCCGCCGCCACTCGGACTTCTCGCCGCCCCCGATCGCAGCTCCCTTCGTGGTCGGCGCGATCGAAGGCGCGCTTGCCAGCGCACTCCTCAGCGGCAAGCCAGAGGAGTTCATCGAGGGCCTCCCGGCGCTCCGCTACATCGCCCTCGCCACCTTCTTCGGCCCGGAGCAGGCAAAAGCCGATTTGGACTTGGACCGATGACCATTCCGAAACTTCTGGCCAACACTGGGTTTCTCGCTTTGTAGACGCGATCTTCAAAATCGTGTATGGTCACCGCGTCCAGCAGGGTGCTGGGCCAGGGAAAACACAGGGAGGGCCCTCTCAGGGTTGAGGCTTCGGCCTCAGGTGAGGGCCCCGGCAAGGAGAGAGATAGTGAGAGCTTTCGCGAAGGCAGCATCCGCGCCATCGACCCACCGTGAGAACGCCACGTTCTCGCTCGGCGTCTTTGCGGCGATGCTCGTCTGCGCGGCGGCTTTCCTAGGGATTGGTGCATCCGCGGCCGGGGCTGCGACGGTGGGGCAGTCGTACGCGTACACCAACGACATCGGCACGCCCGACGCTGGCGCCGTCACGAGCGTCTTCACCAATGTCGTCGCGGTCAGCAACGACGACGGCAACGTCTTCCTCATTCGCCAGGGCAATCCCGTGCAAGGACAGGATCCGGCGGTAGACGTTCTTGATCCGGCGACCGGCGCTTCACTTTCCCGGCCTCTGACCGGCAACTTCCTGCCCGCGGGGGTCGCCGTCAGCGCCGACGGCACGGAATTCTTTATCACCGACTCCTTCGGTGGCCCGACCATTCAGAAGTGGGTTCGCACCAGCGCCTCCCCGCTCACCTACGAACAGGCTTCCTGGAGCCCCAGCGAACCGCTTCAGGGACCCCAGGGCATCGCCGTCGATCCGTCCACCGGTGACCTTGTCGTCTCGGACGGGAACCGGATCAAACGCCTCGATGCCGCAACCGGGGATCTGCTTTCGTCATTCGACGGCTCGAGCAACCCAGCGGGGGCATTCTCGGGCCCGCGCTCGATTGCAGTCGGACCCGATAGCGACATCTACGTCGTCGACGACCCTGGCAAGGTCGGGCGATATGCCGCCGACGGAACTTTCACGGGAAGCTTCGACGTCGGCAACCCGACCGTCGTCGCAACCGGAGTCGCGGTCAATCCTCAAAATGGAGACGTCGCGGTCGAGCTGCCTCCGGGCTATGGGACCACCGATGCGGTCATCCGGATCTACTCTGCTGCGACCGATCTGAAAGACGTCATCCGCGTCCAGCCCACCCTAGTCGAATCCGACAGCTCCAATCAGATCAACAACCGCGGTCTGGCGTTCTCCCCGGACGGGTCAAAGCTGTACGTCGGGCTCAAAAACGGCAGCGTTCATGTCTACTCGCGGGGAACGCAGCCAGGCCTCGACGCGCCGGTGGTCTCGAATATCACCCCGACGGGGGCGACCGTCTCGGCCACGCTGGCGACCGGAGAAGAGCCGACCACCGCGCGGATCGAATACTGCCTCGCCTCAGACCCCTGCGCTGAAAACCTGACCTCCGAAGGGTCGAGCCCTTGGCACCGGGCGTCGGATCCAGGGGACGAACACCTGACGGGCGAACCGGAGAGGATCGAAGATGAGCTGGCGAACCTCGTGCCGAACGCGCACTACCTGCTCCGTGCCTACGCGATCAACGAGAACAGTCAGGTGGAGAAGCGGTCAGGCACCACCCAGTTGAGCACGGCGATCCCACCGCCCCTCGTGACGACCGGTGCGGCCACGGACGTCAGCGACACGTCGGCGCAGCTGGTGGGATCGGTGGACAACACCTTCGGCGACCAGACGACCTTCCACTTCGAGTACGGGTTGACGACCGCCTACGGGACCCGTTTGCCGGCGGGCACCGACGGCATCGCGGGCAACCTGCGTACGCCCCGTACCGTCACCCGACTCGCCCAGGGTCTCCAGCCCGGCACCACCTATCACTACCGGCTGGTGGCGACGAACTCGGCCGGCACCACCTCCGGGGCGGATCAGACGTTCACGACGCTCAACGTCGACGAAGTAGCGCCCCGGCGCGGATACGAGCAGGTGACGCCCGCGAACAAGCAGGGTCTGGCGGTCCTCGCCAACTGGGGCTTCCAGGCCTCGCAGGACGGCTCGGCGTTCGAGTTCGGCGGGACCTCCCCGTCTGCCGATGCCTCCAGCGCCGCCGTGGTCTCCCGGTACGTTAGCCGGCGCGGCGCGAACGATTGGATCGGCGCTCAGCCTCTGGACCCGCCGTTCCTCCCTGCGCGGGCTCTCGTCAACTCGGCCACCTTGGCTTTATCCGACGACTTCGAGCACGCGTTGGTGGTGAGCCAGATCGCGCTCACGCCCGATGCCACCGAAGGCGCGGCAAACATCTACGTCAGGGACCTTGTCACTGATGCCTATCGCTTCATCGGCAGCTCGACCGAAGATGGTGCCTTCAACGGTTTGACCGGCATCCTGCGGCTGGACTCGTTCATCGCCGGTGCACCGGATTTCAGCTGGGTGGTGATGATCGTGCAGGCAAGATTCCTGCCCGAAGCGCCTCAAACTGCGATGTACAAGTGGACCAGCGCCGACGGGCTTTCGCTGCTCTCCCGCATGCCTGACAACTCGGTTCCCAGCGCCAATCTGAGCCTGAGGACTCCGAACCGGATGGTCTCAGCCGATGGCGACAGCGCCGCATTCGGTTTGCGCGAAGGCAACGAAGGTGTCTACCGGCGCTCGGGCGAACAGACGGAAGCGATCTCGCTCTCGCAGGCCGCTGGTGGCCCTGCCGGCGTGCAGCCTGCGGTCCTCGACGGGATCGATCGCGAAGGACGCTACGTGGTGCTTCACACGGCCTCGAAACTTGCGGACGACGACCAGGATGGCGGCACCAGCGAGTATCGCTATGACTCGCAAACCGGCGAGATGGCGTACCTCGGTCCTCAGGACGGGGTGAACGGTGGCACGGCCGATACGCTGGGAATCAGCGACGACGGCAAGACCGTCTACTTCGACAGTAACGGTGAACGCGTCGTCTGGCGGGAAGGGCAGCCGGTCGATGTTGTCTATCCCTCGCCCGGCCGAGGCGGCCCGAGGGAGATGAGCCCGAACGGCCGGTACCTCGAGTTCGTCGGTACTGGCGAGACGATCCACCTCTACGACGCCGAGACCGGCGAGGAGACCTGCATCTCTTGCACGGCGGCTGCACCCGCCGCCGCGGGCCACCTGCCGCTCCCCGACAACAACATCAGCAACCGGTTGCCGCAGTCCATCACCGACGATGGCCATGCGTACTTCGATACGCCGGTCCCGCTCGTGAGCGCCGACCACAACGCCACGATCGACGTCTACGAATATTTCCAGGGGCGGCTCACGTTGATCAGCCCGGGTGCCCGCGGCTTCGACGCGATGCTCGCGGACATCTCATCCGACGGCAGTGACGTCTTCTTCACCACCGCCGAGGGGCTCGTCTCCCAAGACACCGACCAGAACTACGACGTCTACGACGCCCGCATCGGCGGCGGCCTCGCGGCGCAGAATCCGCCGCCGCCGACCGTCCCCTGTGCGGGCGATGCCTGTCAGGGCTCGGTGAGCCCACCACCACCGGCCACTACCCCGGGCAGTTCCGGGCTCAAGGAAAGTGGTAACGCGAACCCTCGCCAGACCCACTGCGGCAAGAACACCCGCAAGGTCAGCCGCCACGGCAAGACCCGATGCGTCAAGAAGAAGCCGCACCGCAACAAGAAACGACACGCCAAGCACAACAGGGGGACCGGCCGATGATTTCCAAGAACACCTTCTCCGTTCGCGGGAACCGCGTGGCACTGCTGATCGTCTCCGGGATGGCCGCATTGGCCTTCTCGCTTGCTCTTGGGGCGACGGCGCAGGCGAACTTCACGTTCGATGACTACGGCTTCCAGGTAACGGAAGCGCCGACCCAGAAGCTCGACGAATCCGGTAACCCCGTGCTTGAAAACGGCTTCATCATCAACAACACCGCAGGAACCTTCGAAGAATTCAACTTCCCGGTCTACAACCAGATCGGCGCCTTCGACCGCCAAGCCGGTTCTCACCCCGATTTCACCTTCGGCTTCTCGGTGCCGATCGACCCCAATGTCGTAGTCGAGGGCCACACTTCTCCCGGGCCCGCCGAGGCTGTCCACGCGGTCGACGTTGACCTGCCGCCGGGGATGATCGGCAACCCGAGTGGCATTGCCACCTGTGACCCGAGGGATCTGGCTACCCCGGGCGTGGGCCAAGCCCGATGCCCCCTGGCCTCACAGGTCGGTGTCGCCGAAATCGAAAGCGCGGGCATCTCCGGGCCCGGATTGGCACGCGCCGGCGTGTACAACATCGCCCACGGCCCCGAGGTACCGGCCCTGTTCGGACTCAACTATCTCGGCAACGTCGCTTATATCCAGGCACGGGTCCGTCCCAGCGACTACGGAATCTCTTCTGGAAGCTTTGGAATCTCTCAGGGTCTCGCCATCACCCGCGTGAAACTGACGCTTTGGGGTGTTCCGGCGGATCCTTCCCACGACGGCGACCGCGAGGGAAACCACGACATCAACGGTCCCGCGATTCATGCCCCGGACCTCCCGCTGATCCCCTTCCTGAGCGCCCCGACGTTCTGCTCTGACACCCCCGACTCCTTCACGGTACGGGGGGATTCCTGGCAGAGCCGCGGCATATTCGACGAACACACGACGACCACGGACTCCGAAGGCACGCCGTTCGTCTTCGAAGGCTGCGAAAAACTGCCCTTCGCCCCCACTGTCGACGTCGAACCATCCACTCACGCGACCGACACACCGACCGGGCTCAGCGTCGACCTGCAGATCCCACAGTCGAAAGAGCCCAACGGTCTCGCCACCGCGCACCTTCGCAACGTGAAAATGACGCTGCCGAAGGGGGTGACGGTTTCCTCGTCCTCCGCCGCCGGTCTCGGCTCCTGCTCGCCGGCACAGATCGGGCTCGGTTCGAATGACGCCCCGGCCTGCCCGAGCTCCTCGAAAATCGGCACGGTGAAGCTCGACACGCCTCTGCTAGCCGAACAGCTGCAGGGCGACGTCTTCATTGCCAAGCAGAACGACAATCCGTTCAACTCGCTGCTGGCGATGTACATCGCGATCAAGGGCCCCGGCTTCTACGTCAAGATCGCGGGCAAGGTCACCCCCGACCCCCAGACGGGCCAGCTGACGGTGACCTTCGCCGATAACCCGCAGCAACCGTTCGAACGGCTCCAACTCGACCTCAACACCGGCCCGCGGGCGCCGCTCGCGACCCCGAGCCAGTGCGGCACCTACAACGCGGAGACCGAACTGACTCCGTGGTCGGGTACCGCTCCCGTCGTGCTGAGCACGCCGATCGTCGTCAATCAGGGCTGCGCCACCGGCGGGTTCGCACCCCACCTCGAGGCCGGGACCGTCGACTCTAGCGGCGGTTCCTTCTCACCGTTCATCCTGCGGATCACCCGCGGCGACGGCGAATCAAACCTTTCGCGGATCCAGGCGACTCTGCCCGAGGGCCTGCTGGCGAAGCTGGCCGGCGTGCCGCTCTGCAGTGACGCTGTGGCCACCACCGGCGACTGCCCAGCGGGCAGCCAAGTCGGCAAGGTGGTCGTCGGTTCCGGCGCCGGGCCGCAGCCGCTCTACGTCCCCGAAGCGGGCAAGGCCCCGACGGCCGCCTACCTGGCCGGCCCCTACAAGGGCGCCCCGTACAGCCTCGTCGTCAAGGTCCCGGCCCAGGCCGGCCCGTTCGACCTCGGCACGGTCACGGTCCGCAACGGCCTCTACATCGACCCGACCACCGCTCAGGTGACGGCGAAATCGGACGCTCTGCCCCAGATCCTGCAGGGCATCCCGATCGCCTACCGCGACGTGCGGGTGGAAGTGGATCGCCCCGACTTCACGATCAATCCGACCGACTGCTCGGCGCAGAAGGTGACGAGCACCCTGACGTCCGCAACCGGCCAGACGGCGACCCCGTCGACCCCGTTCTCGGCCTCGGGCTGTAAGGAACTCGGCTTCGGCCCCTCGCTGAAGATCTCACTGAAGGGCAAGATGAAGCGCACCGGCAACCCGGCGCTGACCGCAGTCCTCGAGGCACCCAAGGGCGACGCCAACCTCGCCAAGACGACGGTGATCCTGCCGAAGTCGGAGTTCATCGACAACGAACACATCAACAACCCCTGCACCCGGGTTCAGTTCAACGCCGACGCCTGTCCGGCCAGCTCGATCCTCGGCACGGCGACGGCAACCTCGCCCCTGCTGGACAAGCCCGTCTCGGGCCCGGTCTACTTCCGCTCCAACGGAGGCGAAAGGGAACTCCCCGACCTCGTCGCCGACCTCAACGGCCCGATCCACGTCACCGTGGTCGGCTTCATCGATTCGGTCAAAGGCAGCGTCAGGACCCGCTTCGCGAACATCCCCGACGCCCCCGTCTCCAAGTTCACCCTGAAGATGAAGGGCGGCGCCAAGGGCCTGCTCGCCAACAGCCGCAACCTCTGCTCCTTCACCCCCAGGGCAAAGGTGCAGATGACCGGCCAGAACGGCAAGACCGCGAACTCGAGCCTGAAGCTGGCGACCAGCTGCGGTAAGGCGAAGCGCAGCAAGTAGCCCCCCGAGGGAGGTCCGCTTGATCTCCGGCTGACCCCCACCGGGCCATTCGTGGCCCGGTGGGTGCATCGGCTGTCATTGGCCGGCACGGCTCCCGGTCCGAGCATCGGTGCATCAAGTCACCTAGTGCTCGTGAAAGGAGCATCCGATGTTCAAGAAGACCCTGATCTCGCTGTTCAGCCTCATCGCCGTCTTTGCGCTCGCCATCCCGGCGGCGGCCTCCGCGGCCGGCGGCGGTGCCGTCCTCTTCTCGAAGACCTCGACCGTCGACGGCAAAGCGAAGGGCGGCCTGTATGCGGTCAAAGACGGCGGCCTCAACCAGCTGACCGAAGACCCGACCGACGCCGAACCGAACTTCTCGCCCGACGGGCGCACGGTCGCATTCGTCCGCGGCGGCGACATCTTCTCGATCCGGCCTGACGGCTCCGGCCAGCGACAGCTGACCAACGGCCCCGAGGTCGACTCGCTGCCGAAGATCGCCCCCAACGGCCGCTACCTCGTCTTCGAGCGGCGCGGCGCCCTCGGCGGCCCCTCGTCCCTCTACAGCGTCCGCGTCACCGGCGGCGGCGAGCACGGCATCGTCACCAGCGGCGACAACCACGACGCGGCCTTCTCGCCGGACGGCAGGACGATCGTCTTCGTCCGCTCGACGCCGGGCTCCAACGGCGGCAACGACGACCTCTACTCGGTCCGCCCGAGCGGCAGTGAACAGAGGCGCCTGACCCGGACCGCGGTCGACGAGTTCGCCCCGCGCTTCTTCGCCGGCGGCATCGTCTACAGCCGCGGCAAGAGCGCCGAAGGTCCGGCCGCCTACGCCGACATCTACACGATGCGCGTCAACGGCAGCAAAGTGAAGCCGCAGGTTCGCGGCGTCGGCTCGGCCTACGTCGAAGACGTCTCGCCCGACGGCAAGACGTTGATCTTCCGCCGCGACCAGGGCCTCTGGGCGAAGCCGATCGCCAACGCCAAGGCGCGCAAGCTGACCCAGCTGCCCGACAACTCGACGACGACCTCCGTCTTCTCCTCCGACGGCAAGCGGGTCGCCGCCTTCGTCGCCGCCGAAGACCAGCAGCAGCTCGTCTCGATCAACGTCAAGACGGGCGCGGCGACCAACCTGGCCGAAGGCTACGACTACGAAGAAGGCGAAGGAACGGTGCTCGGCCCGGTGATCGACTGGCAGCCGCTCTCCTAGTCCGCAGTCTCTTCGTCTGTTCCTTTTCGTTGCCAGGGACGGAAAAGGAACAACTGAACCGGCGTTCCGTCCCCCATCCGGCTATAACGGCCGGGTGGGGGACTTTTCCATTGGCTCCGAAGTTGCCGGCTACCGGGTCGAAGAGCTGATCGCGCGCGGGGGGATGGGCGTCGTCTACCGCGCCACCCACCTCGGCCTCGACCGCCCGGTGGCGCTGAAGGTGATCGCCCGCGAGCTCGCCGACCGCCCCGGCTTCCGCGAGCGCTTCCTGCGCGAGTCCCGCCTTGCGGCCCGGCTCGAGCACCCCTCGGTGGTCCCGGTCTACGACTCGCGCGAGGTCGACGGCGAGCTGATCGTCGCGATGAAGCTGGTCAAGGGCGGCGACCTGCGCGGGTTGATCGACCGCGAGGGGCCGCTGCCGCCGCAGCGCGCCTTCGACCTCCTTGCCCAGGTCGCCGACGCGCTCGACGCCGCCCACGCGGTCGGCATCGTCCACCGCGACGTCAAGCCGCACAACATCCTCGTCGAAGGCAACCGGGCCTACCTCTCGGACTTCGGCCTCGCCAAAGCCCTCGACGAAAGCGCCACCGGCAGCGCCTCGGTCGTCGGCACCGCCCAGTACATGTCGCCGGAGCAGTGGCGCGGGGACTCGATCGGCCCCGCCGCCGACGTCTACTCGCTCGGCTGCGTCCTCTACGAGGCGCTGACCGGGATCCCGCCCTTCCGGCGCGGCGAAGAGGACACCGAGCCGGAACTGCCGCAGGGGGTGGACGAGGCGATCCGCCACGCGGTCGCCAAGGACCCGGCGCACCGCTACACGAGCGCCGGCGCCCTGCTGGACGCCGCCCGCGCCGGCGAAGGCTCGGAGGTGCGGCCGACCGCGGTCCTCTCCCACGACCCGAGCGAGCGCACCACCGTGCCCAGCCGCTCGCGCCGCTTCTTCGGCCTCGCCGGCGGGCGCTCCGCGGCCTGGCTCGCCGGCGGCGCCCTGGTCTTCGTCGCGGCGATGGTCGCCGCTGTCCTCTTCCTGCTGCTTGGCGACGAGGGACCGAGCGTCTCGGCGCCGATCGCGATCGGGACGCCGCCGCTGCGGCTCGACGCCGGGCCGAAGGCGGTCTGGGTGACGAGCGAAAAGGACGGGACGCTGACCCGGCTGAATCCCGAAAGCGGCGAAGTCGTCCTCGTCCGCAAGCTCGGCGCCGGCATCTCCGGCGTCGCGATCGGCAGCAAATGGACCTGGGCGACGAACTCGCGCCGCGGCCAGCTGCTCCGCCTTGACCCGAACACCGGCAAGATGCTGAAGACGATCGCCGTCCCCGGCGAACCCGGCCCGATCGCCCTCGGAGGCGACCGCGTCTGGGTGGCCGACGAGGGCGGCAAGGGCCTGACCGCGGTCAACGCTGAAGCCGGCGCCGTCTACCGCCGCGGCCTGCCGCCAAAGTCGCCCGGGCTGCGGCTCGCCTGGGGCGCGGAAGCCCTCTGGGTCGCGGTCTCCGGCGCCAACACCACCCGTCGCGTCGACCCCACCAGCCTCACCGGCGAATCGATCCGCGTCGGCGGCGGCCCCGCCGGGATCACCGTCGCCGGCGGCTACGTCTGGGTCGCCAACAGCCGCTCCGGCACGGTGACCAAGGTCGACCCCACCCTGCGCACGGTGGTCGCCTCGATCCCCGTCGACGGCCACCCCGGCGGGATCGACGGCGGCACCAGCGCCGTCTGGGTCGCCGACCGCGAAGACGACGCGGTGCGGAAGATCGATCTCGAGAGCGGCGCCGTCGAGGGCGCCCCGATCCAGGTCGGCCCCGAACCGGGCGCCGTCGCGGTCGGCGGCGACGCGGTTTGGGTCGCAAACAACGGAGACGGCACCGTCACCCGGATCGAGCCCTAAGCGGAGTAGCCCTCCAGCGCCAGCTTAGAAGTCATCGTCGATCTCCTGCGGCTTGCGCGCTCGGCTTGGAAGGACTGCGAGCCTGTCTGCCGCGCGCCGCAGCTCCACAGAAAACCGTGGGCGCTGATCATGGAAAAGCGGGACGCCAGTCAGCGTCGCAGCCTCGAAGGCAAAGCCGAGACCGACGCTGGGGTCCCCTCGCTCGATCTTGCGAAGAGTTACGACGCTGACTCCCACCCTCTCGGCCAGCTCATGAGCGGTCCAGCGGCGTTCGAGGCGACCGATCCGAATTTCTGCGCCGAGGAGTTTCGCTGCCTCGGCAGTGCGACCGGAGTATCTGTCGGCCTTCATAGAAGTGAAATTAAACTATCGATAGAGACCTGATACAGAAACTCTACTTTCGATTTAACGGAATCAAGGAGCTGTCGGCGAGATTCTCTCCTCGGCGCGGCGGCGACGGGTATCGGTCTGACGGCAGGTTGCGGCTAGGATCGGGAACCCATGACTCAGGACATCGATCAGCTCGCCATAAACACGATCCGCACCCTCTCGATGGACGCCGTCCAGAAGGCGAACTCGGGACATCCCGGGACGCCGATGTCGCTGGCTCCCGTCGCCTACGAGCTCTGGCAGAACCACCTGCGCTACGACCCGGCGAACCCGGTCTGGCCGAACCGCGACCGCTTCGTCCTCTCGGCCGGCCACGCCTCGATGCTCCTCTACTCGATGATCTTCCTCGCCGGCGTCCGCAGGGTCGACGAGAACTACAACGTCACCGACGAGCCGGCCCTGTCGCTGCAGGAGATCGAAAACTTCCGCCAGCTGAAGTCGCGCACCCCCGGCCACCCCGAGTACCGCTGGACGACCGGGGTCGAGACCACGACCGGGCCGCTCGGCCAGGGCGTCGCCACCTCGACCGGGATGGCGATGGCCTCGAAGTGGCTGGGCGCGACCTACGGCGCCGAGCTCTTCGACTTCGACGTCTACGCGCTGGCCGGCGACGGCTGCCTGCAGGAGGGGATCTCGCACGAAGCCGCCTCGCTGGCCGGGCATCTGAAGCTCGACAACCTCTGCTGGATCTTCGACAACAACCACATCTCGATCGACGGCGACACGGCGCTGGCATTCAGCGACGACGTGCTCAGCCGCTTCGAGGGCTACGGCTGGAACGTGCTGCGGGTCGGCGACGCCAACGACGCGCAGCTGCTGGGTAAAGCCTTCAACGAGTTCAAGGCCGAGGTCGGCCGCCCGACCCTGATCGTCGTCGACAGCCACATCGGCTGGGGCTCGCCGAACAAGCAGGACACCGAGTCCGCCCACGGCGAACCGCTCGGCGAAGAGGAGATCGAACTGACCAAGGAGGTCTACGGCTGGCCGAAGGACGCCAAGTTCCTCGTCCCCGACGGCGTCCGCGAGCGCTTCGACCAGGTGATCGGCGCCCGTGGCGCCGAGGCGCACTCCGCCTGGGTCGAGAGGTTCCACTCCTACAAGGACGGCAACCCCGAGAAGGCGGCCGAGCTGGAGATGATCCAGCACCGCCGCCTGCCCGACGGCTGGGACGCCGACCTGCCGAGCTTCGAGGCCGACGAAGAGATGGGCGTCGCCACCCGCAAGGCCTCGAACAAGGTCCAGAACGCGATCGCCGAGAAGGTGCCGTGGCTGATCGCCGGCTCCTGCGACCTGACCGACTCGACCTCGGTCCGGCTCAGCGACGCCGACCCGTACGAGCCGGGCAGCTACGACGGGCGCCAGGTCCACTTCGGGATCCGCGAACACGCCGCCGCCGCGGCCTGCAGCGGGATGTCAACCGCCAAGCTGCGTCCGCTCTGGTCGACCTACCTCACCTTCTCCGACTACGCCAAGGCGGCGATCCGCCTCTCGGCGCAGATGGAGCTGCCGGTCGTCCACCTCTTCACCCACGACTCGATCGGGCTCGGCGAGGACGGCCCGACCCACCAGCCGGTCGAGCAGCTCGCCGGCCTGCGGGCGATGCCCGAGCTCGACGTGATCCGCCCCGCCGACGCCAACGAGGTGGTCGAGGCCTGGAAGGTCGCGCTGGGCCGCACCCACTGCCCGGTCGCGCTGGTGATGACCCGCCAGAACGTGCCGGTCTTCGACCGCTCCAAGTATGCCTCGGCCGAGGGGGTCCAGCGCGGCGGCTACGTCCTCGCCGACGCCGAGGGCGGCGAGCCGGAGCTGATCCTGATCGCCACCGGCAGCGAGGTCCAGCTCGCGCTCGGCGCCCACGAGCGGCTCGAAGGCGAGGGAATCCGCAGCCGCGTCGTCAGCCTTCCCTGCTGGGAGATCTTCGAAAAGCAGGACCAGTCCTACCGCGACGAGGTGCTGCCGCCGGCGGTCACCGCCCGGCTCGCGATCGAGGAGGCATCGCCGCTCGGCTGGGAGCGATGGACGGGAAGCGAGGGTGCCATCATGGGGATGACCACCTTCGGGCAGTCGGCGCCGTTCGCCGACGTCGAGGAGGAGTTCGGGTTCACCGTCGACAACGTCACCAAGGTGGCCCGCGAGGTCGCGAAGCGGGCGGCCGCCAA
This sequence comes from Solirubrobacterales bacterium, assembly GCA_035473555.1. Classification (GTDB taxonomy): domain Bacteria; phylum Actinomycetota; class Thermoleophilia; order Solirubrobacterales; family 70-9; genus VAYN01. Next base: position 85,419 of record DATIOC010000028.1, read on the forward strand.
CCCAACTACCTGAGGGGGCTCCAGATGAAGCCGACGCAGCGTCTGCACGAACTGGGCCAGAGCCTCTGGCTCGACAACATCACCCGGCCGATGCTCGCCGAGGGGGTGCTGGAGGGCTACATCCGCGACCTCTCGGTCACCGGCCTGACCTCGAACCCGTCGATCTTCGACAAGGCGATCTCCGGCGGCGACGCCTACAACGAGCAGATCGCCGAGCTGGCGCCGAAGGCGGCCGCCGGCGAGGGCGTCGGTGCCAACGAGAACGAGAAGATCTTCTTCGAGCTGGCGCTCGCCGACCTGCGCGACGCCGCCGACCTCTTCGCCGAGATCCACCGCCGCACGGCGGGCGTCGACGGCTTCGTCTCACTCGAGGTCTCGCCGCTGATCGCCGACGACGCGGCGGCGACGATCGAGGAGGCGAAAGCACTCCACGCCAAGGGCGAACGGGACAACATCTTCATCAAGATCCCCGGCACCGAGGCCGGGCGGGAGGCGATCGAGGAGGCGATCTACGCCGGCGTCCCGATCAACGTCACCCTGCTCTTCGACGACAAGCAGTACCTCGGCGCCGCCGACGCCTACATGCGGGGGCTGGAGCGGCGGATCGAGGCCGGGCTCGACCCCGACGTCGCCTCGGTCGCCTCGCTCTTCATCAGCCGCTGGGACGTCGCCGTCGCCGAGGAGGTGCCGGCCGAGCTGGTCAACCGGCTGGGGATCGCGGTCGGCGGCCGCGCCTTCCGCGCTTACAACGAGCTGCTCGATTCCGACCGGATGCGGCGCCTGATGAACGAGGGCGCGCGGCCGCAGCGGCTGCTCTGGGCCAGCACCGGGACCAAGGACCCGAACGCCTCCGACACCCTCTACATCGAGGCCTTCGCCTCGCCCCTCACGGTCAACACGATGCCCGAGCCGACCCTGAAAGCGTTCGCCGACCACGGCGAGGTCACCGACCTCTTCCCGAAAGACGGCGGCAACGCCGAGCAGGTCCTTGCCGAGTTCGCCGAGGCCGGGATCGATGTCGCCACCCTGGCGACGCGCCTGCAGGTCGAGGGCAAAGAGGCCTTCAACAAGTCCTGGGAAGAGCTGCTGGGCTCGATCGAGTCGCAGAGTGGGGTTAAGGCCGGGTGACCTTGTTCGTCTGTTCCTTTTCGTTGCTCAGGACGGATAAGGAACAGCTGTGAGTGAGCTTCGCGAGTCGCCGGCCTGGGCCCAGCTGCAGGATCACTTCGAGGGGATCCGCGGCACCCACCTGCGCGAGCTATTCGCCGCCGATCCCGAGCGCGGCGAGCGGTTGCGGGCCGAGGGCGCCGGCCTCTACCTCGACTTCTCGAAGAACCGCGTCACCGACGAGACGCTGATGCTGCTCGGCGCCCTGGCCAAGCAGCGCGGGGTCGTCGAGCGCCGGGAAGCGATGTTCGCCGGCGAGCACATCAACGTCTCCGAGGACCGCGCCGTCCTCCACGTGGCGCTGCGGATGCCGCGCAATCGCTCGCTTGTCGTCGACGGCGTCGACGTGGTCAAGGAGGTGCACGAGACGCTCGACCGGATGGCTGACTTCTGCGAGCGGGTGCGCTCGGGCGAGTGGCGCGGCCACACCGGCAAGCCGATCCGCGCCGTCGTCAACGTCGGCATCGGCGGCTCCGACCTCGGGCCGGTGATGGCCTACGAGGCGCTCAAGCACTACTCGAAGCGGGAGATGACCTTCCGCTTCGTCTCCAACGTCGACGGCACCGACTTCGCCGAGAAGACCCGCGACCTCGACCCCGAGACCACCCTCTTCGTCATCTCCTCGAAGACCTTCACCACGCTGGAGACGATGACCAACGCCCACACCGCCCGCGAGTGGTCGCTGGCTGGCCTCGGCGGCGACGCCGAGGCGGTCGCCAAGCACTTCGTCGCGGTCTCGACCAACGCCGAGGAGGTCTCGAAGTTCGGGATCGACACCGAGAACATGTTCGGCTTCTGGGAGTGGGTCGGCGGCCGCTACTCGATGGACTCTGCGATCGGGCTCTCGACGATGCTGGCGATCGGCCCGGCTCGCTTCGAGGAGATGCTGACCGGCTTCCACGCGATGGACGAGCACTTTCGCGAGGCCGATACCGGCATCAACCTGCCGATGATCATGGGCCTGCTCTCGGTCTGGTACGCCGACTTCTTCGGGTCCGAAACCCAGGCCGTCCTGCCCTACGACCAGTACCTGCACCGCTTCCCCGCCTACCTGCAGCAGCTGACGATGGAGTCGAACGGCAAGCACGTCACCCTCGACGGCGCCCATGTCGACTACGACACCGGCGCCGTCTACTGGGGCGAGCCGGGGACCAACGGCCAGCACAGCTTCTACCAGCTGATCCACCAGGGGACGCGGTTGATCCCTTGCGACTTCATCGGCTTCGCCAACTCGCTCAACCCGCTCGGCGACCACCACGACATCCTGATGTCGAACGTCTTCGCCCAGGGAGAAGCGCTCGCCTTCGGCAAAACGCCCGAGCAGGTGCGGGCCGAGGGGACGCCGGAGGAGGTCGTCCCGCACCGGGTGATGGAGGGGAACCGGCCCTCGAACACGATCCTCGCCGAGCGGCTGACGCCGTCGACCCTGGGGTCGCTCGTCGCCCTCTACGAGCACAGCACCTTCACCCAGGGAACTGTGTGGGGGATCGATTCCTTCGACCAGTGGGGGGTGGAGCTCGGCAAGGTGCTGGCGGTGGCGATCATCCCCGAGCTCGAGTCCGCCTCGGAGCCGAAGCTGCGCCACGACAGCTCCACCAACGCGCTGATCCGGCGCTACCGCTCGCAGCGCCAGGCGTGAGCGAGTTCACTGTCGCCGGCCGTCCCCGGCGCTAGCCTCCGGCGCATGCCGTCACTCGACCTGCTGCCGGTGGCAGCGTCGGAGTCGAATCTGCTCGCCGCGCGGGAGCAGATGGCGTTCACCCTCGGCTTCCACATCGTCCTCTCCTGCCTCGGGGTGGCGCTGCCGGCGACGATCCTGGTCGCCAACTGGGTCGGCCTGAAGAAGCGCGACGAGGCCGCGATGGAGCTGGCCCGGCGCTGGTCGAAGGCGATGGCGGTTACCTTCGCCGTCGGCGCCGTCACCGGCACCGTGCTGAGCTTCGAGTTCGGCCTCCTCTGGCCCGAGTTCATGGACCGCTTCGGGGCCGCCTTCGGCGTCGCCTTCGCGATCGAGGGGATCTTCTTCTTCGTCGAGGCGATCTTCCTCGCGATCTACATATACGGCTGGAAGCGGCTCAGCCCCTGGGCCCACTTCTGGTCCGGGGTGCCGATGGTCATCACCGGGATCGGCGGCGCCTTCGCGGTGGTCGCCGCCAACTCCTGGATGAACCAGCCGCAGGGCTTCACCCTCGACGCCGCCGGCAAGGTCGTCGACGTCGAGCCGCTGAAGGTCCTCTTCAACCCGGCGACCGGCTACGAGGTGCCGCACATGCTGCTCGCCGCCTACATGGTGGTCGGCTTCCTCGTCGCCTCGGTCTACGCGGTCGGGATGCTGAAAGGGCGGCGCGACCGCCTCCACAAGCTGGGCCTGGTGATCCCGCTGACGATTGCCGCGATCGCGACCCCGGTTCAGCTCTTCGTCGGCGACACCGCGGCCCGCGAAGTCGCCGACCACCAGCCGGCCAAGTTCGCGGCGATGGAGTGCATCCAGGAAACCGGTACCGACCAGACCGAGTACCTCGGCGGTGTCTGCACCGACGAAGGGGTGAAGGGGGCAATCGGGATCCCCGGCCTCGACTCGTTCCTCGTCGGCTTCAGCACCGACACCAAGGTGATCGGGCTGAACGAAATTCCCGACAACGAAGAGCCGCCGGCGAACACCTTCCTCCACCTCTCCTTCGACGCGATGGTCGGGATCGGCACCGCACTGCTCGGCCTCGGCGCCTGGTTCGGCTTCGTCTGGTGGCGGAAGCGGGACATCCCGCAGACGCCGTGGTTCCTGCGCGCGGTCGCGGTCTCCGGCGCGGGGGCGATCGTCGCGCTCTGGTGCGGCTGGATCGTCACCGAGGTCGGCCGCCAACCGTGGATCGTCCAGGGCTACATGCGCACCTCCGAAGCGGTCACCGAGGCCGACGGGATCTGGTTCAGCTTCGGCCTGGTCCTCCTGCTCTACGCGGGGCTGGGGACGGGCGCGATCCTCGTCCTGCGCTCGATGTCGCGCCGCTGGCGCGAGCAGGGCGCCGAGAGCGTCGAGGGACCCTACGCGCCGGCGGAGGAGGAGGCCACGTGAGTAAGGCCGACGCCGCGGCGGCGATTCTTTGGGTCGGGGCGACCTTCTACGCCCTCTTCGGCGGCGCCGACTTCGGCGGCGGCTTCTGGGATCTGACCGCCGGCTGGGACGACGAGCGCGGCCAGCGGCCGCGCGACGTGATCCAGCGCTCGCTGACCCCCGTCTGGGAGGCGAACCACGTCTGGCTGATCTTCGTCCTCGTCGTCCTCTGGACCGCCTTCCCACCGGCCTTCAGCGCGATCTTCACCACCCTCTACGTGCCGATCGCCCTGGCGGCGCTGGGGATCGTCCTGCGCGGCGCCGGCTTCGCCTTCCGCAAGTCGATCGTCGGCCTGCGCGGGCGGCGGGCGATGGGGGCGACCTTCGCGATCTCCTCGGTCGTGACCCCGTTCTTCATGGGCGCGGTGGTCGGGGCGATCGCCGCCGGTAACGTCCCCGCCGAGGGCAACGGCGACGCCTTCTCCAGCTGGCTGGCGCCGCTGCCGCTGCTGATCGGGGCGATGTTCGTCGCCTCCGGCGCCTACCTCGCCGCCGTCTTCCTCGTCGGCGACGCCCGCCGCGGCGGCGACGAGGAGATGGAGAGCTACTTCGAACGCCGGGCGCTGGGCGCGGCTGTGGTTGCTGGCGCCTTCGCCCTCGCCGGGCTCTTCGCCCTGCACTCCGAAGCCCGCTACGTCTTCGACCGCCTCACCGCCGAGGGGCTGCCGCTGGTGATCTTCTCGCTGCTCTGCGGCGCCGCCCTGCTCGCCGTTCTGCTGCGCGGCGGCCGCCGGCTCCTGCGCCCGCTTGCCGCCGGCGCGGTGATCGCCGTGATCTGGGGCTGGGGCGTCGCCCAGTTCCCCTACCTGCTGCCGACCAGCCTCCGCATCGACCAGGCGGCCGCCCCCGACGCGACGATGACGATCGTCTTCATCGTCTTCGCGGTCGCCGCCGTGGTCGTCCTGCCCTCGCTCGGGCTCCTCTACACGCTGGCGCAGAAGGACCTGCTCGAGGCCGAGCACTAGACAAGCTGTTGGATGAACGATTCGGTCCAAAAGGCGAGCCGAGAGCGCCGGGCTCCGATGAGGCTCCATGCGAAAGATCTGGGCCGCGGCCCTGTTGCCACTCATCCTCTTCCTCCTGCCGGCCAGCGCTTCTGCTGCTGAAGATCCGCCGCCGCCGGTCGAAGCCGCGCCCCAGCTCAGCTTCGCTCCGGCCGGCCTCGATTTCGGCATCGTCCGCGTCAACCAGAGCGCCAGCCAGAACCTGCAGGTGACGAACAGCGGCGAAGCCGCGACGCAGCTCGGCTGGGTCGCCATCGAAGGCAAAGACACCGGCAACTTCTGGACCGGCTCCAACGACTGCTGGAACGGTCGCTGGCTGGCCCCCGGCGAAAGCTGCTGGATCCAGGTCAACTTCAACGCCTGGCAGGCGGTCGCCTACGAAGCGGCACTGACCGTCTCCGCCGAAAGCGTCTCCTTCAGCGCCGAGCTGCACGGGACCGGCGGCGAAGCGATGCTGCTGCCCGAGTTCAACCCGGTCGAGTTCGGCTCCGCCGCGGTCGGCGGCCAGGGCACGGTGCGGACCATCAACCTCAGTAACGAAGGCAACATCAGCGGCGGCTACTTCATCGCCGTGATCGCCGGCGGCGACGTCGGCAGCTTCGAGCTGATCGACGAGAACTGCACCGGCGATGAAATCGCTCCCGGCGCCGGCTGCGTCGCCCACGTCCGCTTCGACCCGGTTGGGCTCGGCCGCAAGGTCGCCCGCCTGGCGATGTTCGGCGACAGCAACGGCGGCACGATGGTCTTTCTCCGCGGCGAAGGCGAGCCGGCCGCCGCCGAAGACTCATCCCCGAGCCCACCCGCCTCGAAGCCGGCGAAATCGGCCCACAAGAAGCGCGCCTTCGCACGTGGCTACGCGCTCGAACTCGGCCGCCGCTGCAAGCGGACCAAGCTCTGCAGGCACGCCAAGGTCTTCGAGGCCCGCAGGGCGACCGTCCGCTGACCTCCGCCGCCGATAGCCTGCGGCGGCCGTGACCCCCAAGGCGATCCTCTTCGACATCGACGGCACCCTGCTCCACACCGGTGGGGCGGGCGCCGTCGCCTGGCAGCGGGCGTTCCTCGAGCTCTACGAGGTCGAAGCCAACATCGAGGAACACACCCACGCGGGGATGACCGATCCGGAAATCGCCGAGATCGTCTTCCGCGAGGTGCTCGGCCGCGACGGCAGCGACGTCGAGCGGGCCGAGGCGATCGGCTGCTACCTCGGCCATCTCGCCAATGCCGTCGCTGAATCGGACGGCTACTTCGTGATCGAGGGGATCGAGGAGCTGCTCCCCCGCCTGGTCGAGGAGGGGATTCTGCTCGGGGTGGTGACCGGCAACATCGAACCGGCGGCCCAGATCAAGCTCGCCCGCGGCGACCTCAACAAGTACTTCACCTTCGGCGGCTACGGCTCGGACTCGCGCAGCCGCACCGCGCTGACCAAGAAGGCGTTGGAGCGCGGCGCCGAGGTTTCCGGCAAGCCGCTCGACCTCGAGCGGACGATCGCGGTCGGCGACACCCCCCGCGACGTCAAAGCCGGCCACGGCGCCGGCATCAAAGTGGTCGGCGTCGCCACCGGCAGCTACAGCGTCGAGGAACTAAAAGAGTCCGGTGCCGACTGGGCGATCGAGAACGTCAAGGCCGGTTTCCCGGCCTAAGGGGCCGTCAGACCTTCTCGCAGCGGGCCTGGTAGATGTCCGTAAAGCCCGATTCGAAGCCGTTGCGGGCGGCGCGGAGGTAGAGGCGCCAGACGCGGATCCGTTCCGGGCCGGCGAGGCGGGTCGCCTCCTCGAGGTTGTCGTCGAGGTTCTTGGCCCAGTGCTTCAACGTCTCCGCGTAGTCCATCCCGAAGTCCTCGACATGGCGGGTGACGAAGCCCGCCCGTTCCAGCGCAAGCAGATTGCGAGAGAGGTGCAGCGGGGCGGCGTCGGGGAAGACGTAGCGCTCGGAGAAGGCCCCGGCCTCTGAGTCGGTATGGCGCAGCCTGGTGATCCCGTGGTTGAGCAGGCGGCCACCGGAGTCGAGCAATCCCGCCAGGGTTTCCGCATACACCTCGATCTGCGAGGCGCCGACGTGCTCGACCATGCCGATGCTGGCGATCGCGTCGAACTTCTCGCCGAGCGAGGGCAGGTCGCGGTAGTCCATCACCCGGATGTCGACGCGGTCGGCGACGCCGGCCTCCTCGGCCCGCTGGCGGGCTTTTTCGGCCTGCGGAGGGGAGAGGGTGATGCCGACGACGTCGGCGCCGTACTTGGTCGCCGCCCAGAGCGGGAAGCCGCCCCAGCCGCAGCCGACGTCGAGGACACGCTCGCCCTGCTTGATGTCGAGCTTGCGGGCGACGGTGTCGAGCTTCTCCTCCTGGGCCTCCTCCAGCGTCTTCATCTCGCCGTCGCGCCAGATCGCGCAGCTGTAGACCATGGTCGGACCGAGAAAGAGCTCGAAGAACTCGTTGGAGACGTCGTAGTGGTGGCGGACGGCGCGGGCGTCGCGCTCCTTGCTGTGGCGCTTGCCGCTCGGCCGCAGCTCGGCTTCGGGGCGCGGCGGCGGCTTGACGATTCCCATCGCCCGCACCGCGGCGAACATCAGCGCCCGCTGGTCGGTCTTGTCGAGCGCGGGCGGCTGCCAGCCGTCGAGGACCTGGATCACCTGTTCGATGTCGTCGACCTCGAGCTCGCCGCTGACGTAGGCGCGGCCGAGCCCGAGCTGGCCCGGCGCCCGCAGCGCGTGGGCGATCGCGCGCGGCGAGCGGACGCTGAAGACGGGGCCCTCGCCCGAGGTCGAGGGGACGTTCGATCCGTCCCAGAACTCGATCGTGAAAGGTCGCTCCGGGAGGCGGGTCGCGATCTCCCGACGCAGCGGTGCGGTGTTTGCGAAGGGCACTGCCGGGGGACCCTACAACTTCCGATCCGCCGGCCGGGTGGGCATCTTCAGGCCCGGCCCGTATCATCGCCGCCATGACGACCGTAGGACCGCTGCCCTCAGATATCCAGCCCGTCGAGAACGAGACCAGGGACCGGATCATCACCGGCCTGGTCACCGTGATCCCCTTCCTCGCCGTGATCGTCGCCGGCTGGCAGGTGTGGGGAAGCGCGCTGAACTGGACCGACGTCTTCCTCTTCCTCGGGCTCTACTTCTTCACCGGGCTCGGCATCACCGTCGGCTTCCACCGCCTGCTCACCCACCGCGCCTTCAAGACCTACCCCTGGATGCGCGGCCTGTTCGGGATCCTCGGATCGGCGGCGATCGAGGGGCCGGTCATCTCCTGGGTCGCCGACCACCGCAAGCACCACACCTTCTCCGACGAACACGGCGACCCCCACAGCCCCCACGTCGACCACGGCGGCGGCTGGAAGGGGGCGATGAAAGGTCTCTTCCACGCCCACGTCGGCTGGATCTTCATCCACACCCAGCGCGGCAACAAGGAACGCTTCGCGCCGGACCTGATCAAAGATCCGGTGATCAGCTGGGTCGACCGCACCTTCATCTACTGGGCGATCCTTGGCCTGCTGCTCCCCTTCTTCCTCGGCTGGATCATCGGCGGCACCCTCGTCGCCGGCCTCACCGGCCTGCTCTGGGGCGGGCTCGTGCGGGTCTTCGTCCTGCACCACTTCACCTACAGCATCAACTAGCTCTGCCACACCTTCGGCCGGCGCGAATTCGAGACCACCGACGAGTCCCGCAACCTCGCCCTGATCGCGATCCCGACGCTCGGCGAGGCCTACCACAACAGCCACCACGCCTTCCCGACCTCGGCCACCCACGGCCTGCGCTGGTACCAGGTCGACATCTCCTCGCTGGTGATCAACGGGTTGGAGAAGGTCGGCTTGGTCTGGGACGTCGTCCGGGTTTCACCCGAACGACAAGCCTCCAAAGTCGCGGCGAAAACCGCCTAGGGCGCTTCGCCGGCTTCGTACCAGTCGAGCCACTGGTCGCAGGCCTGCGCCAGCGGGACCGTCCGGTGCGGCTCGGCGGGGACGGCGACCAGCTCGCCGACGTAGGCCTTGCCGTCATAGCCGGTCAGGCTCTGCAGGGCGCTGGCCTCGGCGGTGCGGAGGGTGAAGGGGACCTTGCCGCCCTTGCTCTCATAGCGGCCGGCGGGCCAGAACTGGCCGTTGTTGCCGAGGCTGATCGTGTTCGGCCGCTGGCCATCGAGCGCGGCGGACAGCTCTTCGCTGAAGCCTGGCGCCGAGAGGGTGAGGTCGAAGGGCGAGAAGTACTGCAGCGAGAGGTTCCAGCTGCCCGCCGGCAGCTGCAGCGATTGCGAGGTCTCGGCGCCGGTGCCGAGGACGCTGCCGTCCTCCCAGCTGCGTTTCTGGCCGATCACCGCGTCGGGGAAGAGGCCGGCGCGGCCCGGGTCGGCGAGGAGGATCCGCACCTCCGGCGAGGCGCAGCCGGCGAAGGCGCCCGCCTCGGTCCCCTCGAGCAGGACGTGGCGGTCCTCCGGCGTCGGACCCGTGTTCTTCCAGAGCACGTAGGAGGGGGTGCTGGCGACGCGCTTGAAGTTCGGCGGCGCCTGGCTGTTCCAGGCGGCGCGGCCGGTGATCACGTACGGGAAGCGGTCGAGGGTGCCGCGCGAGAAGGAGTCGAAGTCGATCGGGCTGTAGGCGTCGCCGGTGTCGAACGGCTTCTCCGGGTTGGGGGAGACGGCGTCGTCGGGGAACTCGACCAGCGGCACGTGGGTGTCGGCTCCCAGGAGCTCGTAGGCGGCGTAGCGGTCCTGGCCGGCGTAGAGGACCTTTTGGCCGCGGAGGATCGGGAGGAAGGCCTGCAGCTCGGAGCCGTGGCCTGGGGGGCCTACTGGGGCGTCTCGCAGGGCTAGGAAGCTGGAGTAGATGGCACCGGCCATGAAGGTGATGGCTAGGAGGGTCCAGGCGAGTTGCGTTAGGGGTCGGGGCAGGGGGGTCCCCACTCCAGACACATCTCGCGGTGCTCGATGTTGAGTGTCTGGAGTAGGGACCCCCCTGCCCCTCCACAGTGGAAATTCCTCCAGTAGCGGCCGGACGATCACCAGCATTGCGAGCGGGGCGATGATCATCAGGGCCTTGGCCTGGGAGTAGTCGCCGCTCGACGGGAGCGAGACGAGGTAGAGGAGGGTGCTGGCGCCAAGGGCGATCGGGATGGTTGCTTCGCGGCGTCTTACCCACCAGGCGACGCCTGCCAGGAGCGCGAGAATTGCGATTGCTCCTGCGAGGCCGGGATAGCGGGCGCCTCCGGCGGCGTCGAGGCGATAGTTCGATGCCGGCCAGACTCCCAGGGACTCGAGCGGGGAGACTGGGCCGTAGGTATTGCTGCCGGCCACCTTTTTGAAGCTGCTGCCGAAGCCGAAGGGGCCGACCACGGTGACCAGGACCGCGAGACCGACCAGGACAGCGATCGTGACCAGGGTTGCCGGTCGCAACAAGAAGCGCAGTAGCGCGCGTGGGCGCAGGGCCTGCCGTACTTCGGGCAGAGTCAAGCTCCAAAGTCCCAGGATCGCCACTGGCCAGGCAATTCCGGCAAAGCTGTAGGCGAAGAAGATGCCGCCGGCCAGAGCCAGTGGTGGGAGGACGAAGAGCAGGCGGTCGCGCCAGCTTCGGGGGAGCTCCTCGAACTGCGTCAGCCAGATGGCGAAGGCGAGGACCAGCAGGGCCTCGGCGGTCTCCTTGAAGGCCGCCTGGGCGAAATAGGAGGCGGCGAGGTAGGGGACGGCGACCATTGCGGCGGCGATGGTGCGGCGGGTGGGGGTCATGCCTCGCAGGGCGCCCAGCGCGGTCAGGCCGGTCATCACGCCGATCGCGATGATCTCGCCGAGGAAGGCCTGGCCGAGGCCGATTCCCGGCACCGTCGCCGTCGCCACCGCGAGGCCGTGCGGGCCGAGCGGGTAGCCCGGGTCCGCCGCCGGCCCGAAGCCGCTGCGCAGCCACTCGGCCCAGGCGAGGTGCAGGCCGAGGTCGTTGTTGAAGCCGACGCCGAGCAGGCCCCAGCGGCCGCTGATCGCGAACGGGATCGCCAGCACGACGAGGACGACGATCGCCACCGGCAGCCCTTCCCGCCACGGGCTCTCGGCGTTCGTCCTTTGTCGGGATATAGCCGATAAAGGACGAACGCCGCTTCGCCACAGCACCAGCGCCGCGACCACGACGAGCGCCGCCGCGCCCAGCGTCGCCGAGGTGCCGTGGCCCGGCGCCCGCGCCAGCAGCCCGGTCACCGTCAGCACGGCACCGAAGCCGACCGCCGGCTCCAGCCAGCTCCACTCCCGCCTGCCGGCGAGCGAGAGGACGGCGCGGCCGACCAGCAGCGAGACGGCGCAGATCAACGCCGCCGAGGCGTAGGTCGCGATCATCAGCGCTGCAACTTAAGGCAGCGGGCGCCTATTAGTACTTCTCGGCGGCCGCTTCGAGCGTCTCTCGCAGGTTCTCGCCCCGCAGCGGATGCTCGTGTCCGGCGCCGACGACGCGCGGTTCCAGCGCCGCCAGGCGCCGCAGCGACTCCTTCGCCTTGGCGTGGTCCCAGGCCCAGGCGGGGTGGGGGACGCTGGCCTCGCCCTCGGGCAGCGGTTTCAGCCGCGTCGAGTCGACCAGGTAGACGACGTCGGAGACGAGCGCCACCCGGTCGCTCTCCCGCCAGAGCCCGATCAGCCCCGGCGCGTGCCCGGGGAAGTGGATCACCTCGAACCCGGCCACCTCGTCGCCTTCGATCACCGTGTCGGCGATCCGCACCGCACCGCCGTCCCAGCGCCGCAGCAGGAACGGGTAGATCCAGCGCACCCAGGCGACCGGCAGCTGCGAGAGATCCATGTACGGCGCGATCGCGCCGTCGCTTTCGGCATCGGCTTTTTCGTCGGGATGGCAGAGGACCGGCATGTCCATGTAGGGGGCGGTGCCGCGGTGGTCGGCGTGCGCGTGGCCGAGGACGACCCGCTTCAGCCCGCCCAGCTCATCCGCCGCCGCCTTCGCCTTCTTCCGCATCGACTTGGTGCCGGCGTCGAACTGGACGACGCCGTCGCCGTCCTCGAGGAAGTAGATGTTCATCGCCCCGCGGAAGTCCCCCCGCAGGAGCCAGACGCCGTCCGCGACCTTCTCCAGAGCCATCGTCGGTCCACCTTAACGGGCGACTAGTGTTCCTCCGTGCCCTGGATCTGGAAAGCGGGGATGCTGATCCTCATCGTCTGCCTCTTTGCGGCGATGGTGATCGCGATCTACCGCCTCTCGACGACGCCGACCGAAATCCTCGGCGACGGTTTCCGCGGCCTGCCCGCGAAGGAACGGCACTAGAGCGATTAGTATCGGGCGCGTTCAGCGACCTAGGAGGGCGGCGTGTTCACTCGCATCGTGGTTGGGACCGATGGCTCCGATAGTGCCACTCAGGCGGTGGCCCAGGCGATCGAGCTCGCCAAGCTCAGCGGCGCGCAGGTCGGCATCGTCAGCGCCTACAGCTCCGCGTCCGCTCGCCGTTCCGGCTCCGAGGCCCAGGAAGCCCCCGCCGACGTCCAGTACGAGCTCGGCCCGCGCGAGGACATCAACCTCGTCCTCGACGCCGCCGCCGCCGAGGCGAAAGCGGCCGGGGTCGAGGTCCAGACCCACGCGGTCGAGGCCGACCCGGCCGACGCGATCCTCAACGTCGCCGAAGAAACCAAAGCCGACCTGATCGTCGTCGGCAACAAAGGGATGACGGGAGCGCGCCGCTACCTGCTCGGCAGCGTGCCGAACAACGTCTCCCACCACGCGCCCTGTTCCGTTCTCATCGCGCGTACGACCTGACGGCCAACCGCCCTCAGGGGAGCTGGGGGTGCTTGCCCGGGGGGTAGAAGCTCGGGCCCGTCCCCGTGACCTTGCCGGCGTCGACCAGGCCGGCGCCCTGCTGGACCCGGGGCAGGCCGAGGTCGCGGGCGGTGCTGCGGAGGTGCTTGGCCACGGCCCTGACCCGCGCCTTCGGCGCGAGGAGGGGGTTGATCCTGCGGCTGCCGAGCAGCATCGCCGCGACGCCTGAGACGTGCGCCGCCGCCATCGAGGTGCCGACGTATTCGACCGGGATCCCGAAGCTGTCGGTGGTGCCGGCTTTCAGGGTCACCTGGTAGATCGGGCGCGCCGCCACCGAAGGACAGCCGCTCTGCGGGATGCCACCGCCCGGGGCGACGATGTCGACGTCGGTTCCGGCCAGCGAGTAGGCCCCCAGGCAGCCACCCTCGGTGGTGCCGCCGACGCCGATCACCCGCGGGCCGGTCGCCGGCGCCGAGACGCAGCTCTCCGAGCCGAGGTTGCCGACCGAGGCCACGGTGACGACCCCCCGTTCGTAGGCTTCGCGCAGCGCTTCGTCAACCAGCGGGACGCGCTTGCCACAGTCGAAGTTGAAGCTCATGTTGATCACCTGGGCGTGGTGTGCCACCGCGAAGCGGATCCCTTTGGCGATGTCGAGAGCGTCGCCCAGGCCTTCCCGGTCGAGCACCCGCACCGGCATCAGCTTCGCCCCGTAGGCGAGCCCGGTGAGGGCGACTCCGTTGTCGGTCCGCTCACCGATCGTCCCCGCCACGTGGGTGCCGTGGCCGCTTTCGTCGAGCGGCACCCAATCGCCGTCGACGAAGTCGTAACCGGGGACGAACTGATCGGGGCCGAAATCGGGGCTGCGGCGAAAGTTCGAGCCCTGCGAGCGGTAGGCGATGCCGCTGTCGAGGACGGCGACGACGACGCCGGCCGCGCCGGGACGGCCGGCTTCGATCAGGTGGCGCCAGGCACCGACGGCGTCGATCCCTCCGGGCGAGGTCGGCAGCCCCGTTGCGCCCGCTTCGGGGGAGAGGAAGTTCCACTGTTTGTAGGCCCAGCCGCCGCTGGCCGACGAGGCTTCCGGGGCGTCGCCGAGCGAGCCGTCGTCGTTTGGATCGAAGGGGGCCGTTGCCGCCGAGGAGACGGCGATGTAGTTGGGCGCGGCGTAGAGGAGGCGGGGGTTGCGGCGCAGGGACCTGGCCGCCTCGCGCACTCCCACCCCCGGCGCGAGCGCGATCGCCCGGCCGTGCTGCTCCCCCTCGAACTTGACCAGCAGCTGGCGCGGGGCGAAGCCGCGAGCCTGGGCGAGGCCCGTCGCCGCAGCAGCGGGCGCGGCGAAGATCGCCAGGACCGCGATCGCCGTCAGCGGCAGCAGGGTGCGCAGAAGTCGTCTCATCGTCTAGTGGGTGCCGGCGCAGGACCCCCGCGTCCGCTCCAGTCCTCCATCAACACCGCGTTGCCGCAGAAGTTGCCGGCGGACATACTCCCGCATCGTGGACGCGAGCAACCTGGACGCGGGGATGGCGGTCGCCGTCGAGGAGGCGCGGCAGGCGGAGGCGCACGGCGACGTGCCGATCGGCGCGGCGATCTTCCGCGACGGCGAGCTCCTCGCCCGGGCCGGCAACGAGCGCGAGCTGCGCCGCGACCCCACCGCCCACGCCGAGGTGCTGGCGATTCGTGCCGCGGCCGAGGCGCTCGGCGGCTGGCGACTTCCCGGAGCCGCGCTCTTCGTCACCCTCGAGCCCTGCGCGATGTGCGCCGGGGCGATCGTCCTCGCCCGCATTCCGCTGGTCGTCTACGGCACCGCCGACCCGAAGGCGGGTGCCGCCGGCAGCGTCCTCGACGTCCTCGCCGAGCCGGCGCTCAACCACCGCCCCGAGGTGGTGGCCGGCGTCCGTGCCGAGGAGTGCGCTGCCCTCCTGCGCGATTTCTTCGCGACTCGCCGCGGCTAGAGCGCCGATACCCTGTCGGGACCCGGAGAGGTGTCCGAGTGGCTTAAGGAGCGCGATTGGAAATCGCGTGGGCGGGGTTAACCCGCCTCGTGGGTTCGAATCCCACCCTCTCCGCTTTTACGGAACTAGCTGAGTCTTAATGTGGTACGGCCCGACCGGTCTGAGGTCAACTCTATACTCAGGAATGTAATGAAGCTCTCTTTGACGAGCCTTCGTTGCAGCCGGGAGGGCCGGCATTTCTTGGCCGATAGTGCCGGTCCTCTCCACTCCTCACGCGAACGGTTCAAGAAACCGTTGCATTAATCAAGAGTAGCGCGTCAAGCTGGGCCGAGGGCGGAAATCGCCGCGGGCACCGGAATCGGTTCCGGATCGCGGTAGTCGTCGAGGGAGACGACGATCGCCTCGGACTCGGGAAGGGGCGCGGCGGGCCGGTGGCCGCGCAGCCGCTCGTGGCTGCAGACGACGTAGCACCACTCCATCAGCGCCAGCCTGTCTTCGGGGTCGATTTCGAGGATCGTCGCCCCGATCAGGAAACGCCCGTCGGACTCCCGGCAGGTCCGCACTTCGACCTTGGCGGCGATCTCGTGTTCGGCGCCGACGGCGTCGGTCAGCGTCAGCAGGACCGCCGGCCGGATTCCGACCTCCACGGGCCCCCCGGCGACCATCCCGAGCCCGGCGGCGGAGGCGTCGACGAGGCGGGCGGCGGTGTACGCCTCGGCGCTGTAGAGGTGCGCCGGCGCGTCGCCCTCGAAGCGGTAGACGAGGCGCCGCTGGCGCCGACGGCCGACGGCGATGGTCGTCGCCAGCAGCCGCCGCAGCTCGAAGAGGCCGAGCAGGGGGACGACGACCGCCGCGATCCCCGGCAGGTCGGGGAGCGGCCCGACGCCGGCGAGGTCGAGCAGGCGCAGCAACGTGCCGACGCCGACCAGCACGGTGCAGAAGAGGACCAGGTGGAGCTTGCCGACGGCGTGCAGCCCGCCGCCGTCGCGTCCCTGCTTCGGCGTCACCTTGAAGGCGGTCTTGCCGGGCACGAGCGCGCAGCGCAGGGCGCGGGTGTAGATCTCCATCGTCAGCAGCTCGTAGTGCGCCGACTCGGGCACCCGCATGTAGCCGCGCGCCAGCGCCGCGCCGGCGCTGAGGTTGAACAGCAGGTAGGGCACCCACAGCGCCGCCAGCGCGGCGACGCTGATCTTCATCGGCAGCTCGCCGGTCCACAGCACCAGGCCCAGGGTGAGGAGCAGGAGGAGGCGCATCGGCGGCGCCAGGTAGGCGAGCAGGCTGGCGAGGAACGAGAGCCGCTGGACCGGGCTCAGCGTTTTCGCCCGCAGCGGCGACTCCGGCAGCCTGAAGACGGCGAGGTTGCCGCGGGCCCAGCGGTCGCGCTGCAGCAGGTAGCCGTCGAGGTCGTGCGGCGCCAGGCCCTGGACCAGCACCTCGTCGTGGTAGCGGGTGCGCCAGCCGTAGCGCTGCAGGCGGATCGTCGTGTGGAAGTCCTCGGCGATCGTCTCGGTCGCGACGCCGCCGATTTCGAGCAGGGCGGGGCGGCTGATCAGGGCCGCGGAGCCGCACCAGTAGGCGGCGCCGTGGCGGTCCTTCCCCGGGCAGATCACCCGGTAGAAGAGCGACTGCTCGTGGCGGCCGACGACGTAGTGCTGGACCGAGTCGTGGTTGAAGAAGTCGTGCGGCGTCTGCACGATCGCCATCCGCTCGTCGTCGAAGTAGCCGACCAGCGCGTCGAGGGCATCGGGCATCGGCACGTGGTCGGCGTCGAGGACGAAGACGAGCTCGCCGTCGGTGCGCGGCAGCGCCGCGTTGAGGTTGCCCGCCTTGGCGTGGGAGTTGTCGGGCCGGGTCAGGTACTCGGCGCCGGCCAATTTTGCGAGCTCGCGCATCTCCGCGCGCCGCCCGTCGTCGAGTAGGTAGGTGGTGTGCGGATAGGTGAGCGCCCGGCAGCCCGCGAGCGTCGCCATCACGACCTCGGCCGGCTCGTCGTAAGTGCAGACGTAGACGTCGACCTTGCGCCCCGGCGTCGCCTGTGGCCGCTGTGCAGGGGGGCGGGACCAGGAGAACCAAGCGAGGATCGCCAGCGCGTAGAGGCCGTAGACCTCGGTCGCCAGCAGCATCGCGAAGAGGACCGGATTCGCGCCTTCGCCGCTCCAGCCGACGCGCCAGGTGAGGTAGCCCGCCCCCCAGGCAAGGGCGATCAGCGCCAGCGCCCGCAGCAGCAGGGGATGACGATCGAAGAATCGCCCAGCCCTGGTCTGCTCGCCGGCGGCCATGGAGTTTCTTCGACATCGCCGCCGCGGCCCTTGAACCGGGCAACGGCGAAAGCGGAGGGGGTGGGATTCGAACCCACGAGCGCCTTGCGACGCCAACAGTTTTCGAGACTGCCCCGTTCAACCACTCCGGCACCCCTCCAGGTTGGCCGTGGGGCGACTGATTCTAGGGTCGCGGCGTTTTTCTGGGCACGGTGATCGGTGCAAGCGGCCTGAAGGTCGCCCCAGCGGGTATGGAGGAGGAAATTCTCGCATTAGACACCCCAACCAGAAAAAGGCTGTACTTGATGTCCAATTTTAGTAATCTGGATCTAGTTGACCGCGAATGCTTCAGCCGCCGCCTCATGACCCTCGTAGGGAAGCACTACGAAGTACATCAGCGAGGGCAAAAGCGCCTCGAGCTGGTCGTACTCGTGCTTGCACAGGCGGGAATAGAGCAACGATTCCACGCCGCCGACGATTCCCGAGGCGGTCAAAGCGTTGTTGGCGCCGGGACCGGGAAGCAGCTTGCGGGCCTGCGAATCGAGGCACTCGGCGAAGTCGTCCAGCAGTTCGACACGGCGCCTAACGGCCGAGGCGCTGGCGGCGCGGGCCTCGACCACCATCGTGCGAGCGGTATCGGGCTCGCGGCTGGCGAAGCGGAGGAGTGCTTCGAGGCCGGAGCGGACCTGGTCGCGCCAGCGGTCTCCGCCATTGCGGGCGGCGGTGTGGATCATCTTCCGCAGTCGCTCGGCGCTGGTGTCGAAGGCGGCCAGGAAGCAGTCTTCTTTGTTGGAGAAGTGCTCGTAGAAAGTGGGGCGGGAGACTCCGGCCCGGTCGATCACGTCCTGGACGTTGGTTTCCAGGTAACCGAGGTCGGCAGCGGCGCTCAGCATCGCTACGATCAGCCGCTCCCGCTGGACCGCGCGAATCAGATCAGGGGGAAGTTTGCGCACACCGGAGGGGAATTTGCCACTGCTATTGGCGAGCAGCTCGAGGGCCGCCTCAACCTGCTCGGGAGGCCAATCACCACCAATCGCAGCAAGGAGGGTCTCTTGGCTCAGCTGGATTCGATCGAAGGACACCGAGAAACTCACCAGTTTCAATTAAAAACAACTCAAGTTTTCTCACGGTACCAGAACATTGGCAGGCTGCGCAGTCCATTGAGCGCCGTTCGCACCAATCAATCTGGATCTCGACGCAGGGGGAGCTGGGGATGAGCGCGATGCGCCCGGAGCTTCCCCGCGAGTTCGTCGCCAGCCACAAGCGGCGCCGGATGATGGATGCGATCGCCGAGCTCACCGCCGAAGGCGGCTATGAGGCGACGAAGATCGCCGACATCGTCCGCCGGGCCGCGGTCGCCCGCAAGACGCTTTACGACAACTTCGACGGCAAGGAGGACCTCTTCCTCTCGGCGATCGACACGACGGTGGCCGAAATGCGCGAGCGGGTCGAAGCTGCCTGCACCGAGGCCGAGACGGCGGAGGGCGGGATCGTCGCCGGTCTTGAGGCGGCGCTCGATTTCGTCGCCGAGCATCCCGCGGCGTCGCGGATGTGCATGGTCGAGGCGATCTCGGCCACCCCCAGTTCCGCCCGGCTCTATGACGCAGCCGTCAGGGACTTCGTCGAGCTGTTCCGGAAAAGTGCGCCCGAGGGAGACGACCTGCCGGCGACGATCGAGGAGTCGCTGGTCGGGGGAGTGGCCTGGATTCTCCAGCTGCAGATTCGCCGCGGCGAAGCCGACCAGGCCCCCGAGCTCCTGTCCGAACTGTCCCAGTTCGTCCTATCGCCGTACCTCGGTGTAGGAAAGGTGGTCGACACCGGGAGGCGAAAGTGACAGTACGGTGCCAGACTTCACTGGTGGTATGGACCGACTGCCTCGAGGACGCCATGGCCTTTCGCCGGAGTTCGTAGCTCGCAACCAGCGTGAGCGGCTGATCGCGGGCCTGACCCAGGCCCTGTACGAGGTGGGGTATCAGAAAACCACTGTGTCACTGATCGGCCAGAAGGCCGCCGTCTCGAAGAGTGACTTCTACAAGCACTTCGAGAGTAAAGATGACTGCTTCGTCGCCGCCTACGACGACACCATCGACCAGATCCGGGAGCAGGTCGTCATCGGCTGCGAAATGACAGGGGAAGAGGAGTGGCCCTACCGGGTCCGCAACGCGATCGCGGCACTGCTCGAGTTGTTGTCGCGGGAGCCGGCGCTGGCAAGCATCGCCCTGGTCGAAGGCCTGCGCGCCGGTCGTGGCATCTACGACCGCTACCAGGCGGCGGTCGAGTCCTTCGTCGGCCTCCTCCGAGACGGAGCCCCCCAGCCGCACGCGGGCACCGAAGTCCCCGATGCCACCGACGAGGCCGTCGTCGGCGGCATCGCCTCGCTGCTCGGGCGGCGCGTGCTGGCTGGCGAAGCCGAGCGGTTGAGTGAGCTTTTTCCGGAGATCCTCGAGTTCACCCTCAGCGCCTACCTGGGCGCTGAGGAGGCGCGGCGAATAGTCTCCGCGGGATGAGCGAACCGACGCGCGGCGTTCTCCCCTCGCAGGCTCTCAACCAGGCAATCGAGGACGAGTGGGTCAACTCCGGCGAGTACCGGATCCGTCCCCAGGCGGTGCAGCCGGCGAGCATCGACCTGCGCCTCGGCGACTTCGCCTGGGCGCTGCGCTGCTCCTTCCTGCCCGACGTCGACTCGACCGTCGAGGAGAAGATCGACGGCCTCGCCTTCCAGCGCGTCGACCTGCGCGACGGTGCCGTGCTCGAGCGCGACCGCCCCTACCTGGTGCCGCTGATCGAGGAACTGAACCTCCCCGAGGACGTGCGGGCAAAGGCAAACCCGAAGAGTTCGACGGGACGGCTCGACGTGTTCACCCGGGTGATAACCGATCGGCACCACCGCTTCGACGACATCCGCTCCGGTTACGGCGGCAAGCTCTACCTGGAGATCGTCCCGCGTTCGTTTGCGATCCAGGTTGAAACCGGGCTCTCACTCAACCAGCTGCGGCTGGCTCGGGGTGACGTTCGACTCTCCGACGGTGAAATCCGCGAGCTGCAGGACGAGTTCCCGCTCCTCTACCTCGACTCACACGCCCTGCGACAGTCCGAGCTGGCGGTCGCCGACGGACTGTTCCTAAGCCTCGACCTCTCGGGGCCGACCGACCGGGTGGTCGGTTACCGGGCGAAGAAGAACAGCCTGCCGGTCGACCTCTCGCGGATCCGCGCCTACCGCTGGACCGACTACTGGGACCCGGTCTACCCCGAGCCCGGCGGCAGGGTGGTGCTGGAGCCGGAGATCTTCTACCTGCTGCTCTCCGCCGAGGGGGTCTGCATCCCGCCGCAGATCGCGGCCGAGATGATGGCCTACGACCCGACCGCCGGCGAGCTTCGCACCCACTACGCCGGCTTCTTCGACCCCGGCTTCGGCTACGACCCCGACGGCGGCCGCCACGGCAGCCGCGCAGCGCTCGAGGTCCGGGCCCGCGACGTCTCCTTCATGGTCGAGCACCGCCAGCCGGTCTGCAAGCTGGGGCTGGAGTGGATGTCGGCGCCGGCGGAGCGTCTCTACGGCTCCGACCTCGGCTCCAACTACCAGGGCCAGGTGACGATGCTGAGCAAGCACTTCGAGGAGCAGACGGCCGGCGTCGCGGTTCCGGTCGACGCTTAGCGCTCGGCCGGCTGAGCTTCGCGCAGGAGCGACTTTGCTCGCTTGCTACGGGTGACGAGCTCGGTTTCCAGCTTCTTGATCTCGTCGCGGCGTCTTCTCACCAGCTCAAGCTGGCGGGCGATGTAGGTGAGGGACTGTTCGAGGATTTGGCGGCGGCGGACCGGGTCCTCTACGCCGCCGCGCCACTCGCGGCGCAGCTCGGCGCGGGCTCCCTCGGCCTCGACCAGCTCCTTCAGCTCCTCCAGCGAGAGGCCGAGCAGGTCCTTGAGGCGCAGCAGCTCGGTCAGTCGCTCGACGTCGGCCTCGGCGTAGGTGCGGTGGGCGCCGGGCTCGCGGCCTCCCGCGATCGGCAGCAGCCCGATCTCCTCGTAGTAGCGAATCGTCCGCGGCGTGGTGCCGGCCAGCTTCGCCACCTCGCCGATCCGCAGCTCTCCCGCGTCGCTCATGGGGTTGCCCTCAGCTCCTCGGCGATTGCCTCCTCGATCGCCGTCGCCGGCTCGGCCGGGGAAGAGACGTGCTTCGGCCGCAGCATCGAGACGCCGGCGCCGATCACCGAGGTCGCAGCCAGCACCCACAGCGCCTCGTGCATGTTGTGGATGAAGGGGTCGAGCTGGGCCGCCGAGAGGCCGCTGGCGAGGCCGGAGAAGATCGCGAAGAGGACCTCTTTCGGGATCGAGTTGGTGACGATCGCGAGGACGAAGGCGATCGAGATCACGGCGCCGGTGTTCTGCAGCATCGTCCGCGCGCCGGCGGCGATCCCGCGGCGCTCGACCGGCACGGTGCCCATCATCGCCGCGGTGTTGGGCGAGTTGAACATCCCCGAGCCGATCCCGACCAGCAGCAGCCAGAGGCCCCCTTGCCAGTAGGGCGAGCCGGCCTGCAGCGTCGTCATCAGCGCCAGCCCGAGCGCGGTGACCAGCATCCCGGCGGCGGCCAGGGTGCGGGAGCCGTGGCGGTCGGCCCAGATGCCGGCGAGGGGCGAGGCGACGAGCATCCCGATCGCCATCGGCGCGAGCTTGATCCCGGCGGTGATCGGGTCGTCCCCCTGCGCCCCCTGGTAGTAGAAGACGAAGATGAACATCAGGGCGAAGCGGGAGAGGCCGTTGATGAAGGCCGCCCCGGTCGCCGCCGCGAAGAGGCGGTTCTGGAAGATCGAGAGGTCGAGCATCGGTGCCGAGCCGCGGTGCTCGATCCAGACGAAGAGCGGCAGCAGGACGGCCGCCGCGATCAGCGAGCCGATCACCAGCGAGTCGTCCCAGCCGGAGATGCCGCCGCGCGAGATCCCGTAGACCAGGCCGGTCAGGCCGAGGACGAAGGTGACGGTGCCGGCGAGGTCGAAGCCGCGGACGGCGTCGCGGCTGGAGAGCTCGTGGAGGACGAGCGCGCCCCAGAGCCCGCCGGCGAGCGCCAGCGGCACGTTGAACCAGAAGACCCAGTGCCAGGAGATCGCGACCAGGGCGCCGCCGAGGACCGGGCCGATCACCAGGCCGATCGCAGCAACCATCGTGTTGGTCCCCATCGCCAGGCCGAGCTGCTCGCGCGGGAAGGCGTCGGTGACGAGGGCGGGGCCATTGGCGAAGATGAAGGCGCCGCCGATCCCCTGCACGATCCGCCAGAGGATCAGCTGGGTGCCGTCGGCGGCGAAGCCGGCCCCGAGCGAGGCGGCGGCGAAGATGACGAAGGCGCCGACGAAGGCGGTCTTGCGGCCGAAGAGGTCGGAGAGGCGACCGGCGGTGAGCACCAGCACGGTTGAGGAGATCATGTAGGCGAGGATCACCCAGACCAGTTCCAGCAGGCTGGTGCCGAGGGCGCGCTCGAGATCCGGCAGGGCGATGATCAGCGTCCCCGAGTTGGTCGCGACCAGGAGCATCCCGAGGCTGGTGCAGGAGAGCGCCCACCACTTGTAGTGCTCGTGGCCGGCGTCGACGCCCCGGAACCTCTTTCTTACGTTCACGTCAGCTAAGTTAGCAAGACGCCGAAACCGCAAATGAGGCCGATAATCGACCCGGTCTGCGGTCTCGCGATGGGCTAGGACCGGGGAAGGGTGGAGGGTCTGAGCAGCTGCACCATCGCCACCGTTGCATCGACGGTCGCGCAGAGCAGCGCCAGGTCGCGGATCAGGGTTAGTTCGGGGGATTTGAAGGTTGCGGTCGAGAGCACGGTCGCGCCGACCACGACCCAGGCCGGGCGCGCGAGCCGGGCGGTCCCCGCGCTGAGGACGACCGCCGCCAGGCCCAGCAGCCAGACCATGTACTGGGTGCTGAGCACCGGGCTGACCACGACGACGAGGAGGACGAGAGCGAAGACGAAGTCGCGGCTGACCGCGGGATCGGCCAGGTCCTCGCGGCCGGCGCGTATCGCCCGCGCCCGGAACCGCCACCAGACCGCCGCGGCCGCCAGCGCGGCCAGGGTCAGCCAGCGCAGCAGGGTGGCGGCGGTGTCCGCGGTGGGGGTGGCGACCTCCCAGGCGCCGGAGCGGATCTCGCGCTGGTAGGGGTCGCCGCTGACGATCTGTTCGAGCTGCCAGGGGATCGTCGCCACCGCTTCCTCCTGCAGGCCGCGATCGCCGCCGTGGGAGAGGAAGCCGGTCGAGTCGCCGAAGGCGATCGTCGAGACCACGAACACCAGCGCGATCGCGGCCAGGGCGGCGCCGGCGGATCGCAGCAGCCGCGCCCGGTCCCACTCGCCGAACAGCAGCAGCGCCGGCCAGAGCTTGATCACCGCCCCCAGCCCGACGAGCGCGCCGAACCAGCCCGGGCGACGGTGGATCACCAGCAGGGCGGCGATCGCGATCACGGTCGGGACGAGGTCGAAGCGCAGCACCGCGAAGGTCCCGAGCAGCGGCAGACCCAGCAGCCAGACCCAGACGCCGGTGTCGTTGCCCGAGCGGCGGCCGAGCCGGGCCAGCAGGACGAAGCCGATGAAGTCGACGAGGAGCATCAGGCCGACGAAGGCGCCGCCGTAGCTGGCCGGGATCAGCCGGGGGAGGAGCATCAGCAGCCCGGCCCCGGGCGGGTACTGCCACGCTTCGCCGCCCGGGAGCGCGTTATGACTGGTGATGTAGTGCGACCAGGTCTCGTAGTTGTCGACGTCCTCGAACCGCGGGTGCGCGGTCGCCCAGAAACCGACCTCGGCGACGATCAGGGCCCGGGTGGACAGCCAGACGGCGAGCCAGATCCAGGTCCTGCGGTCGCGGAGGATCGGTCGCACCGCGGGGATTCCAGCAGGATCGACCCCGTAGTGCGTAGGGTGGGCGCATGTCGGCCGAGGCCAACCAGGCGACGATCGAGCGCTTCTACGATGCGTTCGGCCAGTGCAACGGCGCCGCGATGACCGCCTGCTACGCGCCGGGAGCGCACTTCCGCGACCCCGCCTTCGGCGACCTCGAGGGCGAGGAGATCGGTGCGATGTGGCGGATGCTGACCGGCCGGGCGACCGATCTGAAGATCGAGCTGCACGAGCACGAGGCCGGCGAGGACACCGGCAGCGCCCACTGGATCGCTCGCTACACGTTCTCCACGGGCCGGCCGGTGGTCAACGACATCCAGGCCCGCTTCCGCTTCACCGACGACGGCAAGATCGCCGACCACGTCGACGAGTTCGACTTCCGCAAATGGGCCAAGCAGGCCCTCGGACCGAGCGGCCACCTGGTGGCCCTGCTGCCCCCGCTCCGCGCCAAAGCCCGGGCGAAAGCGCTCGACCAGCTCGCTGCCTACCAGCGCGACGAGACCGGCTCCAGCATCTAGTTCCGTCCGAACGTCATACGAACATGTGTTCGTATGAGATGGGACGATCAGCGAGTCGAGAACGATCTGCGGCTGCCGGGCGTCGGCGACGGCACCGTGGTCCGCACCTTCGACGCTCCCGAGGCGATGGGGATCAACTTCCACGAGGTCCGCGCCCGCTCCGCACTCAACCACGTGCCGGGAGGGCGCTACGGGTTCAGCTGGACGATCAACCCCTTCAGGGGTTGCAGTCATGCCTGCACTTATTGCTTTGCCCGCCGGACCCACTCGTATCTGGAGCTCGGACCCGGTCGCGACTTCGAGCGGGAGATCGTCGTCAAGGTCAACCTGCCGGAGCTGCTGCGGGCCGAGCTGGCGCGGCCGGGCTGGAAGCGGGAGCTGGTGGCGCTGGGGACGAACACCGACCCGTATCAGTGGGTTGAGAGCCGCTACCGGATAATGCCGGAGATTCTCGATGCGCTGGAGGCGGCCGAGACGCCGGTCTCGGTGCTGACCAAGTCGCCGCTGGTGATGCGTGACGTGGAGATCTTCGAGCGGATGGCGAAGAAGCTGCCGGTCTCGGTCAACCTCTCGGTGCCGACCCTCGACGAGGACGCCTGGCGGGCCACCGAGCCGCACACCCCGAGCCCCGCGGCCCGCCTCGACGCGGTCGCCGAGCTCCGCCGCCGCGGCATCGACTCCGGCGTCCTGATCGCGCCGCTGATGCCAGGCATCAACGACCACCCCGACCAAGTCCGCCCGATCGTCGAAAGAGCCAAAAAGGCCGGAGCCACCTTCCTGGGATGCGCCGCCCTCCACCTCCGCGGCGAGGTAAAGGACGTCTTCCTAGGCTGGCTCCAAGAAAAACGCCCCGACCTCATCCCCCGCTACGAGGCCCTCTACGGCGACCGCGCCTACATGCGCCCGGAGCAACGTCGCCACGCAACGAGAGCGGTCAAAGGCTGGGGCAGAGGAAGAGCAAAGCGCCCAACCTCACGCGGCCCCGAGCAATCCCCGCCTACGCCGCCAAGTCCTCCGCGGGTGGCCACTCAGCCCTCGCTCTTCTAACCGTCAGCCAGAGCGAGCCCCGAGCGGTGGGTGGCCCGGTGAGGGAGTCCCGAGCATCCAGCGCAGGGACTCCCGGAGGCGGGACGGGACCCGCCGCTATCCACCTTCGTCTAACTGCTCAAAGCGACACTCGGACGGCTCTTTGTCGTCCCTGAATGCGTGAAACCTCGCCCCGTGCCGTATCCGCCCAGAAGCCGCGTGGTCATACCCAACCTCGATCACCAACTCCGGCCGCAACTCAACCCACTCCAAGTCGCGCCCGCCGGTCCACCGGCTCGGCTCCGCCGTCCCGCTCTGCCCCGTCTCCAGCGGCGCCAGCATCGCCCGCATGCTGCGTTTCGCCGCCGCGCTGAAGCCGGAGATGTGGCCGACCGTGCGCAGCTCTCCGTCGTCATAGAGGCCGAGGATCAGCGAGCCGACGGTGCCCTCCTCTTTGCCTGGCCGCCAGCCCATCACCACGCAGTCGATCGTCCGCTCGCGCTTCACCTTCGCCATTCCTTTGCGTTTGCCGGGGACGTAGGGAGCGCTGAGGTCCTTGGCCATCACCCCCTCGATGCTGCCCAGCCACGTCTCCGCCTGCGCCGCGTCCTGGGTGAGCGGAGTCAACTCCAGTCCGGCTTTCTTGGCGATCGCCTCCAACCGCTCGCGCCGCTCGCGCAGCGGCCGCTCGCAGAGGGACTCGTCACCCTCGGCGAGCAGGTCGAAGACGATGTAGGAGGCGGGGATCTGCTTCGAGAGCAGCTCGATCCGCGACTGCGCCGGGTGGATCCGTTCCTGCATCGAGTCGAATTCGAGATTCCCCTCGGCGTCCCGAATCACCAGCTCCCCGTCAAGCACCCACCGCCCCGGCGCAAACTCCAGCTCGGGGAAATACCGGTTGAACGGTTTCCCACCCCGCGACTGAATATAGAACTCGTCGCCATCCACGAAGACGATGGCCCGGAAGCCGTCGAGCTTCGGGTCGTAGGCCCAGTCCTCGCCTTCCGGCAGCACTTTCCGAGTCAGCGCCAGCTGAGGCTTGATCGGCGGGGCGAGGGGGAGCGTCACCTACTGGACGCTACCGGTGCTTTCGTGGCGCTCGCGGCTCTCTCTGGGGTCCGGAATCGGCACCGCCGCCAGCAGTTTCTTCGTGTACTCGTCCTTCGGCCTCTCGCAGACCTCGTCCGCACTCCCCTGCTCGACGATCTTGCCCTCGTTCATCACCGCGATCCGGTCGGAGATGTGGCGGACGACGCCGATGTCGTGGGCGACGAAGAGGTAGGCGAGACCGAACTCGTCTTGGAGGTCGTCGAGCAGGTTGACGATCTGCGCTTGGATCGAGACGTCGAGCGCCGAGACGGGCTCGTCGCAGATCACCAGCTTCGGCTTCAGCGAGAGCGCCCGGGCGATCCCGATCCGCTGCCGCTGGCCGCCGGAGAACTCGTGCGGGAAGCGGTTGTAGTGCTCGCTGGAGAGGCCGACCCGCTCCAGCAGCTCCTGCACCTGCTTGCGCAGCTCCGAACCGGAAGCCACTCCCTGACGTTTGAGCGGGTCGCCGACGATCTGCCCGACGCGTTTGCGCGGGTTCAGCGAGGCGTAGGGGTCCTGGAAGATCATCTGCATCTCCCGCCGCAGCGGCCGCATCTGCCGCGCTCCGAGGCCGGCGATCTCGCGTCCCTCGAACTTGATCGAGCCCGAGGTCGGCTTGATCAGCTGCAGGACGGCGCGGCAGGCGGTCGACTTGCCGGAGCCCGACTCTCCCACCAAGCCCAGCGTCTTGCCGCGCTCGACCGTGAAGCTGACCCCGTCGACGGCACGCACCTGGTCGACCTCGCGGTCGATCAGGATTCCGCGCTTGATCGGGAAGTGCTTGACGAGGTCGGTGACCTCGAGCAGCGGGGCGCCGGGGCTGGCCTCCGTCGCGCTCATGCCTGGCCCGCCTCCGCCGGGGCCTCGAGGCCGATCTGCCCTTCGACGACGCGCTTCTCGCGCTTCTGCTCCGGGGTCAGCCAGCAGCGGTCGGCGTGCGCCGGCGCATCGGCGAGCCGCGCCTCGAGGCTCGGGTACTCGCTGCACTTGCCGAACTCGTGCGGGCAGCGGGGCCGGAACGGACAGCCCTCCGGCAGGTCCAGCAGCGAGGGGGGCGAGCCGGCGATCTGCGGCAGCCGGTGCGGCCGCGGCCGGTCGATCCGGGTCAGCGAGCCGAGCAGCCCCCACGTGTAGGGGTGCTGGGGGTCGTAGAAGATCTCGTCGAGCGTTCCCTCCTCGACGACTTTGCCGGCGTACATGACCAGCACCCGGTCGGCGACCTCGGCGACGACGCCGAGGTCGTGGGTGATCAGGATCGTCGCCAGGTTCCGCTCCCGGTTCAGCTTCTCGAGCAGGTCGAGGATCTGCGCCTGGATCGTCACGTCGAGCGCCGTCGTCGGCTCGTCGGCGATCAGCACCTCGGGCTCGAGCGCCAGCGCCATCGCGATCATCGCCCGCTGCCGCATCCCGCCGGAGAACTCGTGCGGGTAGTCGTCGACCCGCTGGGCGGCGTTGGGGATCCCGACCGCTTCGAACAGCTCGACGACCCGGGCCTTGCCCTCGGCCTTGGAGGTGTCGGGATGGTGGGCGCGGATCGCCTCGACGATCTGGCTGCCGATCCGGTACACGGGGTTAAAGGAGGTCATCGGGTCCTGGAAGACCATCGCCACCCGCTCGCCGCGCAGGTCCCGCATCTCGGCGTCGGAGGCGCTGGTCAGCTCCTTGCCGTCGAGCTTCACCGAGCCCTCGATGCGGGCGTTGTTGGCGCGGGTGAGGCCGATGATCGTCTGTGCGGTGACGCTCTTGCCGGAGCCGGACTCGCCGACGATCGCCACCACCTCACCCGGGCGCAGGTCGAAGGTGACCCCGTCGACCGCCTGCACGACGCCCGCTTCGGTGGCGAAGCCGACCCGCAGGCCGTCGACGGAGAGGAGGGGGGCGCCGCTCATTCCGACGCGTTCTCCCCGAGTCGTACCCGCGGGTCGAGATAGGCGTAGGCGACGTCGACCAGGGCGTTGACGAAGACGACGAAGAAGGCGCCGTAGATGGCGACGCCCATGATCGGCGGCAGTTCGAACTTCGCCACCGCGCTCGCGGCGTAGAAGCCGACGCCTTCGATGTTGTAGAGGACTTCGGTGATGATCGCGGTGCCGGCGATGGTCGCCCCGAAGTCGAGGCCGAAGAGGGTGATCACCGGGATCAGTGAGTTGCGCAGCACGTGTTTCGTCATCACCTGCCGCTCGCTTAGGCCCTTGGCGCGGGCGGTGCGGACGTAGTCCTCGTTCATCACGTCGAGCATGTTGGAGCGCAGCACGCGGCTGTAGAACCCGATCGAGAGCAGGGCCAGCGTGAACCAGGGGAGGATCAGGTGCCGCGCCCACTCGTACGGGTCTTCCGAGAAGTCGACGTACTGGGCGTTGGGGAAGATTTCGTACTTGTAGGTGAGGAAGTAGAGGAGGACCGGCGCCAATAGGAAGACCGGGATCGAGATCCCGGCGATCGAGACCCCGGTGAGGAAGCGGTCGAGCCAGCCGCCCGCCCGCACCGCCGAGAGGTAGCCGAGCAGGAGGCCGAAGAAGAGCCAGATGATCGCCGCGCCGATCGTCAGCGAGAAGGTCGCCGGGATCCCTTCGATGATCTGTTCGTCGACCGGGATCCGCGGTTTGTAGGAGGTCAGCTCGCCGGTGAAGACCTTCTTCATCATCGTCCCGTACTGGACCGGCAGCGAGTCGTCGAAGCCCCATTCTTCTTCGATGCTCTTGACCAGCGAGGGCGTCGCGTTCTTGCCCGCCAGGGTCTGGGCCGGGTTCTGCTTCGGCAGGACCATGAAGACGACGAAGACGATCACCGAGACGGCGAAGAGCACGCCGACCATCGCCGCCAGCCGCCGGACGATGAAGCGGGCCATCAGACCACCGCTCCCTGCTGGGCGCCGGCGACGACGCCGCCCTGGGCCTCGAACTCGAGCGAAGCGTCCATCCTCGCCTTGCCGCGCGGGTCGAGCGCGTCGCGCAGGGCGTCGCCGACGATGTTCAGCGCCAGCACGGTGAGCATGATCATCAGGCCCGGGACGATCGCCAGCAGCGGCTGGATGTTGAGCAGCTCGACCCCGACGGTGATCATCGTCCCCCAGGAGGAGTTCGGCGGCTGCACGCCGGCGCCGAGGAAGGAGAGCCCCGCCTCGAAGAGCATGCTGTTGGCGATCATCAGGGTGAAGAAGACGATGATCGTCGAGGCCAGGTTGGGGAGGATCTCGCTGAACATCACCCGCAGCGACCCGGCTCCCTGGGCGACCGCGGCCTCGACGAACTCTTTCTCGCTCAGCGCCAGCACCTGGCCGCGGATCGGCCGGGCGATGTAGGGCACGGTGAAGATGCTGATCACGATGATCGGGTTCCAGATCGAGCCGCTCGATAATTCGAGCGGCCCCAGCTTGAGGCCGCCGACGGCGAGCGCGATGCCGAGCGAGAGGCCGATGAGGAAGACGGGCAGCGACCAGATCACGTCCAGCGTTCGCGCGATCAGCCCGTCGACCCAGCCGCCGAAGTAACCCGCGAGCAGGGCGAGGACGACGGCGATGATCGTGGCGATCAGGGCGGCGGTGATCCCGATCTCCAGCGAGGTCCGGCCGCCGTACATCAGCCGCACCATCTCGTCGCGGCCGAGGCGGCTGTCGGCGCCGAGGAAGAACTTGCCGCCGGCGCCGAACCACTGCGGCCCGATCGGCTTGCCTTCGGGGGTGACCACGTCCTTTTCTTCACCGTTGACGGTGACGGTGTCGACCGTGTGCTCCTCGTTGGGCCCGGTGTGGGCGACGTGGTTGGCCCACAGCGGCGCCGCCATGACGAAGGCGACGATCAGGACGAAGAGGGCGAGGAAGGCGACCGCGAGCCGGTTGCGCAGGAACCGCCGCAGTGCGAGGGACCAGGGCCCTCGCTCTGCGCTCGTCTCGGTAGACACGCGCTTTCTACTCCCCGCGCGCTACTTGAATTCGAAGCTGCTGAGGTAGTGACCGAACGTCGGATTGAAGATGACGCTTTCGAGGTCGATCGCGTCAGAGACGAAGGTCGAGAGCGTCCGCGTGCCGTAGGGCGCCCACGGCGCTTCTTCCATCACTTCCTTGTCGAGTTCCGCGTAGGCCTTTTCCTGATCGGGCCCGAGCTGTTCGGCGCCGAGGTCTTGGATCTGTTTGTTGACCGCGGGGTTGTCGAACTGGGCGAAGTTGTTGTTGTTCGTCGGCTGGATCGACTCCCCGGCCAGCAGCGGCTGGAAGAAGTCGTTCGGGTGCGGGTAGTCCTGGAACCAGTCAGACCAGCCGGCGTCGAGGTCGGGCGTCGAGAGGTTGCCGATCACCGTGAAGTAGTTGTCGGCGTTGAGGATTTTCAGCGTCGTGTTGAAGCCGAGTTCCTTGAGGACCTCGTTCAGGTATTCGCCCGCTTCGTTGTTCGGGCTTTCGGTGTCGGTCCAGACGGTGATGTTCATGTCCGACGGGTTCGCTTCTTTGATCATTTCCTTGGCTTTTTCGAGGTCGTACGGGTAGAGCTCGAACTGTTCGTAGCCCGGCATCCCCGGCGGCAGAATCTGCTGGGTGCCTTTGATCTGGCCGGCGTAGATCCGTTCCAGCGCCTTCGAATCGATCGCGTAGTTGACCGCCTGGCGGACCTTGGCGTCGTCGAACGGCGCCTCTTTGGAGTTCATCCAGAAGTAGTAGGTGCTGATCGTCGGCTCGACCCGGAACTGGGTGCCTTCGAATTTTTCTTTGACTTCGGCGTAGCGCGAGGAGGGCGGCGGGTTCTGCATCCAGTCGTAGGTGCCCTGTTCGATGTCGTTGACCTGCGACTGCGGGTTGCGGATCACCGTCATCTTGGCGTCGTCGACTACTCCTTCGGGCAGGTCCGGCATCGCCTTGCCGTTGGCTTTCGCCCAGTACGGGTTGCGCTCGTATTCCCAGCCCTTGCCCGGCTGCGACTTGGTGATCATGTAGGGGCCGGTGCCGGGAGGCGGGTCGGCCGAGAGGTCTTCGATCGGCGTGTCCTGCGGCAGCGGCGCGACGAACATCAGGCCGAGCTCGTTGGTGAAGGTGCCTCGCGGCCCTTCCAGGTTGATCACGATTTCGCCGGTCTTGTCGTTGGCCTTGATGCCGGGGATCGGACCCTGTTTCGTTTCGGCGAACTTTTCGGCGCCTTCGATCGAGAGGTAGAAGGGCGAGCCGCCGGAGTTGAGCTTGATCATCCGTTCGACCGCGAAGGGGAAGTCGGAGGCTTTGACCGGGGTGCCGTCGGAGTATTTGAGGCCGGGACGGAGGAAGAGGGTGTAGGTCTTGCCGCCGTTGGTGATCTTCGGCAGTTCTTTCGCCAGCCCCGGGATCACCTCGCTGCCTTCGACGCCGTTGGCGTGCTTGTAGGTGAGGAGCGGGGTGTAGACGTCCGCCATCGCCGTCCAGCCTTCGGCCGTGTAGGAGAGGGCCGGGTCCATGTAGTCGGGGAAAGAGGCATAGGTCCCGTTCAGGGTGCCGCCTTTCTGCCCACTGCCGCCGCCAGAGGTGTCACTGCCGCCGCTCCCGCAGGACGCCAGTCCGATTGCCGCGGTCGCCGCAAGAGCCAGAACCGCGATGACTACCCCTAGCTTCTTCAACGTCTCTCCTCCAGATCCGGATTTCCGGTCGTCCCTGATGACCCTGGGATCAACTCCACCACAATGTCGTCACGCGCGTCAAGCAGGGATTTTCTTGGCCTTTCGTCGTCCTGAAGCCAATTCCCCCCAAGCATGACGGCCATCACGACGACGATGACGAGTACCCCCACACCCGCGACAAGAAACGTCATTCGCGGGCTCAGCGCCGCCGCGATGATGCCGCCCACCGCGAAGCCGACCCCCGGCATCGCGGCGCCGATCGACTCGAGCACGCTCATCACCCGCGCCTGCATCGATTCCGCGGTCAGCTCCTGCACGGCGCTGATTGCCGCCACCCACTGGACGCCGTTGCCGGCGCCGCCGAGTACGGAGGCGGCGCAGGCGACCCCGAGGGTCGGCGCCGCGGCGAGGCCGAGGTAGCCGGCGCCGACCGCCAGCGTGCTGAAGAAGAGGAGGTGGGCGAGCGAGGCCTGGCGCAGGCGGGCGAAGAGGAGGCTGCCCAGCACCATCCCCACGCCCCAGCTGGCGAGCATCAGGCCGTAACCGGTGTCGCCGGAGCCGAGCGTCTCCTTGACGTAGACGACCTCGACCGGGAGAACCGCGGCGAAGAAGACGAAGGCGAGGCCCTGCGCGGTGAGCAGCCGCCGCAGGGCGGTTTGGCTGCGGACGTAGTCCAGCCCGGCGCGGACGCGGTCCCGCATCCGCCCGGGTTCCGGCTCGGCGTGGGGCATCGCCCCGGCCGTGAAGAGGATCCAGGCGACCGCGTAGAAGGAGATCGCGTCGAGCAGCAGGGCCGACTGGACGCCGAAGCCGGCGACCGCGAGCCCGGCCAGCGCCGGGCCGATCGCGGCGCCGCCGGTGAAGGCGACGTTGAGCAGGGCGTTGCCGGCCCGCAGCTCGCCGCTCGGCTCGAGCGAGGTGGCGACGACGGCCCGGGTCAGGGAGCGCCCGGTGAGGGCGAGGGCGCCGTCGACGGCGGCCAGGGCGACCACCGCCGCCAGCGAGAAGTGGTCGACGAGCAGGGCGAGGGCGCCAAAAGCCGTGGCCTCGCCGCAGTAGATCAGCGGCAGCGCGAAGCGGGGCGGTGGCTTCTCGGCCTGGGCGACCAGCAGCGGGGCGAAGAGGGCGGGCAGGAAGCGGGTGCCGAGGAAGAGGGCCGCGGTCGCCAGGGCGCTCTCGGTCTGATCGAAGACCAGCACCGAGAGGGCGATGATCCCCATCCAGTCCCCCAGCTCGTTGATCGCGTACGACGCAGCGAGCCGCCGGAAGAGCGGGCGGCGCAGGGGGGCGGTTAGTCGTGGTCTAGGCATGGGTTGGCCGGGCGTATTACTGCATTTCTGCACAACTTTTCCTGCAGATGCACAAGTTTCCGCCAAGTTGTGCTACAAAGTGACCAGCAATTGAGAAGTTTCCACGATGCAGCGCACAACGTTGCGGGCTTCAACGACTATGGAAGGGGCAGAAAACATGGGCTTTCGTCACTAGGAATTTCCCGGCAGACCCTTTGATCGAGTGGTCTGCACCAGTCTTCTGAAGGGCGCCCTGGATGGGGGCGCCCTTCGTCGTTCTGGGAGCCATCTCCTCCCGCCGCGCACAGGTTTGCGGCGTAATCGGGTATTTGAAGCGGAACTTGGGCGAATTTGGCCATCTGGCTAAAGGTCTTGCCGATCTCATACATAGCGGGCTAACTTTCAAGTTCCCAAATAGCGGAACCGCTAGATAGCGGGCTCCCTACGCAGGGAAAAGAAACGCGCCCGTGAAAGTAGTAGCCGGATTTCCGGCACGGGTCCCCCGGTCAACGACTTCCCAATCTAGAGATGGACAAAGCCCGCCCCACCCGCCTCGCGATCGCCGTCATGGTGGGCGCCCTGCTGCTGACTTTGGCAGTCGCCATCTGGGACGCGCCCAAATCCGACTGGGATCTGACCTTCTTCGCCGTCCTGCTCGCCTTCTCGATCTTCAGCGATCTGACCGCGGTGTCCACCGAATCGAAGGTGAAGATCTCCGGCAGCTTCCTGGCGCTGGTGATCGCGATGGTCTTCCTCGGCGGCACCCCGGCGGCGATCATCGGCGTCGCCACGATCCTCGTCGGCTGGTTGCGCTGGCGCGACGACTGGCACTTCCTGCTCAACAACATCCTCACCTACGCGCTCTTCCCGGTGATCGGCGGGATCGCCTTCCACGAGGGGGTCACCGCCCTCGGTCTGTCGCCATCGGACCCGTGGTTCTACCTCTGCGTCTTCGCCCTCTTCCAGCTCGCCCTGGCGATCAACTTCGTGATGATCGCCAGCTACGGCTGCTACGTCGAGCGCTCCTCCTTCTCGACCAAGCTGAAGGTGCTGCCGCCGGTGCTCCCCTCGGAGTTCGCCAGCGCGATGCTCGCCGTCGCGGTCGCCTACATCTACAACGAGATCGGCCTCGCCGCGATCGCCCTCTTCGGCGTCGTCCTCGTCACCTTCCAGTACCTGCTCGGCCAGCTGCTGCTCTCCCAGCAGCGCGCCGGCGAGCTGGAGCTGCGCAGCAAGCAGCTGGCCAGCTTCCAGGTCGGGATGTTGAGCGCGATGCTGCGGACGCTCGACCTGCGGGACCAGATGACCGCCCGCCACAGCGCCGCCGTCGCCCGCTACTCGCGGGCGATCGCCCAGCGCGCCGGCTACTCGCGCCGCGAGGAGGAGCTCGTCCACATCGCCGCGCTGCTGCACGACATCGGCAAGTTCATCCTTCCCGACCGGATCCTCAAGGCCAACGTGCCGCTGACGGACGAGGACTGGATGCTGATCAAGCGCCACCCGCAGCAGGGCGCCCGCGTCGTCTCCTCGCTCGACGGCTACGGCCCGGTGGCGGAGATCATCCTCGCCCACCACGAGCGGATCGACGGCAAAGGCTATCCCCGCGGCCTGGCCGGGGACGAAATCCCAGAGCTGGCGCGGATCATCTCCGTCGCCGACACCTATGACGTGATGACCGCGCGCGACTCCTACCGGACGCCGATGTCGAGCTACGACGCGATCGTCGAGCTGCGCCGCGTCGCCGGCAAACAGCTCGACGCCCGCTTCGTCGAGATCTTCATCGAGCTGCTCGAGGGCAAGGACGTCTCCTTCCAGCACGGCGAGGCGGCCGACTTCGAGAAAGAGCTCGCGCTCGAGGCGCGGATCGAAGAGACCGCCAGCCCGGGCGGCGAACAGAGCCGCTTCCAGGTCGCCGGCGTCAACTAGCTCCCTACCGGTAGGTTGCGCGCCATGCGCGCGGTCACTTTCCAGGCACCGGGGGAGGTGCGGATCGAGGAGAAGCCCGATCCCGAGATCGGCGCCACCGACGAGGCGCTCGTCCGCGTCGAGGCGAGCGGGATCTGCGGCTCGGACCTCCACATCTACCACGGCCGGGTGCCGGTAGAGCCGGGCTTCACGATCGGCCATGAGTTCGTCGGCACCGTTCTCGCCGCCGGCGACGGGGTCGAACGGGTCTCCGTCGGCGATCGGGTGCTCGGCACCTTCCACACCGCCTGTGCGACCTGCTCCTCCTGCCTGCGGGGCGATTACCACCGCTGCCGCAACCAGCGAACCTTCGGCCACGGCGCCCACCTCGGCGACCTGCAGGGCGCGCAGGCCGAGCTGCTGCTGGTGCCGCGCGCGAACCTGACCCTGCGGCGGGTGCCGGAGGGGATGTCGGCCGACGTCGCCCTCTTCGCCGGCGACGTGATGGGGACCGGCTACCACGCGGTCGCCCACGCCGGGATGAAGGCGGGAGACACCGTCGCCGTCCTCGGTCTCGGACCAGTTGGCCTCTGCGCCGTGCAGGCGGCTGTGGCCGGCGGCGCGGTAAAGGTCTTCGCCGTCGACACGGTGGAGGAACGGCTGCAGATGGCCGAGCGCTTCGGGGCGACGCCCTTGCACCTGGTCGAGGATGACCCGAAGAAGGCCGTCCGCGCGGCGACCGAAGGGCTCGGCGTCGACGTCGTCGTCGATGCCGTCGGCGACCCGGGGCCGCTGGCGCTCGCGGTCAGCCTCGCCCGCGACGCCGGCACCGTCTCCGGGATCGGCGCCTACGCGGGCAAGGGCGAGGTCCCGCTCGGGCTCGCCTGGCTCAAGGGCCTGCAGTTGCGCCTCGGCCTCGCCAACGTGATCGCCCACGTCGACCGCGTCCTCGCCCTGATGGAGGCCGGCAAGCTCGACCCCGCTCCGCTGGTCACCAACCACATGCCGCTCGATGAGGCGGCGGAGGCCTATCGGGTCTACGACAACCGCGAAGCGCTGAAGATCGTTCTCACGCCGTAACAGCGCCAACGGCGCAGGCTGTGTCAGTTGACTCGCACAGTGGGGACAGATACTGTGCGAGCCAGTGACACAGCTTGAGTCTAGTCCATTTGCGATCGATCCGGGCGACGAGCTTCCGGTCGGGCTGCAGCTGAGCTGGCGGCTGCGGGCCCTGATCAGCACCGGTGAGCTGGCGGCCGGTGAGCGGCTGCCGAGCTTCCGGCAGCTCGCCGAGTGGGCGGGGGTGAACGTCGGCACGGTGCGTGCGGTCTACGAGACCCTGGAGGCGGACGGGCTGGTCGTCACCCACCACGGGCAGGGGACCTACGTCGCCGACGGAGTCAAGGCCGAGCCCCAGCTGGAGGAGATCGCCGCCGACGCGCTGCGGCGCGCCGGCGAAGCGGGGCTGGGGCCGCGCGACCTCGCCATCGTGGCGATGGCCTGCGCCAGCCTCCCCGGCGAGGAGAGCGAAACGCTTGAGGTGCGCCAGGAGCTGCGCCGGCAGATCGCCCGGCTGGAGGCAGAGCTTGCGAGTTACACCGGTCACCTCAAGGCGGACCTGGCGACGGCGCCGCGGCGCGCGGTCGCCCACGTGGCGGGGGTTGAGGAGCTGGAGCAGACGCGCGACACGCTGATCGCGCAGCTGGCGGCGGCGCAGCGGGAGAGCGAGCAGGAGGTGCGACGGCGGGCGAGCAGCCGCGGTCCCCTCGGCAGGGCGATGAGCCGGTGGCGGGACAAACCCTGAGCCGCGGGCTGCTGCCCGTCAAGAACGCGTTCGAAGAGGTGGGGGTGATGATGATCCTCACCGTCAAGACGCTGATCTCGGCGGTGCGGGCGCCCTATCCCTACGGCGAGGAGCTGGTCTGGCAGCTGCTCTTCGTGCTGAAGCTCTCCTGGTTTCCGCTCTTGGTCTCCACCTTCGCCCTCAACCTCGGCGCGCCGGGCCTGCAGGCGGCTGGGGTGCTCTCGCTGTTCGGCGCCCTCGACCGGCTCGGCGGCTTCTTCGTCGTCATCGCGATCCGCTGGATCGCCCCGCTGGTCACCGCGGTCGTGGTCTCGGGAGTCGCCGGCACCGCGATCACCGCCGACCTCGGCGCCCGCAAGATCCGCGAGGAGCTCGACGCCCTCCAGGTGCTGGGGGTCGACCCGGTGAAGAACCTGGTCGTGCCGCGCTTCCTGGCGCTGATGGTGATCACCGGCCTGCTCGACATCTTCGCGATCGTGATGGGGCTCTCCGCCGGGATCGCCGCCGAGTTGCTCTACCACCAGTCGCTCGGCGGCTTCTTCGCCACGCTCTTCACCAACGCGACGATCACCGACCTCTGGTCCTCGGTGATGATGTGCACGATGTTCGGGGCGATCGTCGCGATCGTCTGCTCCTACAAAGGGATGTCGGCTTCCGGCGGTGCCGCCGGGGTCGGCAGGGCCGTCAACCAGGCGGTGGTGATCTCCCTCGTCGCCGTCTTCTTCTTTCAGTTCGTCGTCAGCTCGATCCTGCTCGCCACCAACCCCGATCTGCAGGCGGTCCGGTGATCGGCTGGCTCGACATCCCGCGCAACTGGCTCGATTCCTTCGGGGACATCGCCCGCTTCGGCTCCAGGGTCGCGGGGCTGGTCTACTCGGGCCGGGTCTTCAAGTTCTTCGGCGAGGGTCTGCGGCAGGCGGGGATCCTGATCTTCGGCTCGGCGCTGATCATCTGGGCCTTCTGCTTCATCCTCGGCCTCCAGTGCGGCCTCCAGGGTGCCTACTTCAACCGTTCGATCGGCGCCCCGTCTCTGGCCGGTCTCTTCTCGGCCTACTGCGACCTGCGCGAGGGGTTGCCCTACGCCTTCGGCTACATCCTCGCGGCCAAGGTCGGGACCGGGATCGTCGCCGAGCTCGGGGCGATGCGGATCTCCGACGAGATCGACGCGCTCGAGGTGATGGGGATCCAGCCGGTCACCTTCCTCTGCGCAACCCGCCTGCTCGGGGCCTGGATCGCGCTCCCCTTCCTCTACCTGGTCGGGATCGGGGTCATCTACTTCGCCAGCTACATCTCGGTCGTCCAGCAGGTCGGCGACGTCTCCTCCGGCGGCTACCTGCTGATCTTCTGGATGTACCAGAGCCCGCCCGACCTGCTCTTCAGCCTGATCAAGGGAATGGTGATGTCGACCGTGATCGTGCTGGTCGGTTGCTATTACGGCTACACGGCCTCCGGCGGGCCGGTCGGCGTCGGCACCGCGACGGCGCAAT
Source organism: Solirubrobacterales bacterium (assembly GCA_035473555.1). Classification (GTDB taxonomy): domain Bacteria; phylum Actinomycetota; class Thermoleophilia; order Solirubrobacterales; family 70-9; genus VAYN01. Next base: position 124,205 of record DATIOC010000028.1, read on the forward strand.
CGATGGTCTTCAACATCGTCGCCGTCCACATCCTCGGCATGCTCGGGACGCTCGTCTTCTGGGGCTCCAACCCCAGAGCCCCGATCGGGGGCTAGCTCAGCCGCCCGCTAGCTGCGGTGCCGGTGCTTGCTGAAGGTGTCCTGGACCCATTTGTAGCCGCGGCGTTCGCTGAGGCCCTGGCGGAAGCGGTCGAGCGCGGGCGGGCGCGGTAGATCCGGGTCGAGCGGGCCCTCCGGCGGGACGACGACCGGATAGAAGAGGGAGGCGGCGGTGACGTCGGCGACGCTCAGCTGGTCGCCGACCAGGAACTCGCCGTCGCCTTTGTCCAGTTCGGCCTCGAGCTTGTCGAAGGCGACGACGATCGCCTCGCGGGCGCGGACGGCGTCCTCTTCGCTGTTCGCGTTCCAGCGGATGCTGGTGTAGGCGCGGGCGTAGGCGCCGACCACCGGCTTCGCCTTGCCCAGCGGGCCCGGCACCGATTCGGCGGCGAGCTCGGCGAACATCTCGGGCCCCTGGATCAGCTCGTAGAAGGGCAGCAGACGGGAGTGCGGGCCGAGGTTCTCGTCGAACCACTCCTCCAACTCGATCGCCCGCGCCCGCTCCTCGGCGTCGAGCGGGTACAGCGGCGGCTCGGGGTAGGCGGCCTCGAGCGCGGCGATGATCTCGGTCGAGTCGCCGATGTTGCGGCCGTCGAGCTGCAGCACCGGCAGGGTCGGCTGCGCGCCCCGCGTCAGCACCAAGGCGATCGGGATGTGGCTGCCGGGCAGGATCGAGCGGCGGTTGTGGTCGATGCCCTTGTGCTCCAGCGCCCACCGCGCCTTTTCGGCGTAGTGGGAGATGTCGATCTGCCAGAGGGTCGGCTTGTCCTGCGTTTGCGTCGTCATCGCGTGCCTGGCAGCATAAGCGCGTGGCCCTTCTCAGTGATGCCGAGATCGAGGAACAGCTGGCGGGGCTCTCCGGCTGGGAGCGCCGGGGGGAGGCGATCGAGAAGAGCTTCAAGCGCGAGGACTTCGTCGGCAGCGTCCGTTTCGTCGAGAGCCTCGTCGAGCCAGCCGAGGCGATGAACCACCACCCGGACCTCTCGATCTCCTGGGACACGGTGACGGTGACGATCTCGACCCACTCCGAAGGCGGGCTGACGGCGAGCGACTTCGAGCTCGCCAGCAGGATCGACGCCCTCGATAGCTGACCCGGTGGCGAAGCGGAAGAAGCAGCGGCGGGCGCGGGAGAAGCCACCGACGGTCGACTATGTCGATCCGGAGGGCAACGTCCTCACCCTGCGGGAAACGCTCAGCGCCGGCACGATCGCCAAGATCGGCGAGCCGCCGGCGGGGCAGGCGGCCTCGCAGGAGGACGCCTGGCACCGGCGCTCGGAGGCCCTCTTCGAGCGGCTCGCGGTGCGCTGGGAGATCGCCGGCCTGCCGCTCGACGACCAGAAGATGCTGCTCGGCCGCTACCGGATGGCCGACGCCGAGACCCAGCGTTGGGTACGGCAGACGATCGCCGAGCACCTCGAGCGCCACATCCCCGATCTCGCCGGCTGACGTGCCCGACCTGCTGCGGATCGACGAGCGGCTCTCGTTGCCGCTGGGCGAGATCGAGCTGCGGACCAGCCGCTCCTCGGGACCCGGCGGCCAGCACGCCAACGTCACCGCTTCGCGGGTCGAAGCTGTCTTCGACGTCGAAGCCTCGGCGAGCCTGAACGGCGCCCAGCGGGCGCGGCTGCAGGAGCGCCTCGGCCCGGTCATCACCGCCGTGGCCCAGGACGCGCGCGGCCAGGCGCGCAACCGCGAGCTGGCGCTGGAGCGGCTGGCCGCGAAGATCGGCGCCGGCCTGCGGGTGCGCCGCAAGCGGCGGCCGACGAAGCCGAGCCGCGCGGCGCGACAGCGGCGGCTCGAGCAGAAGCGGCGCACCGGCGAGCGCAAGCGCGGCCGCCGCCCGCCGGCGGATGAGTAGGCGATGACTTTTCCGGGCACAGGCGGTCTAATGGGTGAGAGGCACTACAAGCGAGAGGAGCATCGAGATGCTTGGTGAGAGCAAAGCGACCAGCGGTTTCGCCGTCACCGATATGGACCGGGCGAAGGAGTTCTACGAGGGGACGCTCGGGCTGCGGCTCGAGGTGCTGAGCGAGGAGTTCGGGGTGACGGCCCTGAAACTGAACGGCGGCGACGTGCTGATGTACCTCAACCCGGAGATGACCCCGGCCAGCTACACGATGCTGAACTTCGAAGTCGACGACGTCGACGCGGCCGTCGAGGAGCTCGGCTCCCGCGGCGTCGGCATCGAGCGCTACGAGGGCTTCGACCACGACGAGAAGGGCATCGTCCGCGGCCCCGGCCCCCAGATCGCCTGGTTCAACGACCCGTCGGGGAACGTGATCGCGGTGCTGCAGCAGCCGTAGCCTTGCGCACCGTCCCGTTGCGGTCGATCTTCACCACTGGCAGGTCGCCGGGCCACATCGCCAGGGTGGAGGCGAGCCCGAGCAGCATCAGCCCGCCCGAGACGTAGAAGCCGGCCTCGGGCGAGTAGCTGCTGTCGAGCGCCGCCATCCGCGTCAGCAGGGCGACGAGGCCGGCCAGCCAGAGCAGCGCCGCGATTAGCAGGCGCGTCTTGAAGTGCTCCCGCAGCGCGAGCTGTCGACGACGGCCGAGCACCAGGGGCAGCGCGACGAGGATCAGGATCGGCCCGGCGAGGAAGCCGGTGTCGATCTTGACCGCCTCCAGCGAGCTGCTGGCGAGGTCGAAGAGGTCCGAGCGTCCCCACCAGGTGAAGGCGGCGCCGAGCAGGCCGATCAGCAGCAGCACCGCGCAGAGTCCGGCGACGTCGCTGGCGAGGCGCACCCGGCGGCTGGGGACGAAGGCATCACGCAGCTTGCTCATCTCGGGGCTGGCGGTCGCCGTCTCCATGCCCGCAGTCTCCGCGCCATCCGCGCCCGCGGCATCCGGGCAAACCCGACGCTAAGTACGCGGAATCAGCTCACGCGCCACGGCGTCGCGCCGGTAGTCGAAGATCTGCCGCAGGTCCCGCCGCACGAGCACCCGGTTCGCGAGCTCGCCCAGCGGCCCGAATGGAATCGAGTAGCGGACCTGGTCCTCGATGATCGTCGCCCCCGGCCCGTCCTCCTCGAACGTGTGGGTGTGCTCCCACAGCGAATACGGTCCCTTGATCTGAACGTCGACGAACCGCCGCGGCGGCTCCCAGGCCTCGATCCGCGTCCGCCACCGCACCGGCACCCGATGCAGCCGCAACCGGTACTCGATCAGCGTCCCGACCCCCATCTCGATCGGCTCCGGCGTCGTCACCTCAAAGCCGAGCAGGGGCGGCGTGATCCGCTCGAGGTTGCGCGCGTCTCCGTAGAAAGCGAACGCCTCGTCGATAGGGACCTCGACCCGCTGGCGGCGTTCGAGGATGTGGACGGAGGCCATCGCCGCAGGTTAGGGCCCTGGCGTCCTCGGGCGGTAGATCCGAACCGCCGTTTCCTTTTAAAGGAAGTTGAACGTATTCAGTCTGTCCCGGTAGGTGGAACGATCGTGCAAATAGAAATCGACCGTGATTGCGCACATGGCCTGGTCGCTGGAACGGGCGAAAAAAAGGAAGAGCCGGAATGCTCCGCAAAATAGGCAGCCAGCCGAGAATCTTGATGAGCGCGATTGCACTGTTGGCAATCGGACTGACGGCGTTCGCCATCGGGGTGCTTTCCGGCCATGGCGGGGCCAGCGCCGCCCCTGGCCATGGCGGTGCCGCCGCCCCTGAACGAGAAAAGCACGCAGACGTGATCGCAGATGCGGAATTGGTCGGTCCAAATGAAGCCTGGGCGGCAACCAGCCAGCGGCTTGCCCTGACCGTGGACGCGGGCCGGCATTGGAAGACGATCACGCCGGAGGGGGTGCAGGCGGAATCGATCAGGGCGATCTACTTCAGCGACTCTACGCACGGCTGGATCGCGGTCAGCCCGGACCCGTATGCAATTCATCCAGAGCTGTCGGTCCTATCGACCAGCGACGGGGGCGCTACGTGGAGCAGCAGTGAGATCACGGATCCGGATCTGCTGACGATCGCGAGGGTCCGCATCACCTTTGTCGGCAACCACGGGTGGGTTTCGGTCAACGAGCAAAGCCCTGGCGGCAGCAATGCGATCTCTCATCTCTATTCCTCGGCAGATTCCGGGAAGTCGTGGTCGACGCTTCCCCGACCTCCAGCTCCAGGCGAGCTGAAGTTCACGTCCGATACCGAAGGATGGTTGGCCGGCGGCGTAGGCACCCAGACGCTATGGCGAAGCCTCAACGGAGGTCAGTCCTGGTCGCCGGTGAGGCTCGAGTTGCCGGCTGGTGTAGAGGAGCCAATGGTCAGCTACGGAACGCCGGAAATTTCGGAGTCAGGCCCCAGCCTCCTGCCGGTCACCTTTTCCAAGCCTGAATACGAAACCGAAGTTGGCGTTTATGCAAGTAGCGACGGTGGCGATAGCTGGACGCTTGGTTCGGTGGTCCCGGTCGCCGGCGCCACGGAACCGGGTCTGCCCGTCGAAACCAGCTTTCCGGACCCGGATACCGTGGCTATCGTCAATCCCGAATCCAGCACCCTCTCGATCGTCGCCGACGAACCGCCCGGCGGATCGGGCGAAGGTGCCCGTTCGCCAGGTTCTCCCATGTCGCGACGAGTCGTGAACACCGAAGGGCTCCCGAGTTCTGCCCTAGTGGATTTCTCCGGCGCCCAGGACGCTTTGGCGTTGGTCAACAGCGCTAGCTGTCCCGGCTGCAGTGAAGAAGGAGTGCTGCTCTTCACCGGTGATGGAGGGCGGAGTTGGAAACCGTCCCCTTCTAGGCCCTGACCCGCGAACTGATCTGACCCTCAGAAACCGCTCTGTAAGGCGTTGGATGGGCACGGCTGGTTTCGAACCAGCGGTTCCTGCCAGATCGCGAACCGAAAGAACCAGGCTCGCTTCTTGTTCCTCCAATCTACTTCACGGGCAAGCGCCCTGAAGTAGGTCGCCAATCCGCAGGGAGCGCCTCCCCACCCGCCTAACGCGCGGCGTAGCCGCGCCCACAATGGGCGGTGGGGAGGCCGACCGAAGGTCAAGGGACCCGTCTCGCCGCGAGCGGTCATGCCAGGCACGAAAAGCGAACACCTGTGCGGGTTCATAATGTGTCGGTCCTCCAGTTGGAGGTCCGTGGTGGCCGTAGTGATAGTGCGTGAGGGGTTCTGCAGTTGCGGTTGAGCCAGGGCCAGGTGGGCCTAGCTGCGGCGCTTGTCTCGGGTCCCTGGTCATTGGATCTGGCTGGACTCGGGGAGATTTTGGCGGGGGCTTCAATATCGGGCTTCATGGGGATCTGACTGGGGGACTGGGGAGGAGCGGTATTCCCCGCGCCGCCGCTGTGCTCCTGCGGCGGCGAGCTCTTCAAACACCTCCGTCGAATGCTTAGCCGTTGGGTGGCTCGCCACTGCGCGCCCATCAAGAGCAGTAAGCGGTGATCAGGTGGCGAGTTCTAGCTGACTGGCGGGCGCAACAAGTCGCCAGGCTCGGCCTCAACTGCGGCCGCCAGTTTTTCCAACGTCGAGACCTTCGGATCTCGCTTGCCTCGCTCGATCCGGCTCACCTCACCGGCCTGCACGCCACTTCGCTCCGAGACCTGTTCCTGGGTCAGCCCCAACCTTTCACGGGCGGCGCGAAGGTTTCTGCCGAGGTCGCCCACGGCGGGGATCGTCCAACCTCTGGCCCGCCTACACCATGTAAAACTTTACATTTATGCGGATATCGCTGATCAGCCCGGACGCACTTGTCGGCGCTGCCGGGGCCGATCCCGATCCCCAACTCGGCGGGCCGAGACCGGCCCCATCCCCCTCATTTCTGACTAGGCGTTCTTGTGGACCATGTAGTTCAGAAAGACGTGCGTCGTCTTCGTGACCTTCATTGGCACTCACCCCCTCCCATGCATCGGCCCGGCGCGGACCGCCAGGAGGAGGCCGAATGCTAAGAGCGATTCAAGTGGAGCGGGTTCGCTTAGTAGGAGGTATCTGCTGCGCGTGGGTGAGGCCTCCATAGGCCGCGCTCACGAAATACTGAGTATCGGAGGAACGCAAACCACTCGGGAGGAGCCACGGCCATATGCCCAAGAGCAAGAAGAAGGACGGCGGGAAGAAGTCGCCGCAGCGAAAGAAGACGATCGAGGAAGTCGTGGGGTTCGCCTGGAACCACAAGATCAGGGTCGAGGTTCTCTCGCTTCTCAACGAAGCGACCTACACGCCGGGGCAGATCGCGGCGATCATCGGCGAGCCCCTGAGCAAGGTCTCCCACCACATCCGGGAACTCGCGGAAGGGGGCTCGATCGAACTGGCGAAAATCGACAAGGCGAGAAACGCGGACCAGCACTACTACCGTGCCGTCGAGATGCCGTTTTACTCGGACGAGGAAGTCTGGGCGATGACTCCGGAGCAGCGGCAAATGAGCGCTGGGTTCGTGCTCCAAAACATGATCGCGGAGGCGATGGCCGCGTTCTGGGCTGGGACGATCAGGGACGACCCTCGGACCTGGCTCGCCTGGCGCTGGTTCAACGTGGACGACGAGGGGCGAAGCGCCATCGCTGACGAGCAGCAACGCCATTGGGACCGCATGAGGGAGATCGAGTCAGAAGCGACCAGCCGGCGCGCTGAATCGGGCGAGGAGGCTAAATCGATCATCGTCGCCAACATGGGATTCGAGCGTGCGCGGATGGCTCCATCTCCTCCAGCAACCGACTCCAACGAGCCGGGCTGAGGTAAACGCTTAGTAGACGGGGATTCCGAATTGACCATAAGGCGATGTTCTGGAACGGTGGAGTAGTCAGCAGCCACCGACCGGCCCAAGAATGGCAGGGGAGAAATCGGGGCCGACACCCCCAATGAGCCGATGGTCTTCCCGATGGCTCTCACGCCCGTCGCCCCAAGAACAGGGTCGGCCGGTGGCGCGCTGTTCCAAACCATGTACGTCTCCAACTCCACCCCGAAGCGCCCCCCAGCTTCTTGGCCGTCCTGGGAGGCATGTCCACGGTAAAGGGGGATGGGCCGGCCCTCGACTGGGCCGCGCTCGTCCCCCTCACCGTCCACCCCGTCAAGGTCTCGATCATCGAAGCAATGGAGTGGATCGGCGAGCCAGTATCAGCAACCGAACTCACGGAGATGTTCGAAGAGCCTGAGAGTCACTACCTCTCACTCGTCTCTTACCACGTGGGGAAACTCGTAGATCTCGGCGCCGTCGAGATGATCAGCCATCGACCCGTCCGGGGGGCCAGGGAGACCTTCTATTTCCTAGGGCCGGCTGTGACCCTAGGGCTGAGCCAAACGGAGGCAGGATGAAATGAGTGATCTGGACGACCGGTCGTCTTCCCCGGACGATGCACTCGACGCGGACAGCGAGGAGACCGCTCGGATCGTCATTAAGGACCGGCCCGAGGTAGCTGCATGCCTCAATGGTCTCGTCTTCCGCGGCCAGGAAGACGCCATGATCATCTTGCTTAGGGCGGCACTCGTCAACATGACTGAAAGCGTGCTGCTGGATCTCGAGGACGAGGATGCACTTTCGGCGTGCATAGCCGATTTGGTGATCCAAGCCGAACGCCTGCCATTGGCCGCGAAGGCACTGAATTGGGAGGTTCAAGCTCGGCGCGACTCGCAGGCGGTGACCCGGGACAGATCCGCCGGCTATCGGGCCGAAATAGACGAGCTTCTGCACGGCCCGCTGCCGCCGCTTGCACTTGTGGACTCTCAGGAGCGGGACGCATTGGTCCGGAGGGCCAACGCTTCCCTGAAGCGCGAAACCGAGAGAGGGAACCCCGACGCACAGACAAGGGTTGAAGAGCTGCAGGCGATTCTTGTGGACACCGCGGCCGCAGGGTCGCCCTGTTTCGTCACGTCGCTGAGTCGCCCTCGCTTAGCCGAATGGCTTGCCCGGTGGAGCCAGGAGGCATTCAAGGAGGCGCACGATGCGCGCGAGGGGTCTCGAACTCCGTCTGATTTTCGCGTCGATCGCCTTCCCGGCGGGGATCTTTCGTTACTTCGGGATATACAGAGACGTTTGCGCGCTCGGGATGATGGGAGAGCAGGCGTCGCCGCGCAGGATTGCGCGCCGATCCTCCCTCGGAGTGGCTCCTAGATGTTCGAGCGAAAATACAGCGAGACGCCTGATCCTTTGACTAAGGGGGCCCTGGGGCATCCAGCTCGGCGGCGCATCGTCCTAGGGCTGCATGCTGAAGGGCCCATGTCGCCATCTGGGCTGTCGAAATCCCAACTTGGCAAAGGAATCCGTGTGAACGTTTACAGCTACCACTTCAAGGAGCTGGAGCGGCGGGGACTGATAGCAGTCGTCGAGCCAGAACCCCGAGGTCGGCAGCCCACTACTCGGTATGCCACCACGAACCGACTCACCCAAGCAATGGTCGACGCAGCTGCCCTCGGTGCAATCTCCGACGTGGTGATGGCAATCCCCGAACAGCTCGCGCAGTGGATCGAGGGACCGTACATCGAAGAGATTTCAGCGCTTGTCGCGGCGTCAGGCCGATCATCTTCGAGCGGGAACATCTAGGCGTCCTGTCCATTTGCCTCAGGCTTGAAGTCGCATCGCTGCGCATGGAACCTAAATCAGGGCCTCCCACGCGCAGATAGACACCTTGATCACTAATTGTTAGAGCGACTATTGGGTATGTACAAAGCCGCCGACATCCGTTTGGGTTCCCGCCGTTAGCTAGGGAGGTCGCGTCCTCCTGGAAACTCACACCAGAGCGGGGGTACATCAGTGGCCGGGAATCAAGGCACGGATTTCAGGAGTCAGCGCAGCGCTGGTGCGGCGGTCCGGTGGTTGAAGCGACTGGCTCTAGCCACCCTTGTGCTCGTCGTTGCCGTGCTGGCTTCCTCCGCGGCGGCCGAGTCCCCTGTCGATTTCGAAGAACCCAGCAGCAGCGTCGACTCGCAGGCAGTCGAACTCTCTCAACTCCGCACCGCTACCTCCAACACGTATGTGCTTCCGAGCGGCGAACGCGAAACCCGCCTCTTCCAGACCCCTGTCAACTTCCAAGACGAAGACGGCGACTGGAAGCCGATCGACGAGAGTCTCGAGGAACCGCCAAGCGGTGGCTTGACCAATGCGGCAAACAGCTTCGACCTCCAGCTTCCCGAGCAGCTGGGAACCGGCTCGGTCCGTCTCTCCCAAGACGATCAGTGGCTCTCCTACCGTCTCCTCGGAGCACAGACCGAACAGGCTGAAGTCGAAGGGGCGACCGCGGTCTACGACGCTGCCGACGGCGATCTCTCCTTCGAACTCCACAGCCTCGCCAACGGGGTCAAGGAGGAAATCGTCCTGGCTGACAGCTCCCAGCCGAAGCGCTACAACTTCGCGCTCGACTTCGCGCAGGGCCTGTCCCCGAGCCTTGCAGACGACGGCTCAATCAGAGTGGAGGACTCAAACGGCTCTCTTTTCGCAACCCTCCCCGCTCCGACGATCGCCGATGCGAGCGGATCGTCACCCAGCAATGCCGTCCACTATTCTCTGCAAGGAGGCTCTGAGGCAGGGCACTGGACGCTGACCGTGGAAGCCGACGGAGGCTGGCTCTCTGACCCTGATCGCGCTTGGCCGGTGACGATCGACCCCTCCGCCTTCATCTTTACCGAACAGGACTGCTCGGTAGGAAGTACCCCTCTCCCGAACGGGTGGGTCGCATGTGGCAACAACGGCGCCCCCGAATTGACCACCGCCTACAGCCAGATCGAAAAACAGCCGGTGCGGACCTTCCTTCGCTTCAAACTCGGAAGCCCAAAAAATGGCGTCCTTCCCTGGAATGCTTACGTCCGCAAAGCCACTCTGAAACTTTATTCGCCCAAAGCCGCAGAGAACACCGTGCCCGGCCTGGAAACGAGACGGGTAACGAAGGACTGGACGACGCAGCTGAACTGGCAGAAGTACAAGGAAACCGCCAACTGGACGACTCCCGGCGGCGATTTCACCTCCGAAGGCAAAGCCGAAGTCTTGACTGCCACCCGGCCCAGTGGCAGTGCGGCCGGCTGGTGGGAATTCAGCTCTCAAAGCTTGCGGGACCTCGTTGAAAGCTGGATCGAATTTCTAAAAACCCAGAACTCCGAAATCGGCCTGAAGAACCAAGGGTTGGTCGTCAAGCAGGTCGACGAGACGCGGACCGCAGAATGCGAATCGAGCGGTGTCTGCCCTCGTCGCTACGTCACGTTCAACTCCAGCGCAGCTGTTTCCAACAAGCCCGAGCTCGACGTCATCTACTACCCGATGGCTCCTTCGACGAACAAGATGACCTCGCCGACTGAAGGCACCACGACGGCCCGGCGTCTCCTAGTGCAGTCTGCCTGGGCACCCGGCGTCACCGGCGTCCGCTACCAGTATCGGGCCGGGAAAAAAGGGCAGTTCACTGATATTCCTCCAGCGCTTCTGCGTAACGCCAAAGGGGAAGCCGTCGAAGAATTGGCGGTGAGCGAATCCTGCTGCAAGTCGGAACCCCTGTTCTTCGACGCCGCCCACATCAACAGCGAACTGCAGAGCAAAGGCGGCACGATCCAGATCCGCGCGTTGTTCGAAGGCGGGACCGGTGCGGGTATCAGCACCTCCGTCGAAGCCAAGGTCGACCGCTACCTTGGCGGTCCGAAAGACGAAATGACCCAGGCGGGCCCCGGCACGCTTGACCTCTTGACGGGCAACTTGAACCTCTCGGCGAACGACGTCTCGATTGGTGGCTTCAACTCACTTTCGTTTTCACGGTCCTATAACACCCGCGTCCCAGGGACCACCGGCGAAAAAACCATTCTCGGTCAGGGCTGGAGTTCAGGCGCAGAACTGGCCGGTGGATCGGACTGGTTCAACCTCTTCCTGACGAACACCACCGAAACCATTGAAGGCGAAACCGAAACCTCCGAATACGCCACCGTGAGGAGTATCAAGGGGACCACGATTGCCTTCGAGAAGATCGAAGGGAAATACCTTCCGCCAGACGAACTCCCCGACTACGCCCTGGTGCTCTCCGAAGGGAAATTCATCCTCACCGACGCTGACGGCAACCGCACGACGTTCGGCAACGAAAACAGCGGGAACAGCTCGGAATACTGGCCGCTCTCGGTGAGCCAGCTCGGCGGCGGCTCGCATGCCACGGTGATGACTTGGTCATTCGTCAACGGTCAGCGCCGGCTGGTGCGAGAGGTCGCCCCGACCACCGCGAGATCGTCGAACGACTGCAGCGAAAACCCGACGACGAAGATTGGCTGCCGCACGTTGGAATTCACCTACGCCCCCGCCACCAAATGGGGTGCGCCTGCAGCCTACGGCGATCGCCTGGAAAAGATCACGTTTTTCGCGCCGGGGGAGGGAGGTCCGTGGGATGTGGCTGCCTACGGCTACGACAACCTCGGCCGCCTGGTCTCCGCGTGGGACCCAAGGATCGGCTCCTCCCTGAAAAACACCTACACCTACGAAGGTGAAGCGCTGCGTAAAGTTGGGATCGCGGGCCAGGAACCCTGGACCTTGGAATATGGCCCGAACTTCGACGGAGAAACGGGGCCGGTCTCGCGGCTGAAGTCGGTGAAGCGCTCCAATCTCCTCGGAGGGGAAACGACGACGTCGATTCGCTACGAAGTCCCAGTCAGCGGCAGCGGTGCGCCGAACAACATGAGCGCATCCTCGGTTGCAACTTGGGGACAGACCGACCTTCCCACCGACGCCACGGCCGTCTTCCCGCCGACCGAAGTGCCTAGCGAATCGCCAAGCTCTTACGCAAAGGCCACCCTCTTTTACATGGATTACGAAGGCTTTGGCGTGAACGCTGTCACGCCCTCCGGGGCCGGTATGAGCGGACCCGCGATCTCGACGACTGAAACCGATGAATTCGGCAACGTCACCCGCGAATTGACCCCGCAAAATCGCCTGCGCGCATTGGCTGAACCAGAAGGAAAAAGGGTCGAACGCTCCCACCTGCTCGAGAGCAAGTTCACGTACTCGGCCAATGGCACCGAACTACTCGAAGAACGAGGCCCCCTTCACCGGGTCAAGCTCCAAGAGACCGGCGAAATAGCGGAAGCCCGTCTACAGCGCTCGATCGCCTACGACAATCCGGCAAACCTCAGTCCGCCGCCACTGGTGCCGACCCGTGTGGTCACCGGAGCCGTCTTTCCCGCCAAAGGAACCGAAGTCGATCAGCGGGTCACCGAATACAAATACAACTGGAATCTGCGGGCGCAGACCGAAGTGATCACCGATGCGGGGATTGGTCACCTCAACATCCGACACGTGACCGCATACAACGGCACGACGGGCTTCCCCAACGAAGTCCGCCAGCCAAAAGCCTCAGACGAAACGGGCAATGTCCCTGGGGTCGTCAAGACGACTTATTTCGAAAACAATCCCAATGCTTGCGGTGGCAAAGAGGAACGGTGGGCGGGCCTTCCCTGCATGATTGCACCAGCTGCTCAGCCTGAAGGCAAACCATTGCCGACCATCTGGATCAAGTCCTATTCACCTCTCGGCCGGCCGACCGAAATCGTCGAAGAAGTCCCAGGTGCCGGCGAAGCTGGCATCCGTAAAACCGTGCTGACCTACGACCCCGCGGGCAGGCAGACCTCAACGAAGATCACCGGCGGCGGCACCCCCGTGCCTAAGGTGGAAACGCTTTACAGCTCGACTAACGGGATGCCGACCACCCAGCAGTTCGTCTGCGAAACTGGCGAATGCGCTGGGTTCGACAGCCAGGCGACCACCACTACCTTCGATGCCCTTGGCCGCGTCGAAACCTATGAAGATGCGGATGGAAACAAATCCAAAACGACCTATGACAGCTTCGGTCGGCCATCCACCTTCTACGACGGCAAAGGCACGCAGACGGTGGAATATGACCCCGCGACCAGTCTCATCGTCAAACTCACCGACTCAGCCGCCGGCACTTTCACCGCCGGCTACGACGCCGATGGCAACATGGTCAAACGCGGTCTCCCCGATGGCCTCACGGCGGAAACCACCATCGACCCGACCGGCGCTGCAGTCGGCCTCACCTACACCAAGGCATCCAACTGCGGCGTGAGCTGCACTTGGCTGAGCTTCGCCAATGATCAGTCGATCTACGGCCAGAGTCTCGTCGAATCCAGCTTGCAAAAAACCAGCCGGTACGTCTACGATCGCGCCGGCCGACTGAGCGAAGCCCAGGAAACCCCCGCTGGAGGAAATTGCACCACCCGCAGCTACGGTTATGACAAAGACTCTAACCGACTGTCTATGTCGACGATCACCTCGATCCTGGGCGGCGGCTGCGGGACCGGCTCCACGGCCGAAAAGAAATACAGCTACGACAAAGCTGACCGACTAGTTGACCCCGGCGTCGTCTATGACAACTTTGGCCGGATCACTACCCTGCCTGCCGCCGATGCCGGGGGCAGCAACCTGACGACCAGTTATTTCGCTACCGACATGGTCGCCACCCAGTCGCAGAATGGGATTACGAACAGCTTCGAACTCGATGCCACGCTGCGGCAACGCTCCCGCCTTCAGGGGGGCGCTGGCCTCGAAGGAGTCGAAGTCTTCCATTACGGCGAACCCGGGGACTCTCCGACCTGGACCCAACGCGGCACGACGTGGACGCGGAACATTGTCGGCATCGGCGGAGAACTCGTGGCGCTGCAAGAAAGTGGCAAAGAACTCACGCTGCGGCTAACCAATCTCCACGGAGACATCGTTGCGACGGCCGCCATCAACTCGGAAGCGACGGCCCTGAAAGGTACCTTCGCATACGACGAGTTTGGAAACCCAACCGCGGGTTCCGCTGGGCGGTTCGGCTGGCTCGGCGAGCAGCAACGTAGAACCGAACTGCCGGCCGGGGTGATCCAGATGGGCGCACGGTCCTATGTTCCAACGATTGGCAGGTTCATCTCGGTGGATCCTGTTAGAGGTGGCTCGGCGAATTCGTATGACTACGCAAACCAAGACCCCACGAACAACTTCGACCTGGGAGGCGAAAACACTTCATATACTCTCGGCGCCCAGTGCCAGGGTAAAATTACCCTGGCAAGCGACTACATTAAACCCATAATTGGCCGCGGCGGATATGGCAAGCTGCACCTTCACTGGATCGTGGTATGTGAGCATTACGTGACTGTTCTTAAGGTCACCAGCTACCTTGAACATGCCGGCCGTAAAGATTTTTATCACTCCAATCCGACCAAGAACCCGAGCAGCCCACATTGGGATCGATGGGGAACCGGGTTCCAAGGGCCGGGCCGAACTTTCACGTGTCTATATGGCTTGGAATACACGTATGTCTATGAATTCCAGTACGAATATAATGCGAGTGCGGGAAAGGAATCCTTCTCGATGTCTGCCCACGCCATATGCGGCGTTGAGCCTTCCTAAGATTCGCCCTGCTCGAGCACAAGATGAGATATCCTCTTCCGGTGATCGTGAACAGGAACCGTAGGTGGGCTTACGGCCTATTTGTATTAGCCCTCGCGTATCTCGGGGCCTTTTATCTCATCCCCTTGGCTAACGGCGATGGCAAGGCTACATCCGAACAATGCGTCCCGCGCCACAAGATCGACCTTGATCACGGTAGGCACGGTGGCGAGCCATGGCATATCCGGGCTGGCGTAGAGAAGAACCCAGACTGCTCCTACTGGCTATTGAAAGTTGAATTTTCTCCCCAAGGGAAATATCGAGGTAGTTGGACCGACGGCTGGGGAATTCCCGGAGGTGGGCACCTTCCGGCCTCCGCAACTATCGACGCCTCCGAAGAGGAAGAAGGTTTGGCCATGGGTGGCGTAGTCGGTTTACGCGTCCACAACGTGGTCTTGAGCTTCACCGGGGGCCGCACTCTGGTGGTGGGTCCAAAAACCCCTAGAGACAGCTTGCTGCGACGCTTCGTTTGGTTGCATGGCCTGCGATATTTCCTCTGTTTCTTCCCGGCGGGCGAGCACGTCGAGACGGCAAAGCTTCTAGATGCAAAGGGCAAGATTATTTCCACGGTCCACAACCAAGAAGGGGAGTTTGTGGGCTTTATGGGTGCGTAAATAACGTGATTAGGGCAGTTTCCCCGTTCCCTTCACTTGCCATCAAGTGTTCCCAGGCTGGAGGGGTCCCGGGTTACTTGGTTGGGGGGCACTCTCTGAGGTCTGATGCGCCAGCTATGCGCCAGTCGGGCACCTTTCCGACCGGCTTCAACCGAAGATAGCCGGGATCAGCTCCGCATTGCCAAGCCAAATCTGGCTCCTCTGTACCCTCCCCCAGTTCTCTCCTCCCTGTAGCTAGGCGACTTTCATTGCGATCAGCGCTGCTCGCGCACGGTCCGACTTGGTCGGTGCGTAGTGGCGCCTCGTCGTGGCGATCTCCTTATGCCGCAGCACCTCCGACACCACGTCGATGGGAGTGGGGTTCTTCTCGTCGTTGAGGGCAATAGTTGCCCATGCACGACGGAAGCAGTGCGGGGTCACTCGGGAGGTCATTCCGTTGACTGAATCGATCCCGGGCGTCGCTTTCTTCAGCCCGACTCGTAGCTCCTCGGATCGATCGAGGAACCGGGCTGGGGCGGGATCGAGGAACGAGAGTTGCTTCCGTGCATGCACGTCCATACAGAGGAAGTGCCATCAGCGGGCAAATTGTCCCGCCAAATTTCAAATTCGTCTCGATTTGGCCTCGCCATTTCACCGGCTCCTCGTGTTTCCGAGCCTGGCGATCTCTCGAGCTATAGAGCCAAATCCGCGACTGGTTTTGAACCACCCTTCAGAATTCGGCTCTAGAAAGCGGAATCGTATGGGCACGGCTGGTTTCGAACCAGCGACCTCTCGCGTGTGAAGCGAGCGCTCTCCCACTGAGCTACGCGCCCGGGACGGGGATTGTACGACGGGCGCGATCGTGCCTGCCGGTCGGGCATCTGTCCATTGCTACGCAATTTTGAGTAGTGGCGGGTACTGGAGGCCCTGCGACCCCGCTGGCAGGGGTGACGACCGACTTGGAAGGAGTTTCAGATGCGACCCTGGAGAGGAGGATCCCTTCTGCTCGCTGTGGCGGGCGTGGCGATCCTGATGGCAATCCCGGCGGCTGGTGCCGCGAATCCCTATCCCGACGGTGGCGGCCGGTTCGACGGCGGTGCCGAAGGCTGGCAGGTGACGGAGGCGAGCTGCAACGTCCCCGTGCTCTGTTCGGCGAGCGGCGGCTATGACGGCGGCGATGGCACGCCCGCCGGCTCGCTCGCGGCGGAAACCGAGATCGGGCTCAACCTGGTCTCGCTGTTCCATTCGACCGTGACCATGCAGTCGCCGGACTTCGTGGCCGCCGGTGGCGGCGCGGCGACCCTCCACCTCGAGCGCCGCTTCGCGCCGGGATCGCTCGTCGACCTGGCTCCGCAGCTGACCTACACCGCGCAGTTGGTCGACCGCACCAGCGGCAAGCGCACGACCTCGATCTCCGAGTCGCTGGACGGCGCCTCGGGCTGGAGCGGGGAGGACGGCGCCGCCGTCGTCCAGGCGGGCCACACCTACGCGATCCTGATCACCGCCCGCACCTCCTCGACCGTCGCGGGCACCGGACTGCTCTCGGGGGCGACCGCGGCGCGTTTCGACAACGTGGCGCTGACCGTGGGAGCGGATGGCTCCGCCGGCGGTGGCAGCGGCAGCGGAGGCTCGGCCGGTGGCGGGATCACCGCCGCCCGGCTCGCCGACCTCGCTCCCGGCACCGTTGCCGGCCCCGCCCAGTTGAAGGGCAAGCGCCTCCTGGTCAAGGCGCGGTGCCCGCGGCGAATCGGCCATGCCTGCCGGATCGCGGTCCGCGGTCTGCTGAGCAAGCGCAAGCCGGCGACGGCTCAGCAGCGAGTGAAGGTGGCCACCGGCAAGACCAGGCGCCTCGTCCTGCGGGTCAAGCCGCGGGCGAAGGGCAGCCTCGCCGGCCGCAAGCGGCTGCTGTTCAGGATCCGGGTGCGGGCTGGAGGGGTGGAGGCGACGACGCTGAAGCGCCTGCGCCTGATTCGTCGCTGACCGCGCCCTTGCGCAGGGCCATGCCGACGAAGGGGAAGATGAGGGTCGAGAGCATCGCCGCGCCGACCAGGCCGGCGGCGGTCGAGGCCCTCATCTCTCCGGCGTCGATCGCGATCGTCGTGATCGCGACGACGAGGGGGAGCTCGGTCGCGCAGTAGAAGGCGAGCGCCATCCGGTCGCGGGTGTTGAGCACGTGGCGGTAGAGGAGCAGCGCCGGCACGCCGCGGACGACGAGGAAGAGGCCGAGGAAGAGGATCAGCTTGGCCAGGGCTTCGGCCGAGCCGAGGGCGGCGAGGTCGAACTCGATACCGCTGGTGACGAAGAAGAAGGGGACGAAGAAGCCGAAGCCCACGGCGGTCAGCTTCGACTCGAAGACCTGCAGCTCGTGCCCCTCGAGCGCGAGGCGGACGATCATCCCGGCGACGAAGCCGCCGAGCAGGATGTCGAGCCCGAGCTTGCCCGCCAGCAGGACGAGGCCGAAGACGAGGACGACGGTCACCCGCACCGCCAGCTGGCTGCTCGCCTCGAAGGTCCGTTCCAGCGCCGGCCAGCCGCGCCATGCGAAGCGGACCGAGGCCATCGCCAGGACCAGGGCGAGGGCGACGAAGGCGAGCAGGATCGCCGCCTCGCGGAAGGGGTTGGTGGTCGAGAGGACGAGCGTGACCAGCAGGATCGGGCCGAACTCGCCGGCCCCGCCCGCCGCCAGCAGGTGGGTGCCGAAGCGGGTCTTCAGCTCGCCGTTGTCGCGGAGGATCGGGATCAGCGTCCCGATCGCCGTCGTCGCCATCGCCGAGCCGGTGTAGAGGAAGGAGACGACGACCCCGGCCGCGGCGAGGATGCCGCCGAGCCCGTAGGCGAGGACCACCGAGAGCAGCCAGCCGAAGGCGCCGAGCCGCATCGGCGTGCCTTTGATCCGCTGGAAGTCGATCTCGTAGCCGGCGAAGAAGAAGAGCATCCCGAGGCCGAGATTGGCGAAGAATTCGACGAAGTCGTCGCTGTGGGCGAGGTCGAGGACTTCGGGTCCGATCAGGATCCCCATCATCAGCTCGATCACGACGACCGGCGGCGCGAACCGTTTCGGCACCGCGGCGACGGTCACGGCGGCGATCGCCGAGACCGCGACGATCGCGAAGAAAGAGCCGGAGTCGACTTGGATCGCGGCGGTCGGCAGGGCGGGCAAGGGCGTCATCCTATGGCTGGCAGGGTAGGATCACCAGCGGACCGTGCTAGGCGGGGAATCAGCGGTGCCTTGTAACCCGAAATCCGCTTAGCGGGGCCGAATACCGTTTCCGAGGGACTGGCCGTCGGGGTCAGTGCGTCGCGGCGGCGTTGACGGCCGGGTCCTGCGCGACGTGGGCACGCGAATCAGGTCAGGTCCGGAAGGAAGCAGCCTTAAGCGGATGCCGCGGGTGCCGCAGGCGAGCCCGGCCTGAGCCATAAGCGACGGACACGCCCGGTGACCTCGTTTCGAAGGACGGGTGCACGGTCCATAACTTCGGCGTTCGTCCTTTGTCGCCCATACGGCTACAAAGGACGAACGCCGCGCCTAGTCGATCAGGCGCTTGCGCATCTGGTGGATCGCGACGCGCCAGGTGAGGACGGCGAAGGCGATGAGGAAGGCGAAGCGGAGGATGTCCACCGCTTCGAAGCCGAAGGCGCCGCCGCGAACCAGTTCGACCAATTGGTGCAGGGGGTTGATCTGGGCGACGATCTGGAACCCCTCGGGCAGCCCTTCGATCGGGAAGAAGGTGCCGGCGACGAGGAAGAGCGGGGTTATGAACAGCGCCGTGACGTAGTTGAACTGATCGATCTTCTCCACCGTCGCCGCCATCGCCACCCCGAAGCCGGCGAAGCCGAGGGCGGTGACGAAGGCGAAGAGCGGCGTCAGCAGCATCCCGGGCTCGGGGTCGAGCCCCCAGAAGAAGGTGACGACGAGCGGCACGCAGCCGTAGACCGCCGAGCGGGTCGCGATCCAGAGCATCTCGGCGGTGACCAGCTCTTCGACGTCGACCGGCGCCGCCAGGATCGCTTCGTAGGTGTTCTGGAAGCGGTGCTTGACGAAGGTGCCGAACATCGCCGGCAGGGCGCTGGAGAAGATCACCGCCGTCGCCACCATCCCGGTGCCGACGAACTGGATGTAGGGGATGCCGTTGACTTCGTTCACCAGGGTGGCGCTGAGCCCGAGGCCGAAGGCGAGCAGGTAGACCAGCGGTTCGAGCACGCTGGAGAAGGTGGTGCCGCGCCAGTAGGTGCGGAAGTTGGCGACCTCGCGGCTCATCACCCCGGCGATCGCGGCGGGTTCGAGCCGCCGCATCTTTCGCGGCTCGGGCGTGGTTACGCTCATTCGCCTGTTCCTTTTCGTTGCTGGGGGCCGATAAGGAACAGACGAGCCATCACTCCGCCTCCTCTCCGGTCAGCAGCACGAAGACGTCCTCGAGCGTTGCCGCCCGCACCACGGCGTCCTCGGGCACGGCGCCGTCGTTCGCCCCCTCGGAGCCGACGATCGCGATCGCCGGCCCGGCCGGACGCACCCGCAGTCCCGCCGCCTCGGCGCTGGCGCGCAGTTCGGTCAGCCGCTGCGGCGGCGCGTAGACCTCGGCGGTCTGGCGGCCGGCGTGCTGGGCGATCAGGTCGGCGGGCCGGCCGCGGCTGATGATCTTGCCGCGGTGCATCACCGCCACCTCGTCGGAGAGGCGTTCGGCCTCCTCGATGTAGTGGGTCGACATCAGGATCGTCGTCCCGCGCGCTTTCAGGTCGCCGATCAGCGTCCACAGCTCCGTGCGGATCTGCGGGTCGAGGCCGACGGTCGGCTCGTCGAGCAGGACGAGGCGCGGTTCGTGGACGAGGCCGCGGGCGAGCAGCAGGCGCCGGCGCATCCCGCCCGAGAGTTTGTCGACCGCGTCGCGGCGGCGGTCCTGGAGGCGGGCGAGGTCGAGGCAGCGGTCGACGGCGGCGCCGACGTCCGGGACGCGGTAGAGCCGGGCGTAGACGGCGAGGTTGTCCTCGACCGTGACGTCGACGTCGAGATTGTCGAGCTGGGGGACGACGCCCATTTCGGCCCGGGCGGGCTTCGACTGCTTCGGCAGCTCGTAGCCGAGGACGCGGAGCGTGCCGGAGTCGGCGATCGCCTGCCCGGTCAGCAGCCGCATCGTCGTCGACTTGCCGGCGCCGTTGGGGCCGAGCAGGCCGAGGCAGATGCCTTCCGGCACCTCGAGGTCGAGGCCGTCGACCGCGGTGATCGGCCCGAAGGACTTGACTACGTCGCAAAGCTCGATTGCAGCCATCGGCCTGATGGTTTCATGACTGGACCTTTTGTTCTTCGAGGTCAGTCGCTCCCATCCCGGCCGGCTGGCAGACTGGCGCCGATGCTGGACGAGCGCTGGATCCGGTCGCTGCACGTCGAGTCGATGCGCCGCGCCGAGCTGCACCGCGAGCGGGAGCCGCACGTCCTCTTCCAGGCCTCGACGATCGGGGCGCTGCTCGACGGCGGCTTCGAGGGCGACCTCAGCTTCGCCGAGCTGGCCGAGCACGGCGACTTCGGACTCGGCACGCTCAACCACCTCGATGGCGAGATGGTCGCCCTCGACGGCGAGTTCTTCCGCGCCGACGTCGACGGGCGGCTGAACCGGATCGCGCCCGAGGCTAGGACGCCTTTCGCGGTCGTCACCCGCTTCGAGCCGGAGGTCGACGTCGAGCTCCCGGACGAGGAGCTCGACCACGACGCGCTGCTGGAGCGCCTCGACGCGCTCGCCCCCGCCGGCGCATCCTCCTGCGCGATCCGCCTCGACGGCCGCTTCGAGCTGGTCCGCGCCCGTTCGGTCCCCCGTCAGGAGCCGCCCTACCGGCCGCTGACCGAGGTCGTCGCCGACCAGCACGTCTTCGAGCTGCACGACGCCGAGGGGACGATGGTCGGCTTCCGCTTCCCGGCCTACGCCGAGGGGATCGAGGTCGCCGGCTACCACCTGCACTTCGCCAGCGCCGACCGCGGCCGCGGCGGCCACGTCCTCGGCTCGCGCTCGCGCGGCCTGCGGGCTCGCCTCGACCCCTCGAACGACCTCCACGTCGAGCTGCCGCCGCGGGTCGAGCTGGCCGACCCGGACCTCGCTGCCGAGACGCATGCAGCGGTGGAGGCGGTCGAGCGGGGCAGCTGAGCCGCCAGTACGATCCCCGAGTGATCAAGCCACGATCTGTGGTCCTCGTCTTCCTCTTTGCTGCGGCCCTGGCCCTGCAGACGAGCGCCGCCGCCGCCAACCCGGTCATGCACTGGTCTCCGTCGCAGCAGATCGTGCCCGGCGCGGAAACTTCCTTCGGAGGCGCTCAGGACGTCTCCTGCGCCGACGCGAACCTCTGCGTGGCGGTCGGGAAGGAAGGCCGGTTTCTCTACTCGACGGATCCGGCCGGGGGCATCGAAGCCTGGACGGAAACCCAGGGCGGCGGCCCCGGACCCGCCGACCTGACCGCCGTGTCCTGTCCGACGGAGGAATTCTGCGCGGCCGTCGACGAAGCAGGGAAGGTCTTCGTCTCGGCGGATCCCGGGCAGGGGGCCTGGGTCGTGAAAGCGATCGGCGACGGCGACCCGCTCACCGATGTCGCCTGTTCCTCGGCGAGCTTCTGCGTCGCCGGCGACCAGAGCGGGGACGTCGTCGTCAGCGAAGACCCGGCCAATACTGCCGTCGCCTGGGAGGCAACGGAACTCGACGCCGAAG
Source organism: Solirubrobacterales bacterium (assembly GCA_035473555.1). Taxonomy (GTDB): domain Bacteria; phylum Actinomycetota; class Thermoleophilia; order Solirubrobacterales; family 70-9; genus VAYN01. Next base: position 145,897 of record DATIOC010000028.1, read on the forward strand.
ACGAAATCACCGGGATCTCCTGCCCGAGCGCCTCGCTCTGCGTGGCGGTGGCCGAGGAAGACGTCTTCACCTCCACCGACCCTGGGGCCGGGGTATGGAGCGGGACCGGCCTCGAAGGCTTCCGCGACGTCTCCTGCCCGAGCGTCTCCTTCTGTGCCGCGACGACCTTCACCGGCGTCTTCGTCTCCGACGAACCCGATGGCGACGCGAGCGCCTGGACGGAATCGCCCGGCGGTCCGTCCTCGGCCGAAGAGATCTCCTGTCCCACCGAGGACTTCTGCGCCGCGATGGACTATCTGGCCCATGTATCGACCTCCGGCGATCCCGGCGGCGCGAGTCCGGAATGGGAGAAAGCCGCCCTGCGCCCCGAATCCGCCGTCGTCACCGGCCTCAGCTGCCCCTCCAGCGGCTTCTGCGCCGCGGTGCTCGAATCCGGCGCAATCTTCACCTCGGCCGACCCCGCCGGGGGCGTGGACGCCTGGGACTTCACCGCCACCGAAGGCGACGACCGGGCGCTCTCCTCCGCCGACTGCCCTTCGGCCTCCCTCTGCCTCGTCGCCGGCCCCCGCGGCACCCTCTACACCTCGACCGAACCGACCGTGCCGGGCAGCTGGACCGGGGAGCGGATCACCGACGGGCGGATCGACCAGGTCGAGTGCAAGACCGTGGAATGGTGCATCGCCCGGGTCTACAACCGGACCCTGCTCTATTCGACCGATCCGACCGGCGGGCCGGCGGCCTGGAACAGCGTCTCGATTCCGTTCGCCCTGGACGTCGCCTGCCCCGAATACTTCTTCTGCGCCGCGGTCGACGGCAGCGACGAAGTCCTGATGAGCGGCGAACCGCTGGCGGGCGCGGGCACCTGGAGCGGCACCGACATGGAACTGCCGGACTGGCGCCTGGGGCCGAACGAACTGCGCCAGGTCTCGTGCCCGTTCTGGGGGCTCTGCGCCGTTGGCGGCGATGTCGGGACGGTGCTCACCTCGGACAGCCCGATGGGCGGCAAATCGGCCTGGTACAAGTCCTTCGTCGGCGATCCGGCTGACTTCAACAACGGCGCCGGGCCCAGCATCGACGGCCTCGACTGCCCGGAGTGGTGGTTCTGCGCGGCGACGATGTGGAGCGGGACGATCGCCACCACGCTGGATCCCCCTAACCCGCCCGTCCCCTGGTCCTTCGAGAGCACTGCGGGGGCGTTCTTCAGCGCCGTCTCCTGCAGCTACGAAGGGAATCTCTGCGTCGCCGCCAGCCGGGAAGGGTCGGTGGTCACCGCCCTCGACGGGACCTCGGCCGATCCGACCTGGGGTGCCCCCGAACCGCTGGCGCACGAAGGCCTCGAAGAAGTCTCCTGCGCGCCGCACGACGCCTTCTGCCTCGTCGTCGACGACGAGGGCTTCGCGACGATCGGAACCGTGGGAGAAGGCGGGACCGTGCGCGCCGTCATCCCCGCGGAGCCTTCTCCCCCGGGTCCCGAGAGCCCGAAGAACCCGCGCTGCAAGACGAAGCGGGCGAAGGGCAAGCGGGCGGGCGGTCTGGCGATCGGCGGGGCTATTCCGCTTGGCAGGGCTGCCACGGCCGGGCGAATAGGTCGTAGTCCTTGCGGATCACGCTGAAGCGCAGGCGTTCGGCCTGGTCGCAGATCGCCGCCAGCGGTTCGGAGTATTCGGCGACGAAGACCCGCTTGTCTGCCTCGACGAAGGGGCTGAACTTGCCGCACTCGTCGTAGGCGAAGCACTCCTCGACGACCGCGAAGTCGAAGCTGGCGAGCAGCTGCTTGACCTGCCCCGGGTCGTTCTTCAGCGCGATCGCCATCCCCCGCCGGTGGACCTCGCGGGCGACCCAGCGGTTGAAGCGGAGCTGGTCGCTGGCGCTGAGCGGGAAGCCGGTCTTGTTTTCGTAGCCGGCGATGTTGTCGGGCTCGACCGCGTCGAAGCCCTTGCGCCGGCAGAGGTCGAAGCGGTGGCGGAGGATCGGCGCCAGCAGGTCGATGCGGCGGATGTCGAGCCAGCGCTCGTCGGGGTAGCCCTCGTAGGCGTGGCCGAGGACCGCCTTGGGGAAGCGGCCGGCGTCGGGGCGGTAGTTCTCCCAGGAGCCGACGTCGAGGTAACAGATCACCTTCCGTCCCTGGCGGTGCAGCTTGGCGACGGTCTTGGCTCCGACTTCGAAGCCGTCGACCTCGTAGACGTCGGCGTCGACGGAGGTGTCGATCTTGCCCTGCAGCTGCCATTGCCAGGCGGCGGCGGTCGGCTTCGGCTGCCAGCGGGCGGCGGCGTTGGCTGGGGCGCCGAGGAGAAGCGCGGTGACGCAGAGCGCCGCGAGCAGGGCGGAGGAGAGGACGGGCCTGATCAAGGACACCGACGGTAGACCATCCACGACTCGTTGCCGGCGACCTTGGCGAACCCCTTCGGCGGCGGGAAGGAGGGATCGGTCGGGTCGTTGGGATCGAGGATGAAGTTGTGGATCACGAAGGGGGAGGCGGGGGCGACGAAATAGCCGCGCTTCGGGACGCGTTCCTCGCTGGCGCTGACGACCTGGGTCGGCTTGACGTCGAGGCCGAAGGCGAGGCGGGGGACGGCGCGGTGGTTGGGGACCGCGATCTTGCCGCAGAGCGGCTCGAAGGCGCCGGTGTCGACCAGGTCGGTGAGGTCGTTCTCGATCCGCGCCTGGTTGGTGAGGTCGGTGTCGACCTTGGAGTCGAGGTCCCACTGATTCGGCAGCCAGGCGACGAACATCAGGGCGACGATCGCGGCGAAGACCTGCCAGCGCCGGCGCCAGGGGTGGCCGGGCTCGAGCAGGCGCCAGCCGAGCAGGCCGACGGCGACGAAGATCGCCAGGATCGAGGCGGCGAGCATCGTGTAGCGGGGGAGGATCGCGAGGCCGGCGCAGGCGAGCAGGGCGAAGGCGCCGAGGGCGAGGGCCGCGGCGGCGACGCCGAGGACCGAGCGGCGGCGGAGGAAGGCGAGTCCGAGGACGACGCCACCGAGGGCGCCGATCATCCCCGGCCACTGCAGGACCTCGCCGAGGCGGCGGGGGCCGTAGAGGACGAGGTCGACGGGGCCGGTCTGGCGTTCCAGGGTCTCGACCGTTTCTTTGGTGCCGGTCCATGAGTAGGTGAGGCTGCCGGTGGTGATCAGGTCGAAGAGGGCCCAGAGGATTGGGGCGGCCAGGGCGAGGGCGTAGAGGGCGACGGGGACACCCCTCGCCCGAACAAGTGCCGGCCTAATGAGGCCGGCACTTTGAGTATCCGCCCGTTCGAGGGGTGTCCCCGTCGCCTCCCGATCCTGGGTCCAGATCAGGTAGCCGAGATACACGAAGGAGAAGAGCCAGGCCTCGGGGCGAAGGAGACCGGCTAGTGCGAGTAGAGCTAGGACGGCCCAGCCGGCGCGGGGGCGCTTGGCCTCTATCAGGAGTGCTCCCAGGCAGAGGGCGATGTAGGGGAGGTCGATGTAGGCGCGCAGGCCGTTGGAGAGGAAGGGGGCGCGGGTGAGGACGATCGCGGCGGCGACGGCGCCGATCCAGCGGTCGAACCAGATCGAGCTCAGCCGGTAGACGAAATAGCCGATCAGCCCCAGCGAGACGTAGGCGCCGATCATCGTCAGGGTCAGCATCCCGTCGCCGAGCGGCGTCGTCACCAGCCCCCACAGCTCCGTCAGCGGGTGGGGGGTCGGCGGCAGCGCGGCGCCGTAGTCGGGGCTTTCGAGGTGGGCCAGTTCCCGCCCCCAGACCAGCGCGTAGATCGTGTCGTAGTTGGGGAACCCGACCGGGAAGACGAGCAGCAGCACGCCGCTCACCGCGGCGACCCAGGCGGCGGGCGTCAGCCAGTTGCGGGCCCCCTTCGGCACGGGCGGCACGGTACCGGGCCACCCGCCCGGGGGCGGTTCAGGCCCGTGGATACACTCAGCCAGAACCGCATGAGCGAGTCAACTTCCCTCTATCGCCGCCACCGCCCGGGGTCCTTCGACGAGGTCGTCGGCCAGACCCACGTCGTCCGCACCCTGCGCAACGCGGTCGAGGGGGGCAAGGTCCACCACGCCTACCTCTTCGTCGGCTCGCGCGGGACCGGCAAGACCTCGATGGCGAAGATCCTCGCCCGCTCGCTGAACTGCGAGCGCGGCGGCCCGACCGTGACGCCCTGCGGCGAATGCGAGTCCTGCGTGACGATCGCCGCCGGCACCTCGGTCGACGTGATCGAGATGGATGCCGCCTCCAACCGCTCGGTCGACGACGTCCGCGACCTGCGCGAGCGGGTCGCCTACGCCCCCGCCGGCGGCCACTGGAAGGTCTACATCCTCGACGAGGCGCACATGCTGACCAAAGAGGCCTGGAACGCCTTCCTGAAGACGCTCGAGGAGCCGCCGCCGAACACCGTCTTCGTCCTCGCCACCACCGAGTCCCACAAGGTGATGGCGACGATCGCCGACCGCTGCCAGCGCTTCGACTTCCAGCGCCCCTCGCTGGAGCAGATCTCCGAGGTGCTGAACCGGGTCGCCGCCGCCGAGTCGATCGAGGTCGACGAGGGTGCCGCGGCGATGATCGCCCGCTCGGCCTCGGGCAGCTTCCGCGACGCGCTCGGCACCCTCGACCAGCTGGTCGCCTTCGGCGGCGACCACGTCGAGCTGACCGACGTCCTGGAGATGCTCGGCGCCGCCGACGCCGACCTCCTCTTCGAGGCGGTAGACGCGGTGATCGCCGAGGATCCGAAAGGGGTCCTGATCGGGGTCGAGAAGATGGCCCGCTCGGGCCGCGACCCGTCCCAATTCGCCCGCGACCTCCTCGCCCACCTGCGCCACCTCCTAATCGCCCAGACCACCGGCGAAGTCCCCACCAGCTTCGTAGTCACGGCAACCGACACGGCAAGGATGCAGGCCCAAGCGAGCTCGATCAAACCGGCGAACCTGATCCGGACCATCGACAACATCGCCGATGCTCTGACCGCGGTGCGCGAGGGAGACGATGCGCGGCTGGCGGTGGAGATAGCTCTCTTGAAGGCAGCGCGGCCGGATCTCGATCCAGACACGGCTGGGCTTCTTCGCCGTATCGAGAGACTGGAGCAGCAGGACGGAAGCGCTCGACCCGCGGGCCCTGTCACGGCAGGGGACCCACCTCCTCTTCCGGTAGCTAAAGCTTCCTCAGAGGAGGTCCCCCCTACCGTGCCACCCACGGCAGAGACGCCTGCACAGGACGATCCACCGCCAGCCGAAGAGGAAGAGGCCCAAGCGCCGCCGTCTGCCACGGACGCTCCTCCGGTGGGTGGCGACGATATTGAGGACTCTCCCGGTAGGGAGAGCCCAATATCGGAGACAGGACCCGCCGGCCAGGAGGCTATGTCCCTAGAAGACATACAGCGCGTCTGGCCCACGGTCCTTCAGAAGCTCCAAGAGACCGCTCCCGCTCTCGCCGGAGCTCTCGAGGGAGCGCGTCCGGTCAGCTTTGGCGAGGAGGGTCTGCAGGTCGGTTTTCCCCCCGACATGACCTTCCTGAAAAGGAATGCGGACAGCCCCGAGAAGCGCGACACGGTTGCTGCCGCGTTTGCGGCGGTCACCGGGACGGGGCTGCGACCCACTTATGTGCTGCTCGATGGCGAGGCGCCGCCGGATACGCCGGCGCCGGGCAGCGAGGAGATCGACGAGGACCGGATTTTGGAGAGGCTGAAGAGCGAGTTCGACGCGGAGGAGGTCAGTTAGGTGGCACGTGGAGGCGGACCCGGTGGTTTTGACGTCAACGCCCTGATGAAACAGGCGCAGCAGATGCAGGCCGACATGCTGGCGGCGCAGGAGAAACTGAAAGACGAGGTCGTCGAGGCAAGCGCCGGCGGCGGCATGGTCAAGGTGAAGATGGGCGGCGACCTGACCCTGCGCGAGATCGTCATCGACCCCGAGGCGATCGACCCCGAGGAGGCCGAGCTGCTCCAGGACATGGTGCAGGCGGCCGTCAACGAGGGGCTGCGCGCGGCCCAGGAGCTGGCCAGTTCGAAGATGGGCGGCATCGCCGGCGGCGACCTCGGCGGCATGGGGGGCCTGCTCGGTTGAGCGAGGGCCCGGCACCGCTCGCGCGCCTCGTCGCCGAGCTCTCGCGGTTGCCGGGGATCGGCCAGCGGACCGCGCAGCGGCTCGCCTTCCACCTGCTGCGCGCGCCCGACGAAGAGGCCTTCGCCCTCGGTGACGCGATCCGCGAAGTGAAGGAGAAGGTCGGCCTCTGCGAGGAGTGCTTCAACCTCGCCGAGGGTCCGCTCTGCCGGATCTGCGCCGACCAGAACCGCGACCGCACGGCGATCTGCGTGGTCGAGGAGCCGGCCGACGTGATCCCGATCGAGCGCACCCACGAATACCGCGGCCTCTACCACGTGCTCGGCGGCGCCCTCTCGCCGATCGACGGGGTCGACGCCGAAGACCTGAAGATCGGCGAGCTGCGGCGGCGGGTCGAGCGGGGCGGGATCGACGAGGTCGTGATCGCGACCAACCCGACCACCACCGGCGAGGCGACGGCGCTTCATATCGCCGACATGCTGCGTGGCCAGGTCAAGGTGACGCGGCTGGCCAGCGGCCTGCCGGTCGGTGCCGACCTCGAGCACGCCGACGAGGTAACGCTCGGCAAGGCGCTCGCGGGCCGAAGAAGCCTGGAATAAGCGGCAACCCAGTACCGGATCTGGACGGGTATCCGGCCGCAAATAGCGTCTTTTCTCGCATCCGGCGTCCGCCGCTTACGCGAAGGTCACCCCGTGCCTGACCAGTCGGATCTCAAGCGGCGCAGGGAAGATGCCTCGCCGGCCAGCCGTCTCGCGCTCAAGGTGTCGGAGCTGCACGCCGATCTTCTAGGCAGTTTGCACGAGGAGATCGGAACCGGTGGGGGTGATTTCGTTCAAGCCGCGCAGCGGCTTGCGGGCGAGTTCGGCTCCGTGACCGCCGCGGCGGTGGAGATCGCGCAGGCAACCCCTGCGCCTGCGCCAGCGGTCGGCGCCACTGCCACGGTCACGGCTCCGGCGGAGAGCCAGCCCGAAGAACTGCCGAGCCTCTACCAGCCGGGCCATATGAGGCGGCGGTTGGAACAGCTGCTGGAGACCAACCGCCGCTACGGGCATCCGTTCGGATTGGCCGTCTTCGACGCTTCCGGTCCCGGCGTTCGGCCCGGCGACGTCGCCGGCGGGCAAGAGACCGTCCTCTCGATCGTCGGCGCGGCGCTGCGCGACAGCATCCGCATCGTCGACGAAGCCTTCCGCCTCGAAGAGGACGCCCTCTGCGTGCTCGCCCCAAACATCGGCACGGTCGAAGGGGTGCAGATGTGCGAGCGGCTGCTCGGCCAGCTCGACGACCTCGAGCGGGCGGGGGGGCTGCGGATCTCGATCTCGGCCGGCGTCGTCGCCTGTCCCGACCACGGCGCCGACGCGGAAGAACTTCTGCACAAGGCCGACGCGGCGATGTGGCGGGCGCGGGCCGTGGGCCAGCCGGTCGGCGTCGGCGCTTTGCAAGATCGCTAACAGTTTCGGCGAATCTGCCGATAACTGGTGTAAACCCGGGAAACCGGTGGGAGAATCGTCGCCGGACGCCGAATAGACGCGCAGTCCACCCGTACGACCTTCTTATCTAAATGCCAGGAATCAGAACCAACGCCGCCGCCGAAGTCCTGGGGGTCAGCCCCAACACCCTGCGGAGCTGGGAGCGCCGTTACGGCTACCCGACTCCGAAGCGGACCGTCGGCAACCACCGTAACTACGAGCTGGTCGAGCTGCAGGCGCTGCGCGACGCGCTGGCGGAGACCGGCAACATCTCCTCGGCGATCGAGTTGTCGCGCCAGCGCCAGGCGGCGCCGGCCAACGACGGCAGCCTCTTCGCCGCCTTCGAGACCTTCGACGAGACCGCCGCCGACCGCGCGATCGAGGAAAGCCTCGCCCTGCGCTCGCTCGAGCGCACGGTGGAGGAGCTGCTGCTGCCGGCGATCGACAAGCTCGACGCCGACCCCGAGCGCGAGGCCGAGCTCGAGTTTGCCTGCCGCTGGGCGACCGGCTGGCTGCACGGCGCCCGCCGGCTCGCCTCCGCCGCCTCGCGGCCGGCCGGGATCCTGCTGCTCGACTCCAGCCACGGCCAGGACGCCGAGGAGGTCCACACCCAGGCCCTCGACCTCGCCCTGCGCCGCGCGGGCTTCCGCGTCCTCGTCCTCTCCAACGAGCTCGGCGACGAGCGCCTCGGCCGCGCCCTCGAGGCGCTGGACCCGACCGCGATCGTCCTCTGTGGCCCCGGCGCCGACACCCAGGGCGCCGTCCAACTGGTCCGCAAGATCCGCGAGCTCGGCTTCGTCGCCCCGCTCTACGGCTTCCGCGCCGACGGCCTGATCGGCGCCGCCGTCCCGACGGCCGGCAACGTCCCCAGCGAAGTCACCGGGATGCTCAACTCAGACTTGCGTCGTAGAGCGGCCCAAGCTTTCGCCTAGACCGCCTTCGGCTCCGGGTCCCCGCTCTCGCTGATTCCCCAGCGTTCGTGCAGCTTGCGGAGGGGCGCTGGCGCCCACCAGTTCCATTTGCCGAGCAGCTCCATCAGGGCGGGGACGAGGAGGGCGCGGATGATGCTGGCGTCGATCAGGACCGCCAGCGCGGTGCCGACGCCGTTCTCCTTGATGAAGATGATCTTCGAGGTGGCGAAAGCGCCCATCGCGACCGCGAAGAGGAGCGCCGCGGCGGTGACGATGCGGCCGGTCCGCTCGAGGCCGATCGCGACCGACTCCGAGTCCGAGGCGCCGTTGTCGCGCGCCTCCTTGATCCGCGAGAGCAGGAAGACGGCGTAGTCGGTCGAGAGCCCGAAGGCGACGGCGAAGAGCAGGATCGGCATCGTCTGCTCGATCGCGCCGGGGCTGGAGTAGTCGAGGAACCCTTCCAGCCGGCCGTCCTGGAAGATCAGCACCAGCAGGCCGAAGTCGGCGCTGAGGTTGAGGAAGTTCATGATCAGCGACTTGATCGGCAGGATCACCGAGCCGGTCATCAGGAAGAGGACCACCAGCGTCGCCAGGATCACGATTCCCAGCGCGATCGGCAGGTGCTGGGTCAGGCTCGCCTGGAAGTCGACGAAGTCGGCGGTGGCGCCGCTGACCGCGACGGTCGTTCCGGGGGGAGGCGGGAGGTCGCGGATCGCCTTGACCGTGGTCTGGCTCGCCTCGGAGCGGAACGGGTTCGCCGAGACGACCTGTAGGGCGGTGACCCCCGGCGCCAGCCGCTGCGGCGGCTGCACTTCGGCGACGCCTTCGACCCCGCGCACCGCGGCGGCGACCTGCGCAGCGGCTTTCGGACCGCCGCCTTCGACGTCGACCCAGATCGGGGTCTCGTGGTAGGGCGGGAACTCGGTGCTGACCGTGTCGTAGGCCTGGCGGGCGCTGGCCGACTCCGGCAGGACGGTCGGGTCGACGGTGTCGAACTTGATCTGCAGGAAGGGCAGCCCGAGGATGATCAGGAAGAGCGCGCTGAAGGTCGCAACCGGCAGCGGGCGCCGCATCACGAAGCGGGAGAGCCGATACCAGAAGCCGTGCTCGTCGGGCCGCGCGTCGGCGTCGGCCCGGCGCTGGAGGAACTTCGGTGCGCCGGCGTTGACCTTCGTCCCCAGCAGGGTCAGCACCGCCGGCAGGACCGTCAGCGAGATCAGCGCCGCGAACAGGGCCACCAGCGCCCCGCCGAGGCCCATCGAGTAGAGGAACCGCTGCGGGAAGACCAGCAGGGAGGCGAGCGCCGCCGAGACCGTCAGCGAGGAGAAGAAGACCGTGCGCCCGGCGGTGGCCATCACCCGCCGCATCGCCTCCAGTCCCGGGCCGCTCTTGGCGATCTCCTCGCGGTAGCGGGAGACGATGAAGAGGCTGTAGTCGATCGCCAGCCCGAGCCCGAGCGCGGTGGTCAGGTTGAGGGCGAAGATCGAGATCGAGCCGACTTCGCTGGCGAGGCGGAGGATGAGGAAGGTGCCGACGATCGCCAGGCCGCCGATCATCAGCGGCAGGACCGAGGCGATGAGGCTGCGGAAGAAGAGCAGCGAGAGCAGGAAGAGCAGCGGGAAGGCGAGCATCTCCGCCTTTTTCAGGTCTTCCTCGACCTGCTTGTTGACCTGCTCCTGGGCGACCGCGGCGCCTCCGACGACGACGCCGGGATCGGCGGAGAGTTCGTCGGCGATGTCGGCGCCGGCTTCCTGCCACTGCTTGTCCTCGGTGGTCTTCAGCGCCACCGCGAAGTAGGTCGACTGCCCGTCCTTGGCGACGAAGGCCTTCGAGCGGGTGTCGTAGTAGCCGGTGACCGAGGCGACGTCGGAGCGTTCGCGGACCTGTTGCTCGAGGGCGACGACCCGCTGCTTGGTTGCCGGCTTGGCGACCGGGGCGTCCTGCACCACGGCGATCACCGCCGGAACCCGCAGCCCGGCGTCCTGCAGCCGCTCCCTGGCTTCCACCGTCTCGGTGTTCGGGTCGTCGGCGCCGTAGGGGTCGAGCCGGTCGGCGACCGAGCCGCCGATCGCCCCGGCGAGGAGGAAGAAGACGAGTGCCAGCAGCCCCACCCGCTTGGCCCTGCCGTTCGCGAGACGTGCCAGGGAATCGAACATCAACTGCTCCTTTCGTCGAGAGCGGAATCGAGAAGCCGCGCTTCCATCCGCTCGCACCAGTCCGCGAACCACTCGGTGAACTCGAGCCCTCCCTGCAGCACGATCATCGGGAAGGGATCGTCGATCTCGCCTTTCATCTGCTTCAGCTCGCGCAGCTGCTCGTTGACCTCGAGTCGCTTCGCTCGCATCGAGCGCAGGATCTCCAGCGCCTCCTCACGGGGGAGGGCGTCGGCGAAGAAGAGCTTCAGCAGCCCTTCGTCGCGCATCTCGAAGGTCTCCGGCTCCTGCCGCAGCCAGGCCCGCAGCTCCTCCTCGCCGTCGGCGGTGATCTCGTAGACCGTCCGCTTGCGGCCGCCGGTCGGCACGTCGGCGCCTGTGACCAGTCCGGCCTCGGAGAGCCGTTTCAGCTCCGGATAGATCTGCCCGTAGCTGGCTGCCCAGAAGAACCGGGTCGAGTTGTCGACCACGGCTTTGATCTCATAGCCCGACCGCGGTTCGTTGCGGACGAACCCGAGGATCACGTAGGCGGTGGCGCTCAGCTGCTCCATCTGCCGGGACTATATATCTATTCGATATATCTAGAAGTGTGATTGCTATCACTTATGGTCAGCGCTTCGTGTTTGACGACCAGCGAAAGGAAGGGGTGCCAGATGTCGCTTGACCAGAGCAAGGTCGGCCGGGTCGTGGCAGAACAGATGGAGGCGATCGAGAACGACTACGGCGAGGACTGCGAAATCGGCGACGTCTGCACCATCGTCGAGGTGGTCGGCCCGCACGGCTCCCACGTCCGGGTGCGGAGCAGCGACATGCGGCCCCACAGCGGGCTGGGGCTGATCCGGATGGCCGAACAGGCGATGCTCGGGAACCTGGGCGGCTCGGCCGAGTAGCTCAGCCGAGCTCGGCGATCAGGGCCTCGGCGACCACCGGGTCGAACTGGGTCCCGGCATGCTCGCGCAGCTCGCGGATCGCCAGGTCCAGCTGCATCGCCGGCCGGTAGCTGCGGTCCGAGGTCATCGCGTGGAAGGCGTCGCAGGTGGCGATCACCATCGCCCCGCGGGGGATCTCCGCGCCGGCCAGCCCGTCGGGGTAGCCGCCGCCGTCGTGCCGCTCGTGCGCTGAGCGGACCAGGGGCGCCACCGGGGCGAGGAAAGGGATCCGCTCCAGCATCCGGGCGCCGATCGCGGTGTGCTCGTTCATCCGCTCCCGCTCGGCCTCGGTCAGCGGGCCGGGCTTGCGCAGCAGCTCGCCGGGGATGCCGATCTTGCCGACGTCGTGCAGCAGCGCCCCGTAACGCAGGCGCTCCAGCTCGACGCCGCTCATCCCGAGCCGCTCGCCGACCCGCACCGCCAGCTCCGCGACCTCGTTGGAGTGGTCGCCGGTGTAGGCGTCCTGCAGCTCGACCGCGTCGGCGAGGACGCCGATCGTGGTCAGGAAGGCGCCCTCTAGTTCGCCGACCAGCTGGCAGCGGTAGATCGCCGAGCCGACCTGAGTGGCGACGACGTTGGCCAGCAGCAGGTCTTCGTCGCCGAACGCCCCCGGCTCGCGCTGCTCGAGGTTGAGCACGCCCCAGGTCGTGCCGGCGACCGGGATCGGCAGCGAGAGCTCCGAGCCGGGGTCGGTCTGCGGGTTGCGGCTGAGGTAGTCGGAGTCGAGCTGGGTGTCGTTGACCATCGCGGCGCGCCCGGAGCGGGCGACGCGGCCGTTGACGCCGATCTCGACCGGCTGCTCGCGCTCCAGGAAGTCGTCGGTCTCGGCCAGCGGCCCGGCGCCGGTGACCACCCGCAGGCAGCCGTCGGGATCGAGGCGCTGGACGACCGCGAGGTAGTAGTCGAAGTGCTCGTGGAGCTGGCGCACCGCCATCGCTGCGACCTCCTCGGGCTGGTGCGCCGCGGCGAGGGCGCTGGCGAGGCGGCTGGCGACCAGCAGGCGCTCGCCCTGCGGCGAGTCGCCGCCGAGCGCGCCGGTGATCGGCAGCAGGCTGGTTCGAGGCTCCATGAACCGTCTTTATCGGCAACCGGTGCGGAGTCTTGATCCGGTGCTCCCGGTCCCTTCATCCGATTCGGCCCGGCCACTATCCTCAGCTCTCGATGAGTGGGGATGACTCAGACATCGTCGTAATGAAGTTCGGCGGCACCTCGGTGGCCGGCGCCGAGCAGATCAAGCGCGCCGCGGGGCGGATCGTCGCCGCCCGGGAGGCCGGCAACCGGGTCGTCGCCGTCCTCTCCGCCCGCGGCAAGACGACCGACGAACTGGTCGAGCAGGCGCACGAGATCTCCGACCGCCCGGTCGCCCGCGAGATGGACATGCTGCTCTCCACCGGCGAGCGCATCTCCTGCGCGCTGGCGGCGATGGCGATCCACGACATGGGCCACGAGGCGATCTCGCTGACCGGCTCGCAGGCGGGAATCGTCACCGACTCCTCCCACACCAAGGCACGGATCATCGACGTCCGCGCCGACCGCATCGCCGAGGCGCTGCAGCAGGACCGGATCGTCCTCGTCGCCGGCTTCCAGGGCGTCTCCACCGACAGCCGCGACGTCACCACCCTCGGCCGCGGCGGCTCCGACACCACCGCGGTCGCCCTCGCCGCGGCGCTCCGCGCCAGCGTCTGCGAGATCTACACCGACGTCTCCGGCGTCTACAGCGCCGACCCGCGGATCGTCGCCGACGCCCACAACCTCGACCGCGTCTCCTTCGAGGAGATGCTCGAGATGTCGGCTTCCGGGGCGGGGGTGCTGCAGCTGCGCTCGGTCGAGTACGCGCGCAACCACGGGGTCCGGATCCACTGCCGCAGCAGCTTCGAGGATGGTCCCGGTACCCTCGTCGTCTCAGAGGAAGAGACCATGGAGAACCCTTTCGTAACCGCAGTCACCCATTCCGACTCGGAGGCCCGGGTCACCCTCAGCGGCCTCCGCGACGAGCCCGGCGTCGCCGGCCGCATCTTCGGCGCCCTGGCCGAGGCCAACGTCAACGTCGACGTGATCATCCAGAACGAGCCGGTGGGCGACGACCAGCTCGCCGACCTCTCCTTCACCGTCGACCGCTCCGATCTGCCAGTCGCGCGCGACACGATCGCCGCCCTCGGCGACGTCTCCCTCGAGGTCCTCACCGACGAGCAGATCGGCAAGGTCTCGATCGTCGGCGCCGGCATGCGCTCCCATCCGGGTGTCGCAGCCAAGGTCTTCCAGGTCCTCGGCGAGGAGCGGATCAACATCGAGATGATCTCCACTTCGCCGATCAAGATCTCGTGCGTCATCCCCGCCGACCGCGTCAAGGACGCGGTCAACGTCCTCCACCAGGCCTTCGAGCTGGGCGAGGACGCGATTCAGCCCGAGGACCCGACCGGCCCCGGCCACCGGCCCACGGTCGCCGGCTGAGCCCGTCCGGAGGAAACGGATGAGCGACGGATACAAAGTCGGAGTGCTGGGCGCGACGGGGCTCGTCGGCACGACGATCATCGAGCTGCTCGCCTCCAGTGACTTCCCGGTCGCCGAGCTGAGGCCGCTGGCCTCCGAGCGCTCGGCCGGCAAGACGATCGAGTTCGGCAGCAAGGTGCTGAGCGTGCAGGCGGTCAGCGACGACTCGATCCAGGGGCTGGACCTGGTTCTCTCCTCGGCCGGTGGCTCGGTCAGCGCCGAGTGGACGCCGAAGCTGGTCGAGGCCGGCGCCACCGTGGTCGACAACACCTCCTACTGGCGGATGAAAGACGACGTGCCGCTGGTCGTCTCCGAGGTCAACCCCGAGGCCCTCGAGGGCCACAAGGGGATCATCGCCAACCCGAACTGCTCGACGATGCAGATGGTCGTCGCCCTGAAGCCGCTCTACGACGCGGCGGGGATCGAGCGCCTCGTGATCTCCACCTACCAGGCGGTCTCCGGCACCGGCAAGGCGGCGATCGACGAGCTCCGCTCGCAGGCCCGCGCCGTGGTCGGCGGCTACGACGTCCCGGCGCCGTCGATCTACCCGCATCAGATCGCCTTCAACGTTCTCGCCCAGGCCGGCAGCTTCGCCGACGGCGACGACCACACCGACGAGGAGCGCAAGCTGATCAACGAGACCCGCAAGATCCTCGGCGACGATGGGATTCGGGTCAGCGCCACCTGCATCCGGGTCCCGGTCGAGACCGGCCACTCGGAGGCGGTCAACGTCGAGACCCGCGAGCCGCTCGACCCCGACCGGGCCCGCGAGCTGCTCGCTGCCGCGCCGGGGGTGACCGTCGTCGACGACCCGGCCGCCGGCCGCTACCCGATGGCGATCGAGGCCGCCGGCAAGGACGACGTCTTCGTCGGCCGCATCCGCCGCGACCCCGGCAACGAGCGCGCCCTCGACATGTGGGTCGTCTCCGACAACCTCCGCAAGGGCGCGGCAACCAACGCCGTCCAGCTCGCCGAGCTGCTCGTCGAGCGCGGCCTCCTGAGCAGCCGCCAGTAGCGTGGGCATCAGCTTCGCCGAGGGCCTGCTGCTGTTCGGGGGTCTGCTGGCGGTCGTCGCCGCCCTCTCCGGGGTGATGAAGGGGACGGTGCTCTCCGCCTCTGTGCTCTCGGTCGTGCTCGGCTTCGGGCTGGCCGCCGCCGGGGTCGTCGACATCGAGGCGACCGACGAAGCGATCGTCGAGCTGGTCGAGCTGGCGCTGATCCTCACCCTCTTCTCCGACGGGATGCTCGTCGAGCGCGAACTGCTCCGCAGCCACTGGGGACCCACCGCCCGGGCGCTGGTGATCGCGATGCCGATCACCATGGGCCTGCTGGCGTTGGCGGCGAAGGCTCTCTTCCCCGACCTCGACTGGGCGGAGGCGTTCCTCCTCGCCGCGGTGCTCTCGCCGACCGACCCCGTCGTCACCTCCGCCGTCGTCACCTCCCGCCTGGTGCCGAGCAAGGTCCGCCACACGCTCAACCTGGAGTCCGGCCTGAACGACGGCCTGGCGCTGCCCTTCGTCCTCTTCTTCCTCGTTCTCGCCTCGCCCGGCGGCGACGCGGCCTCGGAAGGGATGAAGCTGATCGGCGAGGCGGCCGTGGGCGCGGCGATCGGTGTCATCCTCGGGGCGGCAGGCGGTCGGCTCCACCATTCCCTTCCCGGCGGCGGCATTACCCCCCGCTATGAGGGGATCTACGCGGTCGGCTTCGCCCTCTTCGCCTTCGGCCTGGCCGAAGTCACGATCGGCAACGGCCTGATCGCCGCCTTCGTCTGCGGGATCGCGATGGGGGCGAGCGAGCGCGAAGTCCCCGACGGCTTCGTCGAGTTCGCCGAGAACAGCAGTGCGATCCTCCAGGTCCTCACCTTCTTCGTCTTCGGCGGCCTGATCTTCGCCACCGGCTTCCACCACGACGTGCCGCCGCTCGTCGTCTTCGTCGCGTTCGCCCTGCTGATCGCCCGGCCGGTGGCGGTGATGCTCTCCTTCATGCGGACCGGGATCCCGAAGTCAGAGAAGCACTTCATGGCCTGGTTCGGGCCCAAGGGCGTGGCCTCGATGCTCTTCGCCCTCTTCGTCTTCAAATCCGACGTCCCCGGCAAGGACCTGATCTTCGATGTCGCCGCGATCGCGATCATCGCCTCGATCGTCGCCCACGGACTGACCGACACGATCGGCGCCAAATGGCTGGCCCGCCGCGTCGGCCTCGCGCAGCGAAGCGTCGATTAACCACCTCAGGGGTGGGAAATCGACGCCTCGATTCGAGAGCTAAGCCGCGACGCCCGAGGACAGGCGATCCTCGACCCAGCCGGTCGAGGCGACGTGCTTGTTCATCCCCAGTTCCTTCGGGTCGGCACCGAGGGCGAGGCCGACCAGCTGCGGGAGGTGGAGGACGGCGAGGCCGAGGTCGCGGTTGACGACCTTGGCCGCCTCCGGCTGCTGCATGTCGAGGTTGAGGTGGCAGAGGGGGCAGGGGGTGACGAGGCAGTCGGCGCCGGCGTCGATCGCGTCGCCGACGTGGGTGCCGGACTGGCGCAGCGAGGTCTCGCGGTTCATCGTCACGACCGGGAAGCCGCAGCATTTGCGGGCCCCGTCGTACTCGACGACCTGGCCGCCGAGGGTCTCGATCACCTTCTCCAGGTAGATGTCGCGGTCGGGGAACTCGCCGTAGCCGAGGCGCTCCTTCGGGCGGACGATGTAGCAGCCGTAGAAGGGGCCGACGCGGAGGCCGGAGAGGGGGCGCTTGACCTGCGCCGCGAGGCGATCGAGGCCGTAGTCCTCGACCAGCAGCCAGAGGAAGTTTTTGTTGTTCCAGGAGCCGTCCTCGGACTTCTCGTAGGCGAGGCCCTGGCCGGAGAGCACCTCGTTGACGTGGGCGCGGTAGGAGGAGTCGGCGTCGAGCCGCTGCTGGCACTCCGACTGCGCGCCCTGGCAGGTCGAGCAGATGTTCATCATCGAGAGCCCGGTCTGCTGGGCGAGGGCGAAGGTGCGGGCGTTCAGCGTGTCGGCCAGCTCCTGGTTGTGCTCGGCGATGACGCCGGCCCCGCAGCAGTTGGCGCGGTCGAGTTCGACCAGCTCGATCCCGAGCTTCTCGGCGACGATCGCCATCGAGCCGTGCAGCTCGGGCGTGAACCCGCGCGAGACGCAGCCGGGCCAGTAGGCGACTTTGATCTGATCAGCCATTCGAGGCCTCCTCGCTCGGCGTGGCGGCGGCGGACTCCTCGCGGGCCTCCTCGGCCTCGATCTCGGCCAGCTCGCCCTCGTCGCCCTTGATGTACAGGTTGAATTCCTCTTTGTGCTCCTCGGCGTGGGCGTAGATCGCCTGCACGTCGCTCATCGCGTCCCCGGGAAGCTTGTGGTGCGTGCCGGGGATCGCCTGGCGCAGCTTGACCTTGCGTTTGCGCAGCGGCCGCAGGATCGTCGGCAGCGATTTGATCGTTTCCTTGATCCCGCGTTTGCTCGGTTTCAGCTTGCCTTTGACGCCGGGCGCGTAGGACTCCTGGACCAGCATCGCCTCGTCGAGGGTGCCCTTCTTCTCGATGATCTTGACGAAGGCGACCTCGTGGGCGTGGCCGGCGTTCGGGTCTTCGATCCCCTCCTCGCCGGCTTTGCGGCGCAAGCGCATGATCTGGTCCATCGGCGCCACGTCCTTGGGGCAGGCGTCGATGCAGCTGAAGCAGTGGGTGCAGTCGTAGATCCCGTGCGGGTCCTCGGCCAGGTCGTGCAGCCGCTCGTGGGTCTCGCCGTCGCGCGGGTCGCCGACGAAGCGGTAGGCCTTGGCCAGCGCCGCCGGGCCGATGAAGTCCGGGTCGGCTTCCATCGAGAGGCAGGAGGAGACGCAGGCGCCGCACTGGATGCAGGCCATCGACTGGGTGATGTCCAGCATCGACTCGGGCTCGACGATGTACTCGCGCTCGGGCGCCTCGCCGTGCGGCAGCAGCCAGGGAGTGACGCGGCGGATCTTGGTCCAGTGGGTCGACTCCATGTCGGTGATCAGGTCCTTGACGACCGGCATGTTGCCCATCGGCTCGATCACGATCGGGGCGTTCTCGACCTTCTCGCCGGCGACGCTCGCCACCTTGTTCGCGAGTTCTTGTGCCTCGCCGATCTGGGTCTTGCAGCCGAGGCCGGACTGGCCGTTGATCTTCATCCCGCAGGAGCCGCAGATCGCGGCGCGGCAGGAGCAGCGCACGGCCAGCGAGCCGTCCTCGTTGTCCTTCGCCTGCAGCAGCCCGTCGAGGACCGCGAGCGAGGGCTCGAGGTCGACGTTGAACTCCTCCCAGTAGGGCCCCTCGCCGCTCTCGGGCTGGAACCGGCGGACTTTGATCGTGTACGCGGCCATCAGTACGTCCTCTCTTGCGGTTCCCACTGGGTGATGGTGACCTCGGAGTAAGAGATCTCGGGCCCGTCGTCGGTGCGCTCGAGGTCGATGTGTTTGAGCCACTCCTCGTCGTTTCGCTCCGGGAAGTCGGTGCGGTACTGGGCGCCGCGGCTCTCCTTGCGCTCCAGCGCGGCGACGCAGGTGCACTCGGCGTTGTCGAGCATGTACCCGAGCTCGATCGCCCCAAGCAGGTCCTGGTTGAAGACGCTGCCGTGGTCGTCGATGTAGGCGGTCTTCGCCTCCTCCTTGAGGCGCTTGACGATCTCCAGCGCTTCGGTGATCCCGGCCTCGTCGCGGAAGACGGCGACCTTGCCGTCCATCGTCTGGCCCAGCTCGCGCTTGATCTCGGAGACGCGGCGGCCGGAGCCCTTCTCGCGGGAGATCACGTCGGCGATCATCGCCTCCTCGTCCTCGAGCACCTTCTTCGAGGGCCGGGCGACGTCGATTCGCTTGGCGCGGGCGGCGGCGTCGCGGCCGCTGCGCTTGCCGAAGATCAGCGTGTCCAGCAGCGAGTTGGCGCCGAGCCGGTTGCCGCCGTGGACCGAGACGCAGGCGGTCTCGCCGGCGCTGTAGAGGCCGGGGATGTCGGTGCGGCCGTCGACGTCGGTCTTGACCCCGCCCATCGTGTAGTGGTTGCCCGGCTTGATGTGGATCGGTTCGCGGGTGATGTCGACGCCGGCGAAGTCGCGGCCGACGAGGACGATCTCGCGGAGAGCCTCGTGTACGCGCTTTTTCGGCACCACCGTAATGTCGAGGGCGACGGTCCCGTCGGGGAAGCCGCGGCCCTCGTTGATCTCGGTCTGCTCGGCGCGGGAGACGACGTCGCGGGAGGCGAGCTCCATCTTGTTCGGCGCGTAGCGCTCCATGAAGCGTTCGCCCTTGGCGTTGAGCAGGTGGGCGCCCTCGCCCCGGGCGCCCTCGGTGATCAGGAAGCCCTTGCCCGCCAGCGTCGTCGGGTGGTACTGGATCATCTCCATGTCCATCAGCTTGGCGCCGGCGCGGTAGGCCATCGCGATGCCGTCGCCGGTGCAGATCAGCGCGTTGGTGGTCGGCTGCCAGACCTGGCCGTTGCCGCCCGTGCAGAGGATCACCGACTTCGCCTGGAAGAGCTCCATCCGGCCGTCGGCGACGTTGCGGGTGACGACGCCGCAGCACTCGCCGTTCTCGTCGATCGCCAGCGAGCTGGAGAACCACTCCTCGTAGCGGGCGATCTGCTCGGAGTACTTCATCAGCTGCTCGTAGAGCACGTGCATGATCGCCTGGCCGGTGATGTCGGCCACGTAGTAGGTGCGGGCGGCGGAGGCGCCGCCGAAGGCGCGGGTGCCGAGTTTGCCTTCCTCGTTGCGGTGGAAGGTGACGCCGAGGTGCTCGAGGTGGAGGATTTCCTCCGGCGCCTCGCGGGTCATGATTTCGACCGCGTCCTGGTCGCCGAGGTAGTCGGAGCCCTTGATCGTGTCGAAGGCGTGCGACTCCCAGGAGTCGCCTGGGTTCAGCGCCGCGTTGATGCCGCCCTGGGCGGCGTTTGAATGGGAGCGGACCGGGTGGACCTTGCTGATGATCCCGACCGACACGCCTTCCTCGGCGGCGGCGAGGGCAGCCCGCTGGCCGGCTAGCCCGGCTCCGATTACGAGAACGTCATGGGATGGCACGGGCGCGGATGCTATACCGCAGAACTCCGATCACGTAGTCGGGATTCATCACGTTGTAATTCGTCACAGCCAGCGCTGGCTGAGGCGGCGAACCATGGTGTCGGAGAGGTCGATTGCTCTCTCGACCGTCTCGAAGTTGACGTTGGCGGCGACGTCGTTGGGCCAGTGGTAGCGGCCCGGCTGCTTTTGATCCGTGCAGCTGCAGAGGGCGACGGTCTCGTAGCCGGCGACCCTTGGCTCCAGGGCGTCGGTGCCGTTGTAGGTGCGGAGGTTGGGGTAGAGCCAGACTCCCTCTTCCTCGGCGATGCGCTCGACGAAGGCCAGCGCCCGGGGCGGGTAGTCGCGCATCTTCAGGAACCCCTCGCCCTGGAGGGCCAGCAGATGGGTGGCGCCGAGCGTCTCCAGGCAGAGGAAGAAGGTGGTCTCACGCGGCAGCTCCGGGAAGTGGCGCTCGCCGAAGGCTTTGATCCCCTCGCTGAAGGACTCCTCCGAGCCGGTCGAGAGGAGGATCACGCGGATCCCCTGCGGCGGGTCGGCTCCGAAGCGGCGGGCGAGGTCGAGCAGGGCGACGACGGCGGTGCCGTTGTCGTTGGCGGCGGGGACCGACTTGCGGGAGCCGATGTCGGCCATCGCCGCGACCGAGCCGAGGCCGAGCAGGAGGCCGAGCTTGGTCAGCGCCCGGCGGCCGGTCGCGGCGCCGAGCGCCGCCAGCACCGGCCCGCCGACGACCGGCGCCATCAGCGGCGGGCTGGTGTCGGTGCGGTCGAGCATCCCGAGGCGGTCGGCGAGCTCGGGGATCGCGGGATGGAAGACGAGCCCGGAGTGGGGGGCATCGTGGTGGGCGCTGATCACGACGGTTCGCTCGGCGTCGGGGTCGCCGAGCTCGCAGACGACGTTGTAGGTGGTCCGGCGGGGGAGGAAGCGGCGCAGGCGGCGCTCGCCGGGCGGGAAGTCGTCGGCGATCGCGGCTGCGCCGACGGTCCCGAGCAGCGTCCCGAGCAGGCGCCGGCCGCGCAGCGCCGCGGCGGCGCCGAGCGCGCCCAGCGCGGCGCCAATCCCCAGCGGCCACCAGTAGGTGCCGTGCGCGTCCTCGGCCTCGATCCGCGCCTCGGCTCCCAGCTCGCCGAACTGGGCGACAAGCCACTCGGCCGCCCGGCGCTCGCCGTCGGAGGCGGACGGACGCTCGATCCGCTCCAGTTCCTCGAGCCGCTCCCGCAGCCAAATCGCTTCGTCGGGCATCGGACGGGGACGCTAGCCGCTTACCATGGGCAAATGCTCGGCGGTCGGTCGATCACGCTTTTCCACTTCCGCGGGATCAAGGTCACGGTCGACTGGTCGTGGTTCATCGTCCTGTTCATCGTCATCCTCTATATGGCCGATTTCTTCGAACGGCTGTTGGGTGAAGGAGGGAGCACGCCGTTCCTGCTGGCGCTGCTCAGCGCCGTCGGCTTCTTCGGCTCGATCCTCCTGCACGAGTTCGGCCACGCGATCGTCGCGATGCGGAACGGGATCGGCATCTCCAGCATCCAGCTCTGGATCTTCGGCGGGATGGCGCGGATGGACCGCGAAGCCGACTCGCCCGGGACCGAGCTGAAGGTGGCGCTCGCCGGCCCGGCGGTGACGGCGGCGATCGCGATCGTCCTCGCCGCGGTGGGGACTGCCGCTGCCGGCCCGAACGGCTTCTGGGAGGCGGTCGTCCTCGAATCCCGCTCCGACGTTTCCGGCCTGATGGCGCTGGTCGCCTGGCTGGTGACGATCAACATCCTCGTCCTCGTCTTCAACCTGCTGCCGGCGTACCCGATGGACGGCGGCCGGGTTGCCAAAGCGCTCGCCTGGTACCGCTCGGGGAACCGCAACTCGGCGACCCGCTTCGCCGCCAACCTCGGCCGCGTCTTCGGTTACCTCTTCATCGCCGGCGGAATCGCGCTGGCCTTCAGCGGCGTGATCTTCGGCGGCATCTGGCTGGCGGTGATCGGCCTGATAATCAACGGCTCGGCCCGCGGCGCGGCGATGCAGACCGCGCTGACCGACCGGATCGGCGACGTCCGCGTCGCCGACGTGATGGACCGCGAGCCGGTCACCATCCCCGGCGACCTCAGCGTCGAAAAGGCCCTCGACGAGTACTTCCTCCGCTACCGCTGGCCCTGGTTCCCGGTCGTCGACGCCGCCCACAAGTTCCTCGGCCTGATCCAGCGCGACCGCGCCGACGAGGTCCCGGAGCCCTCCCGCGCCAACTCTCACGTCGCCGACTACGTCGACCACGACATCGGCCTCTTCGTCCGCGACGACACCCCCCTCGACTCCCTCCTCGCCAACCAAAACCTCCGCCGCCTAGGCGCCCTGATGGCAGTAGACGCCGAAGGCCGCCTCTCAGGCGTAGTCACGATCGAGCAGGTCGGCCGGGCGCTGCGCGACGCGACCGCCCGCTGATCAGCGAGGATCGCTGCTGTAGGAAATCGAGCGGTGACGGATTGCGGCGACCCGGACGGTCTTGCCGCCGTCCGTCAGCTGGTAGAGGATCCGATAGGCACCAACCCGCATTGAGTAAAGGCCGCGGAGCTTTCCCCGTAGGGCATAACCGGCGAATGGATCCCGCTCAAGTAGTCCAAGCGCCTCCTCGATCGCGTCGATTAGCGGCCAGTTCAGGTCGAGCAGATCGCCGCGGGCTCGCCGTGCGAGGACGAGTCGAGCCAACGATCAGCTGGCGGTCGGACGACGCTCGGCGAGTTCGTTTCGAAGTTCGGCGAGGGTGATCGTGTCTCCACGCTCGATCTCGGCGAGTCCAACCTCGAGGGCGGCGAGGGCGTCTGAATCGGAGAGGATCTCGGCGGTCTCCTCCAGTGCCTCGTATTCGTCGATGGGGATGAGAGCCGCGGCAGGGGTGCCGTTGCGGGTTACAAGAACGTGATCGCGACGGTCGCTCACATCGTCAAGCAGGCTGCTCAGGTTGCTGCGCAACTCTCGGACGGGGACGGTCTTGGCCATATATAGGAGAGTGTACACCCTTGTGTACATACACGGGAGGCTGTCGCGCGCGGTGTTTCGCGTCTAGCTCGTCGCGCGGTGGCGCTCGATGATTCGGGTGAAGTCGGTGCCGGCTGGGAGGGTGCCGAAGGCCTGGCCCCAGTCACCGGAGAGGCGGGAGGCGCAGAAGGCGTCGGCTACCGCTTCGTCGCCGTAGCGGACCAGGAGGGAGGCCTGGAGGGCCAGGGCCATCCGCTCGACCACGCGGCGGGCGCGGGACTCGATCGTCTCCAGGTCGCCGGGCAGCTCGTCGCGCAGCGCGGTGGCGTAGGCCGCGAGGCGGGGCTCGGCGACGGCGCCCTCCTCGACCTCGGCGAAGAAGGCGTCGAGCGCGGCCGGGCTCTTGACCATCGCCCGCAGGACGTCGAGGCACTGGACGTTGCCCGAGCCCTCCCAGATCGAGTTCAGCGGGCTCTCGCGGAAGAGGCGGGGCATCCCCGACTCCTCGACGTAGCCGTTGCCGCCGAGGCACTCGAGGGACTCGCCGGCGTGCATCACCGCGCGCTTGCAGATCCAGTACTTGAGGACGGCGTTGGCGACGCGCTTCAGCTGCGCTGCCTCCTCGTCCCCGGCGATCGCTTCGTCGTAGGCGCGCGCCAGCCGCAGGGCCGAGATCGTCGCCGCCTCGGACTCGATCGCCAGGTCGGCGAGGACGTTCCGCATCAGCGGCTGCTCGGCAAGCTCGCGGCCGAAGACCGAGCGGTGGGTGGTGTGGTGGATCGCCTGGGCGACCCCGGCGCGCATCCCGGTGGCGCCGCCCATCACGCAGTCGAGCCGGGTGTGGTTGACCATCTCGATGATCGTCCGCACCCCGGCGCCCTCCTCGCCGACCAGCCAGGCCGAGGCGGCGTCGAACTCGATCTCGCTCGAGGCGTTGGAGCGGTTGCCGAGCTTGTCCTTGAAGCGCTGCAGGCGGAAGCGGTTGCGGGTGCCGTCGGGGGTCCAGCGCGGGAAGAGGAAGCAGGAGATGCCGCCGTCGGCCTGGGCGAGGACGAGGAAGGCGTCGCACTGGGGCGCCGACATGAACCACTTGTGGCCGGTCAGCTCGTACTCGGCGCCGGGCCCGCCGCCGTTGACCGGGCGGGCGACCGTGGTGTTGGCGCGGACGTCAGTGCCGCCCTGCTTCTCGGTCATCCCCATCCCCGCCAGGGCGCCCGCCTTGGCCTCGGCCGGCGCGTTGGCCGGGTCGTAGGTGGCCGAGAGGAAGCGCGGCTCCCACTCGGCGGCGAGCTCAGGCTGGGTCCGTAGCGCCGGGATCACCGAGTAGGTCATCGAGATCGGGCAGCCGATCCCGGCCTCGGCCTGTGACATGCACATGAAGGCGGCCCCGCGGGCTACGTGGGCGCCCGGCCGCGGGTCCTTCCACGGCGAGCAGTGAAGTTCGTTGGCGACCGCGACGCCCATCAGCTCGTGCCAGGCGGGATGGAACTCGGGGATGTCGACGCGGTTGCCGAAGCGGTCGTGGGTGCGCAGCTTCGGACCGTTCTCGTTGGCGAGCCGGCCGAGCTCCTGCGCCGCGCCGCTGCCGGAGTACTCGCCGACGGCGGCGATCCGCTCGCGCGCCCACTCGGCACCCTCGCGCGCGACCGCCTCGACCAGCGGCCTGTCGCTCTCGAAGACGTTGTAGTCGACCAGCGGCGGCGGTTGGTTGAAGACCTGGTGATTACCGGCAGCTGAGCGTTCTGCGGTTGCCATCGGGGTGGATTGTCGCACCCCGGCGGCGAGGTGTCCTAGATAGCATCGCCGGCCGTGACCAAGATCAAGGTCAAGAACCCGGTCGTCGAGCTCGACGGCGACGAGATGACCCGGATCATCTGGTCGTTCATCAAAGAGCAGCTGATCCTTCCTTACCTCGACGTCGAGCTCGAGTACTACGACCTCGGGATCGAGAGCCGCGACGCAACCGAAGACAGGATCACGGTCGAAGCCGCGGAAGCGATCAAGCGCCACGGGGTCGGCGTCAAGTGCGCGACGATCACCCCCGACGAGGCGCGGGTCGAGGAGTTCGGCCTCAAGGAGATGTACCGCTCGCCGAACGGGACGATCCGCAACATCCTCGGCGGCGTCATCTTCCGCGAGCCGATCGTGATCTCGAACGTCCCCCGGCTGGTCCCCGGCTGGACGAAGCCGATCGTGATCGGCCGCCACGCCTTCGGCGACCAGTACCGCGCCACCGACCTGGTCGTGCCGGGCGAGGGGACGCTGACTCTTACTTACACGCCGAAGGACGGCTCCGAGCCGGTCGAGCTCGACGTCTACGACTTCCCCGGCGGCGGCATCGCGATGGCGATGTACAACCTCGACGACTCGATCCGTGAGTTCGCCCGCGCCTCGATGCGGTACGGGCTCGACCGCGGCTTCCCGGTCTACATGTCGACCAAGAACACGATCCTCAAGCGCTACGACGGCCGCTTCAAGGACCTCTTCGCCGAGGTCTACGAGGCCGAGTTCAAATCGGAGTTCGAGGCCGCCGGCCTCACCTACGAACACCGGCTGATCGACGACATGGTCGCCGCCGCCCTGAAGTGGGAGGGCGGTTACGTGTGGGCCTGCAAAAACTACGACGGCGACGTCCAGTCCGACACCGTCGCCCAGGGGTTCGGTTCGCTCGGGCTGATGACGAGCGTGCTGATGAGCGCCGACGGCAGCACGGTCGAGGCCGAGGCCGCGCACGGCACCGTCACCCGCCACTACCGCCAGCACCAGGAGGGCAAGCCGACCTCCACCAACCCGATCGCCTCGATCTTCGCCTGGACCCGCGGGCTGGCCGCCCGCGGTCGGATGGACGACACCCCCGCGGTCTCGCAGTTCGCGGAGACGCTGGAGCGCGTCTGTGTCGAGACCGTCGAAAGCGGGAAGATGACCAAAGACCTGGCGCTGCTCGTCGGTGGCGGCCAGGAGTACCAGACCACGCAGGAGTTCCTCGCCTCGATCGACGAGAACCTCCAGCGCGCGATGGCGTAACGAACTTCCGACTTTCAAACCCCCTTCCAACCCCCCGACTCGAGGAGAGGATTCAGTGAGCACCACCCCCGTAAAAGTCACCGTTACCGGCGCCGCCGGGCAGATCGGCTACGCGCTTCTGTTCCGCATCGCCAGCGGTCAGATGCTCGGCCCCGACACTCCGGTTGAGCTCAGCCTGCTGGAGATCCCGCAGGCGGTGAAAGCCGCCGAGGGCACCGCGATGGAGCTCGCCGACTGTGCCTTCCCGCTGTTGAGCAAGATCGAGATCAGCGACGACCCCAAGTACGCGTTCGACGGCTGCAACGTCGGCCTGCTGGTCGGCGCCCGCCCGCGCGGTCCGGGGATGGAGCGCTCCGACCTGCTCGAGGCCAACGGCGGCATCTTCAAGCCGCAGGGCGAAGCGATCAACGCCGGCGCCGCCGACGACGTCAAGGTCCTGGTGGTCGGCAACCCGGCCAACACCAACTGCCTGATCGCGATGTCGAACGCCCCCGACGTTCCCCGCGAGCGCTTCACCGCGATGATGCGGCTCGACCACAACCGGGCGATCTCACAGCTCGCCAACAAGCTCGGCAAGCCGGTCTCCGCGGTCACCAACATGACCGCCTGGGGGAACCACTCTCCCACCCAGTACCCCGACCTGGTCAACGCCAAGGTCGAGGGCGGCAGCGCCTGGGAGGCGGTCGACGACGAGGCTTGGATCGCCGAGGAGTTCATCCCGCGGGTGGCGAAACGCGGTGCCGAGATCATCGAGGCCCGCGGTTCCTCCAGCGCCGCCAGCGCCGCGAACGCGGCGATCGACCACATCCACGACTGGGTGCTGGGTACGCCCGACGGTGACTGGGTCTCGATGGCGGTGCCGACCGACGGTTCCTACGGCATCGGCGAGGGGATCGTCTGCGGCATGCCCTGCAGCTGCAGCGGCGGCGAGTGGAGCATCGTCCAGGGCCTCGACGTGCCTGACTTCTCGCGCGAGCGGATCGACCGCAGCGCGATGGAGCTGCAGGAGGAGCGCGACGCGGTCAGTCAGCTCGGCCTGGTCTAGCCCGCGAGGCGACAGATGTAAAAAGAGAGGCCGGCATGTGCCGGCCTCTCTGCGTTACGAGTAACTGTTGGTACCGATCAGCCGGCGGGGTGGTAGTTGCGGCCGTCCTTCTTGACGCGACCCTCTTTCTCGAGGTCGCCGAGGACCCGGTACAGGTAGTTCGGCTTGATTTTCATCTGCTTCGCGACATCGGAAGCGCTGATGCCGGGGTTGTCCTCGATCAGTTTCACCGCCTGATCGGCGCGGGTGCCGCCACGGCGTTTACGCCGGCGGCGCGGAGCTCCAGCTGCTTTGGTGGTTTTTTTGCTGGCGCTGCCACGCGGGCGACCGGGGCCGCGGCGGACCACTTTGCCACCGAGCGCGGCAAGTGCCTGCTCGGCCTGCTTGATCTGGTCCTCGAGCTCACGAATGGTCCTCTCGAGGGCCTCGCGGGCTACGTCCAAATGGTTGGTGCTGGGGGGCATCTAGTTTCCTTCCATCCAAGTTAAAAAAATTACCCAGGCGGGAGTGTGCCAGAGTCATACACACTGTGACACTCGGATGGGGTAAATCAAAGGGATATTTCAAATACTTGGCTAACTTCTCCAGTCGTTAGGCACGGTTAGAACGTATGTTTCGCGAATCCGTGCACAATCGCTTCAGGCGTGCGGGAACTCGGCGGGGAAGCGCTCGGGGTTGGTGAAGAAGCGGACCGCCTGGATCGCGCCGTCGGCGACCTCCACGGCGATGATGCTGAGGAAGCCGTGCTCGGCACTGTCCATCCGCACGCCGGGGTCGCCGTTGACGAGCACGGGGGTGAAGACGGGATCAGATGGGAAGGCGTCCTTGTTCTGCACGCCGACCATGAAGCGGGCGATCTTGTCGGCCCCGTAGATCGGTTTGCGCGCCGCGGTGACGACGCCGCCCCCGTCGGAGTACATGATCGCGTCGGCGGCCAGCAGGTCGCGGATCTGTTCGACGTCGCCGGAGACCGAGGCAAGCATGAAGGCGTCGGCCAGCCGCCGGCGCTCCTCCTCGCTTACCGTGCGTCGCCGGCTGGCGTCGCCGGCGTGGTCGCGCGCCCGCTTGGCGATCTGCCGGACGTTGGCCGGGGTGCGCTCGAGGATGTCGGCGATCTCGGCGTACTCGAGGTCGAAGCTGTCGCGGAGGACGAGCACGGCGCGCTCGACCGGGTTCAGCCGCTCCAGCGCCCCGAGCAGGGCAAGGTCGAGGCGCTCGGCCTCGATCGTCTTCGTCTCTGGCGTCTCGGGGTCGGTCAGCAGCGGCTCGGGCAGCCAGGGACCGACGTAGACCTCGCGCCGAGCCCGCGCCGAGCGCAGCCGGTCGAGGCCGAGGCGGGTGGTGACCGTGACCAGGAACGCTTCCGGGTTGCGGACCGCGTTGCCGTCGGCCTCCTCCCAGCGCAGCCAGGCGTCCTGGACGACGTCCTCGGCCTCGGTCAGCTCGCCCAGCAGCCCGTAGGCGATGCCGAGCAGGCGGGGACGACAGGCGGCGAAGGCGTCCTCCCTCATGCCAGCGCCGGCACCGCGTTTTGCAGCGCCGCCGCGGCGGCTGCGGCACCGCTGGAGATCGCCGCGTCGACCAGCCACCCCTCGCCCCCGACCCAGTCGCCGGCGAGGTAGAGGCCCTCGCCACGGTCGATCGCGGGACGCCCGGCGAGGCCGCCGCCGGCCGGGGTGGAGATCGCCGAGACGGCGACCATGCGGGGGAGGAAGCGCTCGAGGATCGCCTGCTGGCGCCAGCCCGGCTGAATCGCGTCGGCCAGCTCCTCCAGCGCCGCCCGCGGTTCGCGCGCGTAGCTGGCGAGGGTGAGGAGGACGCCGTCGCGGTGCTCCGGCGGCGAGTGGCGCGAAAGGTAGGTGGGCTTGTCGACCCCGAGGGCGAAGCGGCGCGAGCGCCGCGGCAGGCTGCGCAGGCCGAGGTCGAGGACGCTCAGCTCGGCCGCCGGACCGGGGGCGGCGGGGGAGCGCTCCCCGAGTAGCTTGGCGACCACATCAGGCCCGCCTGCGGCGACGACCACGACGTCGGCATGCAGCGTCTCCCCATCGAGCCTGACCTCCCAGCCGCTGTCCCCCCGCTCGAGGCTGCGCACCGCGGCGCGCGTGCGCAGGGATGCGCCATCGGCCTCGGCCCTGGCGGCGAGTGCATCGACCAGCGACTGCCACCCACCGCGCAGATAACGCACCCCGGGCAAGAGCCCGATCTTCAGCTGCGTCGCAGCAACGTCGGCGCTGAGGCTCTCCTGGTCGGCGACGAACGTCGTCACCCGCACCAGCGCCGCGGCACTCGCCCGAGCCCGCTCCGACCGCATGCTCCGCCGGATCCACTCGGCGGCCGAGATCCCGGCAAGTTCCTCCGGCTCGGTCCGCTGCATCCCAAGAAACCACCGCCCAAGCTGCCCCGACCCCCCAAGCGTCCGCTTCGCCTTCCCCTGCCGGGGAAACACCGAAGCAGCAGAGGTCGGCTGCCACCAGTCCAACTGAATCCCCAAAGCCTTCAATTCCCGCCCCGCCGGCCCACCCACATAAAGCGCATGCGGCCCCTGGTTGAGCACGAACCCCTCCTGCCGCTCAGAAGCAGCCCGTCCCCCCAAATGACCGCTCCCCTCCAAGAGCACCGTCTCCAAGCCACCAGCCGCCAACCGCCCCGCAGCCACCAGCCCGGCTGGGCCACCGCCTACCACCACCGCTTGTCTAGATCCGTTCATGCCCTCTAGACGAGAAAGCATGGCGCTTTGTGACAGGCGATCGCTAAGACCGGTACTTGCTGCGCTTCTTCGGATACGTCCTGAAGACGTGATCCCAGATCGGCGAGGAGACGCCGTAGCCGTAGCTGTGATCCTGAAAGTGATGGCGCATGTGGTGTTCGCGCAGCCGTTTGCCGAAGTCCGTCTTCGGCACGAAATGGTGCACGTAGTAATGCGTGTAGTCGTAGAAGAGGTAGCCGACCAGGAACCCGGCGAAGAGCGGGAAGGCGGCGTTGCCGAGGAGCGCCCAGAAGCCGAGGAGGAAGAGCGCCGCCAGCGGGATCGAGACCGACGGGGGCATCACCAGCCGCATCTTGTCGTTGGGATGGTCGTGGTGGATGCCGTGGATGATGAAGTGCATGCGGCGGCCGAAGGCGTTGTCCGGCTCCCAGTGGAAGAGGAGGCGGTGCAGCCAGTACTCGGTCAGGGTCCAGACGCCGACTCCGGCCAGCGAGAGCAGCGCCAGCTGCCAGGCGGCGTAGCCACGATCGACCCCGATCCACTCCATCGCCACCACCACCGGCACGAAGATGATCGCCGGCACCGCGGGGTGGACCCGGGAGAAGAAGTTGAGGAATTCGCTTTTGAAGAGTGGCGGAGAAGCGGAGAGCTTCTCGCTGCGTGAATGACCCTCCATCGCCCTCGATACTAGCGCTGGCCGCCCGTGTTCCCGGAAGACGCAGGGAAGCTGTGACGAAGCTGTTTCAAAGACGTGCCGATTTGCGGAAATGGCCCTCGCGCCTACCCGGCGCCGGTGCAAACATGCCCGCCGTGCCGCGCAAGCCAAAGCCGCCGACCTGTGAGGACTGCTATTTCCGCAAGAACCTCCTCTGCGCCCTCGAGCTGAACGAGGCCTGCACGACCTTCCGGCCGAATCGACCAGAGGGCCTCGTCCCACCGCGCCAGCCGGTTCTGCTCATGCGCGCCCCGCGCTGGGCCTCGCGCCCCGCCTAGAACCCAGGCGGGCTATTTTGTGCCCGATGCCCCAACGTGACGTCTTCGTCGACTGGAGCCGCACCCGCTACATCACCCGCCGCTCCAGCGGCTTCTCGCCCAACGTCGACGTCTATTACTGCGGCGACCCGCAGCGGGCGATCGTCAAGGTCGACCTCGCCGGAGTCGAGCTCTCCGAGGTCGGGATCGAGGTCAGCGGCCGCCACCTGGCGATCGTCGGCGAGCGCCAGCTGCAGGAGAGCGAGGGCCGCGTCTACCAGCAGATCGAGATCCCCTCGGGCCACTTCCGCCGCGTCGTCGAACTCCAGGTCGAGGTCGACGCCGAGCGCGCCAGCGCCACCTACGAAGAGGGGATCCTGCGGATCGAGCTGCCGCTCCGCGACCCCGACGAGACCACCCGCCGGGTGCCGATAGGCCGCAAGTGATGGAGGGCGCACCGGTCCTCGAAGTGGTCGATTCGCCACTCGATGTCGACGAGGCGATCCGCGCCAGCCAGCCGCTGCCCGAGGCGCTGCCGGTGCTGCCGCTGCGCGACACCGTCGCCTTCCCGGAAACGCTGGTGCCGCTGGCGGTCGGCCAGGAGCGCTCGATCCAGCTGGTCGACGACGTCCTCGGCGCCAACCGGATGCTGGTGATGGTCACCTCCCGCGACCCGGAGCTGGAGGTGCCCGGCCCGGGCGACCTCTACGGGGTCGGCGTGGTCGGCGCCGTCGCCCGCATGGTCAAGGTCCCCGACGGCAGCCTGCGGATCCTCGTCCAGGGGATGCAGCGGGTGAAGCTCGGCGATTTCGTCGCCGAGCAGCCCTACATGGTCGCCCGGATCAGCGAGCTGCCCGACGCGATCGAGCCGACCCCGGAGCTGGAGGCGCTGAGCCGCAACGTCCAGCGCACCTTCTCGGAAATCGTCGAGCAGATCCCCTACCTGCCCGAGGAGCTGCAGATGGCGGTCGCCAACATCGACGACCCGGCGGTGCTCGCCCACCTGATCGCCGGCGCCCTGCGGATCGGCACCGAGGAGAAGCAGAAACTGCTCGAAGAGGTCGACGTCGCCAAGCGGTTGCGCCACCTCTCGCGGATCCTCGCCCGCGAGCTCGAGGTCGTCCAGCTGGGGACCCAGATCCAGACCCAGGTGGAGTCGGAGATCGACAAAGGCCAGCGCGAGTTCTTCCTCCGCCAGCAGATGAAAGCGATCCAGGACGAGCTGGGGGAGGGCGACGAGCAGCAGGCCGAAGCCAGCGAACTGCGAGAGAAAATCGAGGCGGCGAAGCTGCCCGAGCACGCGCTGAAAGCCGCCGAGCGCGAGCTCTCGCGGCTGGAGAAGCTGCCGCCCGCCGCGGCCGAGCACGGCGTCATCCGCACCTACCTCGAGTGGCTGACCGAGCTGCCCTGGTCGAAGCAGACCGAGGACAACCTCGACCTCGCCCACGCCCGCGAGGTCCTCGACGCCGACCACTACGACCTGGAGAAAATCAAGGACCGGATCCTCGAGTACCTGGCGGTGCGCAAGCTCAACCCGGACTCGCCCGGCCCGATCCTCTGCTTCGCCGGCCCGCCCGGAGTCGGCAAGACCAGCCTCGGCAAATCGATCGCCCGCGCGCTCGGCCGCGAGTTCGAGCGGATCTCGGTCGGCGGCGTCCGCGACGAGGCCGAGATCCGCGGCCACCGCCGCACCTACATCGGCGCCATGCCCGGCACCATCGTCCGCGCCCTGCGCGACGCCGGTTCCCGCAACCCCGTCTTCATGATCGACGAGATCGACAAGATGGGCGCCGACTTCCGCGGCGACCCCGCCTCGGCGATGCTCGAGGTCCTCGACCCGGCCCAGAACGACAGCTTCCGCGACCACTACCTCGACCTCGAGTTCGACCTCTCCGACGTCGTCTTCATCGCCACCGCCAACGTCCTCGACACGATCCCCGGGCCGCTGCTCGACCGGATGGAGACGATCGAACTGGCGGGCTACACGACGGAGGAGAAGCGCCACATCGCCCGCAGCTACCTGGTCGGCCGCCAGATCAAAGCCAACGGGCTGAAGCCTTCGCAGATCGAGATCACCGACGCGGCGCTGACCGCGATCATCGAGGAGTACACGCGCGAGGCCGGCGTCCGCAACCTCGAGCGCCAGATCGGCACCGTCTGCCGCAAAGTCGCCCGCCAGGTGGCCGAGGGCAAGGTCAAAGGCAAGGTGCGGATCTCCGGCAAGAAAGCGCGCGAGCTGCTGGGGCGCCGGCGCGTCTTCGCCGAGCAGCGCCGCCGGACCAAGGTCCCCGGGGTCGCCACCGGCCTCGCCTGGACCCCGACCGGCGGCGACGTCCTCTTCATCGAGGCCACCGCGATGCCGGGCTCGGGCAAGCTGACGATCACCGGCCAGCTCGGCGACGTGATGAAGGAGTCGGCGCAGGCGGCGCTCTCCTACGTCCGTGGCCACTACCGCGAGATCGCCCCGAAACTGGAGGACAACTGGTTCGCCGAGCACGACATCCACATCCACGTTCCGGCCGGCGCGGTGCCGAAGGACGGCCCCTCGGCCGGGGTGGCGATGACCGTCGCCCTCTCTTCGCTGATCAGCGGCCGGCCGGTCCGCAACGACGTCGCGATGACCGGCGAGGTGACGCTGACCGGCCAGGTGCTGCCGATTGGCGGCCTGAAGGAGAAGTCGCTGGCGGCGCAGCGGGCCGGGATCAAGAAGGTGATCGTGCCGGGCCGCAACGAGGGCGACGTCGGGGAGATCCCCGAGCACGAGCTCGGCGGCCTCGAGTTCGTCTACGTCGACGAGGTCCTCGAGGCTCTCGGGGTCGCCCTCTCCTAGTGCGCTCACGCAGCTTCTGGATCGTCGCCGGGCTGACCGCGCTGGGCGCGGTGCTGCGCTTCGCCACCCTCGGCGACCAGGCCTACCACCACGACGAGATCGTCACCGCCAGCCGGGTCCTGCGGGTCGGCTTCGGCCACGCGATGGACGCCGTCGGGTTCTCCGAGTCGGCGCCGCCCCTCTATTACGCGCTGGCCTGGCTCTGGACGCAGGTCACCGGCAACGGCGAGTGGGGGCTGCGTTTCCTCTCCGCGCTCGCCGGCGTCGCGACGATCCCGGTCGCCTACTTCACCGGCCGCGAACTGCGAGACGCCCGGGCCGGGGTCACCGCCGCGGCGCTGGTCGCCTTCAACCCGATGCTGCTCTGGTACTCGCAGGAGGCCCGCGCCTACGCCCTGCTCGGCCTCTTCTGCGCCCTCTCGCTGCTCTTCTGCGTGCGGGCCCTGCGGGACGGCGAGCGTCGCGATGAGAAGCGCGACTTCGTCTGGTGGGGCGTCTTCTCCGCTCTCGCCCTCGCCACGCACTACTTCGCCGTCTTCCCGCTCGTCGCCGAGGTCGTGCTCCTGGCGCGGCGGCGGGGGAGGGCGATCCTCTCCGGGCTCTGGATCGTCGCCCTGGCCGTCGTCGCGCTGGCGCCGCTGGCGATCCACCAGATGTCCTACGGCCACGCCGAATGGATCGGCAAATTCAGCCTCGGCCACCGGGTCGCCGAAGTCGGGATCACCTACATGGTCGGCGAGACCGGCGACATCATCGGCCGCACCGAGCAGTGGCAGCCGGCGCTCCTGCCCCTGGCGCTGGTCGCCGCCGCCTTCGCCCTGCTGCTGGTGCGCGGCAGCCGCCCCGAGCGCCGCGCCGCCTTCGTCCCGCTGGCCGTCGTCGCGGCCGCGGTCGGCATCCCGCTGCTGCTGGCGCTCCTCTCCGCCGGCAAGGACTTCGTCCTCGCCCGCAACCTGCTGCCGGCGCTGGTCCCGCTGCTGGTCGTCGTCGCCGTCGCGCTCAGCGTCGAGCGCGCCCGCCGCCTCGGCACCGCGATCGCCGCCGTCCTCGTCGTCTACTCCCTCGCCTTCTCGATCCACGCCAGCACCTCGCCGGAGCTGCAGCGGCCGGACTGGCGCGCCGTCGCCGACCACCTCGGCGAGCCCGACGGGCCGCGGGCGACGGTGACCTGGGTGCTCGGCGAGGCGCCGCTGCGCTTCTACCTCTCGACCGGGGCGATCCAGCTGAAGGCCTCGGAAGGCTACGAGTGGCTGGTCCGCGAAGTCGCCTTCGTCTCGATGGGGGAGGTGCCGCCTCCGGCGCGGCACCTGCTCGGCCCCGGCTTCCGCGAGACCGATGCCGAACACGTCGGGCCGCTTTTCATCCGCCGCTACCGGGTCCCTGGCCCTGAACTGGTGCCGCTGCGGCTGCGCGCGCTGCGGGGCGCCAGAACGGACTTCCGCAACAACGGAGTGCTGCTGGATGGCGTGGGACCGGGCTGACATCCGGCTGCTTGCTCACGTCAACCCCGGGTAGAGAGTTATTCTGGTGGTGGCCACTGAATCCAGCGAGGAGAAGGCATGAGCAAGACGACGACGGCGCGCGCCGGCGACATTTACGAGACTGCCCGCGAGAATCCCTACGTGCAGCGCCTGATTGAGGACGAAGAGCTGCGCGACAGCCTCAAGGACGCTTTCGAAAGCGCCAAGAGCGCCTACGGCCGGGCGACCGGCAACGGCAAGGGAACCGTCAAGGCGGTGACCAGCGACAAGAAGGTCCAGAAGGACCTGCGCAAGGCCGCCGAGAGCCTGCAGGAAGCTTCCGAGAGCCTGCGCGCGAAGCCGAAGCGCAAGGGCGGCATCGGCAAACTGCTGCTGATCGCGATCATCGGCGCGGTTATCGCCCTGGCGGTCAGCGAGGGTGCGCGCAAGGCCGTGCTCGACGCGCTGTTCGGCGCCGAAGAGGAGTTCGAGTACACGAGCACGACCTCCATCAACGGGTCCTGAGCGGGACCTAAGCTAGGACTGGATGGAGGCGGCGACTAAAGAGCGGGAGCTGAGCGGCGACAAGGCGCAGCGGATCGTCGACGCGATGCGGGACTCGGTCGCCCGCCGCGGCGCCGCCGGCTCCACCTTCGAGCACGTCGCCCGCGAGGCGGGCGTCAGCCGCGGCCTCCTCCACTATTACTTCGGGACCAAGGAGCGGCTTCTGGTCGAGGTCGTGCGCCGCGACACCGAGCTGCGGGTCGAACGCCTCGACGCGCGGCTGGACCCGGCGAAGAGCGTCGACGACGTGATCGAGGCCTTGGTCACCAGCCTGACCGAGATGATCGAGAACGAAGCCGGCTTCTTCCTCCTCCTCTACGAGCTGTTCAGCGCCGGTCGCCGCAACCCCGACATCCAGCGCGAGGTCGGCCAGCTCTTCGAGCGGACCCGCTCCCACGTCGCCGAGGTCCTGCGCAGCAAGGACGAGGAGGGCGTCGTCCGCCTGCGCTTCCCGGCCGAGGACGTCGTCTCCTACCTCTTCGCGCTCGGCGACGGGCACGCCCTGCAGGCCCTCTCGGATCCCTCGCGCGACAGCTCCGGCGCCTTTGCCGTCGGCGTCGCCTCGGCGCGGTACCTGCTCGGCTCCGAGTAGCTACAGCCAGCCGGAGCGCTTGAAGCGCCAGTAGAGGTAGAGGCAGGCGGTGAAGATGACCGCCAGCACCGCCGGGTAGCCGAGGCGCCAGCCGAGCTCCGGCATGTGCTCGAAGTTCATCCCGTAGATGCCGGCGATCATCGTCGGCACCGCGGCGATCGCCACCCAGGCGGAGATTTTCCGCATGTCTTCGTTCTGGCGCATCGAGACCTGGGTCAGGTTCGCTTCCAGGGCGCTGTCGAGCAGCTCGCGGAAGTTCTCGATCCGGGTCGAGACCCGGCGCAGGTGGTCTTCGACGTCGCGGAAGTACTCGTGCAGGGCTTCCGGGACGACGACGAAGTTGCGGCTGCACAGTTCTTCCAGCGCCTCCCCCAGGGGCGCCGTCGCCGCCTGGAACTCGAGCACCTCGCGCTCGAGCTTGTAGATCCGCTCGGTCGGGTTCTGGCCTTCGCCGAAGACCTGCAGCTCGACTTCGCGGACGTCGTCGTCGAAGCCCTGGGCGGCCTCGATGTAGCGGTCGACGACGTGGTCGAGGATCGCGTAGAGGACCGCGCCGGGCCCCTTCTCGAGCAGGTCGGGCCGCTGCTCGAGCCGGGCGCGGACGGGACCGAGGTCGGCGTTGCCGTGGCGCACGGTGATCACGAAGTCCGGGGCGGCAAAGATCGAGATCTCGCCCAGCTCGATCACCTCTTCGGGGTCGACGTAGCGGGCGGTCTTGACCACCACGTGGATCGTCTCGCCGTAGGCCTCGACCTTCGGCCGCTGGTGGGCCCGCACCGCATCCTCAACCGCCAGCTCATGCAGCCCGAACTCGGCCGCCACGGCCTTGAACTCCTCCTCGCTCGGCTCGACCACCCCAAGCCAGACAAAAGTCCCCTCTTCCCGCGCCGCCTCGCCGGCCCGATCCATCGAGAGCTCAGCCTGCCGCCGCCGCCCCTTCTCGTAAGCCGCGCAGTCGATGATCACCCGCTCAGGGTACGCGCTGCGAGTGACGGCCCTCACGCCTATCCCTTCTGTGTAGAAGCGAAATCGCGGCAGCCTGCACGCCGAGGTCGCAGATTCTTTACTCCCGACCCCGCCCCGGCGGTTTTAGATGCAGCGCGTGGATCACGCCGTCGATGACGAGGTACTTAGGGTCCGGTTTCCCTCTGACTGTCCCGTCTGGACGGACGTATTGGTGCACCAGGGCGATTTTGCCGAGGCCAGGGAGGCGATATGCGACGATTTGAGACTGCGACCCAATAGGCATTCGCAGTTTGCGACAGAGGTCTTGCGCAATATCGCTCGACCGTTCAATATGCTCTTCGACCTTTCCACGCAGGTCCGAATCGCAATAGGCTCCCGAATTGAAGAGGGCGCGCAACTCCTTCTTCGTAACCCGTTTGAGAGGACGAGACATGCCTAACTCGCTAGTTCACGTAATCGACGAGCATCTTCAGCGCTACCTTCGTGGCGAGGATTCGCTTGCCGAATTTGAGGCGTGGCTGGTGCCGCAGACTTGGGATCTCTCCCCGCAGGACGATCGGGAAGGCCATGAGCGTGCAACCGCCATCACCTTGCGGATCGCCGAGTTCACGAATGGAGACTGGACCGAGGATCAGCTCCGGGAAGGTCTGACCAAGCTTCCCCCTGCGCCACAGATCATCCTCTCTGGTAGCTCGAAAGGCCAAGCCGTTATGGGTTCATTGGGCCAGGGATCGTTCTCTGTGGTTGGTAGACCACATTCAGAGGCATTCGCGTAAGCAGCTCTTCGTCTTGGGTGTCTCCCCGTCCCTTTACGAGAACGACGTCGATCCAATAACGGCCCTCCACCGTCAGCTCAAGCTGTAGGTCGCCCATCAGGCGGACGCCGCTTCCTTCCCCAAAGCGGACAGGGTGCTCTACAGCGGGAAGCTGAACTCCACTCGGGTCCTCCGGGCGGATCTTGACCGCAAAGCGCCCGGTGGCGGAGCCCCCGACCAACTCGACTACCGATTTGATCTGGAAGTTGAAGGGCGGCATTTCGTCAGGGACGTCAGGGCCAGCGCGCCCTTGGGTCACCTGCTCGACAACGTTGATGATGCTGATCCGCCCGTCGTTGGCGATGATCGCCTGCTCGCAGAGGACGGCGAGCATCACATAGGGACCTCCTGAGCTTTTCGTCATATCTGGACAATAGCGAGGGGCTCTGGATCTGTAAAGCCGCTTGACAACGTCGAGTTTGTCAAGTAGCTTTACATCCGTGCCACCGGCCAACCGCCACAACCCCCGCCGCGCGAAGTCTTCGACCTCGGACTACTCGGTAACCGAGTTCCTAGCCGAGTTCCCCGACGACGCCGCTTGCCTGGAGCATCTCTGGCGGACCCGCCACGCCCCGGACGGCGAACACGCCCATTGCCCGAAGTGCGACGCGGTAAAGGTCTTCAAGCGCTACGAGACCAAGCAACAGCGCCAGTCTTGGACCTGCACCGCTTGCGGGCACCACCTGCATCCGACCGCCGGGACGATCTTCCATCGCTCCTCAACGTCGCTGCGGCTCTGGTTCCATGCCATGTACTTGATGACGAGCACTCGCTGCGGCATATCTGCCAAGCAGCTAGAGCGGGAGCTTGGAGTCCACTACAAGACCGCCTGGCGCATGTTCAACCGCATCCGAAACGAGCTGATGTCTGAAGGCGATCCGGCCAAACAGCTTCGCGGCGAGGTCGAGGTAGACGAGACCTCCTGGGGCGGGCGACCGCGCCGCAAATTCAAAACCCGGCAGGAGTCGGTCGCCTTCCGCGAAGCGAAGCCCACCGTTCTGGGGATGGTCGAGCGCGGCGGGATCGTCCGCGCCCGGGTCATCGAGTCGCGGCGAGGCGAGCCGTTAAGTCGAGCCGTGCGGGTGAACGTGAACCCGGAAGCGATCCTCTACACCGACGACTGGATGTCCTACAAGCCGTTGGCGCGGGCTTTCGCCGACCACCGGGTGATCAACCACTCCGCCGGCTCCTACGTTGAGGGGCACATCTACACGAACACGATCGAGGGGTTCTTCGGCAATCTGAAGACCGGGATGCGTGGCACCTACAAGCTCGTCTCCCGCAAGTGGCTCCAGTCCTATCTAGACGAGTACGCCTGGCGCTACAACCATCGCCGCACCGGCCAGCGCTCGATGTTCCACGCCCTCGTTAAGGAAGCGGCGAACCAATGACCAAGATCGTCAGCGAGTGGGATCGCACTCTGCGCGAAATACGGAAAGCGGCCAAACGCCGCGCCAAGGCCGACGAAGATCGGCGCAAGGCGACCGATGATCTGAAGACAAATATCCGGGCGGCGCGGAGTGCCGGGATACCGATCACCCAGATTGCTTCTGAGGCGGGTCTTTCTCGTCAGGCGGTCTACGACGTGCTGGAGGCGCGACCTTCCTCATAGCAGCGTCAAATTCGCCTTTGGTCGGGACCGGGATCTCGAGACCCTTATCGGTCTTCTGTTTCTTGGCCACGCCCGAAGGCTAGCTGGCAGAGGGCGGGTGAAATTTGAGAACCGCCTCCCATCAACCTCAAGTCCATTGCACCGCTACCAGCAAAGGGGTCGAGGGCGGCATGACGAAAGGCACGGTATGAGCGTCGCCCCTTCGCTGGTCGCAGGCGAGGTCTACCTAGAGGAAGACTGGCCGCACGGTCTCTCGTGCAGCCAGTGCCCCCATGTCTTTTGCGAGCCAGAGCGCTACTCAGAGCGGCTGTATGGCTTCATCGGCGACCAACCGCTCGTTGAGCCTCTCTGTATTCCCTGCGCTACGAACTTTCCGTCACGATCAGCGCCTTAGGAGCGTCGCGCTTGACGCGTTCGGCGGCTTCCTCCGCGCCTCTCTTGGACACGTAGCTCTCCGCCGAGTCAGCGATGATCTTCCGGTTCCCGGAAGATCTCAGGCGCCAGCGGAATTCTCCGGCACGATCACGGTAAACGTAGAAATACGGGCTTTCTTCAGACATCTGATTGTTGTCCTTTTATTTCTGCCTCAAAGCCACCTGCAGCCACAGGCACTAAAGCTCTGAGGATCTGCCGCGATTTTTCCCGCTCCTTCGGACAGATCTGCCGACGTTTCGGCTCCGCTAGCGTTGAAAGCATCGCGGCGGGTGCTGATGGCCTCCGCACCTACTTGTTGTCCAAGGCGGCTCGGGGCAGCCACCCCGAGCCGCCGATTCGCCTAGCTGCTGAGTCCCTTCGTCTCTCTGAGCAGCTCGCCAGGCTCGATCTCCAGCGCTTCTGCGAGCCGCACAATCGCCTCGGTTCGGGCCAAG
The DNA here is from genome assembly GCA_035473555.1 of Solirubrobacterales bacterium. Classification (GTDB taxonomy): domain Bacteria; phylum Actinomycetota; class Thermoleophilia; order Solirubrobacterales; family 70-9; genus VAYN01. Next base: position 186,315 of record DATIOC010000028.1, read on the forward strand.
CATCTTACCGCTCTCCCATTTAGCGATTCGGCTCTGAGACCGGCCCATACGCGCTGCCAGCCCGCGTTGCGTCAGGCCGGTTCGGTTTCGCGCGATCCGCAGGTTCCACGCGAACCGCTCGGCGATGGTCGTCAACGTGATGTGTTCGGAGGGCATCGCCTTACTCGATCCCGTAGAGCAGGTCGCGGACCTGCACGTCGATTACCCGAGCCAGCAGCACCATGTGGTCGAGACGCGGGATGCGATGGCCTCGCTCCAGCCGCGACAGCAGGTTCCGGCCCATGTGGACCTCAACCGCGAGCCGATCCTGCGTGAAGCCCGCCTCCCGTCGCAGGACGGTGAGGTTGCGGCCGAACCGCTCTGCCGCCTCCATCTACGCCGCCCCCACGAGCAACTCGTAGGCGCGGAGAGCGGCTCGGCTCGGCAGAACCGCGCCTGAGCAGCGAAACACGAGCCCGCCCGCTACGAGTTCCCGCACCGCCCGTTCGATGTTGTCGCGCTTCTCGAAGTCCTCAGCGCCCATTTCCCGGATCAGGTCCGAGAGCCGGAGAGTCTGAGGGAACGTCTCTACGAGATGAACCAGGACCGCCCGTTCGTCTCGCAGGTCTTCGGCAGCGTTTGAAGCTGCCATACGCTGGTCTTGCATGGGAGCTAGAACCTCCTGTGCCAAGGCCGGGGGCCGTTTCGGCGGCGCCCCGGCCGTTCTTTAGTTGTGGCGCAGGAAGTCAGGGCGGCTCAGAGACCGATTTCGCTTCTACACAGAAGGGATAGGCGTGACGGCCCTCACGTAGTGAGCGCCGTCACAGACCCGGGTCGGGTGCGGGCGAGAGGGTTCCCCTACGCATCAAATCCGGCATGAGGAGAGGGAGACGACGCATGAGAGACGGAATGAGGGCACTGGCGGGGTTCTTGGGACGGCGCCGCCGCTTGGTGGTTGGGGCCTGGGTCCTGATCGTCCTTCTGGCTCTTCCTTTCGCCTCGAAACAGACCGATCACCTGACCGGCGGCGGGTTCGACGTTCCCGGCAGCCAGTCGATGAAGGTGAGCGAATCGCTGCAGGACGAATTCGGCTCGCAGGCCGACGGGATCGGGGTGGTGCTGAAGGCGGCGCCGGGCGCGAGCGCCGCCGAGCGGAGTGCGGCGGTCGGGCGCCTGCAGGACGAAGTCGCCAAGCTCGACGACGTCACCCTGCCGCCGGCCGCGGCCAGGCAGGCGCGGCGCCAGCTGCAGGGGACCGACGTCGTCCTCGTGGGGCTGCGCAGCGACCTCTCCTCGGATGAGCTGATCGACCCCGCCGCCACCCTGCGCGAAGACCTCGAGCCCGGCACCGCGGACGCCGGTGTCACCCCCTACCTGGTCGGGCAGCCGACGATCTGGGCCGGGATGCAGGAAATCTCCAAGGAAGACCTGGCCAAGGCCGAGGGGACCGGTTTCCCAATCGTCGCGATCATCCTCCTCGTCGTCTTCGGTTCGCTCGCCGCGGCGGCCCTGCCGCTGGCGCTCGGCTTCGTCAGCGTGCTGGTCACCGGGGCGCTGATCTACTTCCTCTCGCTGCAGATGGAGACCTCGGTCTTCGTCACCAACATGGCCTCGATGATCGGGATCGGCGTCGCCGTCGATTACTCGCTCTTCATCCTCGCCCGCTACCGCGAGGAGCGGGAAGCGGGTCGCGATCAGGCTGAAGCGCGGGCGCTCTCGCTCTCCACCTCGGGCCTCGCCGTCACCTTCTCCGGCCTCGCGGTGATCATCTCCCTGGCCGGCCTCTGGATGGTCGACAACCAGGCGCTGCGCTCGATGGCGCTCGGCGCGATGACCGTCGTCGCGGTCTCGATCCTCACCGCGACGACGCTGCTGCCGGCGCTGATCGCGATGCTCGGCGACCGCGTCCTACCGGGCGGGGTCGTCGGCAAGGTCGAGGACTTCTTCCGGCGGCGCTTCTACCGGCGCAAGACGGCCCAGCAGGCCGCGACCGAGAAAAACCGCTTCTGGCGCGCCTGGACGGTGCGGGTGATGGCGCGGCCGTGGACCGCCGTGATCGGCGTCTCGGCGGTGCTCCTCTTCCTCGCCAGCCCGCTGCTCTCGCTCGAGACCGGGACCGAAGCGATTGCCCAGTTCCCCAAGGACTCAGACGTCCGGGTAGGCAGCGAAATCGCCTCCCAGCAGCTGAACGGCGGCACTGACCCGGTGCAGATCGTCGCCAGCTTCGACGGCAGCGTCGACAAGCCCGCCGTCGTCGCTTTCGCCCGCGAAGTCGCGGGCACCGCCGGGGTCACCGCCGTGGGCCGGCCGGTCTATGCCGGCGACGCCGCTCTGATCCAGGCGACCCCAAGCGCGCCGAGCGAGTCCGATGCAGCGGTGGCGCTCGTCGGCCGCCTGCGGGACACCGTCGTCCCCGCCTCGGCGCTGGCGCAGCAGGCTGAAGTCAACGTCGGCGGCGAGACCGCCCGCGGCGACGACGTCCGTCACCAGGTCGGCGGCTCGATGTGGAAGATCATCCTCTTCGTCCTCTCGCTCAGCTTCCTGGTCCTGATGGTGATGCTGCGCTCGCTGATTCTGCCGCTGAAGGCGGTGCTGATGAACCTGCTCTCGATCGGCGCGGCCTTCGGCGTCCTCGTCGCGATCTTCCAGTGGGGTTGGTTCGACGGCTTCCTCGGGTTCGAAAGCCAGGGGGCGCTGGACACGATCAACATCCCGCTGATCTTCGCCATCGTCTTCGGCCTCTCGATGGACTACGAGGTCTTCCTCATGTCGCGGATCCGCGAGCGCTACATGGTCCACGGCGACAACGAACGCGCAGTTGCCGAGGGCCTCTCCTCCAGCGCCCGGACGATCTCCTCGGCGGCGCTGATCATGACCTCGGTCTTCGCCGTCTTCGTCCTCACCGGCGTCCCCTCGATCAAGGAGCTCGGCGTCGGCTGCGCCGTCGCGATCGCCCTCGACGCCACCCTCGTCCGCCTGATCCTCGTCCCCGCGGCGATGAAGCTGATGGGCTCCTGGAACTGGTGGTTCCCAAGCTGGCTCGACAAGCTGATCCCCGACTTCAGCTTCGAGGGCGGCGGCGAGCCGGAGGCAGAGCCGGCCAAAGCCTGACGCCGTAGGATGGGCCTAATGAACGGGGATGAGCTGGCGTTTGCCGGGGCCGCGAAGCAGGCGGAGATGGTTCGGGCGGGGGAGGTTTCTCCGAAGGAGCTGGTGCAGCTTTGCCTGGACCGGATTGCTCGGCTTGATCCTGAGCTGAACTCTTTTCGGAAGGTCTTTGCTGAGAAGGCGTTGCTGGAAGCCGAGCAGGCTGAGGCTCGGATCAAGGCTGGGGAGGAGCGGCCGCTGCTGGGGGTGCCAGTGGCGATCAAGGACGAAGTCGACGTCGCCGGCCAGATCAACACCCACGGGACCGACGGCTTCACCGAGCCGGCGAAAGCCGACTGCGAGATGGTGCGGCGGCTGCGCGAGGCCGGGGCGATCGTGATCGGCCTGACGCTGCTGCCGGAGATGGCGATCTGCGGCTTCACCGAGTCGGCGACCTACGGCGTCACCCGCAATCCCTGGAACCCGCAGCGCACGCCGGGCGGCTCGAGCGGCGGCTCGGGCTCGGCGGTGGCCGCGGGCCTGGTGCCGATCGCCTCGGCCGGCGACGGCGCCGGCTCGATCCGGATCCCCGCCGCCTCCTGCGGCCTCTTCGGCTTGAAGCCGAGCCGCGGCCGGGTCTCGCTGGCGCCCAACCTCGAAGGCTGGCACGGCCTCGCGGTCGAAGGCTGCCTCAGCCGCTCGGTGATCGACACCGCGCTCTGGCTCGACGTCGTCTCCGGCGGCTCACGCGAGCCCGAGGCACCGCCGCCACCCGAGCGCCCCTTCGTCGAGGCCGCCAAGACGCCGCCCGGCAAGCTCAAGGTCGCCTGGTCGACCCTGCCGCCCCGCGCCGCCGCCCCGCCGACCGTCGACGACGACGCCAAGGGCGCCGTGGCCGACGCCGTCACGCTGCTCAGCGGCCTCGGCCATGACGTCTCCCAGCGCGATCCCGCCTGGGGCAACATCGGCAACAACATCACCGCCCGCTACCTCGGCGCGGTCGCCGACACCGTCAAGGAAGTGCCGCACCCGGAGCGGCTCGAACGCCGTACCCGCGGCTTCGGCCGGCTCGGCTCGATCCTGCCCCGCAGCCTCTTCGAGAAAGCCTGCAACGAGGGCCGGGCATCCGACGCCGCCCGCGTCAACACGATCTTCGACGAGTACGACGTGCTGCTGATGCCGGTGATGGGAGGGACCGCGCTGCCGGTCCGCCGCTGGGAGGGCAAGGGCGCCCTGCAGACCGTGCTCGGGATGAGCCGCTTCTATCCCTACTGCGTTCCCTGGAACCACCTCGGCAACCCGGCGATGGCCGTCCCCGCCGGTATCTCGGCCGAGGGCATGCCGCTCTCGATCCAGATCATCGGCCGCCGCGGCGAGGAGGCGACGCTTCTCTCGCTCGCCGCCCAGATCGAGGCCGAGCGGCCCTGGGCGGACCACCGCCCGCCTATTTCCTGAACGCTTCTAGCGGCTGTGGCGGTGCTTCGGGCGCGGCTGGAGATTGACGCGCTCGCAGCCCCGGAGGGTGTCCCAGGGATTGGCGATCGCCAGGTCCCGGTCGGGGCCGCACCCGACCTGGTCGCGCCCGTCGTAGGGGCCTTCGGTGAGCGGGTGCCGCTCGCCGCCGGCGACCTTGCGGGCGGCGAAGAAGCGGTCCTCTCCGCTGCCCCCGTAGAGCCGGTCGGAGCCGGCGTCGCCGATCACCAGGTCATCGCCTTCGTCGCCGTCGAGCAGGTCTTTGCCCGGACCGCCGTCGATGCGGTCGTTCGAAGCACCGGCGTAGGCGGAGTCGTTCCCCTTGCCCAGGTCGATCAGGTCGCGGGCGTTGCCGCTGAGAACCTGGTCGTTTCCGTCTTCGCCGGATAGGTGGTTGATGCCGCGGGGCGGCGGTCCCTTGAGGCCGACCGGCACCGGAGCATCGTCGCCACCGATCAGCGTGTCGTCGCCCGGCCCGCCGAGCAGGGTGGCGCCGGAGACGCCGCTTTCGAGCAGGTCGTTCCCCGGCCCGCCTTCGATCTGCGGGATGGCCGGGGCGGGAAACGTCCCGGCAGGCCATTCGTCGTCGAAGACGTCGTCCGCGGTGCCGCCGACGACGTTCTCGACGGCTTCCAGGTAGTCGCTGCCGCCGCTCGCCTCCACGGTTTTCCCCTTCAGGTGGACCGGCACCGTCCTCGCCGCGTAGCTGACGGTGTCGAATCCCTGGCTGAGGTCGTAGCGGTTGCCAACGTCGGGGACGGCCGGCGCGATCAGCAGGTCGTTGCCGGGGTTGCCGTAGACGGTGTCTTCCCCGGCTCCCGGGTCGATCGTGTCGTCGTTGGTGCCGGCGACGACGACGTCTTTCCCGCTGCCGCCGAGGTAGCTGAGCGGAAAGGCGAGATTCGATGCCTCGAAGAAGTTGCGGCCGCCGCCGAGGTCGAACCTGAAAGCGAGTTCGATCTCTGGCCCGGGTTTGTGCAGGGTGCAGGTCACGGTTGAGATGGCCGGGCCGCCCCCTTTGCAACCAGGTCCGGGCGTGAGCGCGGCGACCCGGTCGATCAAATCGACTTCGAAGTCCGAGGCGGTCTCGCGGACGATGTGGACGCTGAGTTCGTTGTCCTCGGCGGCAGGGTCCTTGGCTTCGAGTACTTCCAGCACCGCGGCGGTGCCTGACGTCGGTTTTTCTTTGCGGACTTCAACCGTCGCCGCTGAGGCGGTAGATGCGATCGCCAGCGCTACAAGCAGCGCGGCGGTTACGGTGGCCAGCGTCGCGGGGGCGCTCCTCGAAATAGACATGCCCCTCGAACCCGCGACGCGGGTCTCGGTTGCGGAAGGATCAGTTGAAGACTTTGCGGAAGCGCGCCAGGTCTTTGACCTTGCCGCGGGGGCGGATGCGGCGTTCCAGCATCATCTTCAGCTGATTGGCGTCGGGTTTGCCGGCGGCGATCCAGTCGGCCCAGCTGGTCTCCAGGGTGACATTGGCGTTCGGGGCTTCACCCGGCTCGGCGCGGGTCGAGCCGTTGTCGAGGACCAGGTGCCACGGTTCGGCGTCGGTGAAGCGCCACTGCACGATGAAGGGTGAGCCGTTGGCTGCGGCGGGGTCGGCGACGCGGGCGATCAGGTCGAAGTAGAGGCGCTGGATCTCCGGGTCCTTGCTCGGCGGCGGCCCTTCCGGGGAGCCGATCACGCCGGCCATCATCATCTTCACCTGGCGCTCGGCGAGGCCCATCTCGTCGTCCTCGGGCGGGAAGGGGAAGACGCCGGGCGGCATCTCCTCGGTCGGGAAGCCGATCGTCCGCCAGCGCTGGCGGATCAGTTTCATCCCGAAGGCGAAGATGTCCTCGAGCGAGAAGCCGTAGCACTCGGTGTAGGAGCGGTCCATGTTCGGCGGGTTGAAGACGGCGGGCCCGTAGGGCAGGGTTTCGCGCAGCAGCTCGACCACCGCGTCGCGGTTTTCCTGCCAGCCCGGCGTCGGCTCGTTCAGCAGCTCGGAGAGGACCTTGACGCCGAAGCCGATGTGGCGCTGCTCGTCGCGGGAGACGTTGACCATCCCGGCGCTGAACCCGGGCATCGTCTCCTCGGAGGCGAAGAAGTCCTCGATGAAGTGCTGGCCCGGCTGGGCGAGGCTGCCCTCGACGATCAGGTGGTAGAGGGTGATCGCCTGGCAGAACTTCGCCACCGAGCGGTCCTTGCGCAGTTCCTCGGCCATCAGGTCGAGGCGGTCGAAGATGCCGCGGTAGCCCCAGTTCAGCTGCGGCAGGGTGGAGGCGAGGGTCTGCTGGACGGTGTCGCCGCCGACCCCGATCACCTCCTTGAAGAAGCGGTGGAAGAAGATCGAGTGGCGGACCTCGTCGACCTGCTGGGTGGCGAGGAAGTAGGACATCTCCTCGGTCGGGGCGGCGGTGACGTAGGGGGAGAGGGTGTCGGCGACCCGGTCCTCGCCGTAATAGAACATCGAGTAGATCCACATCGCCGAGCGGCGCTGGATGTCGCTCAGCGCCTCCCAGCCGGCGCGGTCCTGGGAGAAGTCGAGGTCGTAGGCGCTCCAGTTGCCCTGCTCCCAGCGCTGGTACAGATCCGTATAGGTGATGTTGTCCATCAGGCGCTGAGAAGCGACGCTCATCGTGTCTCCTTTTAGTGTCGCGGTCGGGCTCCGCGGAGACTACCGCGATCCTGGCTGGCTGGCCAGGATCGGCGAGTGACTCAGGCGCCCTCGGGCTCGGTCGCGGCCGGCGCGGCGATCTCGCGCTTGAGGATCTTGCCGGTCGGGCCCTTCGGCAGGTCGTCGACGAACCAGACCAGCCGCGGGTACTTGTAGGCGGCGATCCGCTCCTTGACGTAGGCGCTGACCTCCGCCGCCGTCAGCTCCTCGCCTTCGTGGAGGACGACGGCGGCGCCGATCTCCTCGCCCCACTCGTCGTGGGGGACGCCGAGCACGGCGGCTTCGCGGATCTTCGGGTGCTCGTAGAGGATCTCCTCGACCTCGCGCGGGTAGACGTTGTAGCCGCCGCGGATGATCAGGTCCTTCTTGCGGTCGACGATGAAGAAGTAGCCGTCCTCGTCGATCCGGGCCATGTCGCCGCTGTGGAACCAGCCGCCGCGCATCGTCTCCTCGGTCGCCTCCGGTTTTTCCCAGTACCCCTTCATCACGTTGTGGCCGCGGATCACGATCTCGCCGACCTCGCCCTGCGGCACTTCTTCGTCGTTCTCGTCGACGACCTTCATCTCGACCTCACGCAGCGGCGTGCCGATCGAGCCCGGCTTGCGCGGCCGGCCGGGGTGGTTGCTGCTCGCCACCGGCGAGGTCTCCGAGAGCCCGTAGCCCTCGAGCAGTTCGCAGCCGAAGGCCTCCTCGAAGCCGCGCAGGACCTCGACCGGCATCGCCGCGCCGCCGGTGATGCAGATCCGCAGCGCCGAGGTGTCGTGTTGTTCGCGGTCGGGGTGGTGAAGCAGCGCCCCGTACATCGTCGGCACCCCGTAGTAGTGGGTGACGTGGTCGCGGCCCATGATCTCCAGCGCCTCGCCGGGGTCGAATTTGGGCAGCAGGGTGAGGGTCGCGCCGACCAGCAGCGAGGCGTTCATGCTCACCGTCTGCCCGAAGGAGTGGAAGAGCGGCAGCGAGCCGAGGACGACGTCGCCCTCTTCGATCGCGCAGGTGGTCTGCGAGGCGATCTCGGCGTTTCGCGAGAGGTTGGAGTGGGTCAGCTCGGCGCCCTTCGGTTTTCCGGTCGTGCCGGAGGTGTAGAGGATCACCGCCGTGTCGCCCGCGTCGGTCGCGGCGAGCTCGGGGTCGGGCTCCTGCTCGCCGAGCAGCTCGGCGAAGGACTCGGGCTCGACCTCGATCAGCTCGGCGCCCGCCTCGGCGGCGCCGGTCCGCGCCTCCTCGCCGAACCCGTGCCAGGCGAGCAGCAGCTTGGCGCCGGAGTCCTCGAGGTAGAAGGCGATCTCGCGGCGCTTCAGCAGGACGTTCATCGGCACGACGATGCCGCCGGCGCGGAGGACGCCGTAGTAGGAGATCGGGAACTCGAGGACGTTGGGCAGCATCACCCCGACCCGGTCGCCCTGCTGCAGGCCCTTTGCGCGCAGCAGCGCCACGAGGCGGGCGCTGCGCTCGTCGAGGTCGGCGTAGGTCAGCTCCAGCGGGCCGAGGCGCACGGCCACGGCCGCCGGCGTCCGCGCGGCGCTCTCGGTGACGATCGAAGCGAGATTCAGGCCCATCTCTGTCCTCCACGGATCGAGTTCTCCCCGCCGCCAGTCTAGACGGGTTGTCGCATTCGCTAGGCTCGCCCCGCGATGGAGGATCTTGGTCACCCCGTCTCTTACCTCGTGGCGAAGCGCGGCATCCCCGTCTTCTCCAGCGACGGCGAGAAGCTGGGGCGGGTCATCAGCGTCTCCGCCGCCCCCGAGGCCAACATGTTCGACGGGATCGTCTTCGACGAAAGCTGGGGGCCGGGTGGCAAGCGCTTCGTCGACGCGCCCGAGGTGGAGGCGATCTACGAGCGGGGCGTCGTCCTCAAGATCGACGCCGAGGCGGCGCGGCAGCTCCCCAAGCGGCGTCCCTGAAGCGCGTGCAAAATTGCGCGGCATTCTCTACTATGGCCGCCATGCCTCGAAAGCTGCTGATTATTAGCGCGTTGCTTGCGATGGTCCTGCCCGGTTGCGGCGGAGGTTCCGACTCATCGAGCAGCGTCTCCTTCGAACCGTACGACCTGGAAGCACCCCGGTCGCCGATCCGCCGGGAAGCGCAGCTCAAGCCTGCTGCCAACGGCCTCTCGGGAGCGGAGACGAAGCCGATCATCCCCGACAAGCCGCCGCCTGAATTCCTCATCAACCAAGACCTGATCGACGGGATCGGCCGGCTGGCGCGCGAAGGCGACACGGTGACCGTGCAGTACGTCGGCTATCTCTACGACTCGAAGAAGAAGTTCGCCTCCTCCTGGGACGAAGGCAAGCCCTTCACCTTCACGCTCGGCAAAGGCGAAGTGAGCCAGGGCTGGGAAGAAGGGGTGAACCAGATGGAGACCTCCGATCGGCGCGAGCTGGTGATCCCGCCCGACATGACGGCCGGCGGGCCGCCGAAGGACGTTCCCAAAGGGGAAACCCTCGTCTACGTGCTCGATCTGCTGCACGTCAAGTACGGCTAGCCGTCGCTTGCGTGTCGCTTCGGCTTAAGATGCCGCGGATGCCGCGACTCCTACTGATCGTTTTCGCCTGCTCGGCGCTGGCCCTCGCCGGTTGCGGCGGTGGCGATTCCACGACCGACTCGGGTTCGACCGAAGCAGCGTCGGCTCCGAAGGAATCCGAAGCCGCGAAGAAGACCAAGCCGAAGGTGGCAGCGCCGAAGGGTGCGCCGCCGCAGGAACTGGTCACCAACGACCTCGAAGAAGGAAGCGGCGCCGCCGCGAAAGCCGGCGACGAAGTGACCGTCCAGTACGTCGGCGTCAATTACAAGACCGGCAAGGAGTTCGACGCGTCATGGGACCGGGGGGAACCGTTCACCTTCGCCCTCGGGTCCGGGATGGTCATCCCGGGATGGGAAGAAGGCATCGAAGGGATGAAGGTCGGTGGCCGGCGCGAACTGATCATCCCGCCCGAACTGGGCTACGGCTCTGCCGGGTCGCCGCCGGCGATCCCGCCGAACGAAACCCTGATCTTCATCGTCGATCTCGAAGCGATCAGCTAGCGCCGCTCGTTTTTCGCGCACGGAACCCCCGAACCGGCATGATCGGGCGATGTCCGCGCCGCGCGCTCCTCTCCCGGAACGACTGACCGCCCAGGCGCTTGCCGGCGAGCCGCTGCGTTCTCCCGCGGCGGTGGCCGAGCGCCTGCTGGCCGTGCAGGGGCAGGACCCGCGCGGGGCGCGTCTGTCGGTGCGTGCTCGCACCAAGGGCGTCACGGCGGCCGACATCGATCGGGAACTGACGGACGAGCGCTCGCTGCTGATCACCTGGCTCAACCGCGGGACGCTTCATCTGGTCCGCAGCGAGGACTACCCGTGGCTGCACGAGCTGACCGCGCCGACCCACTTCGCCAGCTGCAAACGCCGGCTGCAGCAGGAAGGGATGTCCGAGCGCGACGGGGAGCGGGCGATGAAGGCGATCGAAAAAGCCCTGGCCGAGGAGGGGCCGCTGAGCGGCAAGGACCTGCGGGGGCGGCTCGAGAAGGCCGGCGTCCGGACCGAGGGCCAGCTCTTCATCCACCTGATGTTCATGGCCGCCGCGCGGGGGATCCTCGTGCGTGGGCCGATGCTGGGCAAGCAGCACGCCTATGTGCTCGTCCGCGACTGGCTGGGCGAGCAGAAGCCGGTCGATCGCGAGAAGGCGGTGACGGAGCTCGCCCGCCGCTACCTGGTCGGGCACGGCCCGGCGGACGACCGCGACCTCGCGCGCTGGGCCGGGCTGCCGCTGCGCGACGCGCGCGCGGGGCTCGCGGCGATCGCGCCGGAGCTGGAGCAGCGCGAAGACGGGCTCGTCGACCTGAAGGGCAAGCCCGCCCCGGCGCCGCTGCCCCCGCCCCGGCTGCTCGGCGCCTTCGACCCGCTCCTGCTCGGCTGGACCTCGCGCGAGGAAGTCGTCGGCCCGCACAAGCTGCTGGTCACCAACAACGGGATCTTCCGGCCCTTCGCCCTAGTCGACGGGCGCGCGGTCGCACGCTGGGGCCTGGCCGGCGGCAAGGTCTCGATCGAGCACCTCGCCGAGGTGCGGAAGCAGGACGCCGCTGCGCTCGAAAGCGAAGCGCAGCGGGTCCTGGAGTTCCTGGCCGCCTAGGCGCTTACTGCTGGTCGTCGAGACGCGGAGGCATCGCGTCGGTCGGCGCCGGCGGAGCTTCCTGGCCGGGCAGCGGCTCGGCCTCCTGCTCCCAGACGTGGTTGAGCGAGACCTGCAGGTAAGCCCAGAAGGCGGGCGAGAGCAGCAGGTAGAGGATGATCGAGATCCAGCCGCTGACCGGCTCCTGGCCCGTCAATTTCGCCGCGCCCATGACCCGCTTGGTGCCGCGCCAGTAGGTGACGAGCGCCGGGATGACGATGATTCCGCCGGGGAACAGCGCCAGCACCGAGTTGGTCGGGTTCTGGCCGAGGTCATAGCCCTTGGCCTCGCCGTAGGCTTTCAGCTCCTTGTTGATCTTGTACCACCAGACCAGGTGGTAGATGCCGAGGGTGATGATCGGCAGCAACGCGACGGCCCACGGGTTGCGGACCTTCACCTCCTGCTCGGTGCCGCGAAGCTTCATTTCGTAGGCCATTGCTCTCCGTTCGGATGGTGGACTGGGGTACCCAGGCCGTTTCGGTTGCCGCAGCCTCCCGCTTTAGGCGGACGGGTGCAAGTAGTTGTCGGCTAGCCCAGCTTTGGAGAGCGCCAGGGGGCTTCAAGCCGCCCGACCAGCTCGTCGCCGAGGCCCTCGATCGGGACTCTGACCTGCTCGAGGGAGTCACGGTCGCGGAGGGTGACGGTGTCGTCGTCCATCGTCTGGTGGTCGACGGTGATGCCCCAGGGGGTGCCGATCTCGTCCTGGCGGCGGTAGCGCTTGCCGATCGAGCCTCCCTCGTCGAACTCGGCGGGGAGGCGCTTGCGGAGGTCGGCGAAGATCTCGCGGGCCTTCTCCGGCATCCCCTCCTTGGAGACGAGCGGGAGGACGGCGACCTTGACCGGGGCGAGGCGCGGGTGGAGGCGCAGGACGGTGCGCTGGCGGCCCTCCACCTCCTCGACCTCGTAGGAGTCGACGAGGAAGGCGAGGGTGGCGCGGTCGGCGCCGGCGGCGGGCTCGATCACGTGGGGGACGTAGCGTTCTTTGGTCTGCTGGTCGAAGTACTCGAGCTTCTCGCCGGAGAACTTGGCGTGCTGGGTGAGGTCGAAGTCGCCGCGGTCGGCGATCCCCTCCAGCTCCGACCAGCCGATCGGGAAGAGGTACTCGATGTCGCTGGTCGCCGAGGAGTAGTGGGAGAGCTCGTCCTCGCCGTGGGCGCGGACCCGCAGGTGGTCGGGGCGGATGCCGAGGTCGGTGTACCAGCGCTCGCGCTCGTCCATCCAGTGCTGGTGCCACTTCTGGGCTTCGGCCGGCGGGACGAAGAACTCCATCTCCATCTGCTCGAACTCGCGGGTGCGGAAGATGAAGTTGCCGGGGGTGATCTCGTTGCGGAAGGACTTGCCCACCTGGGCGATCCCGAACGGCGGCTTCTTGCGGGCGAAGCCGAGTACGTTCTTGAAGTTGATGAAGATTCCCTGCGCCGTCTCCGGGCGCAGGTAGACGGTGGAACCCTCCTCGGCGACGGGGCCGACGTGGGTTTCGAACATCAGGTTGAACTGGCGCGGCTCGGAGAGCTCGCCGCCGCACTCCGGGCAGCGCAGCTCGGCGTCCGGGTCGCCGCCTTCGGCCTCGACCGCCTCGCGCAGATGGTCCTCCCGCCAGCGCCGCTTGCACTTGCCGAGGCACTGGACGAGCGGGTCGGTGAAGCCGGCGAGGTGGCCCGAGGCCTCCCACACTTTCGGGTGCTGGAGGATCGCCGAGTCGAGGGCGACGATGTCGTCGCGTTCCTGCAGCATCGCCTTCCACCACTCGGCCTTGACGTTGTTCTTCAGCAGCACGCCGTAGTGGCCGTAGTCGTAGGTCGAGCCGAGGCCGCCGTAGATCTCCGAGGAGGGGAAGACGAAGCCGCGCCGTTTGCACAGCGCGACGATCTCCTCCATCGTCACCTCGGTCGGTCGGTTTCCCTGCTCGGTCGCCATGGCGGGAACGGTAGCGGCTGCGATAATCCCGCAGCCCCATGCCTATCTACGAGTACAAATGCGAGAACGGCCACGTCTTCGACGTGATCCAGAAGATGACCGACGAGCCGCTGCGCGAGTGCCAGGAGTGCGGCGCCCCCGCGGCGCGGGTGCTGAGCGCGCCGGCGATCCACTTCAAGGGCTCGGGCTTCCACAACACCGACTACGGGACGAAGCGGGGCGGCGGCGGCAACGGCGGCTCCGAGGGGGGCGGCGAGTCCGGCTCGGGCTCCTCCGATTCGAAGTCGGACTCGAAGAAGAGCGAGTCGAAGTCCGACTCCAAGCCGGCCGCCTCGACCGCCGACTGAGCCGGTCGATGTCGAGCGAGGTCCGGGTCGGCCTGGTCTGGCGCTTCGCCTTCGGGGTGGGCGCGATCGCCGCGCCGCTGATCGCCTACGCGGTGACCGCGCTGCTGGTCGACGGGCACGCTCAGAAGGAGTACTTCGAAGCCGTCTCCCAGATTCTCCCGGTGCTGCTGCTGGCGCTGGCGATCGAGCAGCGCTACTTCACCCGCGCCGGCCGCGAACGGGCGCCCGAGTCGCCGCTGCAGCTGGAGCTGGCGGGACGCCGGCTCGACAACCGGACTATGGCGCGCTGGTACACGCTGGCGGCGCGCGTCTACGCGCTGGTCGTCCTCTTCCTGCTCGGCTTCGGCGAGTGGATCGCGGTCGAAGTCCTCGCCACCGGCTCCTCCTCGACCGCGGACCTGAAGAACACCGCCGGCTCGCTCGCCGCCGGCTTCACCGCCCTGATCGTCAGCGCCCTGGTGGGGACGAGAGCGGACCACCGCTAGCAAGGGAAGCCTGGGCGAGATCTGGTCCCTTAAAGAGACGAGAAATCGTCCCTTAAGTATTTGATATCTAGTACCCTAAGTGAATGAGTTACCTCCCCAGGGTTCTCGAAGCAGAGCTTGACGAGCTCCACTCGGCGTTGCCTGCCCTCGCAATCGAGGGGCCCAAGGGCGTCGGCAAGACGGCGATGGCCTCTCGGCGAGCGCAGACGATCCACGCTCTCGACGATCCCGGACAGCTGGAGCTGGCCGCGGCAGACCCCGGTCGTCTGTTGGATGCTGAGCCGCCGATCCTGATCGACGAGTGGCAGCGCCTTCCCGAGACCTGGGACCTCGTGCGGCGCGCCGTCGACGCCGGGGCCGAGCCGGGGCAGTTCCTTTTGGCTGGATCCGCATCCCCGGATGGCACCGGGACCCATTCCGGAGCGGCTCGCATCCCGACGGTGCGGATGCGGCCCCTGGCGTTGTCCGAGCGCCTCGGCATCGCCGGATCGGTGAGTCTTGCGGAGCTCTTGGAAGGGGGCGGGCCACCTTTGGAGGGTGAAACGACCGTAACCCTCGAGACGTACACTGATGAGATCCTCGCCTCGGGGCTTCCGGGTCTGCGCCGGTTCTCGGGAAGGGCATTGCGTGCCCAGCTCGACGGATACCTCGACCGGATCGTGGACCGCGACTTTCTCGAGTTGGGACAAAGGGTTCGTAACCCGGCTGGACTGCGCAGATGGATGGCGGCCTATGCGGCGGCCTCCTCCACCACGACCTCGTTCGAGAAGATCCGGGGGGCGGCTTCCGGTGGCGAGGGCGAGAACGTCAACCGAAAGGCTGCTGCGCCTTACCGTGACGCGCTGGAGCGACTTTGGCTGCTCGACCCGGTGCCGGGCTGGCTTCCCAGCCGCAATCACCTGAAGCGGCTCAATGCCGCAGAGAAGCACCAGCTTGCGGACCCTGCGCTGGCCGCGCGGTTAGTAGGAGCGGCGAAAGGCGCGCTTCTTCAGGGTGAGTCCTACGGCCCCGCGATCCCACGCGACGGCACCTTTCTCGGGGCTCTGTTCGAGTCGCTCGCCACCCTCAGTATTCGTGTCTATGCCCAGAACGCCGAGTCCCAGGTCAAGCATCTGCGGTCGCATGGCGGGGAGCGGGAGATCGATCTTGTCGTCCAACGCGATGACGATCGCGTGGTAGCAATCGAGGTCAAGCTGGCGGCCGTTCCTCGCGAGGAGTCTTTCCGACATCTCAAATGGTTGAAAAAGGAAATCGGGGACGATCTCCTCGATGCTTTGATGATCACCACCGGCAAGACCGCCTATCGGCGGGCCGATGGGATCGGCGTTGTGCCCCTCGCCCTCCTCGGGCCTTAGCGCCGCTAGCCGTGCAGGAACCTGTCGACCGCCTTCTGGCGGACCGACTCGGGGACTTCGATCGAGCCTTCGGGCCCTTCGCCGCACTGTTCCCGTTCCTTCTCGCAGAGGACTTCGGCCGGGGCACTGCCGCCGATCCCGGCCGACAGCACGAGCTGCGGCATCGTGAAGAAGCCCATGTCGCTGACGAACGCCTTCGGCGCGTCCCAGCCGATGATCGGGCCGTGGATGAAGTTGTAGGGGAGGCGCAGCGGGTCGGTGAGGCGGTCCTTGATCCCGTTGATCACTTCCTGCTGGGCGTGCTCGCGGCTGAGGTCGTCGTAGCCGCCGAGCGAGTAGACGCTCTTGCCGGGGCCGGGGCATTCGCTGACGTGGCGGACCCGCGAGTAGGCGAGGGCCTTTTCGCCGTCGAGGGTGTTCTCGCCCTTGTGCAGGCGGAGGCTGACCCCGCCCTGGCCCCCGCCTGCGCCGCCGGAGATGTCGGCGCAGAGCTTGACCGGGACGTCGACCTTGACCCCGCCGACGGCGTCGATCAGGTCTTCGAAGCCGGTGAAGTCGACGATCGCGACGTGGTCGATCTTGATCCCGAGGAACTGCTCGATCGTCTTGATCTGCAGGGCGGCGCCGCCGTAGGCGAAGGCGGCGTTGATCTTCGTCGGCGCGTTGCCGGGGATCTCGGCGTAGGAGTCGCGCGGGATCGAGAGTTTGCGGAAGGTGCCGCCGCCGGCCCGGATCAGCATCAGGGTGTCGGCGCGGAATTCCCCTTCGTAGCAGGGCTTGTGCGGCTTCTCGCCCTTCGACTGCTGTTCGAAGCACTCCTCGGAGGTTTCGTCGTCGCTGCTGCCTGGCGGGCGCGCGTCGGTGCCGAGGACGAGGATCGTCTGCGGCTTGAACAGCAGGAACGGGTTGCCGTGGAGGGCGTCCCGCGCTTCGCCGGAGAGCTTGAAGGACTGCAGCTGGGCGGAGATCCCGAAGGCGACGAGGCTGATCAGGATCCAGGCGAGCGCCGCGAGGCCGACCCATTTGAGGACGCGACGGACGTTGAAGGGTGCGCGCGGCGCGCCCGGCCGGCGCGGCTCGCGCTCCTTGCGCGGCTTGCGTGAAGGCAACCTTGCACGGTCGCGCAGGGACGACAGATCCGCGCCTTTCAGGCGGGAAAACAGCCCCTTGCGGGAGCGGTAGACGTTGTATTCGGGCTGGTCTTGGGGCGGCTCGGGTGGCCGCTGCTCGCCGTCGGGGGTCATGAAAGGCTAGAAATCATGGCGATGTACTCGGTCATCCGCCTCCCAGCCTCCTGCCGCCCGTGAGCGGCGGCGAGACGATCGGGGTCGATCTCGGGGGCACGAAGATGCTCATCGGGGTTCTTTCCGAGGCCGGGACCAAACCCCTCTACGTGCAGCGCGAGGCCTCGACCGGGCAGACCGAGGACGAGCTGGTCGAGCTGCTGGTCCGCGAGGTGAGCGAGGCGCGGGACGCGCGCCCCGGGGTCGAGGCGGTCGGGCTGGGGATCCCGGCGACGATCGACCACGACAAGGGCATCGCCGTCTCCGCCGTCAACCTGCCGCTCGCCGACCTGCCGATCCGCGACATCGTCTCCGAGCGGGTCGGCCTGCCGGTCTTCGTCGACAACGACGCCACCGTCGCCGCCTACGCCGAGTACCTCTTCGGGGCGGCGCAGGGGATGCCGCACATGGTGATGCTGACCGTCGGCACCGGGATCGGCGGCGGGCTGATCCTCGGTGGCGAGGTCTACCGCGGCTCGACCGGCGCCGGGGCCGAGCTCGGCCACGTCGTCATCCAGGCCGACGGCCCCCCTTGCCAGGGCAACTGCCCCAACCACGGCTGTGTCGAGTCGCTTGCCTCCGGCACCGCGCTGGGGCGGGAGGGGCGCGCCGTGGCCGAAAGCACTCCCGACTCCGCCCTGGGGAAGCTGCTCGCCGAGGGCAAGGAGATCGACGGCCATACCGTTACCCAGGCCGCGCTCGCCGGCGACGAAGTCGCGATCGGCGTCTTCGACCTGATCGGCGGCCGGCTGGGGGTCGCCTGCGCCAGCCTCGCCAACGTCTTCCAGCCGAACGCGATCATCGTCGGCGGCGGCGTGATCGCGGCCGGCGACCTGCTGCTGGAGCCGGCCCGGCGCGAGCTGCGCCAACGGGCGCTGAACCCGATGAACAAGACGCCGATCCTCGAAGCGACGCTCGGCAACGATGCCGGGATGATCGGCGCCGCCGCGATGGCCCGCAACGAGCTCGCCGCGATAGCCGCCTGATGCCCGGCTGCCTCTACGTCTGCCCAACGCCGATCGGCAACCTTGACGACCTCACGCCGCGGGTGCGCGAGGCGCTGGTCAGCGCCGACTTCATCGCCTGCGAGGACACCCGCCGCACCGGCTCGCTGCTCGACAAGCTGCGGATCCGTCCGGCGCCGCGGCTGATCTCCTTCCACGAGGGCAACGAAAGCGCCCGCGCGGTCGAGCTCTCGCAGCGGATCGAGCGCGGCGACGTCGTCGCCCTGGTCTCCGACGCGGGGATGCCGGCGATCTCCGATCCCGGCTTCAAGCTGATCCGCCGCTGCATCGACCGGGCCCTCGAGGTGACCGTGCTGCCCGGCCCCTCGGTGATCCCGGTCGCCCTCGTCGCCTCCGGCCTGCCGACCGACCGCTGGCGCTTCGAGGGCTTCCTGCCGCGCCGGGCGGGGGAGATGGAGCGGGTCCTGCGCTCGGCCGAGACCGTCGTCGCCTTCGAGTCGCCGCGCCGCGTCGGCGAGTCCCTCGCCGCCCTCGCCTCCCTGGCTCCCGACCGCGAGGCGGCCGTCTGCCGCGAGCTGACCAAGATGCACGAGGAGGTCGCCCGCGGCACCCTCGCCGAACTAGCCCGCCGCTTCCGCAGCGGCACCAAAGGCGAGATCGTCCTCGTCATCGGCCCCGCCGCCTCCTCCGAGCACGACAAAGACGTCGGCTTCGCCGTCGACGCCCTGCGGCACCTCGTCCAGTCCGGAGCGCGGCCGCGAGCGGCGGCGAGCGTCGTCGCGGCGCTCACCGGGACGAGGGCGAACGATCTCTATAAGGCGCTGACCGGCCGCGAGGCGCGGCGTTAGGCGTCGGGATCGGGCAGCTCGAAGAGCGTCTGCACGCTGCGACCGTTGATCGGCTTCTCGCCGCTCCGCTTCAGCCGCTCTTCGCTCTCGGCTTTGACCCTCAGCGACGCCCACAGCGCGTTGTTGTGGATGTCGAGCAGTTCTCGCCACCCCTGCTCGTCGACGGGGGTGCTCATCCGGCTCAGATGGCGGTCGGGCCTGGCGTCGAAGCTGCCGCTTTCGCGAGCCTCTCTGACCTCGGTCCAGATCAGCTCGCCGACCATCTCGCTGATCCGCTCGCGCTCGGGCGGGCTCAGCTGCTCCCACTCCTCGTCGGTCAGCTCGCGCAGGCCGGCGCGGTAGCGCCGTTCCCCTGCGCCCCCGGCGACCACCGGCTCGATCAGGTCGGCGGCCTCCAGTTCGTCGAGGTGCCGCCTGACGTTTTCGACCGGTATCTCCAGCTCCCCGGCAAGCGCCTCCGCGTCTACGGCCTCATGACTGAGGCGCATCAGCACGCTCCACTTGGTCGGCTGGACGGTGAACTCGCGGATCGAGTCGAGGTCGGCCCTCGACCCCCTCACCTGGCCGTCCCCGTTGGCCGCGGCGCAGGCTCGCTCCGGCCCGACGAAGGGAGAGAGCGCGATGTAGGTGCAGAGCGGAGCCAGGGTCGGCAGCGACGCCGCGCCACCCTCCCGGATCTGGCGGTAGACGAGGGTGGCGATCCCTCCCGCAATCGCCTCGATCGAGATCGCCGGCATGTCGGGCGCTCGTCTGCGACCCTCGATGAAGAGCGCCCGCAGCGGCCTCAGCCCTTGCAGGCGACGAGCGATCGCCGCGGGTCCCGCGTCGTACACCCCGACCCCGATCAGGTGCGCCAGCGCGGGCCTGGAGGCGAGGAAGCCGAGGATGCTGCCGAAAGCGGCGCGGATCGCCTCGGGCCAGTCGTCGGCGCGGCGGAACGGAGCGGTCGCCGCCGTCACGATCTGCGCGCAGGCACTGTCGATGGCGGCTCCGAGGACGTCGTCCTTGCCGGCAAAGTTGGCGTAGAACGTGGTCGGCGACATCGCGGCCCGCTCGACCAGGTCGTGGACGGTTACCTTGTCCAGGCCGCTCCCGGCGACGATCATCGCGAAGGCCCTGATCACCCGCTCGGTGTTGTCGTGGGCCTCCAGGCTTTCGGGCCCGAAGCTCGGAAGGCGGGTCGACAGCCGCAGCGGTTCCGGCGGCGGCCGGTAGGACAGCATCAGCCGCACCAGATCCGGCACCAGCTCGGGGAGAAGGGCCTCTTCGTCTTCGTAGAGGAGGCGGCGGGCGATCTCCTGGATCGAGCCGACGTGGGCGCTGATCATCTCCGCGGGCATCTCCGCCCGCTCCGGCGAGCGCGCGATCTCCTGCCGGGTCAGCCATTCGAAGCCGGCCACGGCTTCGTCCAGCGGCTTCAGCGCCGCCGGGCCGGCGGTGTAGGCCTCCAGCAGGCACATCCGCGCTGCCGCGGGCTGGGCGGCGATCATCTCCGCGAAGGCGTCGAACCCGCCCCGCGCCTGCTCCTCCCAACTGGCCTCGAGGCGGTCGCCCTTCTCGTTGGCTTTCGCGGCGTAGGCGACCGCGGCGCCGATCATCGCCTCGATTGCCGCGACGAAGCAGGTTTCCTTGTCCGGGAAGAGGTCGTAGAAGGCGCGGCTGGAAACGCCGGAGATCTTCGTCAGGTCGGCGACCCTGGTCGCCCGGTAGCCGCGCTCGTAGACGCTCGCCACCATCGCCCCGAAGAGGCGCTCGCGCTGGTTCTGGGCGACCTGCTCGGGGGGCGTGGCGGGGCCCGGCCGCAGCATCCGCTCCCGCAGTGAATCCGAGCTTCCCCACGGCGTGGTGACCATCCCGCCGCAGGACCTTAGTGGCGGGCGATGGGGCATGCTTCTCTCTTCAAGACAATTTTGTTCATTTTCTAGTTCAGAATCGTACTCCCTCGCATAAAAACCGCATGAACAAAGGAATTATGCATGCCACGATTAGAGCATTCGTAGAAGTTTCAGCATTCTTTTCTTGACAAAAATCAGCATGCATGTCTATCTTTGGCCGGCATCAGGGAAATGCAGTGTCAAGCCGGGGAGCCGTGGGAAGCCCACTCGGGCAGCCATCGCGGCGATCGAATCGGGGACGAGCCGGAAAGCCGGCCCCCAAACCACCATCGAGGAGAACAGGGTGAACGGAGCAGGAGGGGTCGCGAAGTCGTCGCTTTCAAATGTCGGGGGTCGCTGGCTGCCTCAGCTCGGGCTCGCCGTCCTCCTCGTCGGCCTCGCCACGGGCCTGTTTGGGGCCAGCACTGCAAGCGCCTTCGACAAGTACGTCGACGCCGGCGACGTTCCCGGCACGGAACTGTCCGCCCCGACCAAGGCTGCCGTCGACGACGCCACCGGAAACCTGCTGGTCGTCGACGCCGGCAATTCAAAGGTCCAGGTCTGGAGTCCGGGCGGGACGGCCTCCACGCATCTGGCCGACTTCGGCGCCGGAGAGCTCTCCAGCCCCTACGGCATCGCGATCGACCAGAGCAACGGCGACGTCTACATCTCCGACGCCGGCAACAACCGCATCGTCCGCTACACGACCGACGGCGCCGAACCGCCGACCTACACCCTCGACGCCGGCTACGCCGGCCCCGCGCCGGGCTCCGACGCCACCATCGGTCAGATCGGCAACTTCGCCTCTCCGCTTGCGATCGATCCCGCCACCCGCGACCTCCTGGTCGCCGACACCGGCAACCAGTACGTCAGCCGCTTCGACGCGGATGGCAGCTTCGTGAGCAGTTTTGACGGGGCGACGTCGCAGGGAGGGCCATTCGTCGGCCTCCTTGATGTCGTCGTCGGCGGCGGCGTCACTTACGTCCTCGATGCCACCGGCCCCTACGATCCCACCGGCCCTTTGATGACGGGCATCTCGCGGGTCGAGCAGTTCGATGGCGCTGGAGATTCCTTGGGTGCCCTCCCCAACGACTACGGCATGGATAAAGCGCGTGACCTCGCGTACGGCACGGCCTCGGACAGCCTCTTCGTTGCCCAGCAGGGCATCGGAGGCCCCTTCCCCAGCGTGTTGCACGTCTACCGCAACGGGACGGAGTACCAGACCGTCAAGTACGCAGGCGTCGACTACTCCAGTGCCGCCGGTCTCGCCGTTGACAACGGGAGTCCCACGGCCTCGGGCCGCGTGTACGGGATCCTGGCCCCGACCCCCCAGGGCGTCGTAAACGGCATCCACGTCTTCGACCGCCAGCAGCTCCCCGACGTGACGGCCGACCCGCCATCGAACATCGCTACGACGTCAGCGCATCTCACCGGGACCGCCGATCCGATCGTAGGCACCGCCACGGCACAGTTCGAAATCTCCGCCGACAACGGCGTGAACTGGACGCCCGTGACGACGACGAACGACACCGCCACGGCGCCGGCCGTCGGTCATCCGGAAGCGGACCTCACGGCTCTCACGCCGTTCTCCACCTACCAGGTCCGGCTGACGGCGAGCAACGCCTACGGCTCGAACACCTCTGCCGCGCAGACGTTCAGGACCATCGCCTCGCCGCCCGCCGTCAGCGGGGAACAGGCCACCGACCGCGGTCCGACCTCCGCGACGCTGCGTGCCAAGGTGACGCCGTTCGGCCTTGCGACGACCTTCCACTTCGAGTACGGGCTCACCACCGCCTATGGCGCGCGCGTGCCGACGACGAGCGAGCGGGCGGCCGGCAGCGGCCAGGCGCCGCTGCTCGTGGCACAGATCGTCGAGGGGCTCCAGCCTGCGACGACCTACCACTTCCGCGTCGTCGCCCACAATGCCGCGGGCGACACGGTGAGCGCGGACCAGACGTTCACCACGACGGTCACGCCCCCACCAGGCTCCGGACGTGCGTACGAGCTCGTCTCCCCCGCGAACAAGGGCGGCGCCAACGTCAAGTCCCAATTGGGGATGCAGTCGAGCCTCGACGGCACCGTCCTCGCCTACGTCGGCAGCACCGCATTCGGCGGCTTCCCCGATGGCGGTACGACCTACCCGCGCTACGTCGCTCATCGCGGCGCAGGCGGCTGGAGCAACAGGGCAACCGACCCGCCGCAGGCGAAGATCCTGCAGGACGTCGGCCCGATCCACACCACCGTCGGCATCTCCGAAGACGGCACCAAGGCCGTCGTGCTCTCGGCCAGGAAACTCGCTCCCGGCGCGGTCGAAGACGCCGGGAACGTCTACCTTCTCGACGTCGCCACCGGCGCCTACACGACGATGGCGACGACGCCGAACGTCACCTGGTTCGAGCAGGAGGCCTATCTGAGGACGACCCTGTTCGTGCAGGGAACGCCGAACTTCGACCATGTCCTCCTGCTGGCTCCGGACACCTCGTTCCTCCCTGGCGTGCCGGACGGCGCACTGTACGAGTTCGCCAACGGGCAGCTGGAAGTGGTGTCGCGGGACCCTGCGAATGCGGTGATCCAGGGAAGCGGCGTCGGCAACAAGGACCACGAAAGGAACGTGATCTCGACCGACGGATCGCGGGTGATCTTCAGCTCGACCGACGCCGTTTACATCCGCGAAGGCGGCACGACCCGAGCGATGTCGGTGTCCGAACGATCCGCGGATCCCCCGGGGACGCTCCGGCCGGCGGCCTTGATCGGCGCCGACCGCAAGCTGGACCACGTCTACTTCCTCGCGGAAGACCTGACGGACGCGTCCGTGCCCAACAGGGCCAGCCTCTACCGCTACGACACGAACGCCGACCCCAGTGGCGCGTTGACGTTGCTCGGCGTGGTCTCCGACGTTCCGGGTGGAGGTGGTGTCAACTACCTCCAGGTCAGTGCGGACGGGAGCAGCGTCTACTTCGCCTCCCAGGCCGCCTTGACGCCTGATGCCCCATCGACGGGGGTTCTCAAGGTCTACGTGTGGCGAAACGGTGGCATGGAGTACATCGCCGAACTGGCGGAGCCCACCCTTGAGTACTGGTGGGCCAGCCCGAACGGCCGTTACCTGGCCTTCGCCTCTGGCGCGAACATCACCGGCTATGACGCGACCAACCCGCAGTGCAGCAACAGCCGGCTCGGCGAGGTCGGCGCCTGCAGGCAGATCTACCGGTACGACGCCGACACCAAAAGCATCCTCTGCGCTTCGTGCCCGGTGGATGGCCGGCAGCCGACCGCGTCTGCCTACATCGGCGAGACCTTCGCCGACGTCGGTACCCACGCGTTCCCACGAGCCGTCAACAACGACGGTCACGTCTTCTTCGGCTCGAAGGAGCAGCTCGTGGAGAAAGACGTCAACTCGGTTGAGGACGTCTACGAATTCGACGGTGAGCAGCAGCACCTGATCAGCACTGGAACCGGCGGCCCCGCGCTGCTGGGCGAAGTCAGCGAGGACGGGCGCGACGTCTTCTTCACCACCCAGGACCGCCTGGTCGCCGCCGACACCGACAACTCGACCGACGTCTACGACGCCCGCGTCGGCGGTGGGATCGCGAGCCAGACCGAGCCGCGCCCAAGCACGGACTGCAGCGGCGAAGACTGCAGCGGCACCGCCGCGGTCGCGCCGCCCATGCCTCTAGGTGGCTCGGAGGGGACTCACGGCCGCGGCAACTCCTCGGCCCACCACAAGAAACGGCGTTGCGGCAAGGGACGCCACGTCCGCAAGGTCAAGGGCAAGCAGCGCTGCGTCAAACAGCACAAAGCCAACAACAACCGGAGGCAGGGCCGATGAGCGCTCACATCGCAACTCGAAGCTTTCGTCGGCTGGCCTCGAAGGCCCTGATCGCGGTCGGTGCCTGCGGCGCGGCCGTGGCCCTGATCGCCCCCGCCGCGCAGGCCGAATTCGGCCTCGAACAGTTCGGCACCTCGGTCGACCGGAACGGCGCCTTCTCCCGTCAGGCCGGCGCCCACGCCGACCTGACGACCAAGCTCCGCTTCTCGGGCGATGAGCAGATCCGCGACGTCACGGCCGAGCTGCCCCCGGGCATGGTCGCCAACGCCACCGTCACCGACAAGTGCACGATCACGGAGCTGATCGGCGCCGGCGACAACGCATCCCTCTGCCCGCCGACCTCGCAGGTGGGAATCGCCGGCGTCTACAACACCCCCGGCGCGGCCCCGGAGATGATCAAGATCTACAACATGGTCCCACCGCCGAACCTGCCGGCGCTGCTCGGCTTCAACTACGAGGGCGTCCTCGGCCGCATCGAACCGCATCTGCGCCCGCCCGGCTACGAGATCGTCTCCACCGTGCGCGACATCGCCCAGACGCACAAGATCTCGGGTACCGACCTGACGCTCTGGGCGGTGCCAGCAGCCGCAAGCCACGAACGTATGGGCCGCGGCCTCTTTCCTCCGACCTTCGGAGAACTGCCCATCCCCGACCCAGCCCCAAAGCTCCCCTTCCTCACCAACCCGACCTCGTGCCCTGCAAGCCCGACGCCGTTCACCGCCAGCGTCGACTCCTGGCAGAGCACCGGCCTCTTCCACACCCTCAGCCCGACCGCGGACGAAGGCGACAACCCCTATCTATGGGACGGATGCGAGCGCGTGCCGTTCAAGCCGACGGTCACGGTCGACCCCGCCTCGCACCTCGCGGCGGCCCCAACGGGGCTCGACGTCGACGTCAAGCTTCCCCAAAGCGAAGACCCCGATGGTCTCGCCACCGCCCACGTCCGCAAGACGGTCGTCACCCTGCCCAAGGGCTTCGCGATCTCCTCCTCCGCGGCAGCGGGACAGGGCGCCTGCTCGGAAGCCCAGATCGGGCTCGGGACCAACGACCCGACGAGCTGCCCGCCCTCAGCCACGATCGGGACCCTGAAGCTGAAGACGCCACTCTTGGACGAGGAGCTCGAAGGTGAAGCGATCCTCGCCAGGCAGATGGAAAACCCCTTCGGCTCGCTGCTGGCCATGTACCTGGTGGTCAGGGGGCCGGGCATCCTGATCAAGCTCCCCGGCAAGATCGAAGCCGACCCGAACACGGGCCAGCTGACGACGACCTTCGACAACCTGCCCCAGCAGCCGTTCGAAGAGCTGAGCCTCAGCCTCCGCGGTGGACCCAAGGCCCCGCTCGTCACCCCCAGCGCCTGCGGCACCTACAACGCCCAGGTATCGATGACCTCCTGGGCCAGCCCGGTCCCGGTGGACCTGTCGGCCCCGATGGCGATCACCGAAGGCTGCAGCACCGGCGCCTTCAACCCGGTGCTGCACGCGGGAACGACCAGCCCGGTGGCGGGCGCTTACTCGCCCTTCACCTTGCAGCTCTTGCGGCGCGACGGCGAACAGAACATCGCCGCCATCCAGGCCACGCTGCCCGAGGGCGTCCTCGCCAAACTGGCCGGGGTCCCGCTCTGCCCGGACCCCGCCGCTGCCAGCGGCGATTGCCCGGCTGACTCGCAGGTCGGCACCGCGATCGTCGGCGCCGGCGCCGGCTCCAACCCGATCTACGTCCCCGAAGTGGGGAAGACCCCGACGGCGGCCTATCTGGCGGGCCCCTACAAGGGCGCCCCCTACAGCCTGGTGGTCAAGGTCCCGGCCCAGGCCGGCCCCTTCGACCTCGGCACGGTGACGGTTCGGAACGCGCTGAACGTCGACCCGACCACCGCCCAGGTGACCGCGGTCAGCGATCCGCTGCCGCAGATCCTGCAGGGGATCCCGATCGCCTACCGCGACGTGCGGGTCGAAATCGACCGGCCCGAATTCACGATCAATCCGACCAGCTGCGAACCGATGAAGGTGACCTCGACGCTGACCTCGAACCTCGGCCAGACGGCCAGTCCCTCGGCCCGCTTCCAGGCCGCCGGCTGCGGTGAGCTGGGCTTCAAGCCCTCGCTGGCGATCTCCCTCAAGGGGAAGATGAATCGCACCGGCAACCCGGCCCTGACCGCGGTGCTGAAGGCCCCAGCGGGCCAGGCCAACATCGCCAAGACGACGGTGATCCTGCCGGGGTCTGAGTTCATCGACAACGCCCACATCAACAACCCGTGCACCCGCGTCCAGTTCAACGCGAAGGCCTGTCCGCCGAGCTCGATCCTCGGCACCGCCACGGCCACCTCGCCGCTGCTCGACAAGCCCGTGAGTGGCCCGGTCTACTTCCGCTCCAATGGCGGTGAAAGGGAACTCCCCGACCTGGTCGCCGATCTCAACGGCCCGATCCACATCACTGTGGTCGGCTTCATCGACTCGGTCAAAGGACGGGTAAGGACCCGCTTCGCCAATGTCCCCGACGCCCCGGTCTCCAAGTTCGTCCTGAAGATGAAGGGCGGCAATCGGGGCCTGCTGGCAAATAGCCGCGACCTCTGCTCCTTCACGCCCAAGGCAAAGATCCAGATGACCGGCCAGAACGGCAAGCGCCACGACTCGGACGTGGTGCTGAAGAGGCCCTGCAAGCCCTGAGGGCCGCTCTGAACTTCCCCCAGAAGCGTCCGGGCATCCCCGACCCGGCGGCGCTCGAGCAACAGCGGCGGCGGATCGTCGCCGCTGTTGCTTCGGGTCTTGCCGAGCACGGCTACGGGCGCCTTACCGTCGAGCGGATCATTGCCGGCTCGGGCATCTCCAGGAGCCTCTTCTACGCCCATTTCGCGAATCGGCACGAGGCCGTGCTGGGGACGCACCGGCTGATCTGCGAAGACTTCCTATCCCAGCTCGGCCGGGCTTGCAAGCTTCACGGGGACTGGCCCGCGAAGGTCGTCGCGGCGATAGGGGCGGCGGTGGACTTCGCGGTTGCTGACCCGGCCCGGGCTCTGGTCGTCTGCGCCGAGATCAACCCGGTCGACTCGCTCCTGGCGGTCGAGGGCGGCGCTTGGCGGGAGCGCCTGGCCGCCTTCCTCGCCGAGGGCCGGCAGCAGTCGGACAGAGCCGCTTCGTTGCCACCGGTGACCGAGCGGGCTCTCCTCGGCGGCGCAGCGTTCGTCTTCGCCCGCTCTCTCACCCGAGGTGAGGTAGACGAGTTGGTGACCTTGGGGCCGCAGATCGCCGAGCTGGTCCTGCTGCCTTACCTGGGACGCGCCGCCGCGGCGAAAGCGGTGGCTGCCTGAAGCGAGCCTCCGCGCGGAGCGCCGAGATCTGGACGGCAGCGCTTTGTCTTCAGCTAGCGTGGGAGCTTCGATGAGCGACGCCAGCTTCTACGTCACCACGCCGATCTATTACGTCAACGCGGAGCCCCACCTGGGGCACGCTTATTCGACGATGGCCGCGGACGTGCTGGCTCGGCACCATCGGCAGCGGGGGGACGATGTCTTCTTCCTCACCGGGACCGATGAGCACGGGGAGCCGATCGAGAATGCGGCGAAGAAGGCGGGGGTGACGCCGCAGGAGCTGGCCGACACCAACGCCGCCAAGTTCGAGGGGTTGATGCCGATCATCGACGCGACGAACGACTTCTTCATCCGCACTTCCGATCCGCGGCACACCGAGCGGGTCGCGGAGATCATGCAGCGGGTCTATGACAACGGCTGGGTGACCAAGGGGGTCTACGAAGGCTGGTATTGCCCCCGCTGCGCCGACTTCAAAACCGAGCGGGAGCTGGGGCCGGGCAACACCTGCCCGATCCACGAGATCCCGCTGCAGAAGGAACGCGAGGAGAACTACTTCTTCAAGCTCTCCGCCTTCCAGGCGCAGCTCGAAGGCCTATATGAGGAGCGGCCGGACTTCGTCGTCCCGGACTTCAGGCGCAACGAGGCGCTCTCCTTCATCAAAGGCGGCCTCGAAGACGTCTCGCTCTCGCGTCCCAGCCTGAAATGGGGGCTGCCGCTGCCGTGGGACCCCGAGCAGCGGATGTACGTCTGGTTCGACGCCCTCCTCAACTATGTCACGGCGTTGAAGTTCGCCCATGAGGGCGAGGATCTGACCGATCGCTACTGGCCCGCCGACCTGCACGTGATGGCGAAGGACATCCTCAAGTTCCACGCGGTGATCTGGCCCGCGCTCTGCCTCGCCGCCGAGATCGAGCCGCCGCGGCGGATGGTGATCCACGGGTATCTCTTGATGGGCGAGAAAAAGATGTCGAAGAGCCTCGGCAACGTGCTCGACCCGTTCGCGGTGATCGAGCGCTTCGGCGCCGACGCGCTGCGCTTCTACCTCTTCCGCGAGGTCAGCTTCGGCCAGGACGGGGCGATCTCGACCGCCGGCTTCGAGCAGCGCTACGAGACCGAGCTCGCCAACGACTACGGCAACCTCGCCAGCCGGGTGCTGGCGATGGTCGACCGCTACCGCGACGGCGTCGTGCCCGAGGCGCAGGTCGACGCGGTGCTGATGGAGGACTTCGAAGGCGCCCCCGAGCGCCTCGCCGGGCTGATCGACACGGCCGAGCTGAGCCAGGCGCTGGAGGTGGCGTGGGTGCTCGTCCGTCGTCTCAACCGCTACGTCGAGGAGACCGCGCCCTGGGTGCTGGCCAAGGACGAGGCCGACCCGGCCCGCCTCGACGAAGTCCTCTACAACCTGATCGAGGGCCTGCGCGTCGTCACCCTGATGCTGGTGCCGTTCCTGCCCGCGACCGCCGAGCAGCTGCTCG
>DATIOC010000029.1:0-5292 GCA_035473555.1 Solirubrobacterales bacterium
CGGTCATCGGGGCAGGTTACTCACGTGTTACTCACCCGTTCGCGGCTTTGCCCCAGGGCAAGCCCTGGTTCGTCGCACCACTTGCATGTGTTAAGCACGCCGCCAGCGTTCGTCCTGAGCCAGGATCAAACTCTCCGTGAAATGTACTTCTACAGAGAGCCTGTCATATCTCAGTGGCCGTCGAGTACACAAATACGACGACCGACATGACGAGGTAAATCAAAAACCATCCGGCACGCTGGCGCACCGAATGGGTCGGGCTGAACATTCCGCAAATCGATTGCTCGATCCGCGGAGATGCACGCTGCTCAGTTTTCAAAGACCGCTGCGCCCTCTACGGCGGGACTCGCCGCTTTCGACGCTCGGGGGCTACACGAGGCAACCCCAGAAGGACGAAGGAGTATAGCGCCTGCGCTGGGGTTTGCCTAGGGGGTGGCCCTAAGGCGGCAGAATCGCCGCTTCCCGACCTGCAGCACGCGTCCGGCAAGGCTATCCAATGCGAGATCCAGGGGCTCTGCGGGCAGTGGCTCGCCGTCGAGCTTGACCGCCCCCTGCTGGATCAGGCGCCGGCCCTCGCTGCTGCTGAGGTCGAAGGCGCCGGCGATCAGGCGCGGCAGGTGGACGGTGCCGTTGCCGTCGTTGCGGTAGGCGCCGGCGTCGATCTCCGGGATCTCGTCGGGCACCGCGTGCTGGACGTGGATGCGGTTGAAGTGCTCCTCGGCGGCCGCCCCCGCCCCCTCGCCGTGGAAGCGGTCGACGATCCGGCGCCCGAGCTCGCGCTTGGCCTGGTTGGGCGGGACGTCTGGCACCTCGGAACCGAGCAGCAGCCGGTAGTACTCGGTCATCGCCTCGTCGGGGATGCTCATCAGCCGGCCGAACATCTCCTCCGGCGCGTCGGTCACCCCGACGTAGTTGCCCAGCGACTTGCTCATCTTCTGGACCCCGTCGGTGCCGACGAGGATCGGCAGGGTCATGATCGACTGCGGCTGCTGGCCGTAGGCGGTCTGGATGTCGCGGCCGAAGAGGAGGTTGAACTTCTGGTCGGTGCCCCCGAGCTCGACGTCGGCCTCGACCGCGACCGAGTCGTAGCCCTGCAGCAGCGGGTAGAGCAGCTCCAGCGCCGCGACCGGCTGCCCCGCGCCCATCCGCTTCTGGAAGTCGTCGCGCTCGAGCAGGCGGGCGACCGTCGTCTGCGCCAGCAGCCCGAGCAGCGCCTCGGGCTCCATCCGCAGCCACTCGCTGTTGCGTCGCACCTCGGTCTTCTCGCGGTCGAGGATCTTGAAGGCCTGCTCCTGGTAGGTGGTCGCGTTGGCTTCGATCTCCTCGGCCGAGGGCAGCGGCCGCGTGCTCGAGCGCCCGCTGGGGTCGCCGACCTGGGCGGTGAAGTCGCCGATGATCAGAACCACCTGGTGGCCGGCGCGCTGGAACTCGGCGAGCTTCTCGAGGACGACCGTGTGGCCGAGGTGGATGTCGGCCGTGGTCGGGTCGATCCCAAGCTTGACCCGCAGCGGCCGGCCCTGCTCGAGTTGCTGCGCCAGGCGCCCCTCGGGCAGGACGTCGACGGCGTTTCGGGTCAGATCCGGCATCGGCGCAATGCTAGACTGCCGCCTTCGCTCGGCGGTCCGCCAAGGACGGTCGGGCCTCTTTTTTGATGGCCGTCCTAGGACTAAAGCGTCGGCGAAGCGACGGCGGAGAGATCCCGCCCGTCCCCCCGGCTCCGGCAACCGCGCCGAGCCCCCCTTCGCCCCCCGACAAGAACAAACCGCGCCTGAAGAAGCTGCGCGTCCTTTTCGTGCTCCTGGGCCTTGGGGTCCTGGCCGTGGTCTCGATGGTCTTCGGGATGATGGCCGCGGTCTCCCAGGACCTGCCGGCGATCTACGACTTCTCCCAGTACAAGGCCTCGAAGAACAGCGTCCTCGTCGACTCCAACGGCGAAGAGATCGGCACCCTGAGCAGCGACCAGAACAAAATCCTCCTCAGCTCGGGCCAGATCTCCCCCAACGTCAAGAACGCGGTGGTCGCGATCGAGGACTCCCGCTTCTACGAACACAACGGCGTCGACTTCCAGGGGATCGGCCGCGCCCTCGTCAAAGACATCCTCAGCGCCAGCGCCGCCCAGGGCGCCTCGACGATCACCCAGCAGTTCGTCAAGAACGCGCTCGAAGCCCAGGGCGACCGCTCGCTCTTCGTCAAGTTCAAGGAGGCGGCGCTCGCCTACCGGCTGGAGCGCCACTGGAGCAAGGACAAGATCATCACCGAGTACCTCAACACGGTCTACTTCGGCCAGGGCGCCTACGGGGTCGAGGCCGCGGCGCGGACCTACTTCGGCTACGCCCACCCCGGCTGCGGGACCGAAACCGACCCCTGCGCCTCGGTGCTCGAGCCCTGGGAGGCGGCGCTGGTCGCCGGGATCATCCAGTCCCCCTCGGCCTACGACCCCAAAGTCTTCCCCGAAAACGCGCTCGCCCGCCGCAACGTAGTGCTCGAAAAGATGGCCGAACAGGGCTACATCTCCGAAGAGCAGATGCGGGAAGGCCAGGAGCACGCGCTGCCCCCGGACGCCAGCATCGAACCGCCGAGCCTCGACTCCCGGGCCCCCTACTTCACCGCCTACCTGCGCCAGCAGCTGGTCGACCGCTACGGCGCCGCGAAAGCCTTCTTCGGCGGCCTGACGGTGAAGTCGACGCTCGACCTGCGCCTCCAGGAAGCGGCCGAAGAAGCGGTCAACTCCTACCTCGGCTACTCGCCGGCGACCGCCTCGGTGGTCGTGATCGACAACCACAACGCCGGGATCAAGGCGATGGTCGGCGGCCCCGACTTCGACACCAAGCCGTTCAACCTGGCGACCCAGGGCCACCGCCAGCCGGGCTCCTCGATCAAGCCCTTCACCCTGCTGACGGCGCTGGAACAGGGGATCTCCCCCTACACGGTCTACCCCTCCGAAGAACGGTTCTTCCACTTCGGCAAGAACAACCAGGAAACGTTCCGGGTGACCAACGACGAGGACTCATACCTCGGCTCCTGCGACATCGTCTGCGCGACGACCAACTCGGACAACTCGATCTACGCGGCGCTGGCGCTGGAAGGGCTGAAGGGCAAGACGGTCCGCGACCGCACCGCGGCGATCGCCGGCACCGCCCACAAGGCCGGCTACGACGACCCGATCTCGACCAACCCGGCGATGGTGCTGGGCGGGCTGACCCTCGGCGTCACCCCGCTCGGCTGGACCTACGCCTACAGCACGATCGGCAACAACGGCGACCGCGTCAGCGGCACCCTCGCCCCCCGCCCCGGCGACAGCCCCGTCTCCTTCACGCAGGTGACGAACGACGACGGCGACACGATCAAGGGCGGCGACAACGACTCGATGCACGACCAGGTCTTCGACCAGGGAACGGTGGAAACCGAGAAGAGCATCCTCGAAACCGTCGTCTCCAGCGGCACCGGCACCAACGCCCAGATCGGCGCCGAAGGGCAGTGGGGCAAGACGGGGACGACCGAGGAAAACGGCGATGCCTGGTTCTGCGGTGGGATCGGCGACGAAGTCACCGCCTGTGTCTGGGTCGGCTACCCCGACTCGACGACCTCGATGGCGACCCTCTACAACGGCGGCCCGGTGATGGGCGGCACCTTCCCGGCCCTGATTTGGGCGCGGGTGATGTCCGCTTGGCAGGACATCCAGGCCGAACACGCGGCCGAAAGGGCGGCGCGCAAGGCCGCCAAGGAAAACGGCGAAGACTTCGAAGCGGGCGAAACCGAAGGCTACGAACCGCCGGTGAGCGAAGGCTACGTGGCGCCGGAAAGCGAATACGAAGGGACGCCGGAACCCGAAGCGGAAACCGTCGAACCTGCGCCTGAAACGGAAACGCCTGAAGCGACGCCGGAAGCCACTCCCGAAGCCGCGCCGGAATCCGGTGGCGGTGGCGGCATCACCGCCGGCTAGACGGGTCGCGGGCGCGAGACGTAGGGGCTGCCGGCGGTGCTGAAGCGCCAGGGGCGGTCTACGGCTTTGGTGATGCCGATCCGGGGGCTGGTGACGATCTCCGGCGGCTCCGACGGCAGGGACAGGAAGAAGGGCTCTTTGCCGAGGTCGGCCTCGTTGTCTGAGAGGTCGATTCCCAGGGCCTCGGTCAGCTTGCCCGGGCCCGAGCAGAGGTCGAGGTCTGGCTTGTTGCCTCGGCGCTTGCGCATCTCCTCGACCCCGTGGGTCGGTTCCAGGGCTCGGATCAGGACGGCGGCGGCGTCGCCCTCGGGTTCGGCTACGGCGTTGAGGAGGCTGTGGATCCCGTAGGAGAGGTAGACGTAGGCGCGGCCGGGTGGGCCGAAGAGGACGCGGGTGCGCTCGGTCAGGCCGACGTAGGCGTGGCAGGCGGGGTCGTCGGCGTCGTAGCTCTCGGTCTCGACGATGACGCCGCCGCAGCCTTCGTAGAGGAGGGCGCAGCCGACCAGATCGCGCGCGACGTCGTGGACCGAACGGTCGAAGAAATCAGCCCCCAACGGCTCTGCGAGCCGTTGGGCCCGGCTGGGGGCCTTCTTCTTCAGGCGCGGTGCTCCTCCACCCGCGCCTGGACCGCGGCGAGCGTCTCGCGCGCCTCCTCGATCTGGCGGGCGAGCGGGGCCGAGCCGGTGCCGCCGGCGATCCGCTTCGACTCCAGCCAGCTGCTGCGCCGCAGCACCTCGTAGTAGGAGTCGTCGAGCAGCTCGGAGCGCTCGCGCAGCTCCTCCGGGGTCAGCTCGGAAAGGCTTTTCCCGCGCTCGACCGCGTCGCGGACCAGGCCGCCGACGATGCTGTGCGCCTCGCGGAAGGGGACGCCGCGGCGGACCAGCAGGTCGGCGACCTCGGTCGCCGCCAGCATCTCGTCGCCGGAGGCGGCCTCCATCCGCTCGCGGTCGAACTCGATCCCCTCGAGCATCCCCGCGGTCGCGTCGAGGCAGGCCTCGACCGTGTCGATCGCGTCGAAGAGCGGCTCCTTGTCCTCCTGCATGTCCTTGCCGTAGGTGAGCGGCAGCGCGTGCATCACCCCGAGCAGCGTCTGGTAGGAGGCGGCGACGCGCGGGCTCTTGGCCCGCAGCAGCTCGGCAGAGTCGGGGTTCTTCTTCTGCGGCATGATCGAGGAGCCCGAGGAGAAGGACTCGTCGAGCTCGCAGAAGCCGAACTCCGAGGAGCTCCAGATGACGATTTCCGAGCCCAGGCGCGAGAGGTGCATCGCGCAGGTCGAAGCAGCAGAGAGGTAGTCGAGGACGAAGTCGCGGTTGGAGGCGCCGTCGATCGAGTTGTGGCTGACGTGGGCG
>DATIOC010000030.1:0-12416 GCA_035473555.1 Solirubrobacterales bacterium
TTCGGCGAAGGCTGGAGGATGTCGATCAGCCGCTTGTGGGTGCGGATCTCGAAGTGCTCGCGCGAGTCCTTGTCCTTGAACGGCGAGCGGATCACGCAGTAGACGTTTTTCTCGGTCGGCAGCGGCACCGGGCCGGAGACGGTGGCACCGGTGCGCTCCGCCGTCTCGACGATCTCGCGGGCAGCCCGATCGATGGCGTCGTGGTCGTACGCCTTCAGTCGGATCCGAATTTTCTGTGCCGCGATGGTTGCCACTTCTGCGTCTCTTCTCTTCTCTTGTCGTCTTTACCGCGCAAAGAGGGCGGGGCCCCTTTTGCTTGGGGCGCCGCCCCGGTCGTATGTCCGTGCAGTTTTCTCTCCGCCCGAGGGCGGAGTCGGGGCGGGTGGAGGCCCGCCCCTGGGTGCTACTCGATGATCTCCGCGACGACCCCCGAGCCGACGGTGCGGCCACCCTCGCGGATGGCGAACCGCAGACCCTGGTCCATCGCGATCGGCTGAATCAGCTCGATCGTCATCTCGACGTTGTCTCCCGGCATCACCATCTCGGTCCCCTCGGGGAGGTTGGCGATCCCGGTCACGTCGGTGGTCCGGAAGTAGAACTGGGGCCGGTAGCCGGAGAAGAACGGCGTGTGACGACCACCCTCCTCCTTCTTCAGGCAGTAGACCTCAGCTTTGAACTTGGTGTGAGGGGTGATCGAGCCGGGCTTGCAGAGCACCTGGCCACGCTCGATCTCCTCGCGCTTGGTACCGCGCAGGAGGCAGCCGACGTTGTCGCCAGCCTGGCCCTCGTCGAGGATCTTGCGGAACATCTCGACCCCGGTCACCGTGGTTTTGCTGGTGTCGGGGTGGATGCCGACGATTTCGACCTCGTCGCCGGTGTTGACGATCCCCTGCTCGATACGACCGGTGGCGACGGTGCCGCGGCCGGTGATCGAGAAGATGTCCTCGATCGGCATCAGGAAGGGCTTGTCCAGCTCGCGGACCGGCTCCGGGATGTAGGAGTCGAGCGCCGCGGCCAGCTCGAAGACGGCTTTCTGGGCCTCCTCGTCGCCTTCCAGCGCCTTCAGCGCCGAGCCTTTGATGATCGGGGTCTCGTCGCCCGGGAAGTCGTACTCGTCGAGAAGTTCCTTGACCTCCTCCTCGACCAGCTCGACCAGTTCGTCGTCGTCGACCTGGTCGATCTTGTTGAGGAAGACGACCACGTGCGGGACGTTGACCTGACGGGCGAGCAGGATGTGCTCGCGGGTCTGGGGCATGACTCCGTCGGCGGCGGAGACAACCAGGATCGCGCCGTCCATCTGCGCGGCGCCGGTGATCATGTTCTTGACGTAGTCGGCGTGACCCGGGCAATCGACGTGGGCGTAGTGCCGGTTCTCGGTCTGGTACTCGACGTGCGAGGTCGCGATCGTGATGCCGCGTTCCTTCTCCTCCGGGGCGTTGTCGATCTCTTCGAAGCTCTGTGCCTCAGCACCGCCCACGGTGGAGAGGGTTTTGGTGATCGCGGCCGTCAGCGTCGTCTTGCCGTGGTCGATGTGACCGATGGTGCCGACGTTCACATGCGGCTTATCGCGCTCGAATTTCTCCTTGGACATCTCTCTCCGTTTCGCCTTTCGAAATCGTGTTCTGTCTGATCTAAGTGCTTGAGTCTCGTGGGCGGACTTCCCGCAGCAGTTTTTACCTGCCTGCAGGCAACCCGGGAAATATAGCCAGGATCAGTGCCCGTCCGCGGTTGGCCTCATGAGGCTGCACCAACCGGGTCTCCTGAGCGGTGTTCGACGATCTCCTCGGCGATGTTGCCGGGGACCTCCTCGTAGCGCTCGAACTGCATGGTGTAAGTCGCTCGCCCCTGGGTCATCGACCGCAGTTCGGTCGCATAACCGAACATCTCGCCGAGTGGGACGTAAGCCTGAACTGCAAGGGCGTTGCCGCGCTGCTCCTGGCCCTGGACTTTGCCGCGGCGCCGGGAGAGGTCGCCGATCACGTCGCCGAGGAAGTCCTCGGGCGTAACCACCTCGACCGCCATCGTGGGCTCGAGCAGGACCGGATTGGCCTTGCGGGCGCCCTCCTGGATCGCCATCGAACCGGCGATTTTGAAGGCCATCTCCGAAGAGTCGACGTCGTGGTAGGAGCCGTCGACGAGTTCGGCTTTGACGTCGACCATCGGGTAACCCGCTTTGACGCCGTTCTCCAGCGCCTCGCGCATCCCCTGCTCGGCCGGGCCGATGAATTCGCCGGGAATGACGCCGCCCTTGATTTTGTTCTCGAAGACGAAGCCCTCGCCGGGAGCCGGCTCGAGGTTGATGACGACGTGGCCGAACTGGCCGCGGCCGCCGGTCTGGCGGACGAACCGCGCGACGACCTTCTCGACCCGCTTGCGGATCGTCTCGCGGTAGGCGACCTGCGGTTTGCCGACGTTGGCCTCGACTTTGAACTCGCGCAGCATCCGGTCGACGATCACCTCGAGGTGGAGCTCGCCCATCCCGTGGATCAGGGTCTGGCCGGTTTCCTCGTCGGATTCGATCTTGAAGGTCGGGTCCTCCTCGCCGAGGCGGGCGAGGGCGTTGCCCATCTTCTCCTGGTCGGCCTTGGTTTTCGGCTCGATCGCGACCGCGATCACGGTCTCCGGGAATTCGATGCTCTCCAGCGCGATCGGCGCGTCCGGGGCGGCGAGGGTGTCGCCGGTGCCGGTTTCCTTGAGGCCGACGCCGGCGCAGATGTCACCCGCGTAGGTCTCGTCGATCTCCTCGCGGCTGTTGGCGTGCATCATCAGCAGCCGGCCGATTCGCTCGGTCTTGCCGGTTTTCACGTTGAGGACGCGGCCGCCTTTCTCGAGCTTGCCCGAGTAGACGCGGAAGTAGGTGAGCTTGCCGACGTAGGGGTCGGACATGACCTTGAAGGCGAGGGCGGAGAAGGGGGCGCTGTCGCTCGCTTCACGCTCGGCCTCGACGTCCTCGGGCTGGCCCTTGCCGGCGGGGATGACACCGGTGACCGGCGGCACCTCGAGCGGTGAGGGAAGCAGTTCGACGATTGAGTCGAGCAGTGGCTGCACGCCCTTGTTCTTGAACGAGGTGCCACACAGGACAGGGGTCAGCTTGGTCGAGAGGGTCGCCTTGCGCAGCGAGTCGATCAGCTTGGTCTGCGGGATCTCTTCCTCGGCGAGGAAGGCTTCCATCAGCTCTTCGTCGTAGTCGGCGCAGGCTTCGATCAGCGCGGTCCGGTATTCCTCGGCCTGGTCCTTGAGGTCGTCGGGGATATCGATTTCCTCGTAGGCGGCGCCGAGCTCGTCGGTCCATATAAGGCCTTTCATCTTCACCAGGTCGACGACGCCTTTGAAGTTGTCCTCGGCGCCGATCGGCAGCTGGATCGGCAGCGGGTTGGCGCCGAGCCGGTCGGTCATCGTCTGCACCGAGTTGAAGAAGTCGGCGCCGGTGCGGTCCATCTTGTTGATGTAGGCGAAGCGCGGGACGCGGTACTTGTCGGCCTGACGCCAGACGGTCTCCGACTGCGGCTCGACGCCGGCGACGGCGTCGAAGACGGCGATTGCGCCGTCGAGCACGCGGAGGCTGCGCTCGACCTCGACCGTGAAGTCGACGTGGCCGGGCGTGTCGATGATGTTGATCCGGTGGTCCTTCCACTCACAGGCGGTCGCGGCGGAGGTGATCGTGATGCCGCGCTCCTGCTCCTGTTCCATCCAGTCCATGACGGCGGCGCCCTCGTGGACCTCGCCCATTTTGTGGGTGCGCCCGGTGTAGTAGAGGATGCGCTCGGTCGTCGTCGTCTTACCGGCGTCGATGTGCGCCTTGATGCCGATGTTCCGGGTCTTCTCGAGTGGAAAGCTGCGTGCCATGGTTCCTAGGTTCGTTAGTCGTGATTAAGCCGCAAAAAAAGGCCCCCAAGGGCCCGGCGAAGCGTCCTGCGAAGAAAAAGCGAAAACTGCCTGAGCGAGGGGCGATGATAGCAGCGCTTCGCCGCCAGTCCCGGCAGGTCGATCGGGCCGGCAGCCGGGCGCTCGAGCGGGCCTACCCGCCGCTCCTCCTCACCTGGCACCACACCGCCAAAGCAGCCCGCCGGGGCGGTGCCTGGCTTTGGCCGCGTGTCCGCCCGCCGCTCGCCTTCCTCTTCTACGTCGTGGCCGCCGGCGAGCGCTGGCTGCGGGCCGGCTGGGCCCTGCTGGTGCGGGCGGCCACCGCCGCCAGCCGGGTCCTCACCCCCGGCCGCGCCGCGGCGCTGGTGCTGATCGGCGCCGGCGCCCTGCTCGTCGCCTCGCAGTTCATCGACTACCGCGCGGTCGAGATCGGCCAGCCGGGCTACGCCGGCCTGCCCGGCGTAGCCAAGGCCCCGACCGTCGACGTGCGCAGCGCCGGCGAGGCCCATGGCTACCTGCTGGTACCGGTGGGGCTGGCGGCGATGATGCTCGGGGTGCTCGCCCTGCGGCGCGAAGCGAAGCGGCTCGGCCTCCTGGTGGCGGCCCTCGGGGTCATCTCCCTGGCCGTGATCCTGCTCGTCGACCTCCCCCACGGGCTCGACGAGGGTGGCCAGACCGCCCGCTTCGCCGGCACCTCGGCGGTGCTCGAGGACGGCTTCTACGCCGAGCTCGCCGCAGCCGGAATGATGGTTCTGGCCGGACTCCTCTACTATGCGCGGCCGTGCCGAATACGAATCAGCTTGTCAGGAAGGGCCGCAAGCGCCCGAAGAAGAAGACCACGACGCCGGGCCTCAAGTCG
Organism: Solirubrobacterales bacterium; assembly: GCA_035473555.1. Classification (GTDB taxonomy): domain Bacteria; phylum Actinomycetota; class Thermoleophilia; order Solirubrobacterales; family 70-9; genus VAYN01. The sequence continues at coordinate 4,724 of DATIOC010000030.1, forward strand.
GGCCAAGGTCGCAAGAAGCGCGTAGCCGCTCCGCAGCGCCGCGGCGTCTGCACCCGTGTCGCAACGGTGACGCCGAAGAAGCCGAACTCCGCTCTGCGCAAGATCGCCCGTGTGCGGCTGACCAACGGGATGGAGGTCACCACCTACATCCCGGGCGAGGGCCACAACCTGCAGGAGCACTCCGTGGTCCTGATCAGGGGTGGTCGCGTCAAGGACCTGCCGGGCGTCCGCTACAAGGTCGTCCGCGGCACCCTCGATGCGGCCGGGGTCTCCGACCGCAAGCAAGCCCGCTCCCGCTACGGCGTCAAAGCTTCGTAATGCCCCGCCGCTCCGCCGCACAGATTAGGCCGATCGAGCCGGACGCCAGACACCGCAACCGTCTCGTCCAGCAGCTGATCAACAAGGTGATGAGCGACGGCAAGAAGAGCCTTGCCGAGCGCCTCGTCTACGACAGCCTCGCGATCGTCGGCGAGCGCACCGGGGAAGACCCGGTCGAGGTCCTGGAGTCGGCGATCAAAACGCTGACCCCGGTGCTCGAGGTCCGCTCCCGCCGCGTCGGTGGCGCCACCTACCAGGTCCCGGTCGAGGTCCCCGCCCGCCGCGCCCGCACCCTCGCGGTCCGCTGGCTGGTCCAGTTCGCGCGTGCGCGCCGCGAGTACTCGATGGCCGAGCGTCTCGCCGCCGAGATCCTCGACGCCAACCAGCAGCAGGGCAGCGCCTGGAAGCGCAAGGACGACATCTACCGCATGGCCCAAGCGAACAAAGCGTTCGCGCATTACCGCTGGTAGACCTCTCCCCCATGGCTGACCGGCCGCTGCTGGCAGTCGACATCGACGGCGTCATCTCTCTCTTCGGGTTCGAGGAGCGGCCGGCGCATACGCAGCTGCAGCTTGTGGATGGAGTGCCGCACTGCATCTCCTTGCCGGTCGGGGATCGGCTGATGCGGCTCTCCGAGCACTTCGAGCTGGTCTGGGCGAGCGGCTGGGAGGACAAAGCCAACTTCTACCTGCCGCAGATCCTCGGGCTGCCCGAGCTGCCCCATGTCAGCTTCGACGTCGCCGCCCGCAGCGGCGGCGCCCACTGGAAGCTGGAGGCAATGGAGGAGCTGGCCGGCGATCGGCCGATCGCCTGGATCGACGACAATTTCGACCAGAGCTGCTTCGAGTGGGCCGAGCGGCGCGGCGCGCCAACGCTGCTGGTCCCGACCGAGCCCCACCTCGGGCTCGAGGAGGGGCACGTCGAGGCGCTTTCCGCCTGGGCCACCTCTCTACACTGAACCCAAGTGACGGGGTTCTGGCCGATCTTCTTCCTGCTCGTGGTTCTCAAGATTCCGGTCTTGGGATCGCTCTGGCTCGTCTACTGGGCGGCCAGGCAGTACGACGAGCCCGAGACGGCGACTGACGAAGACAGCGGCGGCTTCAAGCGGCGACCGCGGCCAAAGCTGCCCCGCGGGCCGCGGCGCGGCGGGCCCCATGGCGGCGGCGCGGCGCTGCCGGTTCCCGACTGCCCGCCGGGCGGCCGGACCCGGGTGGTCAAGCCGGCTGCGCAGCCCGCTTTCGCTCGCGCCGGATCTCGCGCAGGTAGGGATGGAAGTCGACCTCGACGGTATGACGCTTAGAGCTGACGAAGCGCTTCGCCTGCTTCCGTTCTTCGCTCGCGACCTCCCGCTTCATCTCCCCCGCCGCCGGTAGCGTCGCCCGGCCGGCGAGCAGGTCGGCGACCCATTCGCACTGCGCCTCGGCGAGCGGCATGATCGGCCCCAGCGGCTGGATGAAGCCGATGAAGTAGAGGCCCGGACGCTCGACCGAAACGACGCGCCGGTAGAGCGGCAGGCGGTTGTCGGGGGCCGACAGAACCTTCGGGTCGAAGAACGGGAAGGTCATCTTGTAGCCCGTGCAGTAGACGACGAGGTCGATCTCCTCGCTGCTGCCGTCGACGAAGCGGACCGTGCGGCCGCCGGTGTAGCGGTCGATGTTCGGCTTCGCGGTGATGTCGCCGTGGCCGAGCCGGGGCAGCAGCTCCGAAGAGACCGTCGGGTGGGCCTCGAACAGCTTGTGGTCGGGCTTCGGCAGCCCGTAGGCGGTCGGGTCGGCGGCGGAGGCCACGCCGAGCGCCCGCATCGCGAAGAACCGCTGCACCGCCAGCGGCGTCATCGCCGTGACCGGGTTGGCGAGCTCGTCGATCGGCTTGCCGTTGATGTACTTGGGGATCACGTAGGCGCCTCGGCGGGTGGAAATGAAGGTCTTGTCGGCGATCCGGGAGGACTCGACCGCGATGTCGACCGCCGAGTTGCCGAGACCGAGGACGAGCACCCGCTTGCCGCGCAGCACGTCGGGCTCGCGGTAGTGGTGGGCATGCATCTCCTCGCCCTCGAACTCCTCGGCGCCCGGGAAGGCGGGCTCGGGCCAGCGCGGGTCCCAGTGGTGGCCGTTGGCGACCAGCACGGCGCGGTAGCGCTCGGTGCGCTCCGCCCCGCTCTCGGCCTTCGTCGTCACCGCCCAGGCGCCGTCGGCAGGCTCGACCTTGACCACCTCGGTGCGGAAGCTGATCTTCTCCCGCAGGCCGAAGTGGTCGGCGAATTCGTCGAAGTAGGCGGCCATCTGAAAGTGGTCGGGGTAGTCGGGGAAGTGGTCGGGCATCGGCAGCGACTTGAAGGCCATCACCCGGCGCGAGGTGTTGATGTGCAGCGAGCGGTAGGCAGACGACATCCCGTTGTCGTTTTCGAAGCGCCAGTTGCCGCCCACGTACGAGCCCTTCTCGAAGCAGTCGAAGGGGATCCCCTGCGCGTCCAGCACCTGAGCGGCGACGATCCCCGAGCCGCCAGCGCCAATGATGCAGACCTTCTCCACAGACTCCATGGCCGCGAAATCTATCGGACTGGCTGCCTGGCCAATCCGGCGTTCGTCCTTTGTATCCCGCTGGGCGAACAAAGGACGAACGCCGAGGGGTGAGGAGGTTCACCCCTGGGGTCCGTAGTTGCGGCGGGCGATCGGGCGGAAGCTGGAGCCATCGGGAATCACAAACGACGAAAGGAGCCCCCGATGACTCGCAAGACCAATTCATTCCGCCCCTCCCCCGCCCTCGTGATCGCTTGCCTGGCCCTGTTCATGGCCCTGACCGGCAGCGCCTTCGCGGTCGGGATCGCCAAGAACAGCGTCCGCTCGGCGCAGATCGCCGACGGCACCGTCCGCAGCATCGACCTGCGCGACAACGCGGTCAACTCGCCGAAGATCGCGCCGGACGCGGTCGGCAGCGAGGAGATCGCCGAAAACGCGGTCGCATCGCCCGAGGTGGCGCCGGACGCGCTCACCGCCGGTGACCTCGGCGCGGCCTCGGTCACCTCCTCGGAGGTAGCCGACCAGTCGCTGACCAGCGCCGACCTGGGACCGAACTCGGTCGGCTCGAGCGAGTTGCAGACCGGCTCGATCCGGGCCGACGAGCTGGGGTCGATCATCCAGGTCTCGAACAGCACGGCGATCAAAGGCGGCGACAACGCCAGCGCCAGCGTCACCTGCCCGGCCGGGACCACCGTGATCAGCGGCGGCGCCAGCTCCGGCTTCTACCAGGTCCACCTCGCCTCCTCCTACCGGAGCGGCAACGGCTGGCACATGGACGCCCGCAGCGGCGCGGTCGGAGACACCACCATCACCGTCTACGCCTACTGCCTGGCCGGCGGCAGCAGCAACTAGTAACTACGGCACCACGAACGACGAAGGCCGGGACTTGTGTCCCGGCCTTCGGTCGTTCAGGGGGTTACGGAGACCGAAACTCCTATTTCGTCTCCTCCGAAGTGGACTCGATCTCCTGCGCGAGCTCCTCAAGCTCCTCCGCGAAGGAGGTGCCGAAGCCCTCGACCGGAGCCTCGACCCCGTCGACGCCGAGTTCCGCCGCCAGCTCGTCTTCCTCGAGCAGGTCTTCGTCGCTCGGCGGCTCGATCGGTTCCGCCGGCTCGATCGCGACCGTCCGGTAGTGCTTGAGGCCGGTCGCGGCCGGGATCAGCTTGCCGATGATCACGTTCTCCTTGAGGCCGACGAGGCGATCCCGTTTGCCCTCGAGGGCAGCGTCGGTGAGTACCTTGGTCGTCTCCTGGAAGGAGGCGGCGGAGAGGAAGGACTCGGTCGCCAGCGAGGCCTTGGTGATCCCGAGGATGACCTCCTCGCCTTTGGCCGGGGTGCCCCCGTCTTCCTTGGTCTTCTTGTTCAGGCGTTTGAGGCTGCCGCGATCCTCCAGCTGGCCGGGAAGCAGGCTGGTCGAACCCTTCGATTCGATCCGCACCTTCTTAAGCATCTGGCGGGCGATCAGCTCGATGTGCTTGTCGTTGATGTCGACGCCCTGGGCGCGGTAGACGCGCTGCACCTCGGCCACGAGGTAGAGCTCGACCGCGGTGCGGCCGCGGATCGCCAGCAGGTCGGCCGGGTAGAGCGAGCCCTCGTTGAGCTGCTGGCCCGCCTCGACCTTGTCGCCGTCGGCGACATGCAGCCGGGTCCGCAGCGGGAAGCTGTAGGAGTGCTCCTCGCCGCTCGACTCGGTGACGATCACTTTCAGCGCTTTGTCGGTTTCTTCCAGCGAGACTTTGCCGTCGGCCTCGGCCATCTGCGCCAAGCCCTTGGGTTTACGCGCCTCGAAGAGCTCGACGATGCGCGGCAGACCCTGGGTGATGTCCTGGCCGGCGACACCGCCGGTGTGGAACGTACGCATGGTCAGCTGCGTGCCGGGCTCGCCGATCGACTGCGCGGCGATGATCCCGACCGCGTCGCCGATGTTGACCGTGAACCCGGTCGCCGGAGCGACCCCGTAGCAGGAGCGGCAGACTCCGGATTCGGCCTCGCACTTGAGCGCGGAGCGGACGGGGACTTTGACGTCCTCGTCGCCGAAGGCCTCGGCGATCTCCTCGACGTTGATCTGGGTGATCTCCTGGTTGCGCTTCAGCAGTTCGCGACCGCGTTTGGTCTCGAGCTTTTTCGCCGCCAGGCGACCGATCAGGTTGTCGTTCAGCGACCCGTCGTCCTTGCGGATGTCCATCTCGATGTGGTCTTTGGTCTTGCAGTCCTCCTCACGGACGATCACGTCCTGGGCGACGTCGACCAGACGGCGGGTGAGGTAACCGGAGTCGGCCGTCCTCAGTGCCGTGTCGGCGAGACCCTTTCGCGCGCCGTGGGTGGAGATGAAGTACTCGAGGACCGAGAGGCCCTCCATGAAGTTGGCCTTGATCGGCCGCTCGATGATCTCCCCTTTCGGGTTGGCCATCAGGCCGCGCATCCCGGCCAGCTGGCGGATCTGTTTGAACGATCCGCGAGCGCCCGAGTTGGCCATCATGAAGATCGGGTTCAGCGTGTCGAGGTTGTCCTCCATCGCTTTCGCGACCTCGTCGGTGGCACGGTTCCAGTGCGCCGTGACAGCCTCATGGCGCTCCTCGGCGGTGATGTAGCCCTCGTCGTACTGCTGGACGATCGCTTCGGTCTCCTTCTCGTAGCGATCGAGGATTTCCGGCTTCTCCGGCGGCGAGACGACGTTGTTCTTCGACACGGTGATGCCGGCCTGGCTCGCGTAGTGGAAGCCGAGGTCCTTGAAGGCATCGAGCACCTGCGAGACCGCCGGCGCACCGTAGGCCTCGACCAGGTCGGAGACCATCTGGTTGATGTCCTTCTTCTTCAGCGAGAAGTTGACGAACTCGAACTGCTCCGGATCGAAGTCGTCTTCGAGGGCTTCGGCGAGGGCGCGCTCGATCTTCTCGTTGAAGATGATCCGCCCGACCGTGGTCAGGAAGTGCCCGCGCCCGGCCCGCCGGTACTCGGCCTGGTCGTGCAGCTTGCAGCCGCCGTTCTCGTAGACGAGCTCGGCCTCCTGCGAGGAGCGGAAGACCTTCACGTTCGGGCCGGAGCCGTTGCCGCCCTTGCCCGCCTTCAGGTCCTCGTCGATCTTCCGCAGCTCATCCTCTTCGGGACCGTAGGTCAGGTAATAGATGCCGAGCACCATGTCCTGGGTCGGGGTCGCCAGCGGCGCCCCGTGGGCCGGGGAGAGGATGTTGTTGGCGGAGAGCATGAGGATCCGCGCCTCGGCCTGGGCCTCGGCGGAGAGCGGCACGTGGACCGCCATCTGGTCGCCGTCGAAGTCGGCGTTGAAGGCGTGGCAGACCAGGGGATGGACCTGGATCGCCTTGCCCTCGACCAGGACCGGTTCGAAGGCCTGGATGCCGAGGCGGTGGAGGGTCGGCGCCCGGTTCAGCAGCACCGGGTGCTCGTGGATGACTTCCTCGAGCACGTCCCAGACCTCCGGGATCATCGACTCGACCATCTTCTTCGCGGCCTTGATGTTCTGGACCGCTTTGCGCTCGACCAGCTGGGCCATGATGAACGGCTTGAACAGCTCGAGGGCCATGAGCTTGGGCAGGCCGCACTGGTGCAGCCGCAGGCTCGGGCCGGAGACGATCACCGAGCGGCCGGAGTAGTCGACGCGCTTGCCGAGCAGGTTCTGGCGGAAGCGACCCTGCTTCCCCTTCAGCATGTCGGAGAGCGACTTCAGCGGCCGGTTGCCCGGGCCGGTGACGGGGCGTCCGCGGCGGCCGTTGTCGAACAGGGCGTCGACGGCCTCCTGCAGCATCCGCTTCTCGTTGTTGACGATGATCTCGGGCGCGCCGAGGTCGAGCAGCCTTTTCAGCCGGTTGTTGCGGTTGATCACCCGGCGGTAGAGGTCGTTGAGGTCGGAGGTCGCGAAGCGGCCACCGTCCAGCTGGACCATCGGGCGCAGCTCCGGCGGAATCACCGGCACCGCGTCGAGGACCATCCAGGCCGGCTGGTTGTCCGAGTTGAGGAAGGCCGAGGCGACTTTCAGCCGCTTGACGGCACGAGCCTGTTTCTGGCCTTTGGAGCTGTTGATGATCTGCTCCAGTTCCTCGCAGTCGGCGGCGAGGTCGACCTGTTCGAGCAGGTCGCGCACCGCTTCGGCACCCATGCCGCCGCGGAAGTACTCGCCCCAGCCGAACGGGGAACCAAACCTGTCTTTGAGCTCACGGAAGACCGTCTCGTCGTTGATGACGTCCTTCGGCTTCATCTCCGTGAAGATCTTCCAGACCTCTTGCATCCGCTCCGCAGCCTCTTCGAGATAGGCCTCGGTGTCGGAGATCTCGGCGTCGAACTGTTTGCGCAGTTCTTTGATCATTTTCGCCCGGTCGTCGTCCTTGAGCTTGCGCAGCTGCGCCGCGGTCAGTTTCAGGGAGTCGGCCCAGATGTGGTCTTCGTCGTCGAACTTGTCCTGGGCGCCGTCCTCGAGGTACTTGATCCGGCGCTCGAGGGACTCGCTCAGCTCCTGCGTCCGTTTCTGTTTTTCGGACTCGTAGGAGTCGGTGACTTTTTTGACCTCTTTCTCGAGTTTCCCGACGTCCTTGTCACGGGCCTCCTCGTCGACCCAGGTGACCATCGAGGCGGCGAAGTAGAGGACCTTCTCCAGCTCTTTGGGAGCCATGTCGATCAGGTAGCCGATCCGGCTCGGGACACCCTTGAAGAACCAGATGTGGGAGACCGGGGAGGCGAGGTCGACGTGCCCCATCCGCTCGCGGCGGACCTTGGAGCGGGTGACCTCGACGCCGCAGCGCTCGCAGACGATGCCCTTGTAGCGGACCCGCTTGTACTTGCCGCAGTAGCACTCCCAGTCCTTGGTCGGACCGAAGATGCGCTCGCAGAAGAGCCCGTCTTTC
>DATIOC010000031.1:0-1512 GCA_035473555.1 Solirubrobacterales bacterium
GTCCTGCACCACCTTTCTCGCCCGGCCGCGCGCGCGCGACCAGTCGGCGGTGCCGAGCCTGTGCAGCGAGGGCTCGCCCTCACCGCCGAGGAACTTCTGCACGCGGTCGAGGTTCTCGACCGGCACGAACAGCTTGTCCGCCTCGGCGTACTCGAGCTCCAGGTACTCGCGATGGGCGCCGTCGGACTCGATGAGACGCATGCCGGCGAATCGCGCGATCCCGTGGTCGACGTGAACGACGAGCTCGCCCGGCGCGAAGTCCAGCGTGAACTCTTTGGTCATCTCTTCGGCGCGGGCACGGGACGAGCGTGTCGGCCGCGATGGCCGGCGCAGGCGCCCGAAGAGCTCGGCGTCGGTGATCAGGTGGAATCCCGTCGACGGTTGTGCGCAACCGGCGGTGACGTCGATGTCGGCCTGTTTTAGACCAGGCTCCAGCTCGAGGTCCAGGTCGAGCTCGATCTCCCGCGGGCGCTCGTTGACCCCTCCCTCGTCGAGCAAGGTCCGCAGCCGCTCCGCTTGTTCGGTGGCGATCGCGACAGTAGCCGAGGCCGCCAGGTCAGCGAGCTCAGCCGCCGCGCGGGGCCTGCCCACCAGCGGCTCGGCCGCCACCCAGCCCAGGTCGATGGCGTCATCGCCGCCCTCACCCACTGTCACCTCCAGGCGCGGATATCCGCCGACCGCCGCCAGCCGGTCCGCGCCGACCATCGGCAGGACGAACCCTCGAGGAAGCTCGCCACCGCCCGCCTCGGCCGCTGCAAGGATCTCCGTCTCTTCGATCACCACGCGCGCGTCGGCCAGCTGCCGGGCCGGCTCGAGGTCGATGATCGAGATCCCCTCGGGCAGGTGATCGATGAGGGACGGACGCTCGGGTTCGAGGTAGGCCGCGTAGAACTCGATGCCCGGGAACGCGCCGCCCGCCTCTAGGCGTTCGAGCTCCTCTTCCCAATCCGCCCTCACGTCGGCCCGCAAGCCTTCGAGCGAGACACCCTCGCGGAGCCGACTCGCGGCGGCGGCCCCGCGTCGCGGACCGAGCAAGAGCTCGCGACCCGGATGGATGGCGACCCTCGGCACGGACATGACCGAGCGCTGGTTCTCAGGGTCGAAAAGGCGGAGGGTCTCGATGACGTCGCCCGCCCACTCCGCGCGCACCGGCGAATCGGCAGCCGCGGGAAAGACATCGAGGATGCCGCCGCGCAGCGAGAACTGCCCGTGATCTTCGACCAGCGGCTCTCTCGAGTACCCCATCTCGACCAGGCGGCCGGCGACGGTGACGGGGTCGGGGCCGGTGCCCGGGGAGAGCAGCAGCGTGCCCAGGGCCAGGTCGGCCGGAGAGATGGTCGCGCGCGTGATCGCCCGGCGGGACGAGACGACGATGCCGGGAGATCTCGTATCCGCGATTGCGTTGAGAGCCTCCATCCGTTTGTTCACGGCCTCGTCGACCGCGGGCGGACGGTCGAGAAACGAGACGGCGACCTCCGCGAAGACGTACGCCGGCGGCCGGCCGGCAAGCCA
>DATIOC010000032.1:0-24573 GCA_035473555.1 Solirubrobacterales bacterium
CTGTGAGACCATGGACAGAACCCTGAGCGCGCCGGGACGAAGTTGCTCCTGGGCCAGCAGGGCGGTCCAAATTCTCTCGGCAAGTGCCTCGGGCGCGCCTGCGCGTCGCCCTCTCCGGCCTGACGATGGCCGAGTACTACCGCGAGCAGGGTGGCCAGGACGTGCTCCTGTTCATCGACAACATCTTCCGCTTCGTCCAGGCTGGCTCCGAGGTCTCGGCGCTGCTCGGGCGCATGCCTTCCGCGGTCGGCTACCAGCCGACGCTGGAGACCGAGATGGGCGGCCTGCAGGAGCGGATCACCTCGACCGACCGCGGCTCGGTGACCTCGATCCAGGCGGTCTACGTGCCGGCTGACGACTACACCGACCCGGCCCCGGCCTCGGTGTTCGCCCACTTGAACGCGACCACCGCGCTCTCGCGGTCGATCTCCGAGAAAGGGATCTACCCGGCGGTCGACCCGCTTGACTCGACCTCGACGATCCTCAAGCCCGACGTCGTCGGCGACGAGCACTACCGCACCGCGACCGAGGTCCAGGAGGTGCTGCAGCGCTACAAGGAGCTGCAGGACATCATCGCCATCCTCGGTATCGACGAGCTCTCCGATGAGGACCGCCAGACGGTCTCCCGCGCCCGCAAGATCGAGCGCTTCCTCTCGCAGCCGTTCTTCGTCGCCGAACAGTTCACCGGCCGCTCCGGCGAGTACGTGCCGGTGGCCGAGACGGTTCGCGGCTTCCGCGAGATCCTCGACGGCGAGCACGACGACCTCTCCGAGGGTGCCTTCTACATGCAGGGCTCGATCGATCAGGTCCTCGAGAACGCCAAGTCCGCCGCGGCCGCGTAAGGGAATCCTGTGGCTGCGGAGCACATGGTCGACGTCGAGGTCCTGACCCCCGAGGGCGAGGTCTGGAGCGGTGAAGCGCGCCAGGTCTCGACCCGCACCGAGGTCGGCGAAATCGGCATCCTCGCCAACCACGCCCCGGTGCTGGCGGCGCTGCGGCCGACCGAGCTCCGCCTGCAAGTCTCCGACTCGGAGACCAAAACCTACGCGCAGGCCCACGGCTGGCTGCAGGTCTACGGCAACCGGGCCCGGCTCCTGCTCGAGGAGGCGATCCCGCCCGAGGACCTCGACACCGGCAGGCTGAAAGAGCAGCTCGCCGACGCCGAACAGCGACTCTCGGAGGCCGAGGACGGCAGCGCCGAGCAGAACCGGGCGCAGAAAGACCGCGACCGGGCCGAAGCGTTCCTTTCGATCGCCGGGGGGTGAGCCGATGAGCGAGGAGCTCGTTGTCCTCGCAAAGCGCCTCATCAGCTTCGAGACCTGCGAGCCGGATGCGATCTCCGAGGCGGCGGGGTTCATCCAGGGCTGGCTGGAAGCCCGGGGGATCGAGACGAGGGCCGACGAGGTGCGGGGCCTGCCGGTGGTGATGGCCGAGGTCGGGCCCGAGGATGCGCCGACCGTGGTCCTCCACGGCCACATCGACGTAGTCCCCGGGCACCCGGGGCAGTTCGTGCCCGAGACCGCCAACGACCGGCTGATCGGCCGCGGCGCCTACGACATGAAGGGCGCGGTCGCGGCGATGCTGATGGTCACCGCGGCGATGCGCGAGCAGGACCGGGTCCGGGTCCGGCTCGGGATCGTCGGCGACGAGGAGTCCGAGGAGGAGTCCGAGCGCGGCTCCGACCACCTCGTCGACACCGGGTTCACCGGCGACTTCGCGATCACCGGCGAGCCGACCGACCTGCACATCGGGATCGAGGCCAAGGGCGTCTTGGCGCTGCGCCTCGAGGTGGGGGGGACGGCTGCCCACGGAGCTACTCCCTGGCTCGGCGACAACGCCGTTCTCAACGCGATCGACGTTTTCCGCAGTATCGAGTCGCTACCGTTTGCCCGGCACAGCTCCGAGCTCTTCGACCGGCCTTCGATCAACCTGGGGAGGATCGTCGGCGGCGATGCTCTCAACAAGGTGCCTGACAGATGCGTGATCGACGTCGACATCCGCTACCTCCCCGACCAGGACCCGCAGGAGATCCTCGCGCAGGTGCGCGAGCTGCGCGGGATCGAGGTGCAGGCGCTGCTGACCCGGCCGCCGGCCACGGTCGACCGCGACTCGCCCTTCGTCCGGGCGCTGCGCACCTCGGCGACCGAGCACCACGACGGGGAGCCGATGAGCGTCGGCCGCGACGGTGCCTCCGACGCGGTCTCGTTCCTGCGGGTTGGGGTGCCGGCGGTCGAGTTCGGGCCGGTAGGGGCGGGGCATCACGGCCCGGCCGAGTGGGTCTCGATCCCCTCGCTGGAGGCCTACCGCCAGGCGCTGGAGTCGTTCCTGCGGGCGATCCCGGACCGGCTCGATGACTGACTCGCTCGGTCCCGGCTGGGCCCCGAAGAAGCCGCCGCCGAATGGCGACGGCGAGCCGGCGCCGAAGCCGCGCCGCTTCTGGTGGCGGTTCCTCCTCGCCTCTGTCCTGATCGTCGCCGTCTCGGCGGCGACGACCGCGGCGGCGACCCTGCTCTACCTCGACAGCATCGCCAACGCGATCCAGCCGAAAAACAACAAACTGCAGAAGAAAGTCGAAAAGTTCCTCACCGACGCCGGCGGCGCCCAGACCTTCCTCATCATCGGCTCCGACAAGCGCGCCAACGAAGCCGAAGACCCGGGTCGCTCCGACACGACGATGCTGGTCCGCCTCGACCCCGACAAGAGCCTGATCTCGATGATGTCGATCCCCCGTGACCTGAAAGTCGAAATCCCCGGCTACGGGACCGGCAAGTTCAACGAAGCGTATTCCTACGGGGGCACCTCGCTGACCCTGCAGACGGTCAAGGAGCTGACCGACCTGCCGATCAACCACGTCGTCAACGTCGACTTCCTCGGCTTCGCCCAGGGCGTCTACGCGATCGGCTGCGTCTACGTCGACATCGACCGCCGCTACTACCACTCGAACGCCGAATCGGCCGAACAGTACGCCGAAATCAACGTCCAGCCCGGCTACCAGCTGATGTGCGGCAAGCAGGCGCTCGACTACGTGCGCTACCGCCACACCGACACCGACATCGTCCGCTCGGCGCGCCAGCAGGAGTTCCTCAGCGCCGCCCGCTCGCGCGTCTCGGTCAAGGACCTCGTCTTCGACCAGGGCGAACTGGTCGAGGCCTTCACCGATTACACGACCTCCGACATCAGCGACGGCAAGACCCTGCTGGAAGTGCTGAAACTGCTGGGCGCCTCGCGCAACTCGACGATCAACGAGGTCCACTTCCCGGCCGAACTCGGCCCCAGCTTCGTCTACACGACCCCGGGCGCGGTCGAAGAAGCGGTGCAGGAATTCCTCGGCGGCGAGACCACGCAGGAGGCGAAAGCCGCCCAGCGTCAGAGCCGCGAAGAAGCCGAAGCCGGTCGCAAGCATCACAAGAAGAAGCCGAAGAAGAAGCAGCAGCCGAAGAAGCCGAAGGTCGAAGTCGCCAAGCCCGGCAGCGACGGCCTGGTGCCCGCCGGTGAAGCCGGCAAGGCGGAGGCGAAGATCGCGGCCCGGCGCGCCCGCGGCTTTTTCCCGATCTACTACCCGACCCGGCTCCCCGAAGACACCCGCTTCGTCGAAAGCAATCCCTACGAAAAGGTCGTCGATCCCTACGTCTACAACCTCAAGGACGAAGACGACAACCGCCACCTCGCCTACCGGATGGTCCTCGTCGCGGAACGGTCGGACGGCACCCATTACTTCGGCGTGCAGGGGATCCGGGGCTGGACCGACCCGCCGATCCTCGAGGACCCGAGCCTGACCAAGACCATCCACGGCCGCGACTACGACATCTACGTCGACGGTGAAAGTGTGAAAATGGTCGCCTGGCGACGGGGGGACAATGTCTACTGGATCTCGAATGACCTCCTGCGAACCTTGACCAACGATCAGATGATCGGGATGGCGCGCTCGGCGAGGGTGCTCGTTCCGGTCAACAAGAAGAAGCAGCCGAAGGCCGGAAGGAGCAGGGGATGAGCGACCAGAAGGAGACCGTAGGGGTAATCGGAGTCGGCTGGGTCGGCCTGGTAACCGCCGCCTGCTTCGCCGAGCTCGGCCACCCGGTCATCGCCCGCGACATCCTCCAGGAGAAGGTCGACTCCCTCTCCCGCGGCGAGGTCGCGATCCACGAGCCCGGCCTCGAGGAGCTGCTGCAGCGGAACGCCGAGCGGCTGACCTTCACCACCGATATGGACGAGCTGCTGCAGAGCGCCCGCCTGCTCTTCGTCTGCGTCGACACGCCGCCGACCTACTCGGGCGACGCCGACCTCTCGCGGGTGCGCGCCGTCGTCCAGGAGCTGCCGGACGACAGCGACCACGTCCTGATCATGAAGAGCACCGTGCCCGCCGGCACCGGCGAGTCGATCCGCCGCGACATGCCCGGCCTCTCCTACGTCTCCTGCCCCGAGTTCCTCAAGGAGGGGACCGCGGTCGAGGACTTCATGCACCCCGACCGGGTCGTGGTCGGCGCCGACCCCGGCGACGAGGCCGCGGCCGAGGCGGTCGAAGATCTCTACCGGCCGCTCGGCGGCGAGATCCTGCGCACCGACGTCGCCAGCGCCGAGATGATCAAGCTTGCCTCCAACGCCTTCCTGGCGACGAAGATCTCCTTCATCAACGAGATCGCCAACGTCTGCGAGGAGGTCGGCGCCGACGTCGGCCAGGTCGCCAAGGGGATGGGCCTCGACCAGCGGATCGGCAGCTCCTTCCTGCGGGCGGGCATTGGCTATGGGGGCTCCTGTTTCCCCAAGGACGTCAGCGCCCTGAAGATGCTGGCCGGCAACACCGGGTACCACTTCCAGCTGCTGACCGCGGTGATCGAGGTCAACGAGCTGCAGAAGCGCCGCGTCGTCGGCAAGCTGGAGAAGCACCTCGGCTCGCTGATCGGCAAGCGGGTGGCGCTGCTCGGCCTCGCCTTCAAGCCCGACACCGACGACATGCGCGAGGCCTCCAGCCTGGTGCTGGCGGCGCGGCTGCAGGGCGAGGGCGCCGAGGTGGTCGCCTACGACCCGGTCGCCGCCGGGCGCGCCGCCGAGCTGCTCGGCTCGGTCGAGATGGCGACCTCGGCGATGGAGGCGCTGGAGGGCGCCGATGCCGCGGTCCTGGTCACCGAGTGGACCGAGTTCGCCGAGCTCGACTGGTCCGCCGCCGGCGAGCGGATGGCGCGACGACTGATCGTCGACGGCCGCAACTACCTCGACCCGAAGAAGCTGCTGGATTCGGGTTTCGAGTACGAGGGAATAGGTCGCACCGTGAACTCCGCTCGACCCGCCCCCGCTTCCTAGTGCAGGCAATCGTCCTCGTAGGTGGCGAGGGGACCCGCCTTCGGCCGCTGACCAGCGACGTGCCGAAGCCGGCGGTGACGCTGGTCGACCGGCCGTTCCTCGCCTACGCGATCGAGTGGCTCGCGGCGCACGGCGTCACCGAGGTCGTGCTCGCCTGCGGCTTCCTTCCCGACGTCCTGCGCGAGGCGCTCGCCGGCGAGGAGACGCGCGCCGGGGTCGAGATCACCTACGTCGCCGAGCCCGAACCACTTGGCACCGCCGGGGCGATCCGCTTCGCCGCCGACGCCCTCGGCGACCGTCTCGAGGACCGCTTCCTCGCCCTCAACGGCGACGTCCTCGCCGACCTCGACCTCTCGGCCCTGGTCCGCTCTCACGAGGAGCGCGGCGCCCGCGCCTCGATCGGGCTGCACCCGGTCGAGGACTCCTCCGCCTACGGACTCGTCAGCTGCGACGGCGAGGGGAGGGTGCTCGAGTTCCTCGAGAAGACCGGCGAGTCGGTCCCGGGCGAGATCAACGCCGGCGCCTACGTGCTCGACCGCTCGGTCCTCGACCTGGTGCCGGCGGGGCGCGCGGTCTCGATCGAGCGCGAAGTCTTCCCCCGGCTCGTCGGCGAGGGCCTCTATGGCCTCCTGCTCGACGGCTACTGGATGGACATCGGCACCCCCGACCGCTACCTGCAGGCCAGCTGGGACATCCTCGAGGGCCGGGTCGAGACGCGGGTCCAACCGACCGCGCCGGGGCGGCTGATCGCCGCCGACGCGACGATCGACGAGGGTGCGCAGGTGGGCCAGCACGCGGTGATCTCCCCGGGGTGCCGCCTCGAGGCCGGATCCGAGATCGAGGATTCGGTCCTGCTCGACGGCTGCAGCGTCGGCGAGAACGCCCGCGTGCAGGGCTCGATCCTCGCCCCGGGCACAACGGTTGAGCCGGGCGCGCAGCTCGTTAACGCCGTGATCGGCCGAGATGAAAGAGTCCCGAGCTGATGAGCCCGATCCTCGAGGACACGCTCGACCTTCCGAACCAGCTCCGCGACGCCCTCTGGCGGATCGAAACTGCCCGCCTGGAGCCGGCCGAATCGGCCGGCCTGATGGTCTGCGGAATGGGCGGCTCGGCGATCGGCGGCGACCTCGCCGCCGCCGCCCTCGGCGACCGTCTGACCAGGCCGCTGGTCTCGGTCCGCGGCTACGAGCTGCCGAGCTGGGCGACGCCCGAGTGGACCGTTCTCTGCTCCAGCTACTCCGGCAACACCGAGGAGACCCTCGCCTGCTTCGAGGCCGCCGAAGCGCTCGGCGCCCGGCGCCTGGTGGTCAGCACCGGCGGCCAGCTGGTCGAGCAGGCCCGCGAGGCGGGCGTGCCGGTCGTCGGCCTGCCGGGGATCTTCCAGCCGCGGGTGGCCGTCGCCTACATGTTCGCGGCCGCCACCGAGGCGGCGGCGCTGGCCGGAGTGGCACCGCGCATCCGCACCGAGATCGACGCGGCCGCGGCCTTCCTCGAGGCCCAGCGCGACACGCTCAAGGCTCAGGCCGCCGAGATCGCGGCCAGCCTCAGCGAGACCGCCGTCGTCATCTACGGCAGCGACCTGACGGCGCCGGTCGCGAAGCGCTGGAAGTGCCAGATCAACGAGAACGCGAAGGCGCCCGCCTTCGCCTCCGAGCTGCCCGAGGCCGACCACAACGAGATCTGCGGCTGGGCCGCCGGAACCGGCGCCGAGCAGATGGCCGCCGTCTTCCTCGAGGACTGCGACCAGCACCCGCGCGAGCGACGCCGCTTCGAGCTCACCGCCGAAGTGATCGGCGAGGACGCGGGAGCGGTGCTGCGGCTGGAGACGGTGGGGGAGACCCGGGTCGAGCGCCTGCTCAGGGCGACGCTGCTCGGCGACCTCGTCTCGCTCGAGATCGCGCGCCTGCGCGGGGTCGACCCGGAAAGCATCGTCGCCATCGACAAGCTGAAGGAAGGCATGGCGGCATGAGGGCGATGGTGCTGGCGGCGGGGCTGGGAACGCGGCTGCGGCCGATCACCTATGAGATGCCGAAGCCGATGGTGCCGGTGCTGAACAAGCCGGTGATGGAGCACATCCTGCGGCTGCTCGCCCGCCACGGCTTCACCGAGACGATCGCCAACCTGCACTGGTTCCCGGAGCTGATCGAGGGCTACTTCGGCGACGGCTCCGGCAGCGGCGTCTCGCTCACCTACAGCCGCGAGGAGCAGCTGCTCGGCACCTCCGGTGGTGTCCGCAACGCGGCCGAGTTCCTCGGCGACTCCTTCCTGATCATCTCCGGCGACGCGCTGACCGACATCGACCTGACCGCGATGCGCGAGTTCCACGAGTCCCACGACGGGATCGCCACCCTGGCGATGAAGCGGGTGCAGGACACCAGCCAGTTCGGCGTCGCGATCGTCGGTGCCGACGGACGGATCCAGGGCTTCCAGGAGAAGCCGGACCCCGCCGAAGCCCTCTCCGACCTCGCCAACTGCGGCATCTACATGTTCCGCAAGGAGATCTTCGACTTCTTCCCCGAGCCCGGCACCAGCAAGGCGGCCGGCGTGAGCGACCCGCCCGGCTTCGCCGACTGGGCGATGGACGTCTTCCCGCGGCTGCTGGACGGCGACGTCCCCTTCTACTCGCACGAGATCGACGCCTACTGGAACGACATCGGCAACCTCGAGGAGCTGCGCGAGGGCAACGTCGACGCCCTCACCGGCGCGGTCGAGGTCGAGCGCGAGGGAGAGCTGGTCGACGGCTACCGCAGCGGCGAGCGGATGGAGGGCGAGCCCGACCTCGTCGGCCCGGTCCTCCTCGGCCCAGGCTGCGAGATCGGCGACGACGTCCGCATCGACGGCCCCGCCGTGATCGGCGACAACGTCAAGGTAGGCGACGGCGCCCGCTTAAAAGAGGTAATCGCCCTCCCCAACGCCGAAATTCCACCCCGCTCGATCCTGATCAACGCCATAACCGGCGCTCGTCCCTAAGTCTCCCCAGAGGCGTCGCAAAGAATTCACTTTCTGCGCGCCACGGGTGCGGTGTTGCTCGGCAGGGTCGGGGCATGGAGCTTTTGCCGCGGATCGGGGTGGCCTTGGTGCCGGCGCTTTGTGCTGCCTGTGGGCGGTCCTGCCGGTTCGATGCGGTGGTCTGCACCCGCTGTGGGCGGCGGCTGGCTGGGGCGGATCCGTTCTTTGGATCGGGGCCGGCGGGGTTGGACAAGGTCTGGTCCTCGGCCTCCCATGAAGGGGTGGCGCGGGACCTGGTCGCGGCGCTGAAGTTTCGGCGGCTGACGACGGTCGCCGACCTGATGGCGGAGCGGATCGAGTGGCTGGCGCCCGCCCACATGCTGAGCGGGACGATCGTGCCGGTGCCTGCGGCCCCGCCGCGGCTGCGGCGGCGGGGGTTCGATCCGGCCGGGGAGCTGGCCTCGGCGCTGGCAGCTCGGCTCGAATCGCCGCTCTCGAACTGCCTCGAGCGGCGGGGCGGGGGCCGGCAGGTCGGCAAGCGGCGGGCCGAACGGGTCGGTCACCCGCCTCGCATCCACTCCAAGGGCGCGGCTCCGCGCAGCGTGCTGCTGGTCGACGACGTCCTCACCACCGGGGCCACCCTCACGGCCTGCGCTCGCGCGCTGCGGGCCGTGGGGGCGTCCCGTGTGGTGGCGGTGACTTTTGCCCGGCGCCTCTAGTTGGCTCTCCGCGGCCCTACGGCCGTGCCTCGGCCGGGCGTCCCCGCATCTGGTCGACAAGCCGCCGGGTGCGACGGCGCTTGCGACGCAGCTCGCGGTGCTTCTTCACCTGCCTGCTGATGTCCTCGGAAAGCTCGCTGACCGAGTGGGTCATCTCCGGGCTGCACTCGCGCGCGTGCAGCGTCACTCCCTTCAGGTAGAACGTCGCCTCTGCGACCTGGCTGTCGGCGACCCGCGGGTTGCGCTCTTCGGAGAGCACCACCTCCAAGGTCGCGAGCGGCGAGACCTGTCGGCCCAACCGCTGGAAGCGTTTCCGCACCGTCTCACGCAGGTCGTCCGTCATCTCGACGTTCCGGCCCCGAATCTCAATCCGCATGAGTGCCTCCTTGTGGGTTGAGCAACGATCGTACGCTCCTCGGCGGAGGCCGGCAAGGGGCAATTAATCTCGCACCGCTAACCTTGAGCAATGCCAGCGATGGACCTCGTAACGAAGGCGCTGCGCGCGGGAGAGGGAAGGAAATTCAAGTCCTACCAGAAGCGCGCCGAGGCGATCAACCGCTTCGAGCCGGAGATGGAAGCGCTCTCCGAGGAGGAGATCCGCGCCGAGGCGGACTCCCTGCGCGAGCGTGCCCGCAACGGAACCTCGCTCGACGATCTCCTGCCCGAGGCTTTCGCCCTCTGCCGTGAGGCGTCCCGCCGCACCACCGGCCAGCGCCACTACGACGTTCAGCTGATCGGCGGCATGGTCCTCCACGACGGGGCCATTGCCGAGATGAGGACCGGCGAGGGCAAGACCCTGACCGCGACCCTGCCCGTCTTCCTCAACACGCTCGGCGGCGAAAGCGTCCACGTCGTCACCGTCAACGACTACCTCGCCCGCCGCGACCAGGAATGGATGAAGCCGATCTACGACGCGCTCGGGGTAAGCTCCGACGCCCTCCAGGACGGCGACGACCACGCCACCCGCCAGCGCAAGTACTCGCTCGACGTCACCTACGGGACCAACTCCGAGTTCGGCTTCGACTACCTGCGCGACAACATGGCCGACGCGCTCGAGCACTGCGTCCAGCGCGACCACAACTTCGCGATCGTGGACGAGGTCGACAACATCCTCATCGACGAGGCGCGGACGCCGCTGATCATCTCCGGCCAGCCCGAACAGGCTGCCCAGACCTATTACACCTTCGCCCGCCTGGTCAAACAGCTCGAGGGCGTGCCGGCGAAACAGAAACTGAAATCGCTCGGCGAGTCGCGCGAGACCCATGACGCCGAGTACGACTACGAGTACGACGAAAAACACAAGACGGTGGCGCCGACCGAGCGCGGGGTGAAGAAGGCCGAGGAATTCATCGGCGTCGACAACCTCTACCTCGGCGAGCACGGCAGCCTCGTCAACCACCTCGTCCAGGCCCTGAAGGCCGAGTCGCTCTACAAAAAGGACGACGACTACGCGGTGATCGACGGCGAGGTGATGATCATCGACGAGTTCACCGGCCGCATCCTCGAGGGCCGGCGCTGGTCCGAGGGCCTCCACCAGGCGGTCGAGGCGAAGGAGGGCGTGGCGATCCGCGAGGAGAACCAGACCCTGGCGACGATCACCCTGCAGAACTACTTCCGGCTCTACGACAAGCTCTCCGGCATGACCGGCACCGCCCTGACCGAGGCGACCGAGTTCATGAAGATCTACAAAATGCCCGTGGTCGAGATCCCGACCAACCGGGACATGGTCCGGATGGACCAGAACGACCAGATCTTCAAGACCAAAGACGGCAAGTGGAAAGCGGTGCTGGACGAAATCGTCAGCCGCCACGAGGCGGGCCAGCCGGTCCTGGTCGGAACCGTCTCGGTGGAGGTATCGGAGATGATTTCCGAGGCGCTGAAACGCGACGGGATCAAACACGCGGTCCTCAACGCCAAGCCCGAGCACGCCGAACGAGAGGGCGAGCTGATCGCCCAGGCCGGCCGCAAAGGCGCGGTGATGATCGCCACCAACATGGCCGGCCGCGGCGTCGACATCAAGCTCGGCGGCGACCCCGAACACCTGGCGATCGGCGAGCTGAAGAAGCAGGGGATCACGCACGAGAGCGAGGGCTACGAGGAGGCGCTGGCCGCGAAGACGACCGAGCTGGAGCCGCAGTGCAAGGCCGAGGCCGAGGAAGTGCGGGAGCTCGGCGGCCTCTTCATCTGCGGCACCGAGCGGCACGAGTCGCGCCGCATCGACAACCAGCTGCGCGGCCGCTCCGGCCGCCAGGGCGACCCCGGCGAGTCGCGCTTCTTCCTCTCGGCCGAAGACGACGTGATCCGCCTCTTCGCCGGCGACCGGATCTACAAAATCCTCGACAAACTCGGGCCCGTCGACGACGAGGGCGGCGAAGTGCCGCTGGAAGCGAAGATGCTGACGAAAACCGTCGAGAACGCCCAGAAGAAGGTCGAGGAGCAGAACTTCCTGATCCGCAAACGCGTCCTCGAGTACGACGACGTGATGAACGAGCAGCGGCGGGTGATCTACAAATACCGCCGCGAGATCCTCGAGGGCCGCGACATCTCCGAGAACGCCCGCGACGAGCTCGAGGGCGTGATCGAGCGGCTGGTCGAGGAGTACACCGCCGGCGACATCCTCGACGAATGGGACCTCGGCGAGCTGGAGACGCAGCTGCGCCAGATCTGGCCGGTCGGGATCGAGGTCGCCAGCCTGGCGCCGGAGACCGTCGACCGCGAGCAGCTCAAGGACGCCCTCGACGAGGACGCGATGAACGCCTACGACGAGCGCGAGGAGCAGCTTGGCGAGGAGCTGATGCGCTACCTGGAGCGCTCGATCCTGCTGCAGGTGATCGACAACCGCTGGCGCGAACACCTTTTCGACATGGACTACCTGCGCGAAGGCATCCACCTCCGCGGCTTCGCCCAGATCGACCCCCTCGTCGCCTACAAAAACGAGGGCTACCAGATGTTCGAAGAGCTGATGCACTCGATCTGGGACGAGTTCTCGAAACTGGTCTTCCGCGCCGAGATCGAAATCCAGCCCGGGGCGGACGCTGCGGCGACCGGCAACGGGGAGGGGGACCCCGGCAGGTTCGCCTACTCCGGCGGCACCGCCGAGAACCAGCCCTCGGCCCTCGCCGAGGTGGCTGCCGCCAGCGGCGCCGGCGCCGTCGACGTCGCCGCCGCGGCAACGGCGGGTCCCGGCAACGGCGAGGTGGTCGAGACCGTGGTCAAGGGCGAGCACGACGACATCGGCCGCAACGATCCTTGTTGGTGCGGCAGTGGCAAGAAGTACAAGAAGTGCCACGGGGCCTAGAGCCCACCCCCTGATCCCTTGATCCACGATCCCGTCCGCGAGTTCATCCGGGCTTTCAACGAGCGGGACCTGGATGGGTTCGTCGCCGTGCTCGACCCGGAGGTCGAACTGCATGCCAGCCGCGGGTTGCGCAAGGGGGTCGAGGCGGCGCGGGTCTGGGCGACCCGGCCTCCCGGCGGGGTGCAGCAGACGATCGAGCTGGAGCAGCTGTACGAGGACGGGACCGAGGGCGGCGGCGGCCGGGCGGTGGCGCTGATCAAGCGTCACTGGCACTGGGAAGAGGACGAGAGCCTGGCAGGGATCGACGAGATGGCCTGGTTCTTCGAGCTGCACGACCACCGGATTCGCAGCTGGCGCCCCTACGACGACCGCGCCGAGGCGCTCGACGCCGAGCACTTCCACCCCTAGCCAAGGCCTCACGGGCGGCTTACGATTGGCCGATGAGCTCAGTCGCCCCCGACAACGCCGAAGCCACCGAGGCCTGGAGCGGACCGCTCTTCGAGATCTTCCTCAAGTACCGCGACCTGACCACCGGCGGCCTCGGCGCCCACGGCGAGGTGGCGATGCAGTCGAACCCGCCTCAGCCGGGGGAGCGGGTGATCGACATCGGCTGCGGGTTCGGCGACACCACGCAGCGGCTCGCCGAGCTGGTCGGGCCGGAGGGTTCGGCTCTCGGGGTCGACGTCTCCGCTCCGTTCATCGAGACCGCCAGCCAGGAGGCCGGCGAGGCCGGTCTCGACAACGTCGAGTTCCGGCTCGCCGACGTGCAGACGCTGGAGCTGCCCCAGGAATTCGACTACGCCTTCTCGCGGATGGGAATCATGTTCTTCGCCAATCCCGTCGCCGCCCTGCGCAACGTCCGCGCGGCGCTGAACCCCGGCGGCCGCTTCACCGCGGTCGTCTGGCGGCGGAAGCTCGACAACGAGTGGGTGCGGCGGGCGGAGGAGATCGTCGACGAGTACCTCGATCATCCCGAGGAGACCGACGAACCGACCTGCGGCCCCGGCCCGTTCTCGATGGCCAACGCCGACACCGTCTCCGAGCAGATGAAGATCGCCGGCTTCGAAGAGATCGGCCTGCGGCGCTGCGACCTGCCGATGAAGGTGGGCGCCGACCTCGACCAGGCAGTCGAGTTCGGCATGGCCCTGGGCCCGGCCGGCGAGATCCTCCGCCTCTGGGGAGATCGCGTCGACGAGATCCGCCCCGAAATCTCCGCCAAGATCCGGGCCGCGATCGCCGAGTTCGAGGGCCCCGACGGCGTCTTCGCCCCAGCCTCGACCTGGATCATCACTGCGCGAGGTCCTGACGCTTAGGGCCGAGTGGTGGGGAGGGTGTCGGTGGGGGGTCCCTGGGAGCACCTCCGCCGAGTGGATCGTGGATTGGCTGGCGCCTCGGGCCGCATCGGCTCGGCTCCATGCTGAGTACCCAGGGACCCCCCACCGACACCCTCTTCAATCGCCTCAAGTTGACCCGCCAGACTCATGAGACCGCGAGAGATCGTCGTATAGGCGATCTCATGCGGTCTCGGCGAAGCTTGGGTTATTGAAAGCTGTCGTGGGAGGGGTGGGGTACCCCTGCTCGGTACTCAGCATGGAGCCGAGCCAGTAGCTCTCGAGGCGTCAGCCGTTCCCCTGCCCACTCGGCGGAGGTGCTCCGAGCAGGGGTACCCCACCCCTCCCTGCCGCACCGCTCCCGTCTATAACCTGTGCTCATGGCCGACGCCGCGCAGAGTCAATCCGCTGCACCGCGCCTGGCCGCTGTCCGCGAGCAGCTGTCCCTGCTCTCGGACTACCTTTGACCCCGCTGCGCTCGAGGCTGAAGCTGCTCGCCTAGAGGAGGAGATGGGGAAGCCCGGGTTCTGGGACGACCAGGATGCCGCCGCCCGCACCTCCGCCGCCCACGCCCGCGCGCAGAAGCGGCTGGAGATGTTCCGTGGCCTGGAGCAGGACGTCGCCGACCTCGAGGATCTGGCCGAGATGGCCGCCGAGGACGAGGAGATGGCGGCCGAGCTCGATTCGCAGCTCGGCTCGGCCGAGGAGCGCCTGGCCGAGCTCGAGGAGGCGCGCCTCTTCAGCGGCGAGTACGACGCCGGCGACGCGGTCGTCACCGTCCACGCCGGGGCGGGGGGGACCGACTCCCAGGACTGGGCCGAGATCCTGCTGCGGATGTACCTGCGCTGGGCCGAACGGCGCGGCTTCGAGGTCGAGATGCTCGAGGCCTCGCCGGGGGAGGAGGCCGGGCTCAAGTCGGCCACCTTCATCGCCCGCGGCGAGAACGCCTACGGGCTCTTCGCCGCCGAGCGCGGCGTCCACCGGCTGGTCCGGATCTCGCCCTTCGACTCCTCCGCCCGGCGCCACACCAGCTTCGCCCAGGTCGACGTCGGCCCGGTGGTCGAAGACAGCGTCGAGGTCGAGGTCGACGAGGGCGACCTGCGGATCGACACCTACCGCGCCTCGGGCGCGGGCGGCCAGCACGTCAACAAGACCGACTCGGCGGTGCGGATCACCCACATCCCGACCGGGGTCGTCGTCCAGTGCCAGAACGAGCGCTCCCAGACCCAGAACAAGGCGGTGGCGATGCAGCTGCTGCGCTCGAAGCTGATCGAGCTGGAGGAGCGCAAACGCTCCGAAATGCTGGCCAAGGCGCGCGGCGAGGTCAAAGACGTCGCCTGGGGATCGCAGATCCGCAGCTACGTGCTGCACCCCTACACGATGGTCAAGGACCACCGCACCGAGCACGAGGTCGGCGACGTGCAGCGGGTCCTCGACGGCGACATCGACGAGTTCATCCGCGACTACCTCAACAAGACCGCCGCGGCCTCGGCGAGCTAGATGGCGCCGCTCGTCTATCTGGAGCGGGCGGCCGGGGGAGACCCCGAGGGCCTGCTGGTCCTCCACCACGGTCGCGGCACCAGCGAGCGGGATCTGCTCGGCCTCGCCGGCCTGCTCGATCCCGAGCGCCGGCTCCGGGTGGTGACGCCGCGGGCGCCCCTGCAGCTGCCGGGCTCACCCGGGTACCACTGGTACCTGGTGCCCCGGGTCGGCTACCCCGACCCCGAGACCTTCGCGGCGGCGCGCGAGGCGCTCGCCGAGTTCCACGACGGGCTCTGGGAGGAGACCGGCATCGGCCCGGAGCGGACCGTGCTCGGCGGCTTCTCGATGGGCGCGGTGATGAGCTATGCGACCGCGCTCAGCGCCGACCGCCCCGCCGTCGCCGGGATCCTCGCCTTCAGCGGTTTCGTGCCCACCGTCGAGGGCTGGGAGCCGGCGCTCGCCGACCGCACCGAGACCCGCGCCTTCATCAGCCACGGTCGCAACGACCCGGTGATCGGGGTCGAGTTCGCCGAACGCGCCCAGGCGCTGCTCGCCGAGGGCGGGCTGGACGTCACCTACCGCGAGTCGGAGCTGGGCCACCAGATCGACCCGGCGCACCTGCGCGAAGCGAGCGCTTGGCTCGGTGAAGTGCTCCGTTGAGTTCGATCCGGCAGTAGTGCGGGGTGTTGACTGCCTGCAGCTCGAGCTCGAACTCGCGCGCGGCGAGAACGCGGTCCATCCGCTTCTCGCCGAGGAAGAAGGTCTCGCGGAAGGTGCCGGCGCGGCGGAAGTGTGGGTGGTCGGCACCGAGGTGGACGCTGCCCTTGTTGCCGCGCAGGCGGGCGTCGAGTGCGACCTCGGCGGGGGCATCTGCCTGGTAGCGGACGGTGAGGGCGACGGTGTCGTTGCCGGGATTGGTGGAGACCCTGGCGGTCGCGTCTTCGAGGATGCAATCTTCGGCTTCGGCTTCTTCGCGTTCTTCGGCGGCGATTTCGGCGCAGAGTTGCACGTCTTCCTCGTCTTCGATCGTGCATTCACTCGAGTCTTCGCCTTCTTCGTCTTCGCCCGATTCGTCTTCGGCTTCGAAGGCATCGGTTTCGGGACCGGGCGCGACCAGCGGTACCGGCGGCAGCGGCAGGCTCAGCGCCTGCGCCGGGATGGCGACCGCGGCAAGGGCGAGGAGGGCGGCGAGCAGGGGGAGGAGGAGCTTGCGCATCTCCCTCTGCATCGGAGGTTTCGGCGCACTGCTTTAGGAGATGGATGCATCGTCCAGCACGCCCTCCAGCTCCAGCAGCGCCTGCTTCATCGGTAGGCCGCCGCCGTAACCGCCGAGCGCGCCGCCGGTGCGCAGGACCCGGTGGCAGGGGACGACGAGCGGGATCGGGTTGCTGCCGCAGGCGGTGCCGGCGGCGCGGACGGCTCGCTCGTTGCCCGCTTTGCGGGCCATCTCGGTGTAGCTGCGGGTCTGGCCGTAGGGGATGCGGTTGATCGCCCGCAGGACCCGCCGCCGGAAGCCGCCGATCAGCTGCCAGTCGAGCGGCAGGTCGAAGCGGTCGAGCTTGCCGGCGAAGTAGAGGTCGAGCTCGCGGCGCACCGCGTCGAGCTCGGCCGGCGCCTCGAGCACCCGCGGCGAGACCCGCGCGGCGAGGTCGGTGAGCAGCTCGTCGCTGTCCTGGTTGGGGAGGCCGACCCGGACCAGGCCGCGGGAGGTCTGCGCCAGGAGCAGCGGCCCGAAGGGGGAGTCGGCGGTGGCGTAGGCGACGTCGAGCAGGCCCTCCTCGGCGGCGCGCGTCTTGAATCGGTCGATGGTCTTGGGGTCGATCGTTGCCTTCATGCCAGCTCCTTCCGCAGTCGTTTCAGTCCCTCGTGCAGGCTGCGCCGGGCGGCCTCCGGCGAGCACCCCAGCGCGGCGGCGATCTCGGCGTGGGGGAGGTCGCTGCCGTAGCGCAGCGCCACCGCCGCCCGCTGCTTCGGCGGCAGCGAGGCGACCGCGTCCCAGAGGCCCTGGTCGGGCTCGGGCAGGCCGTTCTGTGTCGCGGTCTCCGGGACCTCGGCCACCGGGATCGGCTTGCGGCCGTTGGCGCGGTGGTGGTCGATCGCCTTGCGGTGGGCGATCGTCAGCAGCCAGCCGCGCAGGTTGCGCGCGTCGCCGAGCTTGGGATAGGCGCGCAGCGCCGCCATGAAGGTCTCCTGGAAGCAGTCCTCGGCGCCGTCGCGGCCGACCGCGCCGCGCAAGATCCCCATCACGGCGGCGGAATGCTCGTCCAGCACGGTTTGAAACGGCGGCAAGGGGGTCACTCATGGGATTAAACGTGTCCGAGCCCCGAAACGTGAGATCCCATCCTTCGCCTGTTCCTTTTCATTGCACTACGCCGATAAGGAACAGACGAAGGACTAGGCTGCCGCGATGATCGAGTTGGCGGCGGAAATCGAGGAGCTGGTTGCGAGCGCCCTCGCCGAGGACGTCGGCCCGGGGGACGTCACCGCCGAGGCGACTGTCCCCGAGGAGGCGCGGGCGCGGGCGCGGATCGTGCAGAAACAGCCCGGCGTCGTCTACGGCCTCGCCGTCGTCGCCGAGACGATGCGGCAGTGCGGGGTCTCGGACGTCGACAACCTCGTCGTCGAGGGGCAGTGGCGCGAGGAGGTGCCGGCCGACGTGCTGGTCGCGAGCGGCAGCGCCCGCGGCCTGCTGGCGGCGGAGCGGACCGCAATCAACTTCCTCGGCCACCTCTCCGGCGTCGCGACGCTGACCGCCCGCTACGCGGAGGCGGTGGTCGGGACCGGGACGACGATCCTCGACACCCGCAAGACGACCCCGGGCCTGCGCCACCTCGAGAAGGCCGCGGTCGCGGCCGGCGGCGGCATCAACCACCGGATGGGCCTCTACGACGCGATCCTGATCAAGGAGAACCACATCGCCGCCGCGGGCGGCCTGGCCAAAGCCGTCTACGCCGCCCGCAACGCCCAGCCGGAGAAGGCGATCGAGGTAGAGGTCCGCAACATGGACGAGACCGCCTACGCGCTCGGCATGGGCGTGGACCGTCTACTGCTCGACAACATGAGCCTGGACCAGATGCGCGAAGCGGTGGCGCTGCGCGACGAAAACGCAGGAGGCCCTGACGGCGTCTCACTGGAGGCTTCCGGCGGAGTCACCCTCGACAACGTCCGCGAGATCGCCGAGACCGGCGTCGAGTTCATCTCGATCGGCGCGCTTACCCACTCCGCCACCACCTTGGATTTCTCGATGCTGCTCGAGCTCGCCTAGCTACTTCAGGAGTTTGGAGAGGCGGCGGTCTTTGAGGACCTTGCCGCCCGTTTGCTCCTTCGGGCAGTAGTTCATCTGATGCTCAGAGAAGTAGACGGCCTCGATCGTGGTTCCGCAGCGGGGACAAGGCTCGCCCTCGCGTTTGTGGATTTGGAGCGGCATCGGGACTTTGTCGGGAACGTCGGGGCCGATCGTTTGCTCGTAGTGATCGATTGCGGCGCCTAGGACGTGTAGAGCTGCATGGAGGCGCTCTATCTCTTCGGGGTCGAGTTCGGAGCCTTTCTTGAAAGGGGAGAGCTTTGCCTCCCAGAGGATCTCGTCTACCCAGGAGCGGCCAATCCCGGCGATGTCTTTCTGGTGGCGGAGGAGGGGGTGGAGGTGGCGTGGCTCGTCGATCGCCGCCGCGAACTCGTCGAGCGGGGGAGGGGGCCAGGCTTCGGGGCCGAGGCGGGCGACCATCTCGTCCTCGGCGACCGCCTCGGCCGGCAGCAGCTTCGCCCAGGCGCGCTGCTTGGTCCCGAACTCGCGCAGC
This sequence comes from Solirubrobacterales bacterium, assembly GCA_035473555.1. Lineage (GTDB taxonomy): Bacteria > Actinomycetota > Thermoleophilia > Solirubrobacterales > 70-9 > VAYN01. Next base: position 18,875 of record DATIOC010000032.1, read on the forward strand.
CGCAGCTCGCGGCCGTCGGTCAGCCGGATCAGCACCCGCGAGGCCCTGTCTTTCAGCGAGGCGCGTTTGTCGAAGACCCGCAGCCGCCCGGCCGACATCAGGTGGATCAGCAGCGCCAGGTCGCCGAACTCGACCACCGGCATCTTGCCGACCCGGCGCACCCCGGTCACCTGGCGCCCGACCAGCGCTTCCAGCGGCGGTTGATAAGTCTTCATCACGTTCATCCCCGGCGCCAGCGCCGATTCCACCTCGGCGCCCACCAGCGCCGTGTTCAGGCGGCGGGCGACGATCTCGACCTCGGGCAGCTCGGGCACGCGAAGAAGGCTAGACGGGGGCCGCCATCGACTAGACTTCCTCCACGTTCATTCGACCGGTCTCGGACCCAGTCCCGCCGGCGAACATCAGGAAGGAAAGGGCTCATGCAGGAGCTCCCGACTATCCAACCTACGCTCGCACCGGAGCTGAGCCCGGAGCAGATCGCTGAGATCAGCGACGAGGTTCGCGCGCTCGCGCAGGAGCGGAACGCGGTCATCCTCGCCCACAACTACGAGCTCCCCGAGATCCAGGACGTCGCCAACTACCGCGGCGACTCGCTCGGCCTCTCGCGCCAGGCGGCCGAGACCGACGCCGAGGTGATCGCCTTCTGCGGCGTCCACTTCATGGCCGAGACCGCCTCGATCCTCTCGCCGCAGAAGACCGTCCTGATCCCCGACCTCGACGCCGGCTGCTCGCTCGCCGACTCGATCGACGCCGACCAGCTGCGTGCCTGGAAGGCCGAACACCCCGGCGCGATCGTCGTCATGTACGTCAACACCTCGGCCGAGGTCAAGGCCGAGACCGACTACTGCGTCACCTCCTCCAACGCGGTCGACGTCGTCTGTCACATCTGGGCCGAGCACGGTCCCGAGACCGAGATCCTCTTCGGCCCCGACATGTGGCTCGGCGCCTTCGTCGAGCGCGAGACCGGCCTGGTCGAAGAACCCGAGCGCCGCGGCCGCTTCCACATCTGGGACGGCGAGTGCCACGTCCACGCCGGGATCAAGCCGCTCGACATCGCCCGCACCCGCTCCGAACATCCCAACGCCGAGTTCCTGATCCACCCCGAGTGCGGCTGCTCGACCCAGGCGATGGAGTACGTCGCCTCCGGCGACATCGAGCCCCAGGGGGTCCACATGCTCTCGACCTCGGGGATGCAGAAGCACGTCGAAGCCCATCCCGACGGCGAGTTCATCGTCGCCACCGAGAACGGGATGCTCTACCCGCTGCAGCAGGCAGCCCCGCAGGCGCACCTGATCGAGGCCAACCGGATGGCCACCTGTAAATACATGAAGATGATCACCCTGCCGAAGCTGCGCGACTGCCTGCGTGACCTGAGCGGCGAGGTCAGCGTCCCGGCCGAGATCGCCGAGCGGGCGAGAATCCCGATCGAGCGCATGGTCGCGATCGGCTAGCGGACGCCCTGCCTGAGTCTTTTCAGCGCACGGTCGAACGCAGGGTCAAACCGTTCCGCGGCGCGGATAAGACTTCCCGAGTTGGTTCTGGCTCGCTGGATCGCTTCCTGATTCCTTTTCAGGGTTCTCTCGACTTGTCTTTCCAGCTCTTGATGGGTCATGAATGCTCCGTTCCAACCATAGAAGCTGATGCGATTGCAGTGCGAAGTTGCTCGATTACCTCTTCTGATTCCTCCAGGCGCACGGTGAGTTCGACGACTTTCTCGTGCTCCAGTAGAGCGACGATGCGCCAACGGTCGCGCTGTCCTTCGATCTCGCTCAAGGTGGTCTCGGAAATCTCAAATGGTCCAGCTCGCCGTAGCCAGTCTCCGTTTTTCATACGTATCCCGATCGAGATCACGATGAAGAGGCCACCAAAAGCCAAGACGGCGGCAGCGGAGACAAGGAGGAGTCGCGCAGTCCAAAGGACAGCTCGGTTGTCGAAGGCCGTATCGATGAAGTCGGGGTTCTTCGCCGAGGGCAGGTCAACGGGATAAAGCCCTTTGACGAGGAGCGCCGTCCCCAGCAGGCAGACCAGGAACACCACCAAGAGAAGCGCATGGTGACCAGGCCGGGTTGAGATCTTTCGTCTCTCTGTCGCCTTGGATCCATTCATGGGCTGCAGCCTACAGGTTTCATCAGACAGAAAGTTGCGGTCACTTCCGGGCTGAAGTTTTCACGCGACTTTTAGGCGGCTTTTCGGTTCCTTTGCCGAACCAAGCGCATGCTGTGCTCGTACCCCCTCGAAAGGAACGAGCATGACCAACCGCAGAGCAAAGATCGCAGCCGGGGCCACCGTCGTTGGCCTGGCCGCACTCGGCGGGGTGGCGCTGGGGACCAATCCCGGACCGCCTGCGGCGACGCAGGTGGCCAACACTTCCGGCGCGGCTTCGGTCGTTACCGGCGCGAGCGGCGCGGCGACGGTGCCGGTCGCCGAAACCGGTGCGCGGCACCAGACGCGGCCGCCGATCGTCACCCGTGCCAGCGGCGGGGCCGGAACCAACTTCGCAGAGGAGGACTGAGCATGACTTCGACCAAGCAGAAGGTCCTGGTGGTCGCCAACCGGACCGCCGACTCCCCCGACCTGATCGAGGCGCTCTGCAGGCGTGCCGCCGCGGAGCCGACCAGCTTCACCCTGCTGGTGCCGGCGGTCCCGCACGGGCTCGCCTGGGCAGCCGACATGAAAGCCGGCTGGTCGGAGGCGGCGGGTCGCGCCGAGCGTGCCGGTGCCCGCATCCGCCGTTCCGGCCTCGAGCTCGAGGAGGTGATCGTCGGCGACCCGGATCCCTTCGCCGCGGTCGGCGACGTCCTCCATGCGCGCGAGTTCGACGAGGTCGTCGTCTCGACCCTGCCGAGGACGATCTCCCGCTGGCTGGCGGTGCGGTTGCCGGCGCGGTTGCGGCGGACCGTCAACCTGCCAGTCACCGAGGTGAACGCGCAGCCGCTCGCCGCGCCGCTGCCGGAGCGCTCGGCGGCGGAGCCGGTCGCGGCCTGAGCCGCGAGCTGAACTTTCACGTTCTTTTCCGGCGACTTTACGCAACCTTTGCCAAATCCCAGGCATGCTTCAACCGTGCCCCCCAAGGCAGATGAGAGGCGGCGATGGTGGCCGCCGTCGACTCGTGCGCTCAAATGGTCCGGCCTTGGGATCGTCGCCTTCCTGCTGCTGATCCAGGTGGTCCCCTACGGCCACGCCCACAGCGACCCGGCGGTCACCCAGCCGGCGAAATGGCCGGCCGGGCCGGGCCAGCAGATCGCCGAAGCGGGCTGCTACGACTGCCACAGCAACCTGACCAAGTGGCGCTGGTACTCCAACGTCGCGCCCGCCTCCTGGCTGATCACGCATGATGTCGAAGACGGCCGCGGCGCCCTCAACTTCTCCGAATGGGACAAGCCCCAGCCCGACGCCGGGGAGCTGGCCGAGAAGGTCTCCAGCGGTGAGATGCCGCCCTTGCAGTACAAGCTGATCCACAGCTCGGCGAAGCTCACCTCGACCGAGAAGAAGCAGCTGGTCGCGGCGATCACCGGCCTCTACGCGACCGACCCGCCGCCCCCCGGCGGCGGCGGAGGCTGAGCCGCTCTAGTCGTCGTCGCCGTCGGAGTCGGAGCCGCCCCCGCTTTCGCCGCCGTGATCGTCGGGGCCGGTGGTTTCTTCGGCGGGCGGGAGTTCTTCGGTGGTCGTCGTCGGGACCGTCGTCGTTTCCTCGCCGCCGGGCCCCGAGTTGTCGCCGCCTTCCCCTTGGGGCTTGCCTTCGCCCGGCACGTTCAGCACCGGGGCGAGCGCGTCGCCGGCCGAGACCGATTCGGAGGCGATGCCGATCTGCTGGCTGGTCAGGTTGGCGGCGGCGATCGCGATCGCGATCGCGATCGCCAGGCCGACGAGGGCGAGGACGATCCATTTCGCGGTCGCCGAGAGGCTCATACGTGCACCTCCGCCGGCGCCAGCTCGATCGTCGCCGCGAGCCCGCCCCCGCTGCGATTGCGCAGGCGGACCTCGCCGCCCCACTGCCGGGTCAGCTCGCGGGCGATCGCCAGCCCGAGACCGGTGCCCGCCGTGCCGCGGCGGCCGGCGCTGCCGCGGCTGAAGCGCTCGAAGACCGCCTCCTCCTCGCCGGGCTCCAGGCCCGGGCCTTCGTCGAAGACGGCGATGCGGCCGGGTCCGACCTGCAGCCGCACCGTCGAGCCGCGCGGCGAGTAGGCGAGCGCGTTCTCGACCAGGGAGTCGAGCGAGCGCTCGAGGTCCGGCGCCGCGCACCAGCCCTCGGCCGCCCCGGCGCCGGCGTCGAGATCGAGCCCGATGCCGCGGTCCTCGGCGCTCGCCCGCCAGCGATCGACCGCCCGCCGCGCCGCCTCGTGCAGGTCGAGCCGCTCGCCCGGCAGTTCGTGCTCGCCGGCGCGGCTGAGGATCAGCAGCTCGTCGACGATCAGCGAGAGCCGGTCGATCTCGCCCATCGCCGCGTCGAGCTCACGCTCGGTCGGGGCGTCGCCGCGCGAGCGTTCGGCCAGGTTCTCCAGCCGCAGGCGCAGCCCCGTCAGGGGCGTCCGCAGCTGGTGGGAGGCGTCGGCGACGAAGTCCTGCTGGACCCGCAGCAGGCGCTTGATCCTTTGCGTCATCTCATTGAAGGCGCGGGCCAGCGAGCGCTGCTCGGTGCTGCCCTGGACGGCGACGGCGGTGTCGAGGTTGCCCTCGGCGACCTGGCGGGCAGCGCTGTCGAGGCGGCGGATCGGGCGGGCGATCTGCTGGGCGATCAGGGCGCCGGCGACGATCCCCAGCAGCAGCACGACGGCCGCCAGCGCGGCGATGTCGAGGATCGAGGTCTTCACCGCCTTGTTGACCGCCTCGATGCTCTGGGTGATCCGCACCGCGCCGATCGGGCGGTTGCGGTCGAGGATCGGCACCGCGGTGGCGAGGATTTCTTCGCCGAGGGTTTCGCTGCCGCGGGTGATTTGCTCGCCGTTCCCCTGCAGCGCCGCTTCGACCTCGGGCCGGTCGTCGTAGCTGCGGCCGGCCGGCGACCCGGCAGAGTCGGCGAGCAGGCGGCCGCGGGCGTCGACGACGATCACCCGGCCGCGGACGCTTTCGGCCGAGCGCTCGGCGATCCGCTGCAGCGGCACCGGCTGCGGCGGTTCGACGAACTCGGTGGCACTGGTCGCGACCACCTCGGCCTGGCTGCGCGCCTGGCCCTTGACCTCGGAGTCGACGCGGTCGCGCAGGCTCAGCGCCAGCGGCACGCCGAAGGCGATCAGCGCCAGCAGCAGGACGTAGGCCAGCGCCAGCAGGAGGGTCGCGCGGAGGCTTACTGGTCTTCCTCCGGCGCGGCGAAGCGGAAGCCGACGCCGCGGACCGTCTCGATGTAGGTCGGGTCGGCGGGGTCGTCGTCGAGCTTGCGTCGCAGCCAGCCGATGTGGACGTCGAGCGTCTTGGTCGAGCCGAACCAGTTGGTGTCCCAGACCTCGGACATCAGGTCCTCGCGGGTGACGACGCGGCCGGCGTTGCGCATCAGCACCGCCAGCAGGTCGAACTCCTTGCGCGAGAGGTCGAGTTCCTCGCCGCGGAAGCGGGCGATCCGGGAGGCCGGGTCGAGCTCCAGCTCGGCGACCGCGACCGGTTTCATCGCCGCGGCGCCGGCGCCGTTCTCGCGCGGGGTGCTGCGCCGCAGCACGGCGCGGATGCGGGAGATCACCTCGGCGGCGCTGAACGGCTTGACCACG
>DATIOC010000033.1:0-48159 GCA_035473555.1 Solirubrobacterales bacterium
GGGCGCCGCCGCCTCGACGTCAGCGAGCTGTTCGTCTTCATCGGCGCCGAACCGTGCACGGACTGGCTCGAGGGCGTCGTCCCGCTCGACGACCGCGGCTACGTGCTGACCGGGCCCGGGGCGGTGGCGGAGAGCCGCAACGGCGGGGCGCCGCCCGCCCTGCTCGAAACCGGAGTGCCGGGGATCCTCGCCGCCGGCGACGTCCGCGCCGGCTCGATCAAGCGCGTCGCCTCGGCGGTCGGCGAGGGGGCGATGGCGGTTCGCCTCGCCTACGCCCAGCTCCACCCCTGAGCGGGGGCTTCAGCGGGAGCGTTCAGCCTCCCGGGACTCAGAGCGCGGCGACCGCCGCCTCGACGGGCGTATCGCCGGAGACCACTTCGAACGTCTTGCCGACCGCGTTGTCGGCGGTGAGGACGGCAGCCAGGACCGCGACCACGTCGGCACGCGGGATCTCGCCCCGCTCCACCCGGTCGGCGATCGTGACCAGGCCGGTAGGCGGCTCGTCGGTGAGGCTCGCCGGGCGCACGACCGTGTAGTCGAGGCCGCTCGCTTCGAGCTCCTGGTCGGCTTTTGCCTTGGCCCGCAGGTACTCGCCGAAGACGCCGCCTCCCTCGGCCGGCGGATCGCCGGCGCCGATCGAGCTGACGATCACGTAGCGGGCGATCCCCTTGGCCTTGGCCGCCGCGATCAGCTTGACGGCGCCGCCGTAATCCAGGGACCACTTGCGCTCGGGCCCGCTGCCGGGGCCGGCGCCGGCCGCGAAGACGATCGCATCGGCGCCCTCGACCGCCGCTCCCACGTCATCGTCGGCCTCGAGGTCGCAGAGGACCGGCTCGATGCCGTTGGCGGTCAGGTCCTCGGCCTGCTCGGGCTTGCGGATCAGCCCCCTGACCCGGTCGCCGCGCGCGGCCAGCAGTTTGCCCAGCCGCAGGCCGATCTTCCCGTGTCCACCAGCGATAACCACGTCCATCACGCCACCTCCATCGTCGGTCGACCTGCCCATCTCGCGTTGCACCCAGGTATTCAGTTCCACCCCCATCGAGCTAGCCCCCGGAAGCGCCCGACGGCCCGGCGGCTGCCTCGCGGAGCTTGGCGAGGGCGCGCTCCTCCAGCTGCCTTACCCGCTCGGCGCTGAGGTGAGACTCCCGGCCGATCTCGCGCAGCGTCCGCTGGCGGCAGCCGATCCCGTAATGAGCGAAGACGATCCGGCGCTCGCGTTTCTCGAGGCCGGCGGCGAGTTCCTCAACATGCTCCCCGTCGGCCAGGTCGACGATCCGTTCGTACTCCTCCTCGGTGGCCGGGTCGGCCAGTCGCTCGGCGAGAGTCGTCGCCATCTCCTCCTCGCCGGGAAGCGGTGCCTGCAGGCTGCTCGGGGCGCGCTCGACCGAGACCAGGTGCTGGACCTGGTCGAGCGGCATCCTCGCGGACTCGGCGAGCTCGGAGTTGGAGGGCTCGCGCCGGTTTGCCTGGGCGAAGGCGGAGCGCGCCCGCTTCATCTGGACGAGGCTGCGGGCGGCCCGGTCGGAAAGGACGACGGGGCTGGTCAGCTCGGCGACGAGCTGCTGCATCGCCTGCCGGACCCACCACGAGGCATAGGCCCAGAAGGGCGTCTCGTAACGCTGGTCGTAACGGCGCGCGGCGCGCAGCAGTCCGACGACGCCCTCCTGCTGGAGCTCCTGGCGTTCGAGGCTGCGGAAGCTACGGTAGAGGCTCGCGACCCCGTTGATCGCCGGCATGAAAGCGGTCACCAGTTCCTCGGTGGCGGCCCGGTCACCCGCCTCGGTCAGGGCCAGAAGATGGCGCTCTCGGGCCATAGTGAGAGGCGAGCCTGCTGGATGCGCGCGGTCGCGCATGCGCCTTCTTCTTCCGATGTAGCGGTCCGTGGACCGGGCAGCTTCCGGATCACCTGGACCTACAAACCGAGATGCTCGAGGTCCCCGCCCGGCAAACAGTTCTTCTTCCCTCGAGCAGGTCGTCCTAAACCTCTTGACGCCGGCCTTCGCCGCCCTACCAAGAGATGTGTAAGACCGCAAACGGCCCGGACATCTCGGGCCCGGGAGGAGACACCATGGCGAAGGCGGTCGGAATCGACCTCGGCACGACCAACTCGGTGGTTTCAGCGACGATGGAGGGCGGACAGGCCGAGGTGATCCCGAACTCCGAGGGGTCGCGGACGACGCCGTCGGTGGTCGCCTTCACCGAGGACGGCGAGCGGCTGGTCGGCCAGATCGCCAAACGTCAGGCGATCCTCAATTCGGAGGCGACGATCTACTCGGCGAAGCGGTTCATCGGCCGCAAATGGGACGAAGTCCAGGCCGAGATCGAGACCGTCCCCTACAAGGTCGTCAAAGGGCCCAGCGACGCGGTCCGCTTCGACGTGCGCGGGAAACAGCATGCCCCGGAGGAGATCTCGGCCGCGGTGCTGCGCAAGCTCGCCGACGACGCGGCCAAATTCCTCGGCGAGAAAGTCACCGAGGCGGTGATCACGGTCCCCGCCTACTTCAACGACGCCCAGCGCCAGGCGACCAAAGACGCCGGCAAGATCGCCGGGCTCGAGGTGCTGCGGATCATCAACGAGCCGACCGCGGCGGCGCTCGCCTACGGCCTCGACAAGAAAGGCTCCGAGACGGTTCTCGTATTCGACCTCGGCGGCGGCACCTTCGACGTCTCGCTGCTGGAAGTCGGCGACGGCGTGATCGAGGTGCGGGCGACCAGCGGCGACGGCCACCTCGGCGGCGACGACTTCGACAAACGGATCGTCGACTGGCTGAGCGAAGAATTCGAAAAGGACCAGGGGATCAATTTGGCGGCCGACCCGCAGGCGCTGCAGCGCCTGTACGAAGGCGCCGAGCGGGCCAAGGTCGAGCTCTCCTCGACCACCCAGACCCAGATCAACCTGCCGTTCATCACCGCCGATGCGTCCGGCCCGAAGCACCTCAACGTCACGCTCGCCCGCTCGAAGTTCGAGCAGCTGGTTGAGGACCTGATCGAGCGCACCCGCGGGCCGGTCGAACAGGCGCTGAAAGACGCCGGCCTCGACGCGGACGGGATCGACGAGGTGATCCTCGTCGGCGGCTCGACCCGGATCCCGAAAGTCCAGGACCTGGTCCGCAAACTGACCGGCGGCAAGGATCCGAACCAGACGGTCAACCCGGACGAGGTGGTCGCGATCGGCGCCGCCCTGCAGGCCGGGGTGCTGAAAGGCGAAGTCGAGGACGTCGTGCTGCTCGACGTCACCCCGCTTTCGCTCGGGCTGGAGACGATGGGCGGCGTGATGACCAAGGTCATCGAGCGCAACACGACGATCCCGGCCCGGCGGACCGAGGTCTTCTCGACCGCCGAGGACAACCAGACCGCGGTCGACGTCGTCGTCCTCCAGGGCGAGCGAGAGATGGCCCGAGACAACCGGCAGCTGGCCAAATTCCGGCTCGAGGGCATCCGGCCGGCGCCGCGCGGCGAGCCGCAGGTCGAGGTCACCTTCGACATCGACGCGAACGGCATCCTCAACGTCTCGGCGCGGGACAAAGACACCGGCGCCGAACAGCAGGTGACGATCACCGAAACGACCAACCTCGACAGCTCCGAGATCGAGCGGATGATCAAGGAAGCCGAAGAGCACGCGGCCGAAGACCGCCAGCGGCGCGAAGAAGTCGACGCCCGCAACGAGCTCGACGCCTTCGCCCATCGGGTCGAACGCCAGCTGGAGGAAATCGGCGACCGGGTGCCGGTCAACCAGAAAGAGCAGGCCGGGGCGCTGGTCCGCGACGCGCGGGCGGCGATCGAGGAGCAGGCCGGTCTCGACCGCGTGCGGCCCCTGGTCTCCGACCTGCAGCAGATGGTCCAGGCGCTGCAGAGCGCCGGTGCGACGGCCGGCCCCGAAGACGGCGGTAACGGCGGCGAGGGCCAGCCGGCGGCCGAGGACGAGGAAGTCGTCGATGCCGAGTTCACCCGTGAGTGAAGAGGAGCGCCAGGCGCGTCAGGCCGAGGGAGCGGCGCAGGTGGCCGACCAGGAGTCAGGCGGCCGGCAACCGCCCCCACGCGACGACGAGCGTTACCTGCGGGCTCTCGCCGACCTCGAGAACTACCGCAAGCGCTCGGCGCAGGAAGTTGAGCGCCGGGTCGCCGAACAGGCCGAGCGGCTGCTGCTCGACTGGATCGAGGCGGTCGACAGCGTCGACCGGGCACTGGGGATGCAGCCCTCCGACGGGCTGCGCAGCGTCCTCGAGCAGATGGAGGCGATCCTCGCCCGGCAGGGCGTCGAACGAATTGGCGCCGTGGGCGATCGCTTCGACCCCGAGCTGCACGAGGCGATCTCGGTTCAGGAGAGCGACGAGGCGCCCGACCGCACCGTGCTCGACGTCGCCCGCTCGGGCTATCGCCACGGCGAGCGGGTGCTGCGCCCGGCGCAGGTGGTGGTGTCGCGGGACAGCGGCAGCTCGGAGCGGGAGCAGAAGCCCAGCGGAGAAGGCGAGGACTGATTGGCGGTCGGCTTCCGTGACTACTACGAGATACTGGGCGTCCCGCGCGGCGCCAGCGACGAGGAGATCCGCAGCGCCTACCGCAAACTCGCCCGCGAACACCACCCGGACGTCAGCAAAGATCCCGGCGCCGAGGACCGCTTCAAAGAGGTCTCGGAGGCCTACGAGGTTCTGCGCGATCCCGAGAAACGGGAGAAATACGAACGCCTCGGGGCGAACTGGAAAACCGGGGAGGACGTCAGCGGCGCCTCCGGGTTCGGCGGCGGCGCCTCGGGCTTTGGCGGCGGCGACGGCCAGGGATTCGCCGACGGCGCCGGCTTCAGCGATTTCTTTGAGAGCTTCTTCGGCGGCCGCCGAGGGGCCTCCCGGGGGTTCGAGGGCTTTTCGATGCGGGGCGGCGACCAGGAGGCGACGATCGAGGTCACGCTCGAGGAGGCGGCCCGTGGCGGCAAAAAGAGGATCTCGCTCGCCGACGGCCGCGACTTCGAGGTGCGGATCCCGCCCGGCGTACGCGACGGTCAGAAAATCCGCCTCGCCGGCCAGGGCGGGGAAGGGGCGAGCGGCGGGCCCGCGGGGGACCTCTACCTGCGGGTGCGGATCAAACGCCACCCGCGCTTCCGGCGCGAAGACGACGACCTCGTGGTCGAGGTCCCGGTCGCGCCCTGGGAGGCGGCGCTCGGGGCAACGGTTCCCGTCCCCACCCTCGACGGCAGCGCCAAAGTGAAAGTCCCGGCCGGCTCCTCCAGCGGCCGCCGACTGCGGCTGAGAGGCGAGGGGATGCCGGGCCCGGGCGGGCGCAAAGGCGATCTCTACGCAAGCATCAAGATCGTCGTTCCGAAGGTGCTCGGGAAGCGGGAGCGCGAGCTTTTCGAGGAGCTGGCCGCCGTCTCGCGGTTCGACCCGAGGCAGGGGCGCTGATGTCGCCCGGCACCAAGCTCGTCCTCGTCGATATCCGGGCGCTGGCCCGGCGCTCCGGCCTGCACCCCGACCTGGTGCGGCGGCTGATCGCGCTGGATGCCGTCGACCCGCTGGACCTGAACGCAGCGGCACGCCTCGCGCGACTGGCGCGGCTGCGTCACGACCTCGGCCTCAACGTCGCCGGCGCGGCGCTCGCCTGCGACCTGCTGGAGCGGATCGAGGAGCTGGAAGCACGGCGGCGCTAGCCGCCGTGCGATCGCCATGGCGGAGGTGAAGCTGGGCCTGATCGTCTCGCCCGCAATCGACCAGGTGGCCGCCGACGAGCTGGCGGCCGAGCTTGGCGCTGCCCTGGCCGAGCGCTACCCCGAGGTCGATTGGAAGCCGGAGGTCCTCACCGACCCGCTGGCCGAGCCGCCGGTGCACCTGACCGAGCTCGTCTCCGCAGCTCGTCGCCTGTTGCTCGACGCCGATTGGGACCTGGCGGTGGCGATCACCGAGCTGCCCCTGCGACTCGCTCACCGGACCTTGCTCAGCCATGCCAGCCGCACCCACGGCGTGGCGCTGGTCTCGCTGCCGGCGCTCGGCGTGGTGCGGCGACGCCGGCGTCTCTACGACGCCGCCGCCGATGCCGTCGGGACGTTGGTCGGCGATCCGGAGGATGGACGCGCCGCCCGGTCGGCCGGCACGGGGCTCGGGGTCCAGCGCCGCCTCTCCGAGTTGGCCGGCGACGTCGACGACGACGATGGGGGCGCCGCCTACGTCGCCCGGGTGATCGGCGGCAACCTGCGGCTGCTGGTCGGGATGGTCGGTGCCAACCACCCCTGGCGGCTGGTCGGGCGGCTTTGGCGGGCGATGCTGGCGGCGGTCGCGGCGGTCGCCTTCGGCATGATCCAGATCGAAGTCTGGAAAATCGCCGGAAGCATCGGGCCGCTGAAACTGGCGATTACCGGCCTCATCTCGATCGCCGCCGCTTCGGTGACGCTGATCGCCGGCCACCGCCTCTGGGAGCGGGCACCCGCCCCACGCGTGCGCGAGCAGGTGACGCTGTTCAACCTGGCGACCACCGCAACCGTCGTATTCGGAGTCGCCGCCCTTTACCTCTTCGTCTTCGTCGCCAGCCTGCTCGGCGCCCTACTGCTGATCGAGCCGTCACTTCTCTCGGAGGCGCTCAAACGAGACACCGACGCCTGGGACTACGTGCGCCTCGCCTGGCTCTCGAGCGCGCTGGGGACGGTCGGCGGCGCCCTGGGAGCGACTCTGGAGACCGACGAGGCAGTCAAGGAGGCCGCCTACGCGCGCCGACCGAAATAGGTAATCCGGATGCCGGAGGAGGGACTCAAACCCCCGACACGCGGATTATGATGCTGCGTCAGGCGTTGCCGGGACTTGCGGCTGTTAAGCCTTTTTGGCTTTGCAGAGTCAATTGAGTGGGTTCGGACGACCCGGCCTTTTCGGTTGTTTCCGAGTGTCTCCTTGCCACCTTGGGAATCGTTAGCGCCGACAGTCCGCCAGCGCCCGCCGTTCCCGTCGCTACGTTTCCGAAATGGCGACGATTCCTGCAATCTGCGAAAACTGCGGCTCGGTTTTCGGCGCGACGGGCCTTATTGGAGGCGAAGGCCGCAACATCCAGATGGGCGGCGCGCGGGTCGGGCCCTGCCCTAGCTGCGGAGGAATAGGGCGGTTCCAGACGGAACCTACGATCTGATCAACGACACGCTCCGCGTGGTCAGGGCGGCGGCTTTTGACAAGGTGGCGCTGGATGGACTGATCCAGTTATTGGAAGGCCGCGCCGAGGGCAAGGTGACGGACGAGGAGGTAATCGAGCGGGTTGAGACGGAGGCCCCGACGCTAGCCCCAACGATCAAGGGGTACTTGGCGAAGTCGGACCCGGCGTCGTGGCTGGCCCTACTCATTGCCATCCTGATGATGATCCAGTCCGCTTCTTCCTCGCCTCCATCTGCCGAAGAAATCGCCGACGCGATCTGGTCCAAAGAGCATCCAGGACAGGCCGCCGCCTCGGTATCGGTCGGGTCGAAGGCGGCCGCCAAACCAAAGGCGAGGAAGACCTCGGCAAAGACCTATGGCAAGGGCAAGCAGCGGAAGTCGCGAAAGCGGCGTTAGTCAATCTAGGCGACTAGGTTTCCCTATTGACGGGCGCTGGGCCGATCCTCTTTTTGCCCACCGTCGACTGCTTCATCCAAGAATGCGGCGCTTCCCACGCCCGCATCCATGAGGTGAATGTAGGTCTTGAGCGTGAAGCAGACCAGCCAACTCGCCGATCTCCCGCAGGGTCAGGCCCGCCTTCTGGGCTTCCTCAAAACCTTGCGTCGCTGGGCGTGAGAGCTAGCGGTCTGCCGCAAGAACTCCTTCTGAACCCCTTCACGGCTTTGGCAGCGGCTTTGCGTTGGGGTCGTCAGGCATCGCCGGAGCCTACCCGCGAAGCACCCCCATCACTGGTTGGCCCAAGCAGCAAAGGAGAGGCTTGACCATCCTGCGACCGGCCTAGCAGGCCTCGCCGGACGTGCTGGCCGCGCTGGCCTCGCAGGGCGTGCTGGCCGAGCAGGCCTTGCGGGTCTAGCACGGCGAGGAGGAGAAGTTCTGCCCCTGGGTGATTGGCTCGGATTCCAAAGGACTACATGGCCCGACTGATCACAACAAGTCAAACCCTCGACTGGCCCCAGCCAAGCCCCGCTCGCAGCCGACCAGGCTTGGCCGTTTCGGAGAAAGGCGACCCAATTCATGTTGCTGTCCCAAATGTGCTGTCCGGACCTCATCCAGCCGACTAGTTCGTTGTTCGAATCCCGCAGCTGCTGCAAAGACAATGGCTTACCTCCCTTCAGCGGCATCGGAGCCACCATCCGTCAAGTCAAGGATGCGCCTCGCGCGTGCCATGACGTGATCAAAAGTCAGGATAGTGAGGTTGTGATAGCTCGCATTGAGTATCCGATAGGCCTCTCGCTGCCCGTCGTTCCAGCCCTGGGAACGACCGAAGATCAACACACAGCGGGGCTTAATCGCCTTCACGCCCTCCACTCGCTCTAGGAACTTGACGCTGTTGGCCTCTCTCTCCACCTCAAGGATGTACCGATTCGCTTGGGTGATTGCCTTGACGAGATCACTGTGGGGGATGTAGTTCCCATGGTCGAGCGCATCGGCCCAAAACTTCAATGCTCCTTCAGGACGCTTTATCTCGATGAGGTCAAGGAAGCCGTCATAGGCCTGCATCAGATAGTCGGCGATGTGGTCAACATCAATTGGGCGCTCGTCGATCGTCCGAACGAACTCGGTTCCCAACACCCAATCGTTTTTCTCAAACCACTTCTGCCAGGGCCCCTCCGTTAGGTCTTTGGAGAGCATTTCTTCAAGTTCAATGACGGCCCGCATGCGACGGTCGACCTCAACGCTCTGCAGTAGATGGTCGGGCAGGAGGCCGCTGCTGCTGATGAAGCTATTGAGAGCTTCTTTGTCAGGGTCAGAAAACAGCGCCTTCAGCCGATTAACCTCCGCCTGTCCTAGGCCATCAAGGTGGCGTAAATGCCTCCGCAATTCCCGCGACCCGCGCATCCTCCGAAACGGGAGGGGAGTTGGCTGCGACGATTTCGCTCAGTTCCTCCAACCGGGTGTCATTCCCAGATACCCAGCGTTCAATTGCCGCCCGCGACTGCTTCATGTCCACCAAGGATTCAACTTCCTCGGGCGTGAATCCCGATATGGCATCGAACTGCCTGATCCGAGTAAGACCAGTGCCTATTGAGTCACCAAAATAGGCTGCTGAAGCATCGGCGTTGGCCCGCGCCAAATAACGACGCAGATTGACGACGACCGCATAGAACCCACCTCCTTCGATGGGCTTCTCCTCAACGTCCTCGGTATCGGTGAGAAGTAGGGCCGGCGTGAGGCCATCGGGACACTCGCCTCGCACGCGACGAGCGAGACATTGCCCGAAGGGGAACTGCGTTTGAGGGTGCCCGACGACCTCAATCCAATCGAAATCAAAGAAGACATCAATGCCTTCCAAGTTGGAGGGGGCACCTTTCCGGTGGCTCAGCTCCAAAGGCCAATCGAAGTCTGCCGTCATCGCGAGATTAAGCGTCCCAATTTGATGAATCGAAAGGTCGCTAGCTCACCGGCATTTCATCGGTGCGCACTGGCGCCGGCAACGGGCAGCATCGCCGTCCGCCACCCAGCTACCGGCCGGGGGCTCGCCGAAAGCATCGCGGTAAAGATCGAGCGTGTCGGCGTAGGCATCGAACAGTTCCTGTGCTTCGGCTTCGTTCCGCATGCCGAAGTAGGGGTAATGGTCGAGGAAACGCCCGAAGATCGCCCGGCAGTCTTCGCGGTATGCAGCCGTGTCGAGGATGTGACGGTGCCACATCTCGTCCACGATCTTGCACGGCACGATTACCGCGCCGGGGTGCATGAGCTGGAGGGCGAGAAACTTCCGGTACTCAGCCTCCATCAACTCGATTTCCCCGGCACTCAGACCTGGACCCTCGTCGGTGTCAGCGAGCTTCATCTTGACGTTGCTCAGATCGAGCAAGTCAAGCCTTTGCATCGCGGTGGCCACGTCGGTGGCGTCGAGGACAGCGGTTCCGCCGCCCTCGACAGTAGATTCTTTTAACAACAGGAAACCTCCTCTAGTCGAATAGTCCTTTATGGGAACTCTGGGAGGTTTGCGAATCGACCGGCGGAAACTTCGCTTTAGGAATTCCCATTTTCCGGCTTTCTGGAGGGCTTCTCGTCGCGCGGGGTATTCTTCAAGCATGGCTCCAGTCACCAAAACCGCGAAATCAACCGCTAAGCAGCGCCGCGCAGCCGCCGAGCGGACGCGGGGCATGTTTGCCCATCTTGCACCCGGCGTAAGCCTGGCTGACGAGCTGATCGCTGAGCGGCGGGCAGAAGCCCAGGCCGAGGAGCCGACGGACGCCCAGCGGCAACGTGCCGAAGGCTGACGCCCCGGCGTCCGTCATTGACGCCTCCGCCCTCCTAGCTCTCTTGCAGGACGAGAATGGCGCTGATGAGGTGGTGGAGGCAATTGCTGCCGGGGCCGCGATCAGCACCGTCAACCTCTCCGAGGTCTTGGCGAAACTCGCCGAACACGGACAGATAGCCGTTGTGGCGGTAGGGGCTATCCATGAGGCCACCGAAGGCGCCTTGCGAATCGAGCCTTTCACCGAGGATGATGCCGCCGAGGCGGCTGACCTTCGCCCCCGGTCAAAGGTTCAGGGGTTGTCCCTTGGTGACCGCGCCTGCCTGGCCCTCGCGGCTCGCTTCGAGGTTCCAGCCGTGACCGCTGATCGGGACTGGCGGAATCTGCCTGCGATAGGCGTCGCGGTCAAGCTGATCCGCTAGTCGGGTCCTCGCTCTTCGGCTTCTCCCGTCTCGATGGGACTACGAACAAGCTTCCGAACGGGACGTTCGCAGCCGCCTCGCTTCCGTGGGCCAAAAGAGGGCGCTCCCTGTATCTGACCCCGGTCGATCACAATCGTGAGCGGGTGGGTCAGATACAGGGAGCGCGGGGAGGCCCAAGGAAGCGAGGCGGCTGCGAGGCCTGTGTCTCTCTATTTTTGTCAAGGAATGGGTCCAACCGGACACGGAACCGGGGGAGAACTTCCCCCACCGCCCGAGGAGCCTCCGTGGCTGGAAAATTGAGATGGAAGGCGCAGGTAGCGCCGGGGGAGTTGCTCAGCCAAGTTGTCACGTCCGGCTACCATGGATTTATGGCACCTGCGGTCAAGAAGCTCGATCTACACGTCGGCGAGCTGGTCGAAATTGACGGTCGGCGCTACGAGGTTGTGCCTGAAAAAGACGGCCCGGGGTTGACACTGGAGCCCCCGATCACTCCAATGGCCGAGCTTCATGCGAAGCGGGGCAGCCGCCCCGCCACTCGCGAGGAGTTCGATCGGCTGTTCGGGCACCTGCCGACCGACGGCGAGGGCTAGGCGAGCAGCCAGCCGGTTTCGTTCGCAGGGGCCAAACTCGCCCACATGAGCTTCGACGCGCCCTCCGGGCTTCGTGTTCCGCTTTGCAGCAAGAGTCGGATGGAGGCCTGTCGCTGAACCTCGTCGCTTCAGGTGAGGGGAACTCGGACAACCCGGCGGCGCGCACTGGTTTACGAGCGCACCAACCCGAGTGATTTGCGGCTGTTTCGCTGCTAGACCCTTGCCACTTCCCAGCCAAATCGGACGCTCTTGACCTTGGGAAGCGGCACATTCCGCTTGCTAATCCGGATGCCGGAGGAGGGACTCGAACCCCCGACACGCGGATTATGATGCTGCCGCGCCGGTTGCTGGGGCTTGCGGCTATTAGCGCTTTTCGGCGCTAGAGAGCCAAATCGCGCAGCGCGGGCCGCTCGGCGTTTTCGGCCGTTTACGGGTGTCTCCTTGCCACCCCCTTGCCACCTAGACGGATCAGTTTGGGGGAAGTTGGTTTGCCAGATAGGTAATGGCAACCGCGCTCGCAGCCACAGCGGCTTCCGCGGTGGCGGTACTCACTGAGTGGGCGACGTAGCCACCGCCGTGGCGGCTCTTACGGTTTCCGAAGAAGCCAGGTGCAACTAGCAGCTCCCGCATCTCGCTCTCCACGATCCGTGCGGTAATCAGTCCATCGACCAGCTTGCTGAGAACCGCCGGTTTCGGGAGCGGCTCGCCATGCTCGGAGAGCACAACCTTCATAGCGCTCTCAACGGCGCTGCAAGCCTCTCCAACGGCGCGCTTGCGCGACTCAGGCGTATCTCTGCGAAGCTGATCACGCGCTCCCTCGAACTCCACCTTGACGCCATTAACGAGCCGTGGGTCATCAATGGCGGAGAGGACCGGATTCACGGCAGCCGCTGCGATGGTCGCATCGCCGGTCCACTCGAATTTCACGTTGCGTCCCGCTCGGGTCAATCGGTAGGGGATCCCGCGTCGTTGGCAAACATCGTTGACGGTCTCATGCAGAGCCGCCGCTGCACGCTTGGTCTTCCCAAGCACTTCTGCGCCCGCTTCCAGGGCCGCCAGGAAATCAGCCTCAGGAATCGCCAGAAAAAAGCCGATTGGCCCGTAGGTGTGACTGGCATCAAGCATGGCTTGTTGCCAGTCGAGTCGCAGGGAGTCGGTATGGCGGTCCGCCATCGTCCGCATTTCGTTGCGGATTGCCTCCGCGGCCTCAAAGCCTCGCCTTGCTCGGACGGCCGCCAGGTAGTCGTCAATATTGCCGTACGCCTCGTGCTGGAAAAACGCGACCACCAAGCTCGCGGGTTGGAGGCCGTTCCGTAGAAAGGGACGGAGCAGAGCATCGCGGGCACCGTGATCCAGGCCGGTTGGACCTCGAAGTGCTGCCGTAGTGAGCATGGACGGCATGGAGCCGAATGTAGCGCCCGGTCCTGACGCCCATCAGGTTGCCGCCTTGTAATCGATGCTCGGAGCCGGACGTTGCGCCTGAAGATTCTCCCTGCTTCAGGAAAGATAGTTGAGCGCGGCGGGCCAGCCGCCTACTGGATTGCTACAACCGGGGCGTGCCGCAAGATTTCAAGGAGCAATTCAAAGAGCAGATCGGATTCCTCCGTAGTTCATCGGAGGCATACGACGGTGGCAATGAGCCGGAGGCAAAGCGCCTCTCGGTGAACCTTCGCGTCTTAGTCCATGACACCGGAAGATCAGTCTCCCTGCTCACGCATCTCAACATCAAGGACGAATTGCCGTTCGTTGATACTGCGCCGCCACCGCCCCCGCCAGGCGTGATCCCCATTTTCAATGGCGGTCTTTGTCAGGCTCACAAGACGTTCGGGGAAGGCAAGAAGACGCAGGTAGTTCCGGTTCTAGACATAGATCCGGAGCGCAACGCTATGCCGCGCCAATGTTTTGCTGACTGGTGGGAAACGCCGGTACTCCACGACCACGAAGGAAATGCGTTCACCCGAAAAGATTTTGTTCTCGCGGTCGCTGACCAAGATGGCGGGGCGCATGTCGATGCGCAGCTAGAGCCTGCCTATGAGGCGCTGACGCGCGGAAACTCGATGCGAATGACCACGAGTACCGAGACCACTGATGACGGCTGGGAGGTCGTGATGGGTGGAACCTTTGGCGGCGGGCTTCAACCGCAAGTTGAACCGCCTACGCATGGCGAGCCGCTTGAGAACAGCATCGCCCTCGCATCGATCCGCCAAATTGCTCACGAGATGCTCATCGCCATTGATGCGATTGGCTGGGCGGATGATGGCCGCGCAACTGTTTTTGCCCCAATCTGCCAACAGCCATTTCTCGGGGCAGACATTCAGGCTCTCCAATCTGAATTCGGTAGAAACGACTTGTGCCCCTGCGGTAGCGGGCGGAAGTTCAAGAAGTGCTTCCTGAAAAAGGAGCCACGCCGCGCACGGCAATGGGCCGATGGAGCAGATGCTTTGCCGCCCGGACTTGCCGCATGAGTCAGACGGCTACCAGCGGCCGAGGTGAATCTTGGTCTGCTTCAGCTACGGCTCTGTCTAGAAATGAAGCGTCTCCGACGCCTGCATCCATCAAGTGGATATAGGTCTTGAGAGTGAAGCCGGGATCGGTGTGGCCTAGCCAAGCCTGAACCTGCTTCACGTTCCGGCCCGCCTCAAAGAGCAAGCTTGCACAGGTGTGGCGGAACGTGTGGAAGGAGACGGTCGAGCGGACTTTCTTCTTGCCCTTGACCTCCACCTCGACCTTGAACCCGGCCCGAATGGCTGCGGGCGCGAGAGCGCGGCGATAGACGTTTTCGGGCCGCAGGGGCGTGCCCGCCTTCGATGCGAAAACGGGAGACTCGGGGCCTCGGTATCCGTCGCGGCGCAGGGCTAGCAGGTGTCGCGCCATGCCGGGGGAGAGGGGAACGTCTCGCTTGCCGTCCTTGCTCTTGAGCCGCTTGCGCTTGCCCTTGTAGAGCTGTTCCCGCACCTGGACCTTTGGATGCTCGCCAAGGTCAAGGTGTTCCCACCGCAGCCCGACCGCCTCGCTGATCCGCAAGCCGGTGTGAGCGAGGAACGTGCAGAACAGCCGGGACTCGTTCGGGAGCGCCGCCAAGAGGATGCCTAGCTCGGCTCGCGTCAGCGCCTTGGCCTTTTCGTCGGGCGGTGCCTCGTCCTCGCTCGGCGGCGGGATGCGGACACCAAGGACCGGGTTCGACGTGACCACGCCATCCTCAAGCGCCGTGGCGAACATCACCGACAACGCCGCCCGCGTCTTCTTGATTTCAGAGGTGGTGCGGCCATCCCGCCGCATCTGGCCGAACAGGTCGCGGAGATCGGCGGGTTCAACCTCGTTCATCCTCCACGTCTTCCACCGCGCGATCGCGTGGGCCTCGATCGGCCTGCGGTACTCGGGCCGCGTCGTCTCCGAGAACCCGCGCGAGGTCCGGCCCGCGTAGTTCTCGATCCACTCGGCGAAGTAGTCGCCGAACCGGACCCGAGACTTGGGCCGCTTCTCGCCCGCATCGCGTTTGCCCTTGGCCTCGCGAGCCTCTGGAAGGGTGCGGAAGGATTCCTTGTGCTGCTTCCCACGGTGTTCCCAGGTGATTACGTAGCGGGAGCCGCGTTTGTAGATGCCGGGGTAGCGGGTCCGTTCCAGTTTCGCCGCCATTTTTGGAGTCGCCTCCTCTCGATCCGGCCCGCCGTCGCGCGCGCTGCGGGGGGAGTGTGGGGGCTTACGGACACGCGACATGCCGCTACCGTTCCCGCTGCAACCGGCCTGGTCCAACTGAGCCGGTTGTCACGGGGCCGGTGTTCCAGCACGCGGCCCCACTTATGTCTTTACAGGGTACCTCCCTGATCGGGGTGGTCAAGGTCGCCGCCCACCCCCCGCCCGCAACCAGCGGTCCAACTCGGAACGCCGCGCGATCAATGCCGAGCCGTCGTGATGGATAGGGATGCGCCGCGCCGAAACGAGCGCATACACCCGCGAGCGGGAGCAGTCGATATAGGCGGCGATTCTCTCCGCGCCGCGAAGCCAGCCATCCGCCGCGGTGCCGTCCTCGAGTTGCCGGACGAGCTCGGCCGCGCGTCGAGCGATGCGCTCGATCAGGGCGTCGTCTATCTCCAGCGGGACCGTAGGCGTCAATCGTCCCTGCCCTCCCCGATCCAGTTCACTACTCGATCCCGCTCGCCGACTGCGCGGAAGATCGGGGCGAAGGGTCCGCGATCCTTGAGGTCTTCCAGAAGGCAGAAATAGACCTCTACGTCATAGGCGCGGTCAAGCGCGGGATGTTCGGCGAGCAGCCCGCGCGCGACGTCGAGCCGCCGATTCAGCGCCTCTCGCGATGCGCCCGCCAGGGCGCAGATCACAGGCGGGAAGCTGTGGTAGTAGTAGCTCCACAGCGGCTCGCCGCCCTGCTTCTCCCGCGCCCGGTAGAGCTGGCCATAGCGCGCAAGCTCGGCCACCAACCGTTCAACCGAGAGGGTGGCGCGATCTACCTCAACGAAGCGCTGGTAGACGGCTATCTGCCGGTCCTCGGGCTGGACGTAGGTGAAGACCGCATCGGCGATCAGCGAGCGGCGAGCGCGGCCGCGCCCACGGTTGAGGGGATGGGCGACCTCATGCCGCCAGGAGAGCGGCGCGAATTCGTCGCCGCGCTCGCGGGCAGCCTGCAGGAAGCTGATCCCGACCTCGTTGACGCCGAGCGTATGAGCGGTGAGCGGTCCCGCCGCCTGTTTGGCGGTGAGGACTTTTGGCCGCTCCTTGACCTCGCCGGCGAGGATCACCGTGTCAGCGCCGGCATCGGTCAGGAACCACACTCGGCGGGGATTGCGGCGGGTATCGACGTGGACGACCCAGCCCGCCCGCTCTAGATAGGAGAGCGCCTGCTGGGTGCGGCGTGGGGTGCGATCCGGGTAGTGGATCGCGCGCACCTGGGCGGTGGAGAGGATGCGATGCTCGCCGATGGAGGCGAGTATCTCGGCGCTGGCCTCAGGGACTCGCAGACGATTGCCTGCCTGCCAGTTCACGCTGACCACCTGGGCAGCGGTCGATTGACGGCGAGGTGCTGGCAAGCCAGCGCCGAGCCGGGAAACGATTGTGGGGCTGGCGCTACGGGGGCAGTTGCCGAGGTAGCGGAGAAGCGTTGTGGAGCCAGCGCGGAGGCGATAGCGCGGGCGTCGAGTGCAAGGGACGCTGATCGGATTTGGATAGAGAGCATGAGTGAGACCTCCTTGGTCTTGTTTCGATTTGGAAGTGGCGTAGGAATGTCGGCAAAGCGCCAGGCCCGCAAACGGCTTTGCGGCGCGCAAAAAGGGCGCTTTGCCTCTCCTGGCCACCGAAGCGACAGGCGAAGCGATAGGCGCAGCCATCCCCGAAGTGAGGGGCGAAGCAGCGTTGAGAGTGGTTTGCCTTCCATCGCTCCACAGAGCAGCGAGCGGCAAAAGTGGTGGTAACTACGTAACCACCTAGTTACCAAGACCCTGAACTCGGGGCGGATCGATTGTGGGCTTCTCTGCTTCATCCCTACAACAACAGGGGGAGAAGCCCCGAAACTGGCCCCAACTATTCTTGAGAACAGTTGTATGTAAGAACTGGTTTTGTGCCTCATCACCCTCTATGGCGAATGAGGCGGCGATTTGTCACATTTTCTTCGCCGAGCGGCGCTCAGGCAGGAATGGCAGCCTCCATCAGCGGCTCGCGTAGAGCGAGTAGCCGACCCCGTGGCAGTTGACGATGAAGCCCTCAGCCCCGGCTCGGCGGAGCTTGCAGCGGGCACGGCTCGCGTGGGAGTCGAGCGTGCGAGTCGCGCCGCCGCCCCGGCC
This sequence comes from Solirubrobacterales bacterium, assembly GCA_035473555.1. Lineage (GTDB taxonomy): Bacteria > Actinomycetota > Thermoleophilia > Solirubrobacterales > 70-9 > VAYN01. Next base: position 17,131 of record DATIOC010000033.1, read on the forward strand.
CGCCCAAATCTCTCGCTTCATCTCCTCCTTGGTGAAGACGCGGCCGGGATCGGTGGCGAGTAGCGCGATCACTTCAAATTCGTGCGCGGTAAGACTGACCTCGGCCCCGTGGACCTCGACCCGGCGAGCGGCCGGTTCGACCATCAGCGGGCCGACCGTAACCGGCCCCTCGTCGTCGGGAGCGGCGGTCTCGAAAATGGTCCCGTCGATGTGGCCCCGGCAGAGCAGTCGCCAGTCGTCTGCCTCGCCGCCCTTCACCTTGACCTGCCAGTTGCCGCCGTCGCTCAGGCGCACCTCTACCTCGCCCTCGCCGATGCTGATCGCGGCGCTGCTGAATCGCCCAGGGACCAGCATCAGCTTTCCCCCAGCAGTCGGTTGATGTAGAGCGCCGGTCGGCTCGGCTGGATCAAGAATCCATCGCTGAAAACCAAGCCCTCGTTGTCCAGATCGCGGAGAGCGCGGGCGAGGGCGATTCCCCCGGTGAGGGTGCGGGGGTTCGGAAGCACCCGACCCGCCAGCGCCGGGAGCGTCAGCAGGATCGGATGCTCACGAAGCACCAGCGCCAGCACGGCGCGCTGCATGTTGAGGTCGCGCATCGACCTCACGCGCCCCCACCCTCAAGCACGCCAAGCAGGGCGTGGAGGGCATCGTGATTGGCGGCAATCTCTTTGTAGTTGCTCGCCTCGTCGTCGTCCGCAGTTGCGACCGCGACGGCCTCCCGCGCCGCCTCGTCGGGAAGGACGATCTGCCTCGTTGCCAGCGCCACCAGTAGCCGCTCAAATGCCTCGGCTTCCCGCTGTGCTTTGTCGGGTTGCTGCAACCGCTCGGGGGCTTTCAGGTCTTCCCGCACGCCGTGCAACCAGTCGTTCAGACAGGAGCGCAGAATCGGGATGTGTTTGGCGGGGAGGTCGAGCGGCACCGGCCGCGTCCCGCCCGTAGGGTTCTCGTTAGCCATGAGGAGCCACGTCTCCTTGTGGTCAGGCTCCCGGTTGGCGTTAGCGCGCCGCCGGGAGCCGCTTTGATCTGAGCGACCCGCAGAGTAGCAGAACTGTAGGGAATTTCCCTACAGTTGAACTATTTGCCTCGGAGGATTTCCCCGACGCGCGAGCGGTGCAGGCCGACCGCCTCGCCGATTTCCGCCAGTGACGATCCGGCCTTCTGCGCCTGGGCGAAGGTCTTGCGCCTCGCCTCCCGCGCAGCCTTCACGTCCCGCTCGTAGTCGAGCTGGGCGCGCTTGGCGTCGGCAAGGGCTTTCCCTTTGGTGTCCTTTGGCACGTCCGAAGTCTCCTAGTCCTTGAGTGATCCATCTGATCGATAGATGAGGCCATCCGTAATTGCGCGGACTACTTGCTCATCGGGCCATTTGAAGTGGTGGGCGAAGGCGAGCAGCAGGAAGCCCATAAGAGGAATGGCTAGGCCGGGATAGTCCGGGCTGGGGCTGCGCTTTTCCTTCTGGTGGACCGTCACCGATCCGGTAAGGGGGGAGCTTAGGTATCGATCCACGGCGTACTGATCCGTGTGGACAATCGTGCTGCCCTTGCGATAGAGGGCGGTGTATGAGCCGCTGAACGTCAGGATCTGTCGTGGTCCATCTTCGGGATGTGGCCGGAACGCCGGAGAGTGATCGGGCCAGTATTCATCCACTTCTCGGGCCATCACATTCAGGGCGCGGGGTTGCTCCGGCTTTCCGATTTCGGCCAGTTCGGCATCGGTCAGGACCTCGATGCCGAACTCCTTTGCATCGTTGTGGACCTTCAACTGCCGCGCAGAACTCCACTCCTGCCACCGGGCGACATGCTCTTTGGGGGCAATCGCGAGCCAGCAAAAGAGCGTCACCAACTCGAAGAACACTCGTAGAAGGGCCTGGGCGTCCGCTTCCTTTTCTGCCTCGGCCAACAGAGTTAGCGAGTCGAGCAGATCGCCTGCACGCGCAAGGAAGGCATGGGCGACCGCTGGCCAAATTTCCCCAGGGTCAAACTGGAGAGGCAATTTGTCGTCAATGAGCGCAGCGAATTCGTTCGTTGAGGCCCGGAGATCGGCGGCGCTGATCTGGCCGAGCGGCCGCGCTTCCCTCCCTGAGTCCTCCGCAGGCGTGTCTTGATCCGCTGACATGAACCGGCTTCCTCCGAATCCCTTGCCACTTTCCTTGCCACCCCCCGGCCAAACTGGACTTACTCAAACCGGGGAAGCAGCCCATTTCGCTTGCTGCTGCGATGCCGGAGGAGGGACTCGAACCCCCGACACGCGGATTATGATTCCGCTGCTCTAACCAGCTGAGCTACTCCGGCGGGGGGGATGATGGTAGCGATGCGGCGGCGAGGTGGAGCTCCCCAAACTGGCTGGTCGGCAATGCGGCCGGTGCTGGTTGGGTTCCTCGTGGTTGCAGATGCTTTTGCGGTTGCGGCGCTGGCGATTGCGCGGCCGGGAGGGTGGCTGCCTCCGTTTCTGACGTTTGGGTTCGTGCTGGTCGGTCTGCTCTGGTTCGAGGGCTGGGCGATTGGACACCGGGGTGACGACAAGTGACCGGTTGGGTTCGCAAGAATGCTGGAATGGATTCCTGCAATGCTTGGCAAACGCGGCGGTTGCAGGGGAAACGCTCGGCGTCGCTGGACGGCGGGGGTAGGGTGGCCCGGTGACCGCGGAGCTGGACAGGGCAGTGAAGACCGTCGTCCGCAAGTGCATGGGTATCTCGCCCGGCGAGGACGTGCTGGTCGTCTGCAACCCGGTGACCGAAGAGATCGGCGCGCTGATGCGGATCGAGGCCCAGGGGGACGGTGCCGACGCCACCCTCGCCGTGATCTCCGAGCGGGACTCGGCCGCCGCCGAGCCGCCGCGCGCGGTCGCGGCCGCGATGGCCGCCGCCGACGTCGTCCTCGCGGCGACGATCCAGTCGCTCTCCCACACCGCCGCGCGCAAAGCCGCCAGCGAGGCCGGCGTCCGCGTCGGCAGCCTGCCCGGCGTCACCGAAGAGATGCTCGCCCGCCTGATGACCAGCGACCTGGAGGAGGTCCGCCGCCGCGGCTGGGCGATCGTCACCCTGCTCAACCGCGGCTCGCAGGCGCGGATCACCTGCCCCCACGGCAGCGACCTGCGGATCGGGCTCGAAGGCCGGCTGGGGACCGTCGACGCGGGCGAACTCGGCAACAAGGGCGCCTTCGGCAACCTGCCCTGCGGCGAGGGGTTCATCGCCCCGCTGGAGGGGACCACCGAGGGCACTCTCGTCGTCGACGGCTCGATCGCCGAAATCGGCCTGCTCGACACCCCCGTCTCGCTGACCGTCCGCGAGGGCCACCTGGTCGAGGCGACCGGCGGCGACGGCGCCCGGCTGATGGAACTGCTCACCGCCCACGGCGACGACGGCACCAACGTCGCCGAGCTCGGGATCGGCACCAACGAGGAGGCGATCCTCACCGGCAACATCCTCGAGGACGAGAAGATCCTCGGCACCTGCCACGTCGCTTTCGGCGCCTCGGCCGCGATCGGCGGCAGCGTCCAGGTCCCCGTCCACCTCGACTGCATCGTCCTCGAACCGACGGTCGAAATCGACGGCGAGACGATCGTCAGCGGCGGCGACCTCCTCATCTGAGGCGCTGGAGATGCCGCCCCTCCTCGCGGTCCCAAACGTCTCGGAGGGGAGCGACGAGGAGCGCCTCGCCCGCCTCGAGCGCGCCTTCGCCCGCGGCGCGCGGCTGCTCGACCGCCACACCGACGCCGACCACGGGCGCACCGTCTTCACCCTCGCCGGCGAGGGTGGGGCGCTGACCGAGGCCCTGGTCGCGGGTGCCGAGGAGGCGGTGGAGACGATCGCGATGGACCGCTATCGTGGCTCCCACCCGGCGATCGGCGCGCTCGACGTCTGCCCGGTCGTCTGGTTCGACCCCGCCGACCGCGAGGCGGCCCGCGTCGAGGCGGTCTCGGTGGCGACGCAGATCGGCGGCCTCGGCGTCCCGGTCTTCCTCTACGGCGAGCTGGCCCGCGACCCCGGCCGGGCCGAGCGGGCCTACTTCCGCAACGGCGGCCTCGGCGAGCTCTGGCTGCGGATGGAGTCGGGAGAGCTGCGGCCCGACTTCGGCCCCGACCTGCCGCACCGCACCGCCGGCGCCACCCTGGTCACCGCCCGCCCGCCGCTGGCCGCCTTCAACGTCGAGCTCGACAGCGGCGACCTCGAGATCGCCCGCGCCGTCGCCGCCGGGCTGCGCGAGTCCGGCGGCGGGCTGCGCGGGGTCCGGGCGATCGGCCTGCTGCTCTCCAGCGGCCGCACCCAGGTCTCGACCAACGTCCACGATCCCCTCGCCGCCCCGCTCGCCGAGGTCGTCGGGCGGGTGCGGGAGCTGGCGGCGCCGCTCGGCGCCCGACCGCTGGAGGCCGAGCTGGTCGGCCTGATCCCGCGGGGCGCGCTCGCCGATTACCCGCCGGACGTCCCGATCCGCGGCTTCGACCCGCACCGCCACGTGATCGAGGCGCGGCTCGCCGAGCCAACCGACTAGATTTGGAGCGGCATGGCCCAGACGAACAAGAAGCGACAGCGCAAGCGCCGCGGCACCCAAGGGGGGCGGGTCGACACCAGCCCCCGCAAAGGCCGTCCCCGCAGCCGCGAGGAAGCCAAAGCGCGCGCCCGCTCGCGCCGTAAACCGGCTCCCAAACAGGACCTGCCGCCGACCTGGCGCAGCTCGTTCTTGCGCGGCATCTTCGCCGCGGTGATCTTCGCCGTCCTGCTGATCGTGCTGTTCAAAAAGCCGGTCGGCGCCTCGCTGATCTTCGGCGCCTTCATGCTCGCCTTCTACGTTCCCGCCGGCTACTACATCGATATGGCGATGTGGCGGCGACGGGAGCGCGCCCGGATCCGCGCCCGCGGCGAGTAGAGGCTCCCGTGGCCCTCGACGTCGAGATGCTCACGGTCGGCCCCGTCGCCGAGAACTGCTTCCTGCTGCGGCGCCAGGGCGCCGACGAGCTGCTGGTCGTCGACCCGGGCGAGGAGGGCGAGCGGATCCTCGCGGCGGTCGAGGCGAGCGGGGCGGAGGTCGAGGCGATCCTCGTCACCCACTGCCATTTCGACCACATCGGCGCGGTGACGCCGGTGGCGCGGGCGACCGGCGCGCCGGTCTACTGCCCGGAGATCGAGGTCCCGATCCTCGCCGACATCATGAGCTTCGTCCCCTGGGAGGGTTTCGGCCCGTTCGAGAGCTACGAGGCCGACGAGGTCGTGCGCGGCGGCGAGACGCTGGAGCTGGCCGGGCTGGAGCTCGACGTCCTCTCGACCCCGGGCCACAGCCCCGGCCACGTCACCTACGCGGTCCGCGGCGAGAACGCGATCTTCTCCGGCGACGTCCTCTTCCAGGGCTCGGTCGGCCGGACCGACCTGCCCGGCGCCGACGGGCCGACGCTGATGGCCTCGCTCGGCACCCTGCTCGAGACCTTCCCGGACGAGACCGTCGTCCATCCCGGCCACATGGGAGTGACGACGATCGGCGCCGAGCGCGCCACCAACCCCTTCCTCGGGTCGTTGACGCGGTAGATGGCCAGCAAGTTCCAGGCACCACGCGGGACCTTCGACATCCTGCCCGAGCAGGCGCGGGCGCGGGCGCGCCTGGAACGCGCCGCGGCCGAGATCTTCGCCCGCGCCGGCTACGAGCCGATCGCGACGCCCGCCTTCGAGGACACGGCGCTGTTCGAGCGCGGCGTCGGCCAGTCGACCGACATCGTCCGCAAGGAGATGTTCACTTTCGAGGACAAGGGCGAACGCAGCCTCACCCTGCGGCCGGAGGGGACCGCCTCGATCTGCCGCGCCTACCTCGAGCACGGGATGCACAAGCTGGCGCAGCCGGTGAAGCTCTCCTACCTCGGCCCGTTCTTCCGCCACGAGCGCCCGCAGGCCGGCCGCTACCGCCAGTTCCACCAGCTCGGGATCGAGTGCATCGGCACCGACTCGCCGCTCGCCGACGCCGAGGTGATCATGCTGCTCTCCGACCTGCTCGGCGAGCTCGGCGTACCCGGGGTCGAGCTGCGGCTCGGCAGCCTCGGTTCGTTCGAGGCACGGCGCGCCTACCTGGAAGACCTGAAAGCGCACCTCCACGCCAACGAGGGGGAGCTCTCCGAGGACGTTCGCGAGCGGATCGACCTCAACCCGCTGCGCGCCTTCGACTCCGACCACGAGGGGACGCGCGGCGTGATGGCGAGCGCTCCCACCCTCGTCGGTCGGCTCGAGGGCGGGGACGCCGAGCACTTCGCCGAGGTGCGGGCGCTGCTCGACGCCGCCGGCATCGATTACGTCGTCGACGAGACCCTGGTCCGCGGCCTCGACTACTACACGCGGACGATCTTCTCCTTCGTCTGCGACGCGCTCGGGGCGCAGTCGGAGATCGGCGGCGGCGGCCGCTACGACGGCCTGATCGAGCAGCTCGGCGGGAGGGCGACGCCCGCGGTCGGCTTCGCCGCCGGGATCGAGCGGATCCTGCTGGCGCTGGACGAAGAGGTGCCGGCGGCCGGGCGCGACGCCTTCATCGCCGTCGCCGACCCGGGCCAGCGGGGCCGGGCGATGGCGCTGGCGGTCGAGCTGCGCCACGCCGGGGTCTCGGTCGAGGTCGACCTCGCCGGCCGCAGCCTCAAGGGGCAGCTCAAACACGCCGACCGGATCGGCGCCGGCCGCGTCCTCATCCTCGAGGCCGACGGCAGCGCCCAGCTGCGCGAGATGAAGACCGGCGAGCAGCGCGCGGCCGATCCCGGCAAGCTTCTCGACGAGATGACCGGAGGGGACCGATGAGCACCGAGGCACCGCCGCTGCGCGCCAACGCCTACCGCGACATCTGGGCCGGCCAGGTGCTGGGCGACCGGGTCGACTCCGAGGTGCGGGTCGCCGGCTGGGTCAACCGCCGCCGCGACCACGGCGGACTGATCTTCATCGACCTGCGCGACCGCACCGGCATCGTCCAGCTCGTCTTCAACCCCGACAAGTCGGGCGAGGCCTTCGAGCTCGCGCACAAGCTGCGCCCCGAGGACGTGCTCAGCGCGAGCGGGACCGTGGTGCGCCGCTCCGAGGAGACGGTCAACCCCGAGCTCGCCACCGGCCAGGTCGAGCTGGCGGTCACCGGCGCGGAGCTGCTCGCCGGCTCGGAGACGCCGCCCTTCCAGATCGAGGGCTTCAGCAGCGAGGTGGGGGAGGACACGCGGCTGCGCTATCGCTACCTCGACCTGCGCCGCGAGCAGATGCGCGAGGCGCTGATGCTGCGCCACCGGGTGGTCGCGGCGATGCGCGAGTTCCTCGACGGCGAGGGGTTCGTCGACGTCGAGACGCCGGTCCTGACCCGCTCGACCCCCGAGGGTGCGCGCGACTTCCTCGTCCCCAGCCGCCAGCAGCAAGGCTCCTTCTACGCACTGCCGCAGTCGCCGCAGCTGTTCAAGCAGCTGCTGATGGTCTCGGGCTTCGAGCGCTACTACCAGGTGGCGCGCTGCTTCCGCGACGAGGCGACCCGGGCCGACCGCCAGGCCGAGTTCACCCAGCTCGACGTCGAGATGTCATTCGTCGACGGCGACGACGTGATCGCGGTCAACGAAGGGCTGCTGGCGCACGTCTTCGAGCGCGTCGGCGGACCGAAGATCGGGACGCCGATGCAGCGGATGTGCTTCGACGAGGCGATGGGCCGGTTCGGCACCGACCGCCCCGACCTGCGCTTCGGCCTCGAGCTGGTCGACCTCGGCGACGCCCTGCGCGAGACCGAGTTCAAGGTCTTCCGCTCGGTCCTCGACGGCGGCGGCTCGATCCGCGGGATCAACGCCGGCCGCCGCGAGATGCCGCGCTCCGAGCTCGACGGCCTCATCTCCCGCGCCCAGGAGCTGGGGGCAAAAGGGCTGGTCTGGGCGTTCCGCGAGGGCGACGGCTGGCGCTCGCCGACGGCGAAGTTCCTCAGCGAGGCCGAGCTGGCCGACCTCAACCGGCGCCTCGGTGCCGAGGAGGGCGACCTGCTGCTGCTGGTCGCCGACAAGCCGGCGGTAGTCAACGCCGTCCTCGGGCAGATGCGCCTCGACCTGGCTGAGCGCTTCGACCTGATCGACCCTGACGACGACCGCCTGGTCTGGATCGTCGACTGGCCGCTGATGGAGTGGAACGAGGGGGAGAAGCGCTGGGATGCGCTGCACCACCCGTTCACCGCCCCGAAGGGCGAGTTCGATCCCGACAACCCCGGGGCCGCCCGCGCCCAGGCCTACGACGTCGTCTGGAACGGGCAGGAGCTGGGCGGCGGCTCGATCCGTATCCACGACGCCAAGACCCAGGAGGCGGTGTTTGGCGCGCTGGGGATCGACGCCGAGACGGCGCGGTCCCGCTTCGGCTTCCTGCTCGAGGCGCTGCAGTACGGGGCGCCGCCGCACGGCGGCATCGCCTACGGGGTCGACCGCATAGTCCAGCGCCTCTCCGGCGCCGAGACGATCCGCGACGTGATCGCCTTCCCGAAGACCGCCTCGGGCTTCGACCTGCTGACCGGCGCCCCGGCCCCGGTCGACGAGCTGCAGCTGCGCGAACTGGCGATCGGCATCCACAAACCCAAACTGCCCGGTCACTGAAATGGGCCTGCGGGACTGGATCCCCCGCAGGTGGCGCCCGGCGCCCGGGCCGGGGAAGACGCCGGTCTTCGTAGACGACCCCAGCTTCGACAGCTGGGAGGTGGTCCGCGACTTCGCCGACCTGCGCACCGCCCGGGCCTGGCACCAGGCGCTGGTAGAGGCCGAGATCGAGGCAGTCCTCACCTCCGACTGGCCGCTCGACCGCTTCGGCCGCGGCGACATCTCCCTCCGCGTCCCAGCCGACCGCTGGAGCGAAGCCGAGTGGCACCTCTCCAACCTGGACGAGGGCGAAGCCTTCCCGTAAGCCCGCGGGCACGAAAAAGGCCCCAACCCGCCGTTGCCGCCTCTGGCTTTGATCCCTTCAAATGAAGGTGGGTGCCTGCTCCTGCCCCCAAGAGGACCGGAGACTTTCCAGCTCCCGCGCCGTTTGTGTTGGGTCAAACGGTGAGACGGCTCTCGAACGGGTTCGAGCCTGGTCCAAAAGTTACCACCCAGACGGTCTGTCTAAACGCGAAGAGGCGACACAGAATCGGCACGATCTGCGCGCCACCCGCGCGCCGACTTGCCTCAGTCTTGGTCGAGTGGAGCACGAGATGGCAATAAGGCCCCTCAGAGGGGCAAAATCGCCAGCTCGATCCTGGGGAGGGACTATCGCGGAGGTGGCGAGGCGGCAGCATGGTGTGGTCAGCCGCGCCCAGCTCCTCGAGATCGGCATGGGGAGGAGAGCGATCGCGTCGCGAATCGACCGTGGCGAGCTGCATCGCCTCCACCACGGCGTCTACAAAGTTGGCTACCGGCGGATCAACCGGAAGGGGCGCTGGATGGCCGCGGTGCTGGCTTCGGGACCAGGCGCCCTACTCAGCCATCGCTCGGCGGCGCGCATACGGGGACTGATGTCGCCCGGCGACGAATGGCCCGAAGTCACGGTTTCGCCCGGATCTCGGGTGCGGAGGCACGGGATCGTTTGCCGCCAGAGCGTCGTCGCTGAGGACGAGCGAGGGGTGCTCGACGGGATTCCCGTGACGTCGCTGTTTCGGACGGTGTTCGACCTGGCGGCGGTGCTCGATTTGCGCGGCCTTGAGCGGGCTTGGCATGAGGCGGAAGTGAAGGGGCTACGGGACCGGGTTTCGTTGCCGATGCTGCTGGAGCGATATCCGGGGCGGCGGGGTGCTCGGAACCTGCGGGCGTTGCTGGAGTCCGACGAGCCCGTGGGGTTCACGCGGAACGACTTCGAGGAGGGATTCGTTGCGTTTGTCGATGGGTACGGGCTGCGACGGCCGCGGATGAACGGCACCTTGGCGATGCGCGGGCGCTTCTTCGAGGTCGATGCCCTCTGGGAGGACGAGCGGGTCGCGGTGGAGCTCGACAGCCGCAGCGTCCACGGGACGAACAAGAACTTCGAGAGCGACAAGCAGCGTGATCGCATCCTGCTCGCCGAGGGCTGGCGGACGGCGCGGGTCACCTGGCGGCAGCTGCAGGACGAACCGGCTGAGCTTGCGGCGGATCTGCGGAAGGCGCTTGGGTGAGGTGCTGCGGAGGTTTAGGAGGAGGGCAGCTTGGCAGGGCCGTCACCCACACCCACATGGCAGGTAGGTGTGGGTGACGGCCCTGTTAGCGCCGCTTGGGTGAGAGGGACGGCCGCGCTTCGGCCGGATCGGGTGGCGGCGGGCCGTGGCGCTCTACCCTTCGTGCGATGGATAGGGAGCTCTTCGAGCACTACCTGAGCGATGAGGGCCGGCGTGGGCCGGTGGTCGACGGCGCCTTTACGGGCGCTGCGGGTGGCGCTGCGTGTGGGGATCTCTCTCGCCTCTCTTTCACTGTCGCCGAAGGGCGGATCGCGGATGTGACCTTTGACGCTGAGGGTTGCGGGGCTACCAAGGCGGCGACCGCGGCCGTGGCCGAGATGGTCGACGGCGAGCCGGTCCTTGACGCCGCCCTCATCTCCATCGACACCGTGGACGCCGCCATCGGCGGTCTCACCCCCGCAAAGCGCCACGCCGCTCAACTAGCCACCGACGCCCTCCACCGCGCTCTCCAGGGCGCTGCGTCCTCATCCCTGTCCCTGACCCCGACTTCGCGGTCAGGGGGCGTGGCAACCTCACCCGCTGCTGACGGTTGCCACGCCGCCCCCCAACGCAAGCCCCGGGTCGCAGTCGCCATGTCCGGCGGCGTCGACTCGGCCGTCGCCGCGCTGCTTGCCCGCGAGGAAGGCGCCGAGGTAGTCGCGATCACGGTCAAGCTCTGGTCCGACCCCGAGACCGACGGCGCCAAGGCCTGCTGCTCTCCCGAGGCCGTGCTCGGCGCTCGCGGCCTCGCGCACCAGCTCGGGATGCCGCACTTCACCCTCGACCTCGAGGAGGACTTCCGCCGCCGGGTGGTCGATCGCTTCATCGGCGGCTACGCCGAGGGGAGCACGCCCAACCCCTGCATCCTCTGCAACGGCGAGGTGCGGCTGGCGGCGATGGTCGACCTGGCAGAGCGGGTCGGCGCTGAGCGGCTGCTCACCGGCCACTACGCGCGGATCGTCGAGGACGCCGACGGGCCGCTGCTCGCCACCGCCGCCGACAGCGCCAAGGACCAGAGCTACATGCTCGCCGCGCTGCCGCCGCAGCTGCTCTCTCGCCTCGGCTTCCCGCTGACCGAGCTGACCAAGCCCGAGGTCCGCGAGATCGCCGCCCGCCACAACCTCTCCGTCGCCCGCAAGGCCGAGAGCCAGGACCTCTGCTTCCTCGCCGGCCAGGGCAAGCGCGGCTTCCTCCGCCGCCACGGCGGCCTGCGCGAGCGCGACGGCGCGATCGTCGACTCGGCCGGGCGCACCCTCGGCCGCCACCGCGGCCACCACGACTTCACCGTCGGCCAGCGCCGCGGGATCGGCGTCTCGGCGCCGGAGCCGCTCTACGTCCTCGCCACCGATGCCGCCGCCAACACGGTCACGGTCGGCACCAAGGCCGAGCTGGAGCAGCGCAGCGTTCGCGTCCGCGACGCCGTCCTGCACCGCGACGGCGCCGCAGTCGACGCGGTCAAGCTGCGCTACCGCTCGCGCGCCCTGCCCGCCACGGTCGCGGCGGCCGGAACCGGGCGCCACTCGTCCCTGGAGGTGCAGCTGGGAGAGGCCTTCGCCGGCGTCGCCCCCGGGCAAACGGCGGTGCTCATGGCCGGCGACAGGATCGTCGGCCACGGCACGATCGCTGCCTAGCTCCGCCGCGTCCGACAAATATTTAGGCTTCCTAACATGAGGGCGCAGGAGATCCGAGAGACGTACCTGTCTTTTTTCGCCGCGCGCGAGCACAAAATCGTGCCCTCGGCCTCGCTCGTGCCCTCGGTCCACGACCCCTCGGTGCTGCTCACCACCGCCGGGATGCAGCCGTTCAAGCCCTACTTCCTGGGCCGGGAAAAACCGCCGGCGCCGCGCCTCGCCGACGTGCAGAAATGCTTCCGCACCACCGACATCGAGGAGGTCGGCAACACCGCCCGCCACATGACCTTCTTCGAGATGCTCGGCAACTGGAGCTTCGGCGACTACTTCAAGGCCGAGTCGATCCCCTGGGGCTGGGAGCTGGCGACGCAGGGCTTCGGGATGGACCCGGAGCGGATCTGGGTCACCGTCTTCGGCGGCGACGAGGAGCTCGGCCTCGGCCCGGACGAGGAGGCGATCGAGATCTGGCGCGCCACCGGCGTCCCCGAGGAGCGGATCGTCCGCCTCGGCCGCGAGGACAACTTCTGGCAGGCCGGCCCGACCGGCCCCTGCGGCCCCTGCTCGGAGCTCTACCTCGACCGCGGCCTCGACTTCGGCGCCGAGGGCGACCGCCCGGGCGACGACAGCGACCGCTTCCTCGAGTTCTGGAACCACGTCTTCATGAGCTACGAGCTCGCCGGGGACGGCTCCCTGACCGAGCTGCCGACCAAGAACATCGACACCGGCATGGGGCTCGACCGGATGGCCGCGATCCTCCAGGACGTCCCCTCGGTCTTCGAGACCGACCACGTGCGGCCGCTGATCGACCTCGCCGAAGAGCTCTCCGGCCGCCGCTACGACGAGGGCGGCGCGGTGACGCGGGCGATGCGGATCGTCGCCGACCACAGCCGCGGCGCCGCCTTCCTGATCGCCGACGGCGTCGTCCCCTCCAACGAGGACCGCGGCTACATCCTGCGCCGGATCATGCGCCGGGCGATCCAGCAGGGACGCAGCCTCGGCCTCGAGGCGCCCTGGCTCGGCCGCTTCGCCGAGCGGACGATCGAGCTGATGGGCGACGCCTATCCCGAGCTGGTCGCGGAGCGGGAGACGATCGCCCGCTGGGTCGGCGACGAGGAGGAGAGCTTCGGCCGCACCCTGGAGCGCGGCACCGAACTGCTCGAGCGGCTGGTCGCCGAGGCGAAGCAGAGCGGGACCTCCTGGATCGACGCGGCCGCCGCCTTCAAACTGCACGACACCTACGGCTTCCCCTACGACCTGACCAAGGAGCTGCTGGCCGAAAACGGCCTCTCGGTCGACGACCAGGGCTTCCAGGAGCTGATGGAGGAGCAGCGCCAGCGGGCGCGGACCGCGAGCGCCACCGCCCACGGCTCCGAGAACACCCACGAGCGCGTCCTCGCCTTCGCCGAAGGCGCGCCGGCGACCACCTTCGTCGGCTACGAGACGCTGCGCGCGACCACCGGCCTCGCCGCGGTCGAGCCGGTCGACGGGCGGGCGCTGGTCAAGCTCGAGGAGAGCCCCTTCTACGCCGAGGGCGGCGGCCAGGTCGCCGACTCCGGCGTGCTGCGCTGGGGCACCGAAGAGGCGCGCGTCGTCGACGTCTACCGCCTCGGCGAAGACCAGGCCCTGGAGGTCGAACCGAGCGGCGCGGCGATCGAGCCCGGCGTTGCGGTCGAAGCCGAAGTCGAGGCCGAGACCCGCCACGCGACGATGCGCAACCACACCGCCACCCACCTCCTGCACGCGGCCCTGCGCGAGCGGCTGGGGACCCACGTCCGCCAGGCCGGCTCGGCGGTGCGCCCCGACAAGCTGCGCTTCGACTTCACCCACGGCCAGGCCCTCAGCCGCGAGGAGCTGCGCGACGTCGAGGAGCGGGTCAACGAGTGGATCAAGGCCAGTCGCGCGGTGCGCTGGATGAACATGAACCGCACCGAGGCAGAAGAGCTCGGCGCGATGGCACTCTTCGGCGAGAAATACGGCGAGTGGGTGCGGGTGGTCGAGGTCGACGGCGTCTCCCGCGAGCTCTGCGGCGGCACCCACGTCGCCAACACGGCCGAGGTCGGGATCTTCAAAGTCACCTCCGAGGGATCGAGCGCGGCCAACGTGCGCCGGGTCGAGGCGATCACCGGCCCCGCGGCGATCGACTTCTTCCGCGAGCGCGAGGCGCAGCTGCAGGAGGCCGGCGAGCTGCTCGGCAACCCGCAGGACCCCGTCGCCGCCGCCCGCCGCGCCGCCGAGCAGCTGAAGCAGGCGAGCGCCGGCGCCGAGCAGGTCCAGCGCGAGCAGCTCGGAAGCGAGGCCGACCGGCTTGCCGGCCTGGCCGCAGAGATGGCGAACGCAGACGGCGGAACCCTCGTCGTCGGCGTTGCCGAGGAGGGCCTGCAGGCAAACCCGAAGCAGCTCCTCGATCTCGCCAACCGTGTGCAGTCGAAGGTCGGCCAGCCTTCGGCGGTGGTTGTCGGCGGTGAGTTTGGTGGTAAAGCCGGGCTCGTCGCCCTTGTCTCGAAGGACCTCGTCGAGCGCGGCCTCTCCGCCGGCGCGATCATCCGCGAGATCGCGCCGATCGTCGGTGGCGGCGGCGGTGGCCGCGACGACATGGCGCAGGCCGGCGGCAAGGACCCCGCGAAGCTCGACGAGGCAATCGCCGCCGCCCGGGCCGCAGTCGAGCGGGACCTCACCTGAGGACATGCGAGTGCTGGCGCTCGACCACGGCACGGTCCGAATCGGCTGCGCGCTCTCGGACCCGAGCGGCACCCTGGCCACGCCCCTGCCGGTGATCGAGCCGCCCGAGGCGCGCGCCGTCGCCGAGCTGGTCGCCGAGCACGGGGTCGAAAAGGTCGTCGTCGGCCTGCCCCTGCACCTGAGCGGCGAGGAGGGCAGCCAGGCCGGCCTCGCCCGCAGCTTCTGCCGCGAACTGGAAGCGATGCTCACCGTTCCGGTCGAGACCTACGACGAGCGCCTGACCACGCGGATGGCCGACGCCACCCGCCGCGGCGGCGCCTCCGCCGCCCGCGACTCGCTCGCCGCCGCGCACCTGCTCGAGTCCTACCTGGACAGCAGGGCATGAGCGACGACTGGCTCAAAGAAGACCCCTTCGCCGACGCGGACAACCCGGCCGCGCGCGAGCGCGAGAAGCGCCGCCGCGAGCGCGAAGAGAAGCGCGCCAAGAAGGCGGGGAAGAAGGCCGAGGTGGAGCAGCAGGCCCCGCCGCCGCCCGCGCCGAAATCGCCGCCGCCTCCAGTCACGCCCGCTGATCCGCCTCCGCCCCCGGAGGAGCAGGAACTGCCGCCCGAGCCCCCGGAGGAGCCGCCGCCTCCGCCGCGCACGCCCGAGGACGAGTTCTGGGACGAGGCGCCGCCGCCTCCGCCGCCGCCCGTCGCCGCGACCAACGGCAACGCCCGCAAGCCGCGCCAGCGCCCGGCCTTCCTCAAAACGCTGGGACGCCACCCGTTCCTGATCTTCGCCGTGATCGCCGCCCTCTTCGTCATCTGGTTCCTCGGCGCCCTCTTCCAGCCCTTCCACGGCGACGGCTCGGGCAAGGTCCAGGTGACGATCCCGAAGGGCTCGAGCGTCAGCGAAGTCGGCGATCTGCTCGCCGAAAAGGACGTGATCTCCAACTCGACCCTCTTCCAGGTCCGCGTCACCCTCGCCGGCAAGCGCTCGGAAATCTATTCCGGCCACTTCACCCTGGCCAGGGACATGAGCTACGGCGCCGCGATCGACGCGCTCTCGGTGCCGCCGGTGAAGCGCACGCTGAGCGTGACGATCCCCGAGGGCTACACCCGCTCGCAGGCGGCGCAGGTCGCCGAAGAAGCCGGCGTCCCCGGCGACTACACCAAGGCGACGATCAAGTCGAAGTACCTCGACCCGGCCGAATACGGCGGCAAGAACGCCAAGGACCTCGAAGGCTTCCTCTTTCCCGACACCTTCGAACTGAAGCCGACCGCGCCGGTCGCCGACCTGGTCCAGCTGCAGCTGCAGGACTTCAGGCGCCGGATCAAGGGCGTCGACATGAAGTACGCGAAGTCGAAGAACCTGACCGTCTTCGACGTCCTCACGATCGCCTCGACGGTCGAGGACGAGGCCGGCGTCGACAGCCAGCGCGGCCTAGTTGCCTCGGTGATCTACAACCGCCTGCACGAAGGGATGCCGCTGGGGATCGACGCGACGATCCGCTTCGCCACCGGCAACTACACCAAGCCGCTGACCGAATCCGAACTGGCGGTCGACTCCCCCTACAACAGCCGCACCAACGTCGGCCTGCCGCCGGGGCCGATCAGCAACCCGGGCCTGGCCTCGATCGAAGCGGCCGCGCACCCGCCGAAGACCGAATACCTCTACTACGTGACCACGCCCGGCGCCTGCGGCAAGCTCACCTTCGCCAAGAACGAAGCCGAATTCGAAGCCGCCGTGGACAAGTACAACTCGGCCCGAGAAGCGGCCGGCGGCAACTCGCCCGACAGCTGCGGGGAATAAGGGCCCACTGAGCGATGCCAAAGCTCGCGGTCCTCGGCCATCCCGTCTCCCACTCGCGCTCGCCGGCGATGCAGAACGCGGCGCTGGCGGCGCTGGGCCTGGAGGACTGGAGCTACCAGGCGATCGACGCCGCCCCCGACGCCTTCGAGATGACGGTGCGGGAGCTGGCCGAAGTCGGCTATGCGGGCGTCAACGTCACCGTCCCGCACAAGCAGGCGGCGCTGGCGCTGGCCGACGAGGCGAGCGAAGCCTCGCGGCAGATCGGCGCCGCCAACACGCTGGTCTTCGACGGCAAGCGGATCGAGGCCCACAACACCGACGCCGACGGCCTGCTCGCCGCGCTCCCGGATCCGCCGCGCGACCGGCGGGCGCTGGTGCTCGGCGCGGGCGGCGCGGCGCGGGCGGCGCTCTGGGCGCTGCTCTGGGAAGGGGGGGCGGTCGAGGTCTGGAACCGCACGCCGGAGCGGGCCGAGGCGATCTGCGCCGAGCTGGGGGGGACGGCGGTCCTGGCGCCGCGGCAGGAGAGCTACGACCTGATCGTCAACACCAGCGCCGCCGGCCTCGGCGGCGAGGACCCGTTCGACCACCTGCCGCTGGCGCGCGAGGGCTTCACCGACTCGCAGACTGTCGTCGACATGGTCTACGGCGAGCGCCGCAGTCGCCTGCTGAAAGCCGCCGAAGGGGCGAGGGCGACCGTTATCGACGGGCTCGAGATCCTCGTCCAGCAGGGGGCGCGGTCGCTCGAACTCTGGACCGGGCGCACGCCCAACCTCGACGTGATGCGCGAGGCGGCAGCGGGTGGCGAATAGTGGCCCCCATAGGGGCCCAAACTCGCCAACCGTTCCGCCGATAGCCTTGGCGCGATGACGACGTTCCGTTTCACCACCGCGGGGGAGTCACACGGGCCCGGGCTCGTGGCGATCGTCGAGGGCATGCCCGCCGGCCTCGAGCTCGACCGCGAGGCGCTCGACCGCGACATGGCGCGGCGCCAGCTCGGCCACGGCCGCGGCGGCCGGATGAAGATCGAGACCGACACGGTCGAGGTCCGCTCCGGCGTCCGCCACGGGCGCACGCTCGGCAGCCCGATCGCTCTGCTGGTCGCCAACCGCGACTACGCCAACTGGGAGGAGCGGATGAACCCCTGGCCGGTCGAGGGGTTCTCGCCCGACGAAGTCCACCTGCCGCGGCCGGGGCACGCCGACCTGGTCGGCGCCCAGAAATACGGCCACGACGACATCCGCAACGTGCTCGAGCGGGCCAGCGCGCGCGAGACCGCCGCCCGCGTCGCCGCCGGCACGATCGCCCGCGGCTTCCTCTCTGCGCTCGGGGTCGGGATCCACAGCCACGTCCTGCAGATCGCCTCGGTCCGCGCCGCCGAGCGCGCCGACCTGACGCCGGAGGACTTCGCCGCAGTCGACGAGGACCCGGTCCGCTGCCTCGACCGGGAGGCGAGCAAGGCGATGGTCGCCGAGATCAACCGCCTGCGCAAGGCCAACGAGAGCCTCGGCGGAACCTTCGAGGTCCTGACCTTCGGACTGGTCCCGGGGATCGGCTCGCACATCTCCTGGGAAGACCGGCTCGACGGCCGCCTCGCCGGCGCCGTCGCCTCGATCCAGTCGGTCAAGGGCGTCGCGATCGGCGAAGCCTGGGACGTCGCCGGCCGCCCCGGTTCGGAGGCCCACGACGAGATCTTCTGGAGCGAGAAGGACGGCTACTTCCGCGAAACCAACCACGCCGGCGGCCTCGAGGGCGGGATGACCAACGGCCAGCCGCTCTCGGTGCGGGCGGCGATCAAGCCGATCTCGACCCTGACCAAGCCGCTGCGCTCGGTCGACACCGAGACCAAGCAGCCGGCGCAAGCGCTGCGCGAGCGGACCGACTCGACCGTCGTCCCCGCCGCCGCGATCGTCGCCGAGGCGATGGTCGCCCTGACCCTCGCCCGCGCCTACCGCGAGAAGTTCGGCGGCGACCACATCGACGACGTGCGGGCGGCGCTGACGGCGTACAAGCAGCGCATCGACTTCCGGGGCTGAGCCGGGTGGCGAAGCCGGCGATCGTCTTCATCGGCTTCATGGGGGCCGGCAAGAGCACCGCTCTCGCCGCTGCCCGCGAGGCGGGACTGGAGACGGTCGAGATCGACGAGCTGATGGAACGCGAGCTCGGCAAGCCGATCACGCAGGCGTTCGAGGAGGACGGGGAGGAGGCCTTCCGGGCGCGCGAGGGGGAGATCGTCGGCGCCCTGCTGGAGAACGCCGACGGCGGCGCGATCGCCCTCGGTGGCGGCAGCGTCCTCTCCGAGCGGGTGCGGGATGCGCTCGGGCGGCACACCGTCGTCCTCCTGGAGATCGACGCGGCTGAGGCGTGGAGGCGGATCGAGGGCACCGACCGGCCGCTGGCAACGAGCGAAGTCGATGTCGAGCGTTTGCTCGCCGAGAGGTTGCCGCTGTATGAGGAACTGGCCGACGCGGTGGTGCCGATGGCCGACGAGCGCGTCGTAGCCCGGGCGCTGCCGGCGATCCAGGCGCTGGCGGCGATGCCGGCGGGGACGCGACTGCTGTGGGCGTCAAGCGCTTCGGGGGACTACCCGGTGTTCGTCGGGCGGGATCTGCTCGGGACGGAGTGGTGGCCGCTCGAGGGGCGCCGGTTCTGCATCACCGACGAAAACGTCGAGGAGTACGCGAGCCGCATCGGGGCGGAAAAGGTCTTCGCGATTTCACCAGGTGAGAAGTCGAAGTCGCTGAAGCAGGTGGAGGAGGTAATCCTCACGATGGCCGGGCTGGGAATGACCCGAGAAGACCACGTGGTCGCGGTAGGAGGCGGGGTGGTCGGAGACCTCGGAGGCTTCTGCGCCCACATCTATCAGCGGGGCGTGCCGGTGGTTCAGGTGCCGACCACCGTAGTCGCCCAGGTGGACTCCGCCTACGGAGGCAAGACCGGCGTCGATGTCGACCAGCTGAAGAACTACGCCGGCGCCTACCAGCAGCCGGCAGCCGTGTTTTCCGACACCTCCACCCTCGAGTCGCTGCCGCAGAGGGACTTGGCGGCGGGCTTCGTCGAGGTGATCAAGACCGGCCTCCTGGCTGGGGGGGAGTTCTGGGAGCGGGTCCGGCAGATGGAGTCGATCGATCCCGAGGCGCTCGACGACGTCGTTTTCGCCTGTGCTCGCTACAAGTGCTCGATCGTCGCCGCCGACGAGCGGGATGCGGGTCTGCGCCACGTCCTCAATCTCGGCCACACCGTGGGGCATGCAATCGAGGGAGTCTCCGATTTCTCATACCTGCACGGCGAGGCGATTGGCCTCGGTCTGCTTGCGGCGCTGCGGTTGTCCGATGCGCCTGACCTCCGCGACCTGGTTCGCGAGCTTCTCACCCGCTTCGAGCTGCCGATCACCCTCGATCCGGAGGTATCCGTCGAGGACGCGCTCTCGGTCCTCGACCGCGACAAGAAGCGCACCGCCGCCGGTGTCGGTTTCGTCCTCCTTTCCGAGCCGGGCAAACCCCGCACCGGCCAGCTGGTCGACCCGGCTAAGGTCCGCGAAGCCGTGGAGGAGCTCTACCGATGACCGCCGTCAAGAATCGCGTCGCCGTCCTGCACGGGGTCAACTTCGACGTGCTCGAGCGCCGTGACGCCTCGATCTATGGCGGCATCTCCCTCTCCCAGCTGGAGCAGCGGATCTCCGATTGGGCGCACGAGCTGGAGCTGGAACCAATCTTCTTCCAGACCAACGCCGAGGGGGAGTTCTGCGAATACCTGCACCGCTCGGCCGAGCTGGCCGACTCGGTGATCGTCAACGCCGGCGCCTGGACCCACTACAGCCGCGCGATCGCCGATGCGCTGGAGCTGACCCGGCTGCCCGCGGTCGAGGTCCATCTCTCCGACGTCGAGGCGCGCGACGACTGGCGCAAAGTCTCGGTCTTCGACGGCCTCGTTCTCGCCAAGGTCGCGGGCAAGGGCCCGGACGGCTACCGCGAGGCGCTGGAGCTGCTGGCCGGCGAGCTGGGCACCTGATGCGCGGGCGCGGCGATCGCCTCGAGGCGTTGCTGGCGGAGAAGGAGCTCGACCGCTTCCTGGTTACCGACCTGACCAACGTCCGCTACCTGACCGGCTTCACCGGCACGAATGGAGCTTGTATTTGCGGTAGGGGCGCGCGCCTGTTTCTCACCGATTTCCGTTACACGGAGCGCGCTGCCGCCGAGGTCGAGGGCTGGGAGACGGAGACGCTGGCCGGCGACTGGCTGAAGGGGATCGCCGAGCGGCTCGAGGGCCGGGTCGGCTTCGAAGACGACCAGATGTCGGTCCGGCTGCTGGAGAAACTGAGCGAGAAACTCGGCGAGGGCGTCGAGATGGTCGCCGCCGGCGGCCTGGTCGAGCAGCTGCGCCGGGTCAAGGACGCCGAGGAGCTGGCCGCGATCGCCGAGGCCTCGAAGCTCGCCGACTCCGTCTGGGAGTGGTCGCTCGAACAGGGCCTCTCCGGGCGCCCCGAGCGCGAGGTCGCCCGCGCCGCCGAAGCGCGCATCCGCGAGCTCGGCGGCGACCCGTCCTTCCCGGCGATCGTCGCCGCCGGTCCCAACGGGGCCCTGCCGCACGCCGAGCCGGGCGAGCGGGAGATCGGCCGCGGCGAGCTGGTCGTCTTCGACATGGGGGCGATGCTCGACGGCTACTGCTCCGACGGCACCCGCACCTTCGCCACCGGCGACCCGGGGGAGGAGGGCCGCGCCGTCTACGAGGTCGTCCGCCAGTCCCAGCAGGCGGCGCTGGAGGCGATCCGCGCCGGCGTCACCGGAGAGGACGTCGACACCGCCGCCCGCAAGCTGATCGACGACGCCGGCTACGGCGAGCGCTTCGGTCACGCCCTCGGCCACGGGGTCGGGCTCGAGGTCCACGAGGGGCCGCGGCTCGCCCAGCGCTCCGACGACGTCCTCGCTCCGGGCGAAGTCGTCACCGTCGAGCCGGGCGTCTACCTGCCGGGGAAGCTCGGGGTGCGGATCGAGGACCTAGTCGTCGTTACCGACGAGGGGCTGCGCAATCTCAGCTCGCTGCCCAAAGATCTGCAGCTGGTCGACTGAGCGCCAAAACAACGGCGTACATCTTTCAAATTCAAGCGAGGTTTTCCTCCGGTCGATGTCCGGACATGGGTAACGCCGCGGACACGCTCGTCTCGATCCACTCCGAAGCGCGCCGCGAACGCCTGCTCGACATGGAGGACCGCGTCCGCCGCTACCGCTTCGCCTGCTTTGCGATCCTCGCCCTGGCTCTCGCCGTCGGCGGCGGCAGCTCGGTCGGCTACTGGTGGATCGCCCTGCTCGGCCTCGGCCTGCTCGGCTTCGCGGTCGCCGACCGCTTCATGCGCAGCAGCACCCGTCCCGCGGTCTGGGTCGCCGGCGCCTGGGCGGCGCTGCCGGTCCTGCTCGCCGCTTCGGTCCTGGTCACCGGCGACGCCACCAGCCCGGTCCTCGTCTGGTTCGCCCTGCCCGCGGTCACCCTCGGCTTCCGCTTCGAGCCGCGGGGGATGATCGTCGGCACCGCCTACGTGATTGCGCTGTTCCTCGCCGCGGCGGTCCTGCCCGACCCGCAGGCGGCCTGGGATCAGCGCCAGCTGCTGATCGCGATCGCGGCCCTGATCGTCAGCACCGTGATCCTCACCGGCGCCCTGGTCGAGTCCGACCGCGCCCACCGCCGCCGCTCGACCCTCGACCCGCTCACCGGCCTCTTCAACCGCAACGCCCTCGAGCAGCGGCTTGCCGAGCTCGACGGGCAGCCCTGCGACCCCCGCGAGGGCCTCTCGCACGCCTTCCTCCTCTGCGACCTCGACCACTTCAAGCGGGTCAACGACCAGTTCGGCCACGCCGCCGGCGACGCGGTCCTGCAGGACGTTGCCTACACGATGCGGGCGACCCTGCGGGCGGGCGACTCGATCTACCGGGTCGGCGGCGAGGAGATCCTGGTGATGCTCCCCGGTGCCGGCCACGAGGACGCGCTGGAGATCGCCGAAAAGCTGCGGATCGCGGTGCGCGAGCGCCGCCCGGTTGGGGTTCCGGTCGCGATCAGCATCGGCGCCGCCGTCGCCGAGCCGGGCCTGGTCGACACCGAGGACATGCTCGCCCGCGCCGACGCCGCCCTATATGCGGCCAAGGCCCGGGGCCGGGACCTCGTCTACCTCGACGACTTCGAGCCCGAGCCAGCCGCCGTCAGCGGCTGAGGTCCCAGTCGCTGCTCAGCCGCTCGCCAAACGCGGCGAGGAGCTTCACGGTCGCCTCGACGTCGCGGAGGTCGACCATCTCGACCGGCGAGTGCATGTAGCGCAGCGGGATCGAGACGCAGCCGGTCGGGATCCCGGCACGTGAGATCTGGAGGACGTCGGCGTCGGTGCTGGTGCCGCGGCCGCTGGCGCTGATCGAGTACTCGATCCCCTCCGCCTCGGCGGTCTCGACCAGCAGCTCGAAGATCTTCGGCGAGAGGGTGGAGCCACGGCTGATCGCGGGACCGGACCCGAACGGGTGCGAGCCGATCTCCTTCTCGTCGACGCCGGGCGCGTCGGTCGCGTGGGTGACGTCGACGGCGATCGCGATGTCGGGGCGTACCTGGAAGGCAGCGGTGCGGGCGCCGAAGAGGCCGATCTCCTCCTGCACGGCGGCGACGGCGGCGAAGGAGCCGCCGGGGCCCTTGCCCTCGGCGCAGCGGCGCAGGCTCTCGAGCGCGACATAGGCGCCGAGCCGGTTGTCCATCGCCCGCGAGACGAGCCGGTCGCCGGCCACCGCCATCGGCTCGGCGGCGATCACCACCGGGTCGCCGACCCGGACCAGCGCCTCGGCCTCCTCGCGGTCGGCGGCGCCGATGTCGATGTGCATGCTCTTCAGCTCGACGACCTTCTTGCGCTGGTCGGCCTCGAGCAGGTGGATCGGCTTGCGGCCGGCGACACCGGGGACTAGGCCCTCGCGGCCGCGAATCTCGACCCGCTGGCCGACGAGGATCTGCGGGTCCCAGCCGCCGACCGGGGCGAACCAGAGGAAGCCCTTCTCGTCGACGTGGGTGACGATCAGGCCGATCTCGTCGATGTGGCCGACCACGGCGAGCGTAGGCGAGGCCTCGCCTACGCGGGCGATCGTCGAGCCGATCCCGTCGACGCTGACCTCGGCGAAGGAGGCAGCCTCGCGCCAGATCTCGGCCGCCGGTCCCTCGTATCCGGAGGGGGCGCCGGCGCGGAGCAGCTTGTCGAGGAGATCTGGAGTGCTCAAAAGGTCCGGGGAGTATGCCTAAATGTGGGCCGCGCTTGCTTCCCGGCGGAACTGCTCCCGGTTCGGCCCGTAGCCGCGGTGCTCATACCCGATCAGCGCCCAGATCAGGACGACGGCGACCGCCAGGGTGACGAGCGCGGGCATCGCCGTCGCGACCGGAACCAGGAACAGCAGGACGATCGCCAGGCCGAACCGCTTGCGATTGAGCGTCTGCACGTGGCGGTAGCGGAAGGCGACGAGGCCGAGCAGGTAGATGGCGAGGCCGCCGAGCAGGGCGAAGGCGGGAACGTCGTGGAGGTCTTCGTCGTAATGGGCGATCGTCGCCTTGAGGCCGAAGGCGACCAGGACGATGCCGGCGCCCAGCAGCAGGTGAATGTAGGAGTAGGAGTCGCGGGCGAGCTCATTCTGCACCCGCCCGACCTCGGCTTCGCCGAGCCGCCGGGCCGAGATCAGGGCGACGATGTCGAAGTAGGTCCACCACAGCGCGGCGGTGAGGAAGATGCCGAGCACGGCGGCAGTGCCGATTCCGAGGTCGAGGGCACCTGAGGCGCCGACCCCGATCGCGACTATCGACTCGCCGAGGGCAATGATGATGATCAGGCCGTGGCGCTCGGCGAAGTGGCCGGGGACGATCTTCCAGCCCTCGGAGCCGAAGAAGTAGGGACCGGCCATGTCGAGGAAGATCGCCAGCGCCCAGAGCGCTCCCTGGGCGAAGCCGTCGAAGAGCGAGGCGACGATGAGGATGCCGACCGCGACCGCGGTGCTGACCGCGAGCCCGATCACCGAACGGCGCAGGTCCTGGTCGTCGGCGCCGGCGATCCAGAAGAGGGCGATGTGGGCGGTGCGGTAGAAGCCGATCGCCAGGGCAAAGGTGAGGGCGAGGTTGCCGAAGGCCTCCTGGACGCAGAGCGAGACGATCAGCATCGCCGCCATCGCGGCGAAGATGACGAGGCGGACGGCGCCGGCCTCGGGGTCGATGACGCTGGTCAGCCAGGCGTAGCCGACCCAGGCCCACCAGAGCACGCCGAGGATCAGCAGCCCCTGCGCCAGGCCCGACCAGGTCTGGTCGTGGGACATCAGCGCCGTGCACTGGGTGATCGCGAGGACGAAGACGAGGTCGAAGAAGAGCTCCAGCGGCGTCACCCGCTCGCCCTCGCGGCGAACGGCGCTCAGCCGGTGGCGGGTTTCTGCCGATTGCTCCATCTCCAATACTGTTGCGGACGTGGCAGTCGCACTTGTAACGGGAGCGTCGACGGGGATCGGGAGAGCGACGGCGATCCGGCTCGCGCGCGATCCGGGAACCGAGCTCGTGCTCGTCGCCCGGCGCGAGGAGCTGCTGCGGGAACTGGCGGAGTCGCTGCCCTGTCCGGCGACCTACGTGGCCGTCGATCTGACCGCCGATGACGCCCCCGAGCGGGTCCGCGCCCACCTCGAGGCCGAGCACGGCGGCGCCCTGCACCTGCTCGTCAACAATGCCGGCGCCGCCTGGCGCGGCAGCTTCGGCGAGACCGGCTACGCCAACGTCCACCGCCACATGGAGCTCAACTTCGACGCGGTCGTCCGCCTCACCGAGGCACTGCTGCCGCTGCTGCGCTCTTCAGCGCCGAGCGCGATCGTCAACGTCGCGAGCACCGCCGGCCGCGTCTCGCGCGCCCGGACCGGCGCCTACTCGGCCAGCAAGTTCGCCCTGATCGGCTGGACGGACGCGCTCTACGCCGAGGAGCAGCCGCACGGCGTCCACGTCGGCCTCGTGCTGCCGGGCTTCGTCCGCACCGAGGGCTTCCCGGCGACCGAGCTGCGCGAGAAGGCGATCACCCGCTGGGTCGTCTCCAAGCCGGAGAAGGTGGCCGAGGCGATCCACCAGTGCGGCCCGGGCGGGCGGGCCGAGCGCTACGTGCCGCGCCCCTACGGGCTGGCGGCGGCGCTGCGGATCCTCGCGCCCTCCCTGGTGCGCCGCGTGCTCGGAGGCGGCGCCGCCTCGAACCTCACCACCAGCACCGCGGCCGAACGGGGCCCGGACCCGGGCTGATGCCCCTTTACGGAGACGTCATCGTCGCTTTGGCCCTGGTGGTGGTGGCGATCGTCGCCACCATCTCGACCCGCAAGGTGCGGCAGGTCAACCGCCGCTTCCGGATGCTCGACGAGATCTCGCGCGCCGCCGACGCGGGCGAGTCGCTGGACGAGACGCTCGACGCGATCGCCGGGATCGTCGTCCCCGTGCTGGGCGACATCTGCGCGATCGACGTGATCGAGGGGGACTCGGTCCGCCGCGCCGCCCTGCACGCCGACGGTCCCGACGGTGAGATGATCGTCGAGCGCCTCAAGGCCCGCGGGCCGCGCCTGCAGGCGGAGATCGCGAGCGAGGCCACCCACGAGCCGCTGGAGCCGCGCCGCTTCGAGCTGCGGACCGACGATGACCTGCGCCAGTTCGCCTCCGACGATGAGGACCTCGAATTCCTCCGCAGCCTCGGCGTTCGCTCCGGGGTCACCGTCGAGCTGCGCGCCCGCGGCCGCCCGACCGGGATGCTGACGATCAGCGTCGGCCATTCCGGGCGCCGCTTCCAGGACTCCGACATCGGCTTCGTCACCCTCCTCGCCGGCCGCGTCGCCCTCGCCCTCGACAACGCCGGCCTCTTCTCCGACCTCGAGCGCAGCGAGCGCGAACGCGCCGAGATCGCCGAGACCCTGCAGCGCGGCCTGCTGCCGCCGCCGCTGCCGCACATCCCGGGCTGGTCGGTGGCGGCCACCTACCGGCCGGCTGGCGCCGAGAACGAGATCGGCGGCGACTTCTACGACGCCTTCCGCATCGCCGGCGGCTGGATGGTGGTGATCGGCGACGTCACCGGCCGCGGCGCCAAGGCCGCCGCCGTCACCGCCCACGCCCGCTACACCCTGCGCACCGCCGCCGCCTTGACGGGAGACCCGGTGGTCGCCCTGCGGACGCTGAACCGCGAGCTGCTCGCCCGCCAGGGCACGGCCCTCTGCAGCGTCGCCGCGATGGCGTTCTCCGAAGACCCGGCCGAGCCGGTCCGCCTTGCCGTAGCCGGTCATCCACCGCCGCTGCTGGTCGACGGCGAACGGGTCACCGAGGTCACCAGCCCTGCACCGGTCCTTGGCGCCTTCACCGACGAGACCTGGACGCTCGAGTCGACCCACGTCGCTCCCGGCCAGCAGCTCGTCGTCGTCACCGACGGCGTCACCGAGATGGGCGCGGACGGCGAGCGCTTCGGGGAGGAGCGGCTGCGGGCGCAGCTCGAGGGAGTCGGCAGCCCCGCCCTCGCGGCTCAGCAGATCGAGGGCGCCCTGCACGAGTTTGCCGGCGGCACCCTCGACGACGACGCCGCGATCCTCGCCATCGCGCCGGCCGCCGCCGGGGTCGAGCTGGCATCCGACCACGAGCGCGAGCTGGTCGAGCGCCTCTTCGAGGCCTTCAACCGCCGCGACCCGGAGGAGATCGTCGCCCTCTGCGACGAGGGGATGGGCTTCTTCCCGGTCGGCACCGCCGAAGAAGTCGGCCGCACCGCGCCCTACGTCGGGCCGGAGGGCCTGCACGAATACCTCCGCGACGTCGACCGCGCCTGGGACGAGCTGCTGATCAGCCCGAAGGTGGTGGAGAAGCGCGGCAGCTCACTGCTGGTGCGAGGCAGGGCCTACGCCCGCAGCCGCCACCTCGGCATCCGCGACCTCCCCGTCGCCTGGATCTGGGACCTCTCCGGCGACCACTTCATCCGCGGCGAGGTCTTCCGCGACCTCGAGGAAGCGGCGACCCGGCTAGCGGCTTCGCCCGGAGGCACCCTCTAGGATCAGCGCCGATGACGATCACGACGAACCAATTCAAGAACGGCACGCACATCGAGATCGACGGGAAGATCTGGAAGATCATCGAGTTCCAGCATGTGAAGCCGGGCAAGGGCGGGGCGTTCGTCCGGACCAAGCTGCGCCGGATCGAGGACGGGTCGGTGATCGACAAAACCTTCAGGGCGGGGGAGAAGTTCCGCCCGGTGCGGACCGAATCGAAGAAGATGCAGTACCTCTACGACTCCGGCGAGGCCGCGGTGTTCATGGACTCGCAGGACTACGACCAGATCGAGATCACCAAAGAGCAGCTCGGCGACTCGATGCAGTGGGTGCTGCCCAATGCCGAGGTCGACGTCCTCTTCGTCGACGAACAGCCGAGCGACGTGCAGGTGCCGAGCGCGATCGAGATGAAGGTCGTCCAGACCGACCCAGGCCTGAAAGGCGACACCGCCTCAGGCGGTGGCAACAAGCCGGCGACGCTGGAGTCGGGCGTGGTCGTCCAGGTGCCGCTCTTCATCGAGGAGGGCGAAACCGTCCGCGTCGACACCCGCAGCGGCGATTACATCTCCCGCGCCTGAGCTGCCTGCGCGCCTGCGCTGACAGAATGAGCCTGTGCGCAGATCCGACCAGCGGCGGGACGCCGTCTTCGTCAACTACCAGCGCGACGTGACCGGTCGCCCGCTGGAGGAGCTGCTGGGCGAGGCGCGGCCGCTGACGCGCGAGCTGGCCGAGGGCGTCGACACGCACCGGGAAGAGCTCGACGACACGATCGCCGCCCACGCGAAGGGGTGGACGGTCGACCGGATCGCGCCGCTCGACATGAACGTGATGCGGGTCGCCCTCTACGAGATGGACTTCACCGAGACGCCGCCCGAGGTGGCGATCAACGAGGCGGTGGAGATCGCCAAGGAGTACTGCGGCGCCGACGCTCCGAAGTTCGTCAACGGCATCCTCGGCGCGGTCGCGCGCGAGCGGGAGCCGGCCAAGTGAGCGCCCGCCTGCGCGAGATCTCGGCCCGGCTGCAGGAGATCACCTCGCAGCTGCAGGGGAACGAGGTCGGCGACGAGGCCGCGGCCCAGCTCGCCGCCGAGGCAGCCGACCTCGCCGCCGAGGCGGTCGAGGAGGCCAACCGCGAGGCGCGCCAGCAGGCGAGCGCCGAGTAGGCCTTGAGCTACCCCGAGGATCTTCACGCGCTGGTCGACGAGGCGCTGGCGAAACTCAGCTTCTCCGCGGCGCCCGCGACGGCCGGTCTGGAGGAGGCGATGCGCTACTCGCTGCTGGCCGGCGGCAAGCGGGTGCGCCCGGTCCTGGCCCTGGCCACCGCCCGCGCGCTCGGCGCCGAGCCGGAGCGGTTCCTGCAGCTGGCCTGCGCGATCGAGCTGATCCATACCTACTCGCTGATCCACGACGACCTGCCGGCGATGGACGACGATGAGCTGCGCCGGGGGCTGCCGACCTCGCACGTCAAGTTCGGCGAGGACGTCGCGATCCTCGCCGGCGACGGTCTCTTCGCCGAGGCGGTGCGGCTCTTCTGCGAGCAGCCCGGGGAGCCGGCGCGGGTGCTGGCGGCGCTGCGCGAGCTGGCCGGCGCGATCGGCGTCGACGGCATGGTCGGCGGCCAGTACGTCGACGTGATCGGGGCCGAGTCCGACGCCGAGGGCCTGCGCGCCCTGCACGCGCTGAAGACCGGCCGGCTGATCGCCGCCAGCGTAAATACGGTGTTTCTGCTCGAGGGCGCCCCGGAACCTGAGACAATGCCCTACCGCCGTTTCGCCGAGGAGCTGGGCGTGCTGTTCCAGATCGTCGACGACATCCTCGACGTGACCGAGTCTGACGAGCAGCTCGGCAAGCCACATGGAAGCGACGAGAGACATGGCAAACTCACCTACGTCAGCCTTTTCGGGCTCGACCGGGCCCGCGAGCTGGCCGCCGAGTCGCACGCCAAGGCGACCGGGGCGCTGGCTGAGGCAAGCGGCGAAACGGACGATTTGAGGCGCGTGGCCGACTACATCTTCACGAGGAACGAATGAGCGAAGAGCCCCCCACCCAGGGCAACGAGAAAGAGAACAGAGAGCCGCTCCTGCCGGGGATCGAAGGCCCCGGAGACCTGCACCAGCTCGACGACGAGCAGCTGCAGCAGGTCGCGCAGGAGATGCGGACCTACATCATCGACACGATCGGCGAGATCGGCGGCCACTTCGGCGCCAACCTCGGCACCTGCGAGCTCGCCGTCGCCCTCCACAGCCTGCTCGACTCGCCCCGCGACAAGATCCTCTGGGACGTCGGCCACCAGTCCTACCCGCACAAGATCCTCACCGGCCGTCGCGACCGGCTGCCGACGATTCGCCAGTACGACGGCCTCGCCCCGTTCTGCTCGATTCCGGAGTCCGAGCACGACATCATGGGCGCCGGCCACGCCTCGACCTCGATCGGCTACGGGGTCGGGCTGAAAGAGGCGATGCGCCACGGGATCGGCACTGACGGCAAAGTCGCCGCGGTGATCGGCGACGGCGCCCTCACCGGTGGGGTCGCCTACGAGGCGCTCCACGCCGCCGGCGGCCTGCAGACGCCGATGGTGATCGTCCTCAACGACAACGGGATGTCGATCTCGCCGAACGTCGGCGCGCTCTCCCGCTACTTCAACCGGATCCGCCTCAACCCGCGCCTCTGGCACGCCCGCGAGGGCGTCGAGGACCGGCTGACGAAGCTGCCGCTGGGGATGGGGCGGCGGATCGAGCGGCTGGGGCCGGAGATCAAGGCCGCGATCAAGGCCTACTGGGCCCCCGGGCTCTTCTTCGAGGAGCTCGACCTCGCCTACATGGGCGTGATCGACGGCCACGACGTGCACGCCCTGCGCGAGGCGCTGAGCGAGGCCTTCGAGGCCGACCGCCCGGTCGTCGTCCACATCCACACCGTCAAGGGCAAGGGGTTCGCCCCGGCCGAAGAAGGCGGCCTGGAGTCGATGGAGGAGTGGCACGCGGCGAAGCCGAAGTCGATCGTCAACGGCGAACCGGCGGCGGCGAAGCCGGTGCCGGTGACCGAAACCGACTCGCCGGAGGGGATCGAGGTCCTGGAGAAGCCGCCCGCCGCCGGCTCCCCGCCCCAGTACACGAAGGTCTTCGCCGAGGCGATGGTCGCCGAGGCCCGTGCCGACGAGCGGGTGATCGGGATCACCGCGGCGATGGCGGGGGGGACCGGCCTGCAGCAGCTCGCCGACGAGGTCCCCGAGCAGTACTACGACGTCGGCATCGCCGAGCAGAACGCGGTCCTGCTCGCCAGCGGCATGGCGCTGCAGGGCGCCAAGCCGGTCTGCGCGATCTACTCGACCTTCCTCCAGCGCGCCTTCGACCAGATCGTCCACGACGTCTGCCTGCAGGATCTCGACGTCACCTTCGCGATGGATCGTGCCGGCCTGGTCGGCGACGACGGCCCAACTCATCACGGCGCCTTCGACGTCTCCTACCTCCGCCCGATCCCCAACGTCGTCCTGATGGCCCCGCGCGACGAGGCGATGCTGGTCCACATGCTGCACACCGCGATCGCCCACGACGGGCCGGCGGCGCTGCGCTACCCGCGCGGCGCGGCCGAGGCGCCTGGCGCACTGTCGCGTGGCGGGAAGGCACCAACAAGAAACTGCGGTCGCGCTTTGCCCGTGTGCGGGTGCGCGTTTCGCCGATCCGGGGCGAAGCGCGTTTCGCCGAAGAGACGCTGCTCATCGAATGGCCCAAGGACGAGGCCGCACCCACCAAATTCTGGCTCGCAACCGTCGAC
>DATIOC010000034.1:0-115865 GCA_035473555.1 Solirubrobacterales bacterium
CGCTTCGCCGAGCATCTCGA
Source organism: Solirubrobacterales bacterium (assembly GCA_035473555.1). Taxonomy (GTDB): domain Bacteria; phylum Actinomycetota; class Thermoleophilia; order Solirubrobacterales; family 70-9; genus VAYN01. The sequence continues at coordinate 21 of DATIOC010000034.1, forward strand.
CCAGGAGGTCGCGCAGTTGCTCGGCGGAGCTCTCGGCGTCGAACTCCTCCAAAACCTTCTCGCGCCCGCCGTGTGCCAGCCGGCGGTGCAGTTCGGGGTCGGTGAGCAGGTCGCGCAGGTCGGCGGTCAGCTGGTCGGCGCGGCCGGGGGAGGACAGCAGGCCGCCGCGGTCGTCCTCGATCAGCTCCGGGATGCCGGCGATGCGGGTGCTGACCACCGGCACTTCCATCGCCATCGCCTCCATCAGCACCACCGGCACCCCCTCACCGAAGCTCGGCAGGCAGAAGACCGTCGCCGTTTCGTAGAGGTCGCGCAGCTCTTCCTGGCCGACGGCGCCGGGGAACTCGACCCGGTCGCCGATCCCGAGGTCGGCCGCGAGCCGTTCCAGCTGAGGTCTCAGGGCGCCGTCGCCGGCCAGCGTCAGCTCCACGTCGAGGCCGTCCCGGACCAGGGCGGCGACCGCCTCCAGGAGCACCGTCTGCCCCTTCTCGGGCACCAGGCGGCCGATGTAGAGGATGCGGCCGCCGCCGTCCGGGAATGGTGGCGGCGAGGAGCGGGTGAACTGCTCGACCGGGATGCCGACGTGGACCACCCGCAGCGAGGGCCAGCGGTCCGGCTCGCAGAGCGCCATCAGCTGGCTGCGGGCGAAGTCGCTGATGCAGACGACGAAGCTGGCGCTGTCGAGCTTCTCGGCGAGCCGGTAGTGGCGCAGGTCGAGGAACTCGGTCGGCCCGTGCATGGTGAAGCTCCACGACCAGGGGCGCTCGCGGTCGAGCCCGGTGCCGAGGTGGGAGGCGAGCATCGCGACGTCGGCGGCGGCGTTGGCGAGGTGGACGTGGACGTGGCGGATCCCCTGACGGCGGCACTCGCGCCAGAGGACGACCGCCTCGGCGAAGTAGAAGAGCTGCCAGAGGCGCCCGCGCAGCCCCGGCGGCGCCAGAGAGAGGGCGTGGGCGAGGGTGCCGAAGTAGGCGCGCGGGGCTCGCAGCGCCAGCCCCAGGTGGGCGGCCAGCAGCCGGCCCCAGCGCGGCGGCAGGATCGCGAAGGTGGTCGCGGCCGCCTCGCGGTCGCGCTCGCTGAGCAGCTTCTCCTCCGGCGTCCGGCGCAGCGAGAAGGTCGCGATCTCGAGCCCGAGCCGGCGCAGCGCCGCGATCTCGCGCAGGACGAAGGTGTGCGAGATCGCCGGGTACTCCGAGCAGAGGAAGGCCAGCTTCACGGCTGCCGCTCGCGTTCGGTCCGGACCCAGCCGCTGGGGCCGCGGCCGCGCAGCAGCTGCGCGTAGAGGGCCAGCTTGTTGGCGATCAGGAGCGGGGCGCTGAGCAGGGCCCGGTAGACGCTGGCCGGGGCGCGGACCAGGCGCAGGCCGCCGAGCACGAAGCAGGCCTGGCCGCCGAGCGTGAGCAGGGCCAGCGCCCGCAGGCGGCGCTGGCGCCCGAGGACGCCGACCGCGAGGCCGGCGAGGCCGCCGACCGCGATCACCGACTGCGGCGGCACCAGGGACTCGAGGCCGGCGTGGAGCCGGACCGGGTCACGGCGGGCCAGCCCGGCGCCGATCAGGCGCGGCGCCCAGGCCCGGGCGAGGTCCAGCCGCCCCTGTTCCCAGCGTGCCTGCTGTTCGCTGCTGGCGGCCATCGTCGTCGGCACCGCCTGGGTGACCCAGGCCTCGGGCACAAACTCGGTCCGGACCCCGGCGAGGACGAGGCGCATGTGGTATTCGCCGTCCTCGACGAGGCCGGTCGTCGTCCACGGCGCGTCGCGCAGGGCGGCGGCGGTGAAGGCCATCCCGGTCCCGACCAGCCCGCAGGAGAGGCCGAGCCGCTCCTTGCCGTGGAAGCGCACCGTGTCGGCGAGGGCGAAGGCGGCGAAGCGCAGGGCCGAGGTGGCGGAGTCCTCGGGGTTGCTGGCGAGGTAGTCGACCTGCAGCGCCTCGGCGCCGGCGGCGAGGTGGCGGTCGACTGCCTCCAGCAGGTTGGCCGAGACGGTGCAGTCGGCGTCGACGAAGACGACGGCGTCGACCTCCGCCGGCGGCGCCAGCAGGCGCTCGAGCGCCCAGGCGACGGCGAAGCCCTTGCCCCGGAGGTCGGGATCGCGGCGCTCCCAGACCTCGGCTCCGGCGGCGCGCGCGACCTCGGCGGTGCGGTCGCTGCAGTTGTCGGCAACGACCACGGTCCGGCGCGAGGCGTCTGGGTACTCGCAGGCGGCCAGCGACTCGATCGTGGCCGCGATCCCGTCCTCCTCGTCGTGGGCGGGGACGAGGACGACGAGCCGCAGCCGCTCCGCTGCCGCCGGCGCCTCCGGCTGCGGGCGCCGGACCGCGTCGCGGGCGGCGAGCAGGAGCGCCAGCAGGTAAGCGGTGGCGAGCGCCAGGGCGCCCTGCAGCCCCAGCGCCAGCCCGGTGCCCAGGCGGCCGCCCAGGGTTCGGCGCGGGCGGCTCACGTCGTGAACCTCGCGCGGGCGGCGAAGGGGACGCGGAGCAGGCGCGCGAAGGCCAGCCCGTAGCGGCCGAGGACGCGGACCCCGTAGGCGAGCGGGCCGCCGATCTTCTCCGCCTGCGCCTTCTCGGCGTGGTCCGCGATCACCTCGACCGGCGGCGCGACCTGGCGCCGCAGGAAGGCGCCGAGCGTGCCGGGCGGGGCGAGCAGGCCGTCGATCAGGCCGATCTCGGCGAACAGCTGGGCGGCGCTGGCGTAGGGGCGGGGGTCGACGAAGCGGACCGCGATCCGCGCCCGCGGGCCGAGCCGTGCCGCCCGGCCCAGCGTCGCCGCGCTCGGCACCCCGATCATCCGCTCGGCGACGAGCGAGGCCGTCTCCAGCGCCGGGCGCAGGCGCGGGTAGGCGGTGGCGACGCGGCCGAGCGCGCCGGTATCGAGGTCAGCCCCGAAGCGGTCCCACCAGGCGCCGAGGTCGGCCGCCTGACGCAGGCCGGTGAAGCCGTCGCGGGCGTAGAAGAGGAGCAGCGAGGCCAGCTCGTCCTCCGGCCGCGGTCGCCATCCCTGGCTGTCCAGGTCGGGCGGGAGCAGGCGCTCGGCGGCGAAGCGCCCCTCGTACCAGTGGACCCGCCAGTGCAGCTCGACGGGGGGCAGCTCGCCCCGTTCGTGGGCGAGGGCGAAGTGCAGGAGCGGCAGGCCGTCCCGGCCGGCGTGGTCGCTGGGCTCCCCGTAGCCGAGCTCGCGCACCGTCGCCACCGCCCGCCCGAGGTCGGCGGGGGAGACGAGGAGGTCGACGTCGCTCGAGAGCCGGCGCCCGGGCTCGCCGTAGAGGGCGCGCCCCAGGGCCGGTCCCTTGAGCCCGGCGTTGCGGATTCCCGCCGCGGCCAAGGCCGCCTGCACGCGGGCTCCGCTCAGCTCCAGCAGCGCCTCCTGGCGCTGGCCGGCGACGATCGAGGCGGCGACCGCGGCCTGGAAGCGCTCGGGCGCGCGATCTCCGGCCAGCTCGGCGATCCGCGGCCCCAGCGTCGGCAGCAGCCGCGCCCTGCCGAGCAGTTCCCCGAGGCGGCCCCACTCGACCTCGGCGAGCATGCGGTCGAGGTCCGCCGCCCGCTGCGCCCGGCACTCCGCCGTGGCGGCGGCGAGGGCCATCACCAGGTGCTCACGATCTCTCGCGGCCACGGCCCCGCTCATCCGCCGCCCTCGCCGTCGGTGCCGAGCCGGTCGGTGCGCAGGAAGGGGCGCAGGCGCATCGGCAGCAGCTGCAGGTCGCTCCAGGGGAAGGCGGCCAGCAGCGCCGCGGGCGTCTGCCCTTCAAAGTAGCCCGCCGCGCCGGCGTAGGGATCGGCCGGCCCCACAGGCGCCTGGGCGTAGAAGCAGACGGTGCGGGCCCGGTCGCGGACGTAGAACCCGTAGCGCTGGGCGGCCTCGGCGATCATCCGGGTCAGCGGTGGCAGCTGCAGCCGGTCGAGGTCCAGCCCCGGCTGCAGGCGCAGGTGGGCGCCCTCGGGCAGGGCGGCCGGGTCGCGGTCGACCCCGTCGGTGCGGCGCGCCGGCAGCGCGTAGACACCCGCCCGCACCGCCGGCAGGGAGATCGCCAGCGCGTGGTTGATCCAGCCGCGCTTCAGGTCTTCCAGGGTGATCAGGCCGCCGGCGATCGAGAGCGAGGAGGCGGAGGCGCCCCAGAGCGGGGTGGCCCCGGGCCAGGCGGAGGTGTCGTAGGCGCCGCGGTCGCGGGAGACGTGGGCGATCGCCCCGCCCCAGGAGGCGCGCCAGCTGCCGGCCCGGCGCCGCAGGCGCCAGAACTCCCAGAGCCGGTCGCGGCTCGGCTGCCAGACCACCAGGTGGGCGTCGCTGCCCGCCGCCGGCTGTGCGCCGGCCGGAAGGGGGACGGCGCCGAACGCCCGCCGCAGGGCGGGCACCGCGTAGGGGCTCGCCAGCTGGACCCGGACCGTGGGCGTCTTTCGCGCCACCCGCAGAACGGGGACGCTGTAGCTGTCGGTGTTGATCCAGGGTCCCGATTCGTCCTCCTGCTCGGCGGCGACCTCGGCGCCGAGGGCGGCGATCGCTTCCTGCGAGCGAGGGTCGACCCGGTCGTCGCGGGGCGCGGGGCGGTTCCAGAAGCTGGTCGGGGAGAAGAAGCGGAAGTGGGGGGTGGGCCGGATCGGCGCCACCGTGCCCTCGGTCGCGGCGGGCGCCTGGGTTCCGCAGCCTCCCACCATGACCAGGATCGCCAAAAGGCCGAGAGGCGCTCGCCTCATCGACCTCAGGCCGGGGCTCGCCGGCGCTCGCGCATGACCGCCGCCGCGCACCCGATCGCGAGCCCGGCGACCAGCCCGATCAGGCCCCAGAGCTCGATCTTCGCCTTGCGGTCGCTGCTGGCGCTGGTCGCGGTGGCCAGCATCGAGACCAGGCCGCGGCGCGGGGCCTGGCTGGTCACCGCCGCCACGTAGGCGTTTTCGATCGCCTGCAACTTCACCTTGGCCGAGCTGCGGGTGGCTTCGGCGTCGAGCCGGTCGCCGTCTTCGGCGGGGGCGGATTCCAGTTCCTCGACTTCGGCCTCGGCCTGGTGCAACTGCAGCGAGGCCTGTTTGTATTCGCCGAGCAGCGACTGCGCCTCGGGGTTGGAGCTGTTGGCCTCCCCCTCGTAGGTGACGACCGCCTTGGCGGTGGCGTTCGCCAGTTCCCTCGCCGCGTCGGCGTTCGGCCCGGTGGCGATCACCCGGAAGGCGGGGCTGAGCGGGATCGGCTCCGAGGAGAGGCGCGGGATCGCTTCCGAGCGCGGCAGCCCGGTCTCTTCTTCGACCGACTTCAGCACCGGTCCCGCCGCGATCGAGCGGCTGAAGGCGGTCGCCAGGCCGCTGGCCGACTGCACGTAGCCGAAGAAGCCGGGCGAGTTGGGGTTGACCTGGCCGACCTGGAGCGTCGCCGAGGAGGTGTACTCCGGCTGGCGCCCGAAGCCGATCGCCAGTCCGATCGCGCAGCCGAGGAGGGCGCAGAACGCGACCAGGATCCGGTGTCCGCCGATCGCCGAGAGCACGGCCCCGCGCGGCGGCTCGAAGATCCGCCGCGGCTGGGGGTCGCCGGCCTCGCCGGCGGGCGTCTCGAGCCTCGCCGGCTGAATGATCTCTTCGGCGTCGGGCTGCCCGTTGTGCCCTTTGTTGCGGGCCCATTTTTGTCGTCGTGAACGCATATTCGGTCGGTCCCGACCCCTGGTCTGGGGGCGGTTCAGGCATCCAACGACGATCCCCCTCCGAACTTTCGGCGCACCGTTGCCATATCTCGTGCAGGCGAGAAGCCGCCTCTGGAATGGGTCGATAGCCGGGCACCGTGAAGCGATTCGTCTACCTGGCGTTTCCTCTCCTCCTGCTCGCGATCGCTGCCACCGTGCTCTCCGCCCCCGCGGCTCCTGGCGCGCAGCACGTCGGCAGGTCGGTCACGGTCCAGCGCTGCGTGAAGGCGCCGGCGCGCCCGCAGCGGCGCACCCGTGGCGAGCGCCACCGGCGCTGCGCTGCCGCCGCCCGTCCCGCGGCCTCCGGGCCGGCAACGGCAGCGGTTCTGGATCCCGCCCAGGGCGTGGAACCCGCTCCGGCCCAGCCGCTGGGCCCGGTGCCGGCGCAAAAGCCGCCGCCCTCGTCCTCACCGCCGCCGGTCGAAACCGACCCGGGGGCGGAACCGCAGGTTCCGGTGACCGCGCAGGCGCCGGATCGGTTCTTCGCGCCGACCAGCTTCTGGAATACCCCGGTGGAGGCCGCGGCGCCCCTCGACCCCGACTCGGAGGCGATCGTCGCCGCCCTCGCCCGCCAGGTCGCCCTGGAGCGGGCACTCCACACCGGTCCGGCGATCACCACCAGGGAATACAGCGTCCCGATCTACACCGTCCCCGCCGACCAGCCCACGGTTCCCGTCCGTCTCGACAGCCCCTACGTGGCGGCCTCGCTGCGCGCCGCCTGGAGCGCGGTCCCGCTGCCGGCCGACGCGGAGCCGGCCGAAGGCCACGACCACCACCTGGTCGTCTGGCAGCCGAGCAGCGACCGGCTCTGGGAGTTCTGGCACCTCTCGGCTGGAGCGGACGGCTGGGAGGCGGGGTGGGGAGGCGCGATTCAGGGAGTCTCGGAAAGCTCCGGCGCCTACGGCCCCAGCGCCTGGCCGGGAGCCTCGCCGACCTGGGGAGCGACGGCCTCTTCGCTTTCGCTGCCCGGCGGCCTGATCACGCTGCGCGATCTCGAACGCGGGCAGATCGACCACGCCCTGGCGATCTCGGTGCGCGACGTCCGCGCCCACACCTTCTTCGCGCCGGCGCGGCGCACCGACGGGGAATCGTTCGACCCGCTCTCGCTGCCGGAGGGCGCGCACCTGCGGCTCGACCCTTCGCTCGACCTGACGGCACTGAAACTACCGCCGCTCGTCCTGATGATGGCCGAAGCGGCCCAGCGCTACGGCATCTTCGTCCGCGACGTCGCCGCCAACGTCACCTTCTACGCCCAGGACCCGGTCAACGTCGGCCACAACCCCTACCTGGGACCCGGCGGCTACTTCGAAGGCAGCTACCCCCAGGCGCTCCTCGCCAGCTTCCCCTGGTCGCGCCTGCAACTGCTGGCCGCGGGCGCCGATTCGTAGCGCGATCGCGCAGCCGACTTTCGACACACCCAGGTGTGTTCGAAATCGGATGCGCCTCATGTCCCCTCCTGGCCCCAGCCGGGTGGCGCGGGACTAGTATCGCCGCGTGGTCGAGAACTCACGGGCGCTGACGATCGTCGTCTGGGTGGTCAACTACGTCAAGTGGCGCCTGCTCGGCCTGCGGACGGTGCCGCCGGGCCGCGACATCCCGCGGATCTGGAAACGCGCCCGGATCGTCAACCCCCGCCAGGTCCGATTGCACCCGCTGGCGCAGTTGCGCCCCTACTGCGTCATCCGCGCGCTGCCCGGGCGGATCGAGATCGGCGCCCACACCGGCATCGGCGAAAACACGATCGTCAACGCGGTCGACTCGGTGACGATCGGCGAGCGGGTGATGGTCGCCTCCGGCTGCCACATCACCGACGCCGACCACGAGATGACCGGCCGCGGCCCGATGCAGACCCAGGGCCGCCGCGCCCAGCCGGTGGTGATCGAGGACGAGGCCTGGATCGGCACCGGCGTGACGATCACCGCCGGCGTCCGGATCGGCCGCGGCGCCGTCGTCGGCGCCGGCGCCGTAGTCACCCACTCCGTCGAGCCCTTCCAGATAGTCGCCGGCGTCCCCGCCCGCGTCATCGGCAGCCGCTGATCCCTCGCCAGCAGCGGAAGTGACCCCGGCCGAGAGGCCAGGGCCACTCAGAGGCCAATCAGCCCCCCTTGTTGATGGACGCGGCCGGGTGGACCGGCTCGCTGCCGATGATCTTCATCCGAGTTCACCCCCTTCCAGTTGCCTCGGGGACCCCGGCCGTTAATAGAACACGCAAGGGACTGCTGCCGCCTGGCTTCGACTTCGAAGGGGATGAGAAAAACGCCCTCTCCCATGTCGCGTATCACTTCAAGGCGCTCCTCAAAGCGGACTGCATCGTCCTCACCGAAACGGTCCCGCGGCGCGGTGCCAACGAGCACATCTACCGCAGCAAGATGCTGGCGCTTCATACCGACGAGGACTTCGAGGCCTTGGACCTGGAGCACCGCCGAGCCATCTCCCGTTCGACCTTACAGATGCTGGTGGCTCGAGCGGAGGGCGCGATCTACCAGGGCACGTTCGACAAGCGCGCCGACCGCCACCTGAGCTGGGTCCCCTTGGAACTGGATGAGCAGGGATGGCAGGAACTGCGGGACCTGCAAGCCGAGACGCTGGAGCGAGCCCAGGGAATCAAGGCCGCTGCCATCGCTCGCAGGCACGAACGGGGCGAAGACGACGACACGCCGACCTTTGCGGCGACGTTCGGCGCCCTCGCCTTTGAGTCGCCCGCCGTGCCTTAGCCGGCCGGCGGATTCACTCCCTTGCCGCTCAGTTGCACGCTCAGGTCGGGCTGGGCGCCGTCGGGGCGGGAGACGATTGCCGCGCCGGTCTTGTAGCCGACCGTCGCCGGCGTGAATTCGACTTCGAAGGTGCGCAGTTCTTCCGGCCCGAGGGTGAATTCGGTGGGGCCGCCTTTGACCGCGAAGGGGGCGCCGGAGGTGCCGATCGTGGCCGTGACCGGGGACGTTTTCGGCCCGCCGCTGTTGCGGACGACGACTTTGCGGACGGCGGTCTGGCCCAGAGGCACGAGGCCGAAGTAGCTGCCGGCGCTGGTCCAGGCGTTGAGCTTGCCGGTTTTCGGCGCGACTTTGAAGGTGCCCGCTTTTTCGTAGCTTTGCTGGCCGATGTCGTCTTCGGCGTAGACGATCACCGAGTACTGGGCGAACTCCGCCCCGTTGTTAGGGGGCGCGATGAAGTGGCGCTGGAAGTGAGAGGAGCTGGTCGCGTCGAGCGGAACCTCGTGCTGGGTTTCGTCCGGGTAGGTGACGATCGCGAAGACGTAGTTGAGGCTGCGGTTGTCCGAGGCATCGGCGGAGATTTTGACCCCGCCGCCGCTGGAGCCGACGATCCCGGGCGAGACCGAGGCGTTGGCGACGATCGGCGCTTCGTCGAACTGCGGCGCCGCTTCGACCTGGGTCTCGCCGGCGAACTTGTAGGCGTAGGCGCCGTTGGTGTCCTCGGCGGAGATTTCGACCCCGTAGCCGACCGAGTAGTCCTGGTAGTTGGGCAGCACCTGGAATTCGGCGTGGTAGACGATCGTGTTCGAATTGGGGACTTCCCAGGGCAGCATCTGGAAGCTGTAGTTGTATTCGGGGCCGAAGACTTCGGCGTAGACCTGCTGGATCCCGCAGTCGTCGGAGACCTCGGTCGTGACCGCTACGGTGCCGCCTTCCCAGGGGAGGCTGCTCGGCGTCGCGGTCGCATAGTTGATCAGCGGGCCGGTGTCTTCGGGGCCCTCGCCGCAGGCCGCGGCGCTCGCCGGCGCAATCAGCATCACCGCCGCCAGGATCGAGAACAGCGCGGTGGTCACCTTATGCCGGCCCATGAACGTCCCTGCTCCTCGCGCCATGTTTCCCCTCGGTAGTGGACTTCGAGACACACTGCTCCGCAGCGAATATATGGGCGGCGGGGCAGGGATCAAAGGACCTCCTACTTATCTCCAACCCCCTGGAGGGGCGGTCAGGCGGGGTTCGATTGCGCCGCGGGGGAGGGGCGCGGGCGCACCCGGTGCGCCAGCTGGCGCAGGCGGTCGCGGTCGCGCTTGTTCAGTCCGCCGCAGGTCGCGAAGACCGGCACGTAGACGGCGGCGCCGGCGACGAGGGCGAGCAGCGTCCCGAAGGTGGTCGGCACCAGGTGCTCGACCTCGTGGGCGGCGAGGAAACCGGCGCCATAGGCGACCAGCACCGCCAGCCGCTCGCGGATCGGCCAGGTCGCGCGCAGGCGCTGGCTGAGGAAGGGACGCAGCGCGATCCCGCAGAGGACGACCCCGGCCGCGTAGCCGGCCAGCAGGGCCACCGCCGGGCCGGTGATCCCGAGACTGGGCGTCAGCACGATCAGCAGGCCGATCGTCAGCGTCATCCGGGCGATCGAGATGACGCTGGTCGTGCCGGGCCGGTCGACCGCCCACAGCGCCTGCGTCTGGCCGACCGTGATCGAGGCCAGGGCGGGGTAGACCGCGAGCAGCGCCAGGGCGGTGGTCGCCTGGTCGAAGCCGGGCCCGAAGATCTGCAGGACCGAGTTGGCCGCGCCGCCGATCGTCGCCGCCAGCAGCAGCATCCCGATCACTTCGTAGCGGATCGAGTCGACCAGGGCGCGGTCGAAGCCGTGCCCGTCGCCCTGCGAGTGGCGCCCGACCAGCGTCGGGTAGAGGACTTCGGTCACCCGCAGGCTGGCCTGCTGCAGGCGCTGCGGGATCGAGATCGCGCGGCTGTAGGCGCCGACCATGCTGTTCGAGCCGACCAGTCCCAGCGCCCAGACCCCGGCCTGCTGGCTGATCCCCTGGGCCATCTGCCCCGGCGTCGCTCGCAGCCCGAAGGGCAGCAGCCCGGGCAGGTCGCCGAGGCCGACCCGGTACTCGCCCCAGCTGATCCGGGTGTGGACGAAGCGCCGCATCATCGCCACCCGCAGGAGCAGGGCCGCCAGCGAGGCGCCGATCGTGGCGGCGACCAGGCTCCAGACGGACTTCGACTCGAGACCGAGGCCGACCGCGAGGGCGATGAAGGCGCCGGCTTCGCAGAGCCGGACCCAGAAGAGCTGGCGGCCGGCGACGAAGGCGGAGAAGATCGTGTCGATGTTCCAGCCGGTGTTGGTGACCAGCACGTAGCCGAGCACGCTGACCGCCGCCGGGGCGAACAGGTCGGGCTGGTCGAGCGGGCCGCGGAAGAGGAACCAGCAGGCGACCACGTCGAGGCTGGCGACGACCGCGGTCAGGCCCCAGGAGAAGGTGAAGACGGCGGCGAAGAGTTGCGTCACCCGCGGGTGCTTGGGCGGCAGCTCGGCAATCTCGCGGATCAGCGCCTGCTGCTCCTTGACCGTGGAGAGGACGAAGAGGATGCCGGCGGGGGCGATCGCGAGGGTGAATTCGCCGATCGTCTCGACCCCGTAGAGGCGGGCGGTGACGATCGTCGAGACGAAGCCGAGCACGGCGGTGCCGAGGAAGCTGAGCGTGCCGAAGAAGAACCCGGAGCGGTAGCTGCCGCGCTCGCCGGAGCGGTTGTCGTCCTGCTTGCCTGGGGGGGTAGGGGTCGCCACCGTCCCCCTCTAACGGGAAAGGGCCGCCGAGCTTGTGGTCGCGCGAAAGTTCCGTCCCCGCCCGTCGTTCGCAGGGCGGATTTGACGCTTCCGACCTTCTTCATCATCGGCGCCGCCAAGGCTGGGACGACCAGCCTCCACTTCTACCTGGACCAGCACCCGGAGATCCAGATGTCGGCGGTGAAGGAGACGAACTTCTTCGCCGGCCCGCCCGGGGAGTACCCGTTCCCGGTCGGCCAGGTCGAGAGCCGGGACGAGTACGAGGCGCTCTTCGACCCCGCCTACGCGGTGCGGGGGGAGGCCTCGCCGAGCTACGCCAGCGCGCCCCGGCGCGACGGGGTGCCGGCGCGGATCAAGGATCTGGTGCCGGAGGCGAGGTTCGTCTACCTGGTCCGCGACCCGATCTCCCGCACCGTCTCCCAGTTCCAGATGCTCGTCGCCGAGGGCAAGGAGCGCTCCTCCCTCGCGGATGCGCTGGCGGCGCTGGACACGGCCGACCCGCACCGCTTCCACCTCACCTGCCAGAGCTTCTACGCGCACCAGATCGAGCTCTACCTCGAGCACTTCCCGCGCGAGCGGCTGCTCGTCCTCGACCAGGCCGATCTGCTCGGCGACCGGGCGCGGACCCTCGCCTCCGTCTTCTCCTTCCTCGGCGTCGACCCGGCCTACAGCTCCGACGTCTTCGACGAGGTGCTGTTCAAGGGCAACGAACACCGCCGCTACCCGGGGACGCTCTCGCGCCTGAAACCGGCTCTGCGAGCGCCGTACAGGGCGCTGCCGGAGGGCTTCCGCGAGTCGCTGCGAGGCCGCTTCGAGCGCACCTTCCTCGAGACCGTGCCGAAGCCCGAGGTCGGGCCGGCGGAGCGCGCCCGCCTGGCGGAGCTCTACGCCCCCGACGTCGCCCGCCTACGGGAGCTGACCGGCCTGCCGCTCGCCAGCTGGAGCCTCTGAGCGATGGCGGCCCGCGGCTCCTGGCGACCGCCCGACTACGCCTGGGCGCTGCTCGGGCTGCTCGCCCTCGCCGCCCTGCATCGGGTCTCGCCCGAGCGCTTCGAAGGCAAATGGCTGCTGCTGACGCCGGTCGTGGTGGCCGCCGGCGTCCTGCTTCTCTGGCGCCTCTGGGAGGCGCCGCCGGCGGCCACCCTCTGCGCCGCGATCGCGCTGCGGATCTTCTCCGGCGCCTGGGGGGAGATCGGCCTCGGCGGCCTGCCGCTCGACCGCCTGATGATCCTCTTCGCCCTCGCCCAGGTCTTCCTCCGCTCGCCCGGCGCCGAGGGCCTGCCGCCGCTGCGCCTGCGGAACGTCCACCTGCTGATGGCGGCGATGCTTCTCTACCTGGTCGTCTCCGCGGCGGTGGCGGGAACCCTGTCCAATGCCTTCTCGGTCCAGGCGCTCGTCGACGAATTCGGGATCGCTCCCTACCTCGGCTTCCTGATCGCGCCGGCGGTCTTCGCCGGCGAGCGCGAACGCGAATGGCTGCTGGCGACGCTGGTCGGCGTCGGGCTCTACCTCGGCGTCACCGCCGTCTTCGAGGCCCTCGGCCCGAACAGCCTCGTCTTCCCCTCCTACATCGCCGACATCGACGCCGGCGACCCGTCCGGGCGGGTCAACGGCCCCTTCCAGGGCTCGGTCGCCGAGGGCTGCGCCGCCTTCGCCTGCGCGGTCGCCGCCGCGATCGCCTACCAGCGCTGGCGCGGGCTCGACCGCCGCTACCTGGCGCTGGCGGCCGGAGTCCTCTGCCTCTTCGCCTGCTTCGTGACGCTCGAGCGCGGGGTCTGGATCGCGACCGTGGCAGCAGCCCTCGCCGCCGCCCTCAGCTCACGCGAGATGCGCCGCTGGATCCTCCCCGGGGCGGCGATCGGCGCCGTCCTGGTCGGCCTCGTCCTAGTCGGCTCCTCGACCCTCTCGGACAAGGCGAGCACCCGGGTCAACGACGAACGCAGCATCTGGGACCGCAAGAACCAGACCGCCGCCGGGCTGCGGATGATCGAGGCCCGGCCGCTCCTGGGCTTCGGACTCGACCGCTACCGCGCCGACAGCCTCGAATACTTCCGCCAGGCCGACGACTACCCGATGACCGGGCGGGTGGCGCTCGACCTGCTCGGCGAACCGGAAACGGTGCAGCCGCTGCACAACCTCTACCTCTCCTACGCGGTCGAGCTCGGCCTGGTCGGGGTGCTGTTGTGGCTGGCGACGCTCGTCTGCGGCGTCGGCGCGGCGATCGTCGGACCGGGCCCGCCCGCCCTGCATCCCTGGAAACGGGGGCTGCTGGCGGTCGCCGTCTTCTTCCTGGTCGTCACCTTCGTCAACCCGCAGCAGCCGCCCTTCGCGGCGCTGCTGCTCTGGACCTGGGCGGGGGTGGCGATGGTCGGCGCCCCGGCGCCGCGCCCCGCTCGCTTCCGCCTGCCGGCGCCGGCCGCGCCGGCGCCGAGCCCGTCTTAGCTTCCCAGCAGCTCGCGCACCACGTTCGGGGTGCCGAGCCGGCGGTTGCGGGTCCGCACCCGCAGGGGCTCCTTGGCGAAGTCGGCCAGCGCCCGCATCGCGTCGGGCAGCGCCTCCTCGTAGCTCGGCGGCAGCTCGTCGAGCTGGCGCAGCAGCTCCGCCTGGTCGTAGCCCATCAGCGCCAAGCGCTCCGGGCCGAGGAAGTGCAGGTAGCGCCGCGCCCACTGCCGCCGCAGCGGGTTGGCCAGCGTCTGGCGCCACTTTCCTTCCGGCTCGGGGCTGAGCGCCGAGTACTCGCGCGGGCCGGTCGGGTCGCCCATGCGGCCGTTCATCTCGACCTCGGCGAAGCGGCTCAGCGCGCTGGGGTCGAACTCCATCTCCAGGTAGCCCATCAGCTCCCGCCAGGGGGCCTCGCCGCCGCCGACGAGGTCCTCGAAGCGGGCCGCGTGGGCGCGCTGGCGGTTGGCGTCGTAGGCGGCGATCAGCCGCGGCAGCCCGGTGAAGAGGTCGGCGCTCATGAAGGTCGGGTGCCACGGGCCCCAGGTCCGCACAAGCGAGGCGAGGACGCTGAGCGGGTTGCGCCAGAGGAAGACGAACTTCGCTTCCGGGAAGAGCCTGATGATCTCCGCCGCGATCAGCGAGTAGGGGGGAGTCTTGTCGAGGAAGTAGGGGTCGCCGCCGGCGGCCTTCGCGTAGAGGCGCAGGGCGAACGAGCGCAGCTCCTCCAGGTAGTCGTCCTCGCCCGCGGGGAGCCGCTCGGCGAAGTCCTCGAGCGCCTCGACCAGCAGCGGGTGCGTGTACTCGGCGTCGACCCCGCGCGGGCGCAGGGTGTAGGCGTGGGGCAGCAGCAGCCACGGCTCCGAGGCGGTCGCGATCCCCTCGTGGGCGGCGAGGATGCGCTGGACCAGGGTCGAGCCGCTGCGCGAGATCGAGAGCAGGAAGATCGGGCGGACGTTCATCGTCCCCCTGCAACGGCCCTGGTGCGCCAATCTTGTGCCGTCGCCGGGAAAACATACGGTCCCCGGTTGTGAGCGAGCGTGTGAAACGGCCGATCGCGGCCTCCCTCGGCTGCCTGCTGGCGCTGGCCCTGGTCGCCTCGCTGGCCTTCGGCAGCGACTCGCTGCAGCATTTGGACGCGCGGGCCCTGCGCTGGCTGGCGACCGACCGGGAAGGGGGGCTCGGCGACTTTGCCACCGTGATCGCGTACCTCGGCGACCCGCTGCCGCAACTAGTGCTTCTCGCCGTCGCCGCTCTGCTGGCACTGCGCCTGTACGGGCGGGAACGGGCGCTCGCCGTCCTGGCCCTGGTCGCGGGGGCGAACCTGACCACGCAGCTGCTCAAGCTGGCCCTTGCGCAGCCGCGGCTGCAGCCGATCCTCGGCTACTACCAGGTCGGCGACTCGGCTTTTCCCAGCGGCCACTCGACCGCCGCCGCGGCGATGACCTACGCCTTCGTCCTCGCCGTTCCGACCCGGCTGCGAGTGCTCGCGGGGGTCGTCGGAGCCGTTCTCACGGTCGCGGTGGGCGCCTCGGTGGTGATCCTGCACCACCATTACCCGAGCGACGTGCTCGGCGGGGTGCTGGTCGCGTCGGCCTGGTTCTTCGCCGCGGTGGCGGCGCTGCGGGCGCGCGCCGGGTGAGACTTCGCTCGGGTCTACTCGGCGGCGACGAGGGTGTGCCAGGCGGGGAGCAGAGGGATGTCGTAGACGTCGATGATCGCCGCCCGGGCCTCGGCGATCTCCTCGGCGTACCAGTACCGTTCGAAGTCGGCGCGGCTCTCCCAGGCCATCGTCTGGCGGAAGGCCTGCGGGTCGTCGATCGAGCGGATCAGCGACCAGCTCTTGGCCCCGTAGGCCGGCGCCTTCGCCGCGACCGGTTCCCAGAGGTCGAGGAAGCGGTCGGACCGGAAGGGGACGATGTGCCAGTCGAGCGTGCAGACCTCTGCCATCAGATTCGCCTTTCGGGTCGGGTGCGGGGGGCGCTCATGCGCCGACCTCGGCCCGGATCGCGCCGGGGCCGTCCTCGTGCTTGCCCTCATCCTCGGACTCGGCGCCGACGAGGATCGCGATCTTGCCGAGGTGCTTGTTTTCGTGCATCAGCTGGTGGGCGTGGGGGACGCCCTCGAAGCCCATCGTTTCCGAGAGGACCGGCCGCACCTTGCCCTCGGCCATCAGCTGGTTCGCCTTCATGCACTCGTATGCGTTGGCGAAGTGGGAGCCGATGATCTGCTTCTGGCGCATCCACAGGTAGCGGACGTCGAAGTCCAGCTGGAAGCCCGAGGTGGCGCCGCAGATGACGACCTTGCCGAACGGCTTGACGACGTAGACCGAGGTCGGGAAGGTCGCCTGGCCGACGTGCTCGAAGACGATGTCGGGGGCGTCGCCGAGGATCCCCTGCAGCTTCTTGGAGAACTCGCGCGAGGCGCGGAAGCGCTCCTTGTCGGCGGCGGGGTCGGTGAGGTTGTCCTTGGTCCGCATCATCGCGCCGAACTCGTTGCGGTTGATGTAGTCGACGGCGCCGAGCTGCTTGACCAGCTCGCCCTTCTCGTCGGAGGAGACGACCCCGACCGCGTTGGCGCCGGCCGCCTTGCAGAGCTGGACGGCGAAGACGCCGAGGCCGCCGGCCGCGCCCCAGATGAGGACGTTGTCGCCGGCCTGCAGCTTGCACTGGTCCATCAGCATCCGGTAGGCGGTGAAGTAGGTGAGGCCGTAGGAGGAGGAGTCGACCCAGGAGAGGTTCTTCGGCTTCGGCAGCAGCTGCTGGGCCTGGACCTTGGTGAACTGGGCGAAGGAGCCCCAGGTCGTCTCGTAGCCCCAGATCCGCTGGCTCGGGGCTGCCATCGGGTCGAGCCCGTGGACCTCGACGTCCTCGTAGGAGGCCTGGTTGCAGTGGACAACGACCTCGTCGCCGACTTTCCAGCGGGTGACGCCCTCGCCGACTTTCCAGACGACGCCGGAGGCGTCGGAGCCGCCGATGTGGTGGCCGTACTCGGGGTGGTCGCCGTAGCCGAAGACCGAGACCGGTTTGCCGAGCGAGGCCCAGACGTTGTTGAAGTTGACGCCGGCCGCCATCACCCGGACGATCACCTCGAAGGCGCCGGGCTCGGGGACCTCGATCTGCTCGAGCTGGAAGGCGTCTTTGGGCTCGCCCTCGCGCTCCTGGCGGATCACCCACGCCGCCATCGTCTCCGGCAGGGTGCCGGGCTCCACGTCCAAGTTCGCAACTGCACTCGTGTCAACGGCCAAGGCCAGATCCTCCGCAGGGTCGTCTAGGTAAGGGGCTGCGAATCCTAGTTAAGAGGCGCGGAGCGCGGCTCGAACCTGCGATCCAATACCTCACAGGTGCTCGATCGCAGGTTCGTCGTCAGGCGGCCTCCGAGGAACGACGCATCTCATCCCCGGTGGAGTGGTAGCGCTCAGCGAGGTCGACAACGTCATCCCGAGGGGGCTCCAGCTCTTTGAGTTTGGGCTCGATCGTCTTGCTCGGAGCAAGTTCGCTCAGGGGTTTCACCACTTGCTGCCACACCTGACCGTGAGTGGTGACCATCGCGGCACCCCCATTGAAGGCGCTGACCGACTCGCCGATCTTCCTGCCCAGCTTGGCGTAGTTGTCGAGGAAATTCCCCATTGCCTCGGCCATCGTGTAGCCGCGACTCAGGAGCTCTTCGATGTGCTCCTCTTTTCGCTCGGCGTGCGAGACCTCAGCGACGAGGATCATCGAGATTGCCAACTGGGAAGGAGTGATGACGCAGACGCGAGTTTCGTTGAAGAACTTGGTTGCGTCGAAATCGTCGAGCGCCGAGAGCGCGTGGATGGCGCCCTCGATCGGCACATACATAAACGTCAGGCTTGGACTCCGCTCCAGCCCTTTCCAGTAGTCCTTCCGCGCAAGCGCCTTCGCGTGCTCACGGAGCTTGCGGCCGAACTCCCTGAGGCGCTCCGGATCTCCCGCGGAAAGCGCCTCGGAGAGGCCGTTGAGGCCAGGATCGTTGGCCAGTTTCGAATCGATTGCCACGACGGAATCGCCGAGATTGATCACGAAATCAACCCGCTGTCGACCTGCTTCTTGCGTCACCTGCTTTGAGAAGTCACGACCTTCCTCCAGTCCGAGCGAGAGGAGCTGGTTGCGAAGCGCGAGCTCGCCGAAGGCTCCTCGGCCCTGCGGGCTCGCGATTTGGCGGGTCCAGTCGAGCAGGGTGCTCTCGATTCGCTGGTTGCTCTGAGCTGCCCCCAGAGTGCTCTTGGCGAGCTCCTCCTGCTTGCGCTGGAAGCCGTCGATGCACTCTTTGAGCCGCTTGATCTCGTTGCCCTGGTCGAGCACGACCTGCCGATCTTGCGTGTGCTCCTTGCGCAGGCGGTTTAGCTCCTCCTCGCGTTCGCCGGCAATTCGCTTCTCCGCGTTGAGTTGCTCGTTGCTTCCCCGCAGATCCATTCTCAACTCCGTCAGCTGCGTTTCGGCGGCGCGAGCTTCAGAGAGCTCGGCTTCCAAAGCCTCAGCTCTGTAAGTCGCGGATTTGAATGCCGCAGCCTTTTGGGTTGCGAAGACGACCGCTGCGACCAGGCCGGCAAGGCAGATGAGAGCGAGAATGATCATTTGGTCATCGTGGCGATTGCCTCAGACGCCACCCGGATTCTGAAATGCCGCTTGCAGCGGCTTCGCGGAACGCTCGCTAGGGCAGCAGGACGTCGTTTTGCGAGGAGGCGCGGAAGCTGCCCACCTTCAGGTGGGCGGGCCGCGCTCCGGGCATGCCGGTGACCGAGACGGTGTAGGAGCCGGCCGGGAGGCTGACCTGGAAGGTGCCCGGGCCGCGGGCGAAGACGGTGTCGGATTCCGCGTCCTTGGTGCCGCGGATCTTCAGCTTGGTGTCGGTCGGGGTCTGGTTGGCGGTGACGAAGACGACGTCGAGCGGCGCCTTGGTCTTGATCCCCGGCTGCGGGTGATTCTGGTTCTGCGGGATCTGCTGGAACTTTTCCGCTTCGATCCCGATCGCGGTGGGCTGGACGATCACCTCTTCGGGGTTGATCGTGACGCTGACCCGGGTCGAGCCCGAGGGGCGCGGCTCGTTGGCGTGGCGCGATTCGCCGCAGCCGGCCGCCAGCAGCAGGACGGCGCCAGTCAGGCACGCAATCGCGGCGGCTCTCGCTCTCCCGGGGCCCATCGGGGCTGAATCTAACCGAAGGGGAGGGCGACTACTTCAGCCGTAACGCCATCTTCACCTACGGCGAGGGTCGCGCCCGGCTCCGCCTCGCGCCGCAGGATCGCCAGCCCGACCGGGCCGAGGGCGGGGGAGACCGCGGCGCTGCCGACCCTCCCGACCTCCTTCTCGCCCAGGTCCAGGGCCTGGCCCGGCTCGGCCGGGGCGCTGAAGCGAAGCCCCCGCAGGTGGCGGTTGGGCTTGCCCTTGTAATGAAGTCGGGCGACCGTCTCCTGGCCGATGTAGCAGCCCTTGGTGAAGCTCACGGCCTGCTCGACGATGCCGGCCTCGGCGGGCATCGTCTCGGTCCCCATCTCGGCGCCGAAGCGGGGGCGGCCGGCCTCGATCCGGAGGATCTCCGCGGCGGCGGGGGAGACCTCGACCGCGCCGGCGGCGAGGAGGGCGTCGCGCACCCGGTCGCGCTCGGCGCTGGGGACGATCAGGTCGACGTCGGCCTCGGTGCGGAGGGAGGCGCCGTCGACCGCGCGCGCGACCTCCGTCGCCCGCGGCCCGATCAGCGAGAGGAGCGTGTGCCCCTCGCTCGCGTCGGTCACCTCCACCTCGCGGCCGATCTTGTACATCTGCAGGTGCCGGCTCGCGGCCCCCATCCCCTCCGGCTCGAGGTCGAGCCACAGCTCCGGCCCCTCGCCCGGCCGCAGCACCCGCATGTCGGCCTGCATGTGCCCCTTGCGGTCGAGCAGCGCCGCGTAGATCCACCCACCCGGCTCGATCGCCTCGGTGTCGTTGGTCAGCTGCCCCTGCAGGTACTCGGCCGCGTCGGGGCCGCTGACGATCAGCAGCCCGCGCTCCGGCCGCTCGACCAGCCCGCATTCCTCGCGCAGCTGCCGGTACTGGGCATCGATCTCGACGGTGACGGTCATCTCCCCGCAGTTTAGGAAGCCCGCTCCGCCGTTCCGTTTTTAGATGTGTCTAAACTATTTCGACGTGTCTAACTCTCAGGCGATCGAGGACTACGCGAAGACGATCTACGCGCTCTCGCAGGAGCGCGACGGGCTCGTCCTCAACGGCGAGGTCGCCGAGCGCCTGAAAGTGACCCCGGCGACCGCGACCTCGATGCTGAAGCGCCTCGCCGACCTCGGCCTGGTCGAGTACTTCCCCTACAAGGGGGTGAGCCTCACCCCGGCCGGCGAGAAGGTCGCGCTGGAGGTGATCCGCCACCACCGGCTGATCGAGGCCTACCTCTCCGAGGCGCTGGGGATGCCCGAGGACCGCGTCCACGAGGAGGCCGAGGTGCTCGAGCACTACATCTCCGAGGAGCTGGAGCAACTGATCGCCGAGAAGCTCGGCGAACCGCGCCACGACCCGCACGGGACGCCGATCCCCGGTCCCGACCTGGTGCCGCCGACCTGGGGGGCGCGTTGAGCGCGCCGCCGCCCGGCCAGGGGTTGATCGAGAAGGTCGAGCGCCACGAGGCCGGGGTCGAGGACGTCCTCCCCGGCGAGGCCGCGGTCGCCCGCGCCGCCCGCAACTCGCTCGACGGGCACAGCCGCGGCATCCGCCGCTTCTGGCCCTTCCTCGGACCCGCCTTCGTCGCCGCCGTCGCCTACATCGACCCGGGCAACTTCGCCACCAACATCGCCGGCGGTGCCAAGTTCGGCTACCTGCTGCTCTGGGTCGTGCTCGCGGCCAACCTGATCGCGATGCTGGTCCAAACCCAGTCGGCGAAGCTGGGCATCGCGACCGGCAAGAACCTCGCCGAGCTCTGCCGCGAACGCTTCTCGCGCCGCACCTCGATCGGCCTCTGGGTCCAGGCCGAGGTGGTCGCGATGGCCTGCGACATCGCCGAGGTGGTCGGCGCCGCGCTCGGGCTCAACCTCCTCTTCGGGATCCCGCTCTTCCCAGCCGGGATCATCGCCGGCGCCGGCGCCTTCGCCCTCCTCTCGCTACAGCAGCGCGGCTTCCGGCGCCTCGAGGCCGGGATCACCGTCCTCGTCGGCGTCGTCGTCGCCTCCTTCGCCTTCGAGCTCCTCGACTCCAGCCCGGACGGGGGCGAAGTCGCCAAGCACCTCTTCGTCCCCGGCTTCGCCGGCACGGAGAGCATCCTGCTGACGACCGGGATCATCGGCGCGACGGTGATGCCGCACGTCATCTACCTGCACTCGGCGCTGACCCAGAAGCGGATCGTCGGCCGCGACTCGGCCGAGCGCAAGAAGATCCTCGGCTTCGAGAAGGTCGACGTCGTCATCGCCCTCTCGCTGGCGGGCCTGGTCAACCTCTCGATGATGATCGTCGCCGCGGCCCTCTTCCACGGCAGCGGCTTCACCGGCGTCGACACGATCGACGGCGCCTACGAAGCTCTGCAGGAGCTCGCCTCCAACCGCGCGGCGACGATCTTCGGCATCGCCCTGCTCGCCTCCGGCTTCGCCTCCTCCTCGGTCGGGACGATGGCCGGGCAGGTGGTGATGCAGGGCTTCATCCGCCGCCGCATCCCCCTCTTCGTCCGCCGCGCCCTGACCCTGGCGCCGGCCCTGATCGTCCTGGCGATCGGCCTCGACCCGACCGACGCCCTGGTCGGCAGCCAGGTCGTCCTCTCCTTCGGAATCCCCTTCGCCCTGGTGCCGCTGCTGATGATCGCCGCCGACAAGGACGTGATGGGCGACCTCGTCAACCCCCGCTGGCTGAGCGCCCTGGCGGGAGTCCTCGCCTCCCTGATCATCGCCCTCAACGTCTTCCTCATCTACCAGGTCTTCTTCGCCTGATGCGCCGGCGGGCCGAAGTGGCCGTCGAATCAGAGCTCGACGCCGAGCCCGGTGTCGTCTGGGCCCGGGCAATCGATCCACTCGGGATCAACGACGAGCTACGGCCGCTGATGCGAATGACCGTCCCGGCCGGGGTCGAGAGTTTCGGCCTCGACGATCCCGAGCCGGGCCACATCGGCCGCAGTTGGATCCTTCTTTTCGGCTTCATCCCCTTCGACTACGACGACATCACCATCGTCCGCGCGGAGCCGGGGCGGGGCTTCCTGGAGCGCTCCTCGATGCTCTCGATGCGCCTCTGGGAACACGAGCGAACTTTGAAGTCGCTGGGTGAGGGCCGCTGTCAGATCACCGATCGCCTTGCCTGGGAGCCGCGCCTGCCGTTGCCGGGGGCATGGCTGCGACCCTTTATCCGCTTCCTTTTCCGCCACCGCCACGGGCGATTGCGACGCACCTGGGGAGGGGCCGGGGGGACCCCGCGCCAGACACTCAACATCGAGCCATAGCGAGATGTGTCTGGAGTGGGGTCCCCCCGGCCCCTCCCGCTAGGCTTCGACCCGATGCCCCTCGCCACCGATTTCCAGCAGATCCTCGACACGTTGCCGCCCGACTGGACGGACCTCGAGGTCGATATGCGGATCGAGGACGAGGCGCATTACGTCGACACCGCCGTGGCGGTGAGCCAGGTCAACGCGCAGGTCTACCAGCACCCCAAGGCCGAGGGCTGGCACTGGCGGCTGCTGGTGGCGAAGAGCTTCGGCCACGCCGCCGCGCCCGAGAGCGTCAAGGGTGTGCTGGCGAAGCTGGACGGCGATGGGGTCGCCGGCGAGCTGGGCGTCGCCGAGGTCCGCGAGGGTCGCTCCGAGGTCGTGCAGATGTGGGGCCGGCCGGAGAGCGTGCGGGAAGAGTTCCGCCAGCGCCGGTCCATTTAGTGGCCCGCGTTCTCAGCATCTCCACCGACCTGATGCTGGGCTCCAAGGTCCAGGAGACTCTGACCGCCGCCGGGCACGAGGTCGTCTCCTCGCCCTCGATCGAGGAGGCCACTTGGGACGGGATCGACCTGATCGTCGCCGACCTGGACGTCGAGAACCCGGAGGCGCTGGTGGGTCTGGGGATGCCGGTCCTCGGCTACTACTCGCACGTGGATGTCGAGACGAAGAAGATCGCTGAGGCGGCCGGGGTCGACCTGGCGGTGCCGCGCTCGCGGATGGCGCGGGAACTACCCGACCTGGTGGAACGCCTGCTCGACGTCTAGCGGCTTTTCGAGCAGGCCGTGCTTCAGGTCCCAGGCGGCCCATTCATCCAGGACCGTCTGGTCGAAGGGCGCGGGGTGGAGGATCGGCAGCAGCACCTTCAGCTGCGCCTGCTGTTCGGCGCGTTCGAGTTCGGGGTTGGCTGCGAGCAGGTCGTCGAGGGCCGCGCCCGGGTCCTTCTCGGCGAAGGCGTAGCCGCGTTCGGTCGCGGCGACGACCGCGTCGACCAGCCCGGGGTCGTCTTCGAGCGTCTCCCGCGAGGTGGTGAGGATCAGCTCGGGATAGGGGGGAGCGCCGAATTCGTTCACCTTGAAGATCCGCAGCGGCACCCCCTGGCGCTGGAGCGCGACTCCCTCGGCGTTCCAGAAGCCGGTGGCGGCGTCGACCTTGCCGGCGGCCAGCGAGCCGACGGCGTTGAACCCGATCGTCACCCGGTCGACCCTTGCCGGGTCGCCGCCGTCGGCTTCGACCTCGGAGTCGACCACGGCTTCGTCGGAGGGCAGGCCGGTGACGCCGACCTCGTGCCCTTCCATCTCCTTCGGGCGGTGCACCGGCCCGTCGGCGCGGGCGAGGACCGCCGCCAGCGGGCGCTGGACGAGCGGCATCACCCCGACCAGGTCGATGCCGCGCTCGCGGGCGATGCCGAGGTCGTGGACGTCGAGGATCGCGAACTCGACCTTGCCGGCGCCGAGCAGCTTCGGGGCGTCGGTCGATTCCCCCGGCGCCTGCGCCTTCAGCGCCACGCCTTCGTCGTCGTAGTAGCCGCGGGAGAGCGCCGCGTAGATGCCGCTGTGGACGGCGTTGGGGACGAAATCGAGCACGAGCGTCGCGCCTTGCGGCACGCCCGGTTCTGCACTGTCCCCGCCGCAACCGGCGAGGCCGGTGAGCGCGAAGACAGTCGCCAGCAGCGCGACAGTCGATCTCATGCGGCCCGGGAAGCTATTCCATCCCGCGATTGTGAGTACACTGCCGCCGCTTACTAGTTCACGGGAAAACGAGGAGGAAAGAGTGCAGGAGAGAGGGCTATCCGCCTATTTGGCTGAGTTGATCGGCACGCTGCTGCTGGTCTTCTTCATCACCAGTGTCGTCGTCCTGTACGTCTCGACCGGAGGCCAGGCCCAGTTCGGCTCGGACTTCGCGGTCGTCGGCCTCGTCCACGCTTTCTTGCTGTTCGGCCTGATCGTCATGTTCGGCGTCGTCAGCGGTGGCCACTTCAACCCGGTGGTGACGCTCGCGGCGATCGTCATCCGGCGGATCAAGCCGCTCGACGGCGTGATCTACATGCTGGCCCAACTCTCGGGCGGTGTCCTCGGTGCTCTGCTGACCAAGGGCCTCCTGCTCGACGAGGGTCGCGCCACCAACTACGGGGCGACCGCGGTCAGTGGCCTGCTGGGAGGGAACTTCCAGGGCATGATCGTCGAGGGGATCGGCACCTTTGTCCTCGTCCTCGTCATCCTCGCCGCGGTCTACTCCGAGAAGAGCTTCAAGGAGTGGGCGCCGCTGGCGATCGGCATGACCCTCGGCTTCGCGGTGATGGTCGCCGGCCCGCTCACCGGTGCCGCGCTCAACCCCGCCCGCTGGTTCGGCCCCGCGCTGGTCAGCGGGGAATGGGGCGGCGTCTGGCCCTACCTGGTCGGCCCGATCGCCGGCTCGGTGCTCGCCGCCGCCGTCTACCGGTTCGTCCTCGAGCCGGGCGGCCTGCCGCCGACCGAACCGCCGGAGCACGTCCGGCCGCCGGTCCCGAAACGGTCGACCCCGACCAGCGACAAGCCCGCCAGCTAGCACTCAGCCGGCGGACCAGGTTCTTCAAAGGCGCCATCCCGACCGGGGTGGCGCCTTTTTTTGTGCCTGTGCCCGGGGCGCGCTTGCAGTAGCTTGAGCTGCGTGCGCCGGGTCACCTTCTCCCGCAACTTCACGCTCTCGTTGAGCCGGACGTGCCAGTGCTACTGCAAGTACTGCGCCTTTGCGACTCACCAGGCGCACGTCCATGCGCCGGAGGACGTCGAACGGATCCTCGACGAAGCGCTGAAACGGAATGCCAAGGAGCTTCTGGTTCTCACGGGCGAGCGGCCTGAGGTCAATCCGGTCGTCGCCGAGCGGTTGAAGGCCTGGGGGCACGAGGACTTCACGGGTTATGTGGTCTGGGCCTGCGAACGGGCCTTGGAGCGGGGGATGCTTCCGCACACGAATATCGGCGTGCTGGACAAGGAGGACCTGGCGCGGCTGCGCGAGGTCACCGCCTCCCAGGGACTGATGCTGGAGAGCACCTCGGAGCGTCTGATGGAGACCGTGCACGCCGGAAGTCCGACCAAGCATCCGGCCGCACGACTGGCGACGATCGAAGCCGCGGGCGAGCTGAAGATCCCGTTCACCTCGGGAATCCTCGTTGGCATCGGCGAGACCGCTGAGGACCGGGTCGAGTCCCTGGAAGCTCTAGCCGCCAGCCACGCTCGTCATGGGCATCTGCAGGAGGTGATTCTTCAGAACTTCGTTCCGCATCCCCGGTACTACGGGGCTGAGGTGGCTGAGATTGCGGATGAGGCTTCGCGTGAGAGGTGGGGGGAGGGTGGGGGCACCCCCTCCAGACACATCTCGCCTATGGCTCATGTTGAGCGTCTGGAGGGGGCACCCCCATCGCCCCTGCCCGACTGGGCGAATCCTGTGGGCATCGACGAGATTGGACACCTGATTGCGGAGTGCCAGCGGCTTATGCCCGACGTTGGGATTCAGGTGCCGCCGAATTTGAGTGAGTTCTGGCCTGAGTTGGTTGAGGCTGGCGCGACGGATCTTGGTGGGCTGTCCGCGAACGGCGATCACATCTCGCCGGAGGAGCCGTTTCCTTCGCCGCATCAGATCCGGAAGGAGCTGGCGCCTAAGGGGTTTGCCTTGACTGAGCGTCTTTGTGTCTACCCGCAGTACATGGACCCCGAGTGGATGGAGCAGGGGGTTCTGGACGTGATCAAGCTGAAGTACTGGAGCTTCATTCCGCGCAAAGGGTCCGGGCGTAGGTCGGAAGAGGTCATCGCTCCTGAGCTGGCTCCCAGGGCGATTGCCAAGGGGCGGGAGGGGGTGGAGCTGAGCGAGGACGAGCTCACCGCTCTCTTTGCGGAGACGCGGCCCGAGGTGATCGAGGAGATGCGGGTTGCTGCTGACGAGCTGAGAGCTGAGCTCGCCGGCGACACGGTCACCTTCGTCGTCAACCGCAACATCAACTTCACCAACGTCTGCGTCGTCGGTTGCGCCTTCTGTGGGTTCGGGCAGGGCAAGCGGTCGCCTGATGCCTATGAAGTCTCCGAGGCGGACTTCGTCGCTCGGATCGGCGAAGCGGTGGAGTTCGGGGCTACCGAGCTCTGCATGCAGGGTGGGATCCATCCTGACCTGACCTTGGAGGAGTACGGGCGCTGGTTGAAGCTGGCGAAGGAGACGGCGCCGCAGTTGCACCTGCACGCCTACTCACCGATGGAGATCAACTGGGCCTGTGAGCGATCCGGCTTGGAGCCGGGGGCGGTCTTCGAGTACCTGCTCGAGTGCGGGCTCGGCTCGACTCCCGGCACCGCGGCGGAGGTGCTCGACGACGGTGTGCGGCAGCGGATCTCGCCGAACAAGCTGCCCGCTGACCGCTGGGTCGAGATCATCGAAGCCTCGCACCGCGCCGGCCTGCGCTCGACCTCGACGGTGATGTTCGGCCACATCGAGGAGCCGCGCGAGCTGGCGCGCCACATGCGCGTCGTCCGCGCCCTGCAGGAGCGGACCGGCGGGATCACCGAGTTCGTCCCCCTCAGCTTCATCCCCTTCAACACGATGCTCGGCCGCACCCACGGGATCGAGGAGATCTCGATGCAGGAGAACCTCAAGCACACGGCCGCCTTCCGCCTGGCGCTGGGGCGGACGATCCCGAACCTGCAGGCGAGCTGGGTGAAGATGGGGCTGGAGGGGGCGACCGAGGCGCTGAGGTGGGGGGTCAACGACCTCGGCGGCACGCTGATGGAGGAGAACATCTCCCGCATGGCCGGCTCCCAGCACGGGGTGCGGCTCGAGCCCGAGCAGCTGATCGCGGCGGCCCGGGCGGCGGGGCGCGAACCGGCGCAGCGGACGACGTTGTACGAGATCATCGAGACCTATGCGAGCGATGGTCCTCGAGAGGCAGCGGCAGCCGCTCCGGCTGGCTGAGCTGCCCGAGCCCGCTCCCGGCCCAGGCCAGGTCCAGCTAGCGGTCCACGCCTGCGGCGTCTGCCGCACCGACCTCCACATCCTCGACGGCGACCTCGCCGAGCCGAAGCTGCCGCTGGTGATGGGCCACCAGATCGTCGGCACGGTGCGGGCGGCGGGGGAGGGGGCGGAGCGCTTCGCGGCCGGCGACCGGGTCGGCGTCCCCTGGCTAGGCTGGACCGACGGCGAGTGCCGCTACTGCCGCAGCGGCCGCGAGAACCTCTGCGACCACGCGAAGTTCACCGGCTACGACCTCGACGGCGGCTACGCCGAGGTGGCGGTCGCCGACGAGCGCTTCTGCTTCCCGATCCCGGAGGGGTACCCGGACGTGCAGGCGGCGCCGCTCCTCTGCGCCGGGCTGATCGGCTACCGGGCGCTGCGGCTGGTCGGCGAGGCCGAGCGGATCGGGTTCTACGGCTTCGGCGCTGCCGCCCACATCCTCTGCCAGGTGGCCGTCCACGAAGGCCGGCGGGTCTTCGCCTTCACCCGCGGCGGCGACGAGGAGACGCAGGCGTTCGCGCGAGGGCTCGGGGCTGAGTGGGCGGGCGGATCGGACGAGAAGCCGCCGGAGGAGCTTGACGGCGCGATCGTCTTCGCCCCGGTCGGGGCGCTGATGTCGGCGGCGCTGCGGGCCAGCGCCAAGGGCGCGCGGATCATCAGCGCCGGCATCCACATGAGCGACATCCCGGCCTTTCCCTACGCCGAGCTGTGGGGCGAGCGCTCCCTGGGCTCGGTCGCCAACCTGACCCGCCGCGACGGCGAGGAGTTCACCGCCCTCGCGCCCCAGGTCCCGGTGCGGACCGAGGTGGAGGCCTACCCGCTAGAGGAGGCGAACCAGGCCCTCGACGACCTCCGAGCCGGCCGCTTCCGAGGCGCAGCGGTTCTCTCCGTCGCCCCTTCGGGTAGCTGATCCCTACGCAAGCAAGCCAGGAAGGGATGCAATGAGCGACGAGATCCGCAACAAGGACGACGCCAAGGGCCGTGTCAAGGAGGCCGCTGGGTCACTGACCGGCGACGACGATCTGAAGCGCGAAGGCAAGGTCGACAGGGCGACCGGCGCCGTCAAGGACGGAGCCGAGAAGGTCTCCGACAAGGTTAAGGACGCGGTCGGTAAGGACCGGGACAGGGACTAGCGGAACAAGTCCTCGGCAGGGGGCCGGCGGAGGGCGGCAGCACCGGGCCCGTCCTCCGCCGTTACGTAGCGGTCTAGCCCGCGGACGACGACGGCGGGGACGCCTGAGTCCTTGACCCGGACCAAGTCGGCGGCGGCGGCGACTTGGTCGGCGATCGCGATCGCGGTTGCTGTCAGCTCGCGGCCGCTGGAGTCCTCGCGGCCGCGCCAGTCGTCCATGGGCGCGAGGCCGGCGCAGCCGATGGCTACCTCGGTCTGGCCAAGGCGCCACGCTCTCCCAAAGCTGTCCGCAATTACGACACCGACCAGTTGTGAAATTTCCGCCCTGATGGCTCGCGCGGAGGCATCGGGGTCCTCCGGCAGTAGGCAGACG
This sequence comes from Solirubrobacterales bacterium, assembly GCA_035473555.1. Taxonomy (GTDB): domain Bacteria; phylum Actinomycetota; class Thermoleophilia; order Solirubrobacterales; family 70-9; genus VAYN01. The sequence goes on from DATIOC010000034.1 coordinate 28,503, forward strand.
GTTCCGTCGTCGGGGAGGTTCGAGCTGTCGATTCCCGCGTTGGCGCAGACGAAGCCGTGCTTGGTTTCCGTGATCAGGACCCTCTCCTCCCGCAATATCTCGCGGCTCTCGGAGAGGATCAGCTCCACGAGCTCCGCTTCCTTACCCAGTCTTTTCCCCAGCTCGATCGCCCTCTCGGACGGCTCCACCTCCGCCAGTCGCCGCACCATCCCCTCGGCCTTGGAGACGACCTTCTGCGAGATGACGACTACGTCGCCGTCTTGGAGCTCTGCCCTCTCGGCGATTAGCTCGCCGAGCTTCATTCCCTCGCTGACCTCGGGCAGCCCCTCGATGGGGAGGACCCGGAGCTCGCTCATATCCCAAGGGCCTTGGCGGTGCGGCGGGCTCGCTTTGGCTGGCGCTCGAGCTCTCGCTGCAGGGCGATGACGTCGCCGGGGGTGTCGAGGTCGAGTTCGATCGAGGGCAGCTCCTCGATTCCGAACGGGATGCCCGCCAGGCGAGCGGCCTCGACGTGGCGGGCGCGGCTGCCCTCGCCGAAGGCGGGGACGATCGCGCTGGGCGGGCTGAGGAGGAGGGCGTTGGTGCCGGTGCCGTGGCGGTCGGGAACGATGCCGACGTAGTTGCCCGGCACGCCGGTCAGCAGCCGGTCCAGCTCGCGCGGGTCGAGCAGCGGGCAGTCGCCGGCGAGCAGCGCGACCCGCTCGGCGCCCTCGGCTTCGGCCCGGGCGATCCCCGCCTGCGCCGCCTGGATGTGCCCGGCGTCCTCGGGGTCGGCGACCACCTCGGCGCCCGCCTTCGCCGCCAGCTCCTGGGCGATCGGGTCGCCGGTGACGACGATCAGCCGCTCGATCGAGCGCGCTTCGCCGATCGCGTCGAGGACGTCGGCGACCATCGCCTCCGCCAGTTCGCGCCGGCGTTCCTCGTCGATTCCGGCGGCCAGCCGCTGCTTGGCCGCGTCGAAGCGCTTGACGGGGAGGACTGCGGTCGCTTTCAAACTGAGCCGAGGGTAGCGGCGTAGTCGAGCACGATCCGGGCGAGGCGGACCCGTCCGGCGGCGCCCTCCATCAGCGTCTGCGCCGCCAGGGTCGGGATCTCCGCCGGCGGCGGGTCGGGGTCGCCCTCGTCGACGACCATCGCGTCGATCAGCCCGGCGTAGAGGGAGGCGACGCCGGCGGCGGTGGCCGGCCGGCCGATCCCTTCCATGAAGCGGTCGGTCGGGCCCTTGACGACCTGGCCGGCGACGTAGGGGCTGACGGCGAGGACCGGGGCGGGGGAGGCGGCGATCGCCTCGCGCATGCCGGGCAGGGCGAGGATCGGGCCGATGCTGATCACCGGGTTCGAGGGACCGAGGACGATTGCCTCGGCGTCGGCGATCGCCGCCAGCGCCTCGGGCGTCGGCTCGGCCGCCTCGATCCCCTCCAGCTGCACGCCTTCGACCGGCGGCTGACCGCCGTCGAGGATCAGGTACTCCTGCAGGGCACGGGGGCCGGCGGGGGTGATCACCTGGGTGCGGACCGGGGTGTCGGCCATCGGCAGCACCCGCGCCTCGACCCCGAGGCCGCGGGCGATCTGCGCCTGGGCGTCGGTCGGTCGCCCGCCCTCGGCGATGAACTCGCGCCGGTAGAGGCAGGCGGCGAGGTCGCGGTCGGAGAGGCCGAACCAGCTCGGCGCGCCGAGCTGTTTGAGGCGCTCGAAGGTCGTGAAGCTGTCGTCCTTGAGCCCCCAGCCGCGCTCGGCGTCGATTTCGCCGCTGAGCCAGTAGGTGACGAGGTCGGGATCGGGGGAGACGTGGACGCCGAGCGCCTCGATGTCGTCGCCGGTGTTGGCGATCACCGCCAGGTCGGAGCCGAGCTCCTCCTGCATCCCGGCCGCCAGTTTGGCGCCGCCGGTGCCGCCGGCGAGGAGGGCGACGCGCATCTGGGCTAGGCCCAGTGGTCGGCGTCGGGGAGGCCGGTGAGGCGGATCCCGGCGTGCACCTTGTAGCGGGTGTTGACCGAGATCAGCATCGGCGTCAGCTGCTCGACGATCCGCGCCATCTCCAGGGCGCCGGCGTTGACGGGGCGCAGGCCGGGGATCAGCTCGATCAGCCGCGCGACCCGCGCCTTGTCGGCCTTCTTGTCGCCGCAGACGAGGATGTCCTCGCCGAGCTCCGCGTCGAGGTCGGCGAGGGTCGGGGCGCCGACCGTGTGCAGGGCGGAGACGACGGTGACGCCGTCGGGGACCATCTCCTGCGCCTGCTGGGCGGCCGATCCCTGCCAGACGCCGAGCGAGCGGGTCGCTTTGCCGCTGACCGCGGCGGCGAGGGGGACGGTGCAGTCGACCAGGATCTGGCCCGGCTGCAGCGCCTCGCGCAGGTTCTTCAGGTTCTCCGACTGGGCGCGGAAGGGGACGGTGAGGAAGACGATCTGCCCCTTGGCCGCGGCCTCGCCGTTCTCGAACCCGGACGCGTCGGCGTCGGGGACGTCGGCGCGGACCTTCGCCGCCGCTTCCTCAGCGCGCTCGGCCGAGCGCGAGCCGAGGACGACGGGCACGCCGGCCTTCGCCCAGCGTCGCGCCAGGCCGGCGCCGAGGGCGCCGGTGCCGCCGATGATCGGGATCGGTTCCAAGGCGGGGCAGTCTATTCTCCGGCGGCATGAGGCTAGAGGGACGTAAGGCGCTGGTTACCGGGGGGGCGAGCGGCATCGGCGCCGCGGTCGCCGCCCGGCTCTCGGCCGAGGGTGCCGAGGTCTGGATCGGCGACCTCAACGTCGAGGGCGCGACCCAGGTCGCGGGCGAGGTCAACGGCCACGCGGTCGAGCTCGATGTCACCGACCTCGAGGCGGCCCGCGCTGCGGTCGCCGCGGTCGGCGCGCCGGACATCCTCGTCAACAACGCCGGCATGGACAACTTCGGTTTCTTCGTCTACGTCACCCAGGACCAGTGGCGCCAGACGCTGGACATCAACCTCGGCGGGACGATGAACTGCACCCACGCGGCGCTGCCCGGCATGCAGGAGCGCGGCTACGGCCGCATCGTCAACATCTCCTCCGAGGCGGGCCGCGTCGGCTCCAAGGGCTCGGCCGCCTACAGCGCCGCCAAGGCCGGCGTGATCGGCTTCACCAAGGCGATCGCCCGCGAGGCCGCCCGCTACGGCGTCACCGCCAACGCAATCGCCCCCGGCCCGATCGAGACCCCCCTGCTGATGGGCGCCAAGGAGTTCGGCGAGATCGGCGAGAAGGTGATCGAGACGATGCGAGCCTCCACCCAGATGGGCCGCTTGGGACAGCCCGAGGAGGTGGCGGCCGCGGTCGCTTTTTTGGCTTCGGACGACGCCTCGTACGTGACCGGCGAGACGTTGGGCGTAAGCGGCGGCCTCGGGATGGTCTGACCCGTTTGTAGGGGGCCGGGAGGGAAACCCTCGGCGGACAAAAAGCGGGGAGGGTCCGGCGAGGGTCTCCCTCCCGGCCTGCGACAGGGGGGAGAGATTCGGACCGCTGGCGACTTGTAGGCGCTATGACGCCCAAAACTCGCCAGGTGTGGGATCTCGTGCGGCGACAGCACGGCGTGATCTCGCGCGAGCAGCTCAGGCGCCTTGGTTTCACTGATGACGGGATCAAGCACCGGATTGCGATTGGGCGGCTTTACCGGGTGCGACGCGGTGTGTTTGCTGTGGGCCGTCCAGGCTTCACGCCGCATGGTCGCTGGATGTCGGCGGTACTCGCCTGCGGCGACGGGGCGGTGCTCAGCCATTCCAGTGCTGCCGCCCTCTGGCGCATCGGATTCGAGCAGCGCTCCGTAATTGAGCTTTCCGCACGCCCGCCGAGCAGTCTCGGGACCGGCTACGCGACCAGGCGCACACCGCCGCCGGCCTCACCCAGCTGCGCTTCACCCACGAGCAGGTCCGCTACGAACCCGAGTACGTCGTCCGGATCCTGGCTCAGACCGCGAGCCGCTTCGCCATCGCGACGAAGTAGTCGAGCGCGGCCGGGTTTGCCAGCGAGTCGCGGCTCGCCGCCTTCTCCACCGGCGTCCCCATCAGGATCTTCTTCACCGGCACCTCGAGCACCTTGCCGCTGAGGGTGCGGGGGACCTCGTCGATCTCGAAGACCTCGTCGGGGACGTGGCGCGGGGAGCACTGTTCGCGCACCCGGCGGGCGATCTCTTTCGGCAGCTCGGCGTTCAGCTCGGCGCCCTCGCGCATCACCACGAAGAGCGGCATCCAGCCGTCGGTCCCAGGCCGCGGCACGTCGACGACCAGCGCGTCGACGATCTCCTCGATCCCGAGCACGGCGCGGTAGATCTCGCTCGTCCCCATGCGGATGCCGCCGCGGTTGATCGTCGAGTCGGAGCGGCCGTAGATGATCGCCGTCCCGCGCCGGGTCAGTTCGATCCAATCGCCGTGGCGCCAGGTGCCGGGGAACATCTCGAAGTAGCTCTCGCGGTAGCGGCTGCCGTCCTCGTCGCCCCAGAAGTAGATCGGCATCGAGGGCATCGGCTCGGTGACGACCAGCTCGCCGACCTCCCCGATCACCGGCTCGCCCTCTTCGTCCCAGGCCTCGACCGCGGCACCCAGCGCCCGCGCCTGCAGCTCGCCGCGGTAGACGGGCAGCGTTGCGACGCCGCCGACGAAGGCGGTGCAGAGGTCGGTGCCGCCGCTGGTCGAGAACAGCCAGGTGTCGGCGCCGACGTGCTCGTAGATCCAGTCGAAGCCCTCGGGCGGGAGGGGGGAGCCGGTCGAGCCGATCGCCTTCAGGGCGCTGAGGTCGCGGCCGTTGCCGGGCTCCAGCCCGGCCTTCATGCAGGCGCCGATGTAGGCGGCGCTGGTCCCGAACATCGTCACCCCGGCGCGCTCGGCCAGGTCCCAGAGCGTGCCCATGTCGGGATGCCCCGGGTTGCCGTCGTAGAGGACGATCGCCGCCTCGGTCAGCAGCCCGGAGACGATGAAGTTCCACATCATCCAGCCGGTCGTCGTGAACCAGAAGAGGCGGTCGCCGGGATGGGCGTCGACGTGGAGGTTCAGCTTCTTCAGGTGCTCGAGCAGGATTCCGCCCTGGCCCTGGACGATCGCCTTCGGCAGGCCGGTGGTGCCGGAGGAGTAGAGGACCCAGAGCGGGTGGTCGAAGGGGACGCGGTCGAACTCCAGCGCCGCGCCCTCGCCCGCGGCGAGGAGCCCCTCCCACGGCATCGCGCCGCGCAGCGTGGAGAGGTCGGGATCCGTGCTCAGGTAGGGGAGGACGACGGTCCGCTCCAGGCTCGGCATCGCCTCCTGCAGCTGGGCGACGACCTCGCGGCGGTCGAAGTCCTTGCCGCCGTAGCGGTAGCCGTCGACCGCGAAGAGGACCTTCGGCTCGATCTGGGCGAAGCGGTCGACGACGCTGGCGGGGCCGAAGTCCGGCGAGCAGCTCGACCAGACGGCGCCGATCGAGGCGGTGGCGAGGAAGGCGACGATCGCCTCGGGGATGTTCGGCACGTAGGCGACGACGCGGTCGCCGCGCCCGACCCCGAGGCCGCGCAGGCCGGCCGCCGTCGCCGCGACCTGGCGGCGCAACTCGCCCCAGCTCAGCTCGCCGAGCTCGCGCAGCTCCGAGGCGTGGAGGATCGCCGTCGCCGCGTCGTCTTTGCCGGCGAAGATGTGCTCGGCGTAGTTCAGCCGCGTGCCGGGGAACCATTGCGCGCCGGGCATCGCGCGCGAGGCGAGCACGGGCTTGGGCTCGAAGTCGGCCTGCACCTCGAAGAACTCCCAGATCGCCGACCAGAACCCCTCGAGGTCGTCGACCGACCACTGCCACAGCTCGCCGTAGCCGGCGAAGGAGAGGCCGCGCTCACGCTCCAGCCAGCGCATGAACTCGGTCATCCGCGAGCGCTCGGCCAGCTCGGCCGACGGCTCCCAGAGCAGCTCCCCACCGGTGACGTTCACGGCGCCACCCTACCCGTCGCCTCTATCGTTCCGGCGGAGCCGGAGTGGCGGAACTGGCATACGCGATCGACTCAAAATCGATTGCCCTTGCGGGCTTGAGGGTTCGAATCCCTCCTCCGGCATCACGAGGAAGGCTCAGGCGGGCTGGGGAGATGCGCCGGCGCCGTAGTCCTCGCCGGAGCCGATCGGGCGCTCCTCCTCGACGTGCCACTCCTGGTTGAAGGCGTAGAGGAGGGCGGCGATGAGGATAATCTGCAGCAGGCCGAGGACGATTACCAAGACCCCGATCAGCGAGGAGCTGAGCGCGGCTTCGTCGAAGCCGGCGCGGTCGCGGTTGAACCAGCTTTCGGCGCCGACCGCGCAGAAGATCGCGAGGATCATCGAGAGCGCGGCGGCGACGGGGAGGATGCCGCGGTTCCAGCGGGCGACCAGGAAGGCGAAGAAGGCGTAGAGGATGGCGTAGATCGCGCAGACGATTCCCATCCCGCCGCCGCCCTTCAAAAGCGACCAGCCGCCGAGGGTGATGATCGCCGCCACGACCGCCGTCGCGGCGAGCAGCAGGACGACGACGAACTTGGTCGTGACCGAGCTCGCCTTTTCCCGATTTGGCCGCCACAGTTCGTAGCCGGGCCTTACCTCTCCTACCGCCACGCCGTCGATCATAGAATCTGTCAGCGACGCAGCGGCGTTGGCCGCGCGTTAAGTCTTCGGGCCGACGAAATTATCCAGAACGGCGACTGATGCCTTGCGGTAAATGGCGATCTGGATGTCGTTAGGTCGAGTCCACCGGATTCCAAGGGCATCGCAGCTGTTGCAAAAGAGTTCCTTGATGTCCTCGGAGCGGTTGCTGAAGAGATAGCGCGGTGCTTCCCTCAGGCCGGATCCTGATTTTTCCCGGGCGATGATGCGACAGCCGTCACTATGGATTAGTCCTCGGAGCAGCGCCGGCCGATGTCTCTCCACGAGCTCGGTCTGCCAGTCGGTTAGGCGAATTCGACGTTCATGCTTGACTCCTCGCCCATGCTGAGGGATGAGGCACGGCCAGTGTTTCGACCACATGGAGACGTCTACCCATCGCGACTGGGTTCGCTCCGCCGCGCGAGCGGTCTTGCTCGGAAAGATTCGCTCAAGCGCATCGCTGCACTCCGCGATGATGCGCGGGTAACGCGAATCAAGCGTGATGCGCAGGCAATAGACGCCGCGCCTGCCGTGCGAGATGCATCCGTCGCCGAGGTAAAGTCCGAGGAGGTACGCATACGGATGCTCGGGAAGCAGCGAGAAATCGTGCTCGTCCCTGCACTTATGGTCCGCCCCTCTTCGGCGATCGCGCACGAGACATCGACCCTGGCGCCAGTCGCAAATGGTCCGACGTGGCACTCCGGTCTGCGCCGCCACTTCACCGTCGGACTTGCCGGCATCTAACAGCCCCAGGACTTCTTCCAGTTGTTTGTGCGGGCGCATACGAACTTATGTTCGATGTTAGTGACGGCTCCAGACTGACGAAGGTCGGGAATAGACTTTGTGGAATGCGGGCGTGACGGAATTGGCAGACGTGCCAGGTTTAGGTCCTGGTGATCGAAAGATCGTGGGGGTTCAAGTCCCTCCGCCCGCATCCTCAATCCCCAGGCCGTCTAAAGCGGTTTGGGGGATGGGCGGGAGCGGCCGGGCAAGGAAACCCCGTCGTCCCGTCGTCGTCCCATTTTATGCGAGACGCGCTCGGCAGCCGGACCGCCGACTAGCGTTTCCTAATCGCAGCCGAGACCCCCGCAATGCCCTCGCCGCCCCCATTCTGGAAGCAGACCGCGAGCAATGTGGTCGCTGGCTTAATTGTCTTCGTGCTGATTGCTGTCGGCGGGGCGCTCTACTCACATGCCAACGATCTGTCAGTCGATGAATGGATCGTTAAAGCACTTTTCCCGGCCGCCGCGCTTGGAGCGCTTGTCGCAATGGCCTTTTGGGCGAAGGCGACGGGTGATCTGGACATGCTGCTCTACGAACGTCTTAAGGCTGTCTACGCTGGCTTGATTCTCACTCAGTGCCGCCTGAATCGAGAGATTCTTGGAGCACTGATCGCGGCAGCCGAATCGCAGCACTGGAAAGTCAATGATGGGATTTCCGATGGCGATGCCTTCGATGGGTGCGCGACGTTGGTATTCACCGCCCCGGATGGTCAGGCAATAACGGTCCGCCCGGACTGTGAGAGCACGGTCCCGGCCGAAGTTGCCAAGCGGCTCCATGAGGCATCGCCTGCAAACTTTCCGGCTCATTGGCGGGTGCCCGGGTGAGGGAGTGTTCGCGCCTCAGAGGGTCGGTTCTCGCGGCGGCAGCGCTGGTCTTCGCTGGGTGCGGTGGCGGCGAGACGACCGTGATCGAACGGACGGTCGTCGAACGCCCCTCCGACGAGGCCACCACCGACGCCGATCCGACCACGCCGGCGCCGCAGGAATCCGACACGATCGCAGCGCCGGACGCTCGCTTCCAGACCCCAAGCGGCAACATCGTCTGCTCGGTGTCGTCGGAAGCCGCGACCTGCGAAATCTTGCGCAAGCGCTACACGCCCTCGGTGCCTCGACCCGCCGACTGCCCGCTCGACTACGGCCACCGCCTGACTGTCGACGCCGCCGGGGTTGCCGGCTTCTCCTGCTACGGCGACTCGATGAGCGAAATCGCCGAAGGGTCCCTGCCTTACGGGAACTACCTGAAGCGCGGCTCGATCAGCTGCGTCAGCCAGGAGTCCGGGCTGACCTGCCGGTCCCGCAACGGGGGCGGCTTCTTCCTGTCGGTCGACGAGGCGACCCTCTTCGGGTAGGGCGTGGCCGAACTCACCGTCCCCGACGTCTTCCCGCCCGACGACCCCGTCGCCCTCTTCTGCGTGTCGATGGCGATGGCGGCCAACGACGTTGAGGATGCATCGCGGCCGTTGACGCCAATCCCGACGGTGCCAGCGACGACGACCGAGATCGACACCGCTTCACCCAGCGGGTGCGTCTCACCTACGGTCATCTCTTCGAGGGCCTCGACGCCCTGAAGGGCTGGCGCCAGCAAGAGCCGGAGGTCGCGAAGCTGCTCCGAAATCTCCCCCCGAAGGGCGCCAAGCTGCTGGCCCAGGTCGCCGGCCTCGAGCAGAAGATCGGGCCGAAGACGATTGCTCGCGTTCGCCAGAACACCTTCCACTACCCCCACCCCGAGCCGTCGAAGAGGCCTGGGTGGGTCGAAGAACTCGGCGAGGTCGTCAGCGAACTCGACTCCCTGCCCGCGACGATCAACATGGACGACACCGGGAAGATCAGGCACACCTTCCCGTTTGCTGACTCCGTCGCAGTGGGTCTGGGTCTGCGCCATTCCGACGAGGACCACCAGCTTCAGGTCAGAGACGGGGCAGTCGCTTTCGTCAACTTAGTCCGCCACATCCATATCGCCTACTGCAAGGGCCGCGGGATCAGGTTCGAGCCGAGCAGCGAGGACGACGAATTCCAGATCCTCACGCACCTGCGCGACTAGCTGGGCCCAGTCTCGCTCTCGGTTTAGGTCCTGGTGATCGAAAGATCGTGGGGGTTCAAGTCCCTCCGCCCGCATCGCGACGGCTCAGCCAGCCTGGGCCGCCGCTCGTTACGATCACCCCTTCTGGGGCAGTGGCCCAACTGGCTAAGGCACCGGTCTCCAAAACCGGCGATTCCAGGTTCGAGTCCTGGCTGCCCCGCTCAACTCGCTGCATCACGTCACAGGCGCCGGCGCACCGAGAAAGTATCCCTGGACGAAATCGACGCCAAACTCCTTCAGGATCCCCAGCGCCTCGGCGTCCTCGACGCCCTCGGCGATGGTCTGGTAGCCGAAATCCCCGGCCAGTCCCACGATCGCCCGAACCAGGTGCTGGTTGGCCTCGCTGCTCGCCAGGTCGCGGACAAAATCGACGTCGATCTTGAGGTAGGTGATCGGCAGGGTCTTCAGGTAGGTGAAGCTGCCGAAGCCGGTGCCGAAATCGTCGAGGGCGATCTGGCAACCGATCTTGCTGAGGCCCTGCGCGAAGGCTTCGCCCGCCTCGGCGTTGTCCATCAGGGCCGTCTCGGTGATCTCGAATACGAGGTCGGCGGGATCTGCGCCGGCTGCCTGCAGTTCGCGTTCGATCAATGGCAGCAGGTCGAAGTCGCCGACTGACCGGGCCGAGAGGTTGGCCTCGACTCGTGACCCGCTGCCGGCGCGCCGCGCTGCCTGGCCGATCACCCAGCGGTCGATCTCGTCGATCAACCCGTAGCGCTCGGCGACCGGCAGGAAGCTGCCGGGAAGGATCACCTCACCGCCGGCGCCGAGCATTCGCAGCAGCAGCTCCTGGCTCGGGCGCCCGCCGGTCAGGGGGACGATGGGCTGCGAATAGAGGGTCATCCTGTCCTGATCGAAGGCGTCGCGGATGCGCCCCACCCAGGCGAGGGTGTCGAGCTCGCGCTTGGCCTGCGTTTCCTTCGCCTGCTCTTCGGTGCGGTCGCGGAAGACGACCACGACGCCGTCGAGCGCGGTTCCGCGCATCAGCGGTGCCGCCGAATAGCTGACGGGGACGATCGTCCCGTCCTTGGCCGTGAAGGCCTCCTGCATCATCTGCACCGCCCGGAGCTCGGTCCTCACCTTCAGCAGCTCGCACTCCTCCTCGGGATGGGGGGAGCCGTCGGCATGCTGATAGTGGATCGCCTCGTGCACCGACTCGCCGCGCAGCTCCTCTTCGCTCCAGCCGAGCATTTTCGCAGCGGCGGGGTTCATGAATTTCAGCCGGCCGTTCTTGTCGAGCACGTAGAGCCCCTCGACGATCGTGTCCATCACCGCGGCGCGGAAATGCTCGGCCTCGGTTCGGTCGGTGATGTCGACCACGATCACGCCGACCCCGATCACCTCCTGCTCGACCCTGACCGGGTAGTAGCTCGACAGCCACGAGCGCAGCTCCCCGGTCGTGCGGCGCTCCCGCTCGACCTCGAGGTTGACCTCGGGCTCGCCGGAAATCAGGACCCGTTCGTAGACGGGTTGCATCTGCTCCCAGACGTCCGGGACCAGCTCGGCGATGGTCTTGCCCACCTGCTCCTCCGCGGGTGAGCCGTTCACCTCGGCGAGCATCTGGTTCATCTGGACGATGCGAAAGTCGGTGTCGACGAAGGCGAAGCCCACCGGGGCGCCCGACTGCATGGCTTCCATCAGGGTCAGCGACTCCGCCAGTTTTCGTTCCGCCTCGACCGTGTCGGTGAGGTCCTGAACCGAGCCGATCAACCGCGTGGGACGGCCGTCGCTCATCTCGGCCACCGCGGTGGTGGCACCGCGAAGCACGCGGATCCGGCCGTCCGGCAGGACGATCCGATAGGTGACGTCCGGCGGGGAGCCCTGCCTCCGAGCGGCCTCGATTTCCGCTTCGACCCGCGGGCGATCATCGGGGTGAGTCTGCTCGATGACGTACTCGGGCGTCGGGGTGATCGCCCCGGGCTCGAGCCCGAGCAGACGGAACATGTTGTCCGACCAAAGCAGCAAGTTCGCTTCGAGATCCCAGTCCCAGGTCGCAGCCTGAGCCAATCTCTCGGCGCATTCGAGTGCCGATCCCGACGGGCGTGCCCTGTCCTGTCCGGTCTCGGGGGCATCGTCGCCCTGCCGTCCTCGAACGCCGTTTTCGATCCGCCGGCCCCTTCCCGTTAGAAGAGCACTGCGTGGAGCCGTAACCCACGAACAAGGGTATACCGCTCTGGGGTCGGGCCATTGAGCGGTGCTCTACCGCGGTTCGAGTCCGATCAGGTCGTAGTAGCCGACCAGGTAGAGGCGCTTGCCGTCGGAGACCATCGGCGTGTAGCCGGCCTGCTTGATGTGGAAGGTGCGCTTGTGGGTGCGGACGTCGAAGCCGCTGGTCTCCTGGGTCTTGAAGCTGGAGGTGTAGACGGTGTGGCCGATCACGACCGCCGTGCCGGGGATCGGGCCGCCGATGTTCGCCTGCCAGCGGACCTTGCCGGTGCGGGCGTCGAGGGCGAAGAAGCGGCCGTTTTCGGCGCCGATGTAGACGGTCGGCGGGGTGCCGGGGACCTGGGCGGCGGCGGGCGAGCCGTAGACGGCGGCGCCGGTGGCGAAGTGCCACCTCACCTTGCCGGTCTTCTCGTCGAAGGCGTAGACGGTGCCGTCGTCGCGGGCGGCGTAGACGTTGCCGAAGGCGATGGCGGGGGAGGAGAAGAAGCCGCCGCGGCCGAAGGGCGGCACCTTGCTCGTGTTGCTGCGCCAGACGAGCTTGCCGCTGTCGGCGTCGAGGGCGAACATGCTGCTCTGGTAGTCGGCGAAGAAGACCTTGCCGTCGTCGTAGCTGGGGCTGGCTTTGATCGCGCCGGGAGCGTTGAAGCTCCAGAGCGTCTTGCCGCTGGCGGCGTCGAGGGCGAGGAGGTTGGTGGTGTCGGTGCCGAGGTAGAGCTTGCCGTCGATCGCCAGCGGCGAGGATTCGAGGTGGGCGTCGAGCTTGCGGACCCAGTCTTTCTTCCCGGTCGCGGCGTCGCCGGCGGCGAGGTGGCCGGTGAGGAAGGCGCCGTAGACGCGGCCGTCGTAATAGACGGGTGCGGTGACGAAGTTCGGCACCCCCTTGTCGCTGGGCCGGATGTTCAGTTCCCACAGCACCTTGCGATCGCTGAGCCGCACCGCTTTGCCGTTGCCGTACTTGTTGATCACGTAGGCGACCCCATCGTGGATCGCCGGCGGAAACTCGATCAGCGCGTGCGTATTGACCGACCAGGCCTGCTTCAGCGGCGGATCGAGCGCCTTCCCCTCGGCCTTCAGGTAGTGCGTCCGCTGCGGCACGCGCCCGAACAGCGGCCAGTCGATCAGGTCCGAGCCGGAGGCGACTTCCGAAGCCGAGGCCCCGGTTTCGGCCTCGTCCGAGCCACCGCAGCCAGCGAGGAGGAGGGCGAGAACCAGGGCTAGGGCAAGCGGGCTTGCGGTGCGCATCGAGGCTCTCATCGGCAGGCAGATACCTGCCCTTGAAGGAGAGCGGCGGACGGGACTTGAACCCGCGTCATCGCCTTGGAAGGGCGAGGCTCTACCGTTGAGCTACCGCCGCGCGGATGAAGCCACCCCGTATTGCGGTGCGGCGTCGATGACAGTTTGCACAAACGACGTCGCACTTTGCAATCTCGTCGAGCACGTCATCCCAGTTGCGGTTCCGCATTCCGCTCGAGATGTCGAATTTCTTGTCCCGCAGATGGTCGAACTCGAGTACGACGGGATCGGTCTCGCCGCAGTCAACGCAAGGGTGTTCGCGTAGGTACGCAACAAGAAAAATGCATCGCTCTTCGACCAGGGCTTTGTTGCGCCTCGCGGCGGCGGCGATATAGCGCTGTTTGTTGGCCCGGTAGTGCTCCTGCTTGTATGCGGCGCGGCAAGGTCGGCAATAGGTATCCCGTTGCCCTCGGGTACGCCGGCGCCAGGCGAATTCCTCGTCTGGTTTCTTCCCCTTGCAGCGCGAACATCTCCCCATGCGCGGAACATATCGAGTCGAACAGACGTTCGCATCGGCACCGTGCCCGCCAATCCGTCAAAATGAAAGCCCCACGGGGAGTGGCGCAGTCTGGTAGCGCACTCGGCTGGGGGCCGAGCGGTCGCAGGTTCAAATCCTGTCTCCCCGATGTAGACCTTCGCGTGGCGACCTCTGTGCGGAGGATGCGGTGCGACCCGTGATGCGAGACTCCGTGCGACAGTGACGTGGGCCCGCGAGAAGTCGACGCAGCTCTTTCAGAAGTTGGCTTGAAACGCCGTAATACCGATTACGCTCATGGCGCATGTACGCGGTCTGAGCTACGGTCGCCGACATGTCTGACATCGTCCTGCCAAGCGTCACTGAGGACCATCTCAAGCTGCTCCTCGACCAGCAGAGTGAGACCGAGACCCTCGACTACAAGTCCGAGCTCGACTTGCTCGACAAGACGAAGAAACCCCGAGCACAAGTCGAGTTGGCCAAGGACATTGCGGCCCTGCTTTCGGGGCATGGCGGCCACCTTGTCATTGGTGCCGATGAGAGCGGCACGCCGACCGGTCTACTCAGCGTGAAGCAAGTCGCGCAGCTTGATGAGTCGCGGTTGCGCAAGCGGCTGGAAAAGTTCATTCCTGACGGTTTTGAGATCCGCACGGCTAGTCACAGGATCGGCGGCAAGCTGGTTGCCTTGATTCACGTTTCGCCCCACCCTGACGGCCTAGTTGTGATGAAAGCTGACGGCATCTACCTCGAAGGCGAAAAGGAACGGGTCATTTTCCGGGAAGGGGACATTTTCATCCGACGCGGTACGGAGAGCCGTCGGCTCGGCCAAGCAGAGTTGCGCCGCCATCTCGCCGATCTGCGCCGCCGCGTCGAAGATGAAGCGCGAGCCGAGGCGCTGCGCTCGGTAGCTCCGCTGATCGAGCAGAGCCAGCGGGCTGAAGCAGTCTCCGCGGGTGCTGCCGATCGGCTCAGCTGGGACCTAGACCGCCGGACTCTGGTTTCGGCTGTTACCGAGCAACTGCGCCGCCATGACGAGGTGCCCCTGCGCCTCTTGATTGAAAGCGCCCCGGCCCAAGCGAGCCGCATCCTCACTCCTGATCCCGGCGAAGAACTTGAGGATCTCGACTCCAATCAGGATGAGGCGCGGGCTGAGTTGGGTGCCTTGGTCGACAAGATTTTGGCGCTGGCCGCGCGAGGGTTGGTGCTGCAGAACGACACGCTGCTTGAGCTGGCAATGGAAGCGCTGAAATCGATTTACGACGGGGTCGCCGACCAGTACGGCCGCGAGCGATCCGACCTGTTGATTGCGCCAGTCGAGATTTGGCTGGCGCTTATCGAGCGGATTTACGCGCTAGGTGCCCTGGCGGTGCGGAAGCGGCGCTGGCGTGTCGTCGCGGAACTTGCCCTGCAGCGTCCGGAGGTGCTCCGCGAATACCGCTACCGCAGTTGGCTGCGTCACGCTCATGTCATGGCAGCCCGCGCCGGGCTCTTGCGCGATCCGGAGGCTGAACGAGCCGGCGCTTCCCTGCTGCAGTTGGCCCTTGCCCATATCGTCGCCACCCCTGAGTTGCGCCCCGACTTCGAGCCCGACGACGATCGCCTGCTCAGTAGTCTCGCGCAGTTCGACATTCTCGCCAACCTCGCCGTGGCTAACGTTGCTGGTTCAGTCCAAGGTGCCGGTGTATACCCGCACTTCCGTCGTTTCTACGGTTTTCGCAGCGATCCGGCAGTGGTCGCCCTACTGGACGACGAGAACGCGCGCAGCGAGATCTACCCTGAAAGCGATACCAAGCTTGCCCAAGCTTTGCGCGACCTTGGCCAAATCGGCTCCGACGAGTTTTTCTATGTCAGCGGCTGGGACGGGTACGAAGACGAGCGTATTCGCACCTTTCTTTCAGAGCATCCTCTGTCATGAGGAGGTCTCGGCATGGCCAGCCCGCTCACGACCGATCCGCGCACGCGGTTACGATTCGCCCTATGACCAAGGCTGAATTGATCGAGCAGGTCAAGGCGATGACCGAGGAGGAAGCTGCGGAGGCTAGGCTCATCTACGCGCCGGATTGGCCTTCCAAGGCGACTTCGATCGAGGAGATTCGCAAGCGGACCGGGACCCGGGCGATGACGCCGGAGGAGTCTGAGGAGTTCTGGCGCGAGCATGGGCCGCATATGCAGCCCTCCGACGGCGAGGGTTAGCCGATCAACGACAGGGCGGAGAGCATCCGCTTTGGGCTGCGCGTCGACGAGAAGGCGTTTGCTGAGGATCTCGGGCGTGCCAGTGAGGCGGCGCGGACGGCTATCGAGTCGGTGATCCGCAAGCTCGAGGTCGACGGCATCGCTGTCGACTCACTGCGGCCATGTGAGGCCGAAGCCCGCGACGGAACCCGTCTGGGGGGATGCGTCAAGCACTACATACCGCAGCCTGACGGTCGCTGGGGAGCGGTGTTCAGTATTGACCGAGAGGCGTCGAAGCCGGCGCTTGTACTGCTGGCGGTCGGTGAGCGGCATCCTGCGCGGCCGTGGAAGCGGAGCGTTTACGAGATTGCCCACCGTCGCTTCAATAGGAGTCCGTGATACGCGAGTGATATCGACGGTCGGCGAAGCCAGCTTCCTGGGATGTTGATCCTTTCTCCTCAAGCGACTCCGCCCAAAGAACTGGGACCATCGCCTCGTGCGAATTGTGGCGGTCGATTGGTCGGGGAAGGCGGAGGGGGCCGCGGAGACGCTTTGGCTGGCCGAAGTCCGTGACGGCAAGCTCGTGGGGCTGGGGAACGGACTCGACCGAAGTGAGCTCATCGCCAAGCTGGTCGAGCTTGGTGAGGACGAGCCCCGGATGGTCGTCGGGCTCGACTTCGCCTTCTCCTTCCCCGCGTGGTGGTGCGAGGAGAAAGGGTGGTCCCATGTGGCCGACGTGTGGGCGGCGATGAGGTCCCAAGGCGAGGGGCTGCTCGAAGCCTGCGAAGACCCGTTCTGGGGACGCCCCGGTAGGCGGAACCCCCATCCGAGGTCACGCCTCTACCGGCGAACCGAGAGGGACGAGGAGCTGTCTCGCCCGAAGTCCGTGTTTCAGATCGGTGGCGCCGGCGCCGTTGGCACGGGATCGATTCGCGGGATGCCCCACCTGCTGACGCTTGCCGAGAACGGCTTCGGCGTCTGGCCGTTCTCCGACCGATGGCCGCGGGTGGTGGAGATCTACCCGCGTGTGTTGACCGGCCGGGTCCAGAAGGGCAGGTGGTCGGCTCGGCACGCCCACGTGTCCGAACGCTTTCCCGAGCAGGCCAGCGATCTGCTCGAGCGGGCCGCCGGATCCGAAGACGCTTTCGACGCAGCGGTTTCGGCCCTCGTGATGAGCGAACACCAGGCCGAACTCGGCGCTCTTGCCCGGCTCGCCGACCCCGAGTACGGAATCGAGGGGAAGATCTGGCGGCCTGCTCAGGAAGCGCCCTCGCGCCCTAATCGTGCGCCAGCAGGTGGCGCCTGAGGAACTCGAGCTGGTCGGCGACGAGCGCCTCGTGCTCCGGACCGTCGTAGACGTCGAAGTGGTCGACGCCTGCGTAGGTCCGCAGCTCGCCGAGCGGCGCCCGGCGCGCGGCGGCGATCGCCGGACCGGGCCTCGCGACCCGGTCGGCCTCGCCGACGCAGACCAGCCAGGGGCAGTGAAGTTTCGGGGCGAAGCGGGCCGGGCGGTAGGGACGGCCGAGCAGCCAGCGGGCGGAGACGCGGTTGCGCCAGCGCGAGTCCTCGCCGATCTCAACCACGCGGCGCCAGCCGGCCTCACCGCCTGGCGCGTTGATGAAGGCCGCCTCGTCCGGGGACCCAACCGCCGGGAGGTGCTCGTTCCGGACGGCGGCCAGCAGCATCCGGGCCGAGACCCGCGGGCCCGAGCGATGGGCTTGGCGCGCGAGGTCGAGGAAGGGCACCTGGCTGATCGCGGCCGCGACGCGCTGGTCGCCGGCCGCCGCCGCCAGGGCGTTGCCGCCGCCCATCGAGGAGCCGAACGTGGCCACCCGCTCGGCGTCGACGTTGGGGAGCGCCCGGGCGAACTCGATCGCCGCCCGCCAGTCCTCCAGCTGCCGCGCCGGATGGAAGAGGTCCGGCTCACCGCCGCTCTCGCCGAAGCCGCGATGGTCGAAGACGAGGGCGAACAGACCCGCCGCGGCGAAGCGCTCCGCGAACGCCCCCAGCCTGTCCCTGCGAGTTCCGGAGAGCCCATGGGCCATGACGACGATCGGCAGCGGTCCGGCGCCCGCCCTGGGCGGCCGGTAGAGCCACGCTGCACAGGGCGCCGAGCCGGCATCGAAGCGAAGGTCTTCGCGATCCACGCAAAGACAACGAGCCACCGCGCCGAAACGTGAGACCCGCGGCTAACCGCCTTCGGCCGGATCGGGTTTGGCCGGAGTGGTCGCGACGAGGTATTCGGCGAGCTGGTGGAGTTCTTCCTTCGAGAAGGTCTGGCCGTAGTCCTGAGGCATCACGTTCGCCGGGTAGCCCTCGGCGAGCTCGGAGTTCGGTTCGACGAGCATCTCTTCGACGCCTGCCGTGGTGTCGTCCGGGGCGAGGAATTCGTCGAGGTTGGGGCCGGTGGTCCCGGTCGTTCCGGCCGCGGCGAGCGTGTGGCAGCCACCGCACCCGGCGCTGGCGAAGAGCTGGGCGCCTGGACTGCTCGCATCGGCCCCTTGGGCGGGTTCGGGTTCTTCGCTCATCCCGCCCCCTTCTTCCACGGCTTCGCTTTCGGCTTCAGCTTCGTTCGCCGCAGGTGCAGCGACGGCGACGGTTTCCGTCTTCGGCGAGGCGCCGAGGTCGCCGATCAGAAGTCCCGCCACGAAGGCGATCACGGCAATCGCGATGAATGCCCAGCCTTCCTTCATCAGGCTCTTCCAGTTATTCCGCTGCATCGTCTCGATCCGTTGGTCGCGTCACGTTCATCACCCCGAGCCGAACCTAGGCCCGCCTGGAGACAAGGGCATCCGTAGAGCGCCACATCGGCTTGACTTCCCCGCGGGCCGGGCGGAGGGTTGACGAACCCAACCGGAGGAAGTGGCGAGATGAGCAATGAGGATGCGGCGGGCGCCCCGCCGGTGAAGCCGGGGGAGATGAGGCTCGAGGTGGTGGTCGTGCCGGTCTCCGACGTTGACCGGGCAAAGGGGTTCTACGGGGGGCTGGGCTGGCGGCTCGACGCTGACCTGGTGGTCGAGGACGGCTACCGGGTGGTGCAGCTGACGCCGCCCGGCTCCGGCTGCTCGATCATCTTCGGCGAGGGGGTCACTTCGGCCCCGCCGGGCTCTAGCGAGGGCCTGCAGCTCTCGGTCTACGACATCGACGCCGCCCGCGAGGAACTGGCCGGGCGCGGGGTCGAGGTCAGCGAGGTCTTCCACGACGCGACCGGGATCTTCCACCACGCCGGCAGCGAGGGACGCGCCGAGGGCCCGGCGCCCGAGCACGCCGACTACGGCTCCTTCGTCGCCTTCAGCGACCCCGACGGCAACGGCTGGCTGCTGCAGGAGATCAAGACCCGGCTTCCGGGCCGCTGAGAGGAGGGCCGATGGCGACGAGCTACGACTCCGTCGAGGACCTTGCCGAGGCGCTGCGGCGAGCGGCCGCGGCACACGGCAAGCACGAGGAGCGGACCGGCGAAGAGGACGAGAACTGGCCCGACTGGTACGCCCTTTACATGGTGCGCGAGCGCGCCGGCGAGGAGCTGCCGAGCTAGCGCCGAGGCGTTATTTTCCCCCCGTGGCCGAGCCCGTCCTTTTCACATTCGAGGACCTGCATGGCTCGTGAGCGCACCAAAGTGACCCACCATCGGCACGAGCTGGGCTCTTCGATGCGTGCGGTTCGCAAGCCCGACCGGCGCCTGAGAGGGTTCCTTCATCGCGAGTACATTGGTGCGAGCCACCAGGGTTTGAAGTTCGAAAGCTGGCTTGAGGCACCGCAGCCGGTGGCTACCCTGATGATCAGCCTCGAGGATCCGCTTCGAACCGAGCGCGGAGAACTCCCCCGGGCCTGGATTGCAGGGCTCGACGACAGGCCGGAGGTGGTGGATACCAATGGACGGCATACCGAGGTCGACCTCAAGCTCACCCCCCTAGGGGCATATGCCCTCTGTGGCGTGCCCATGAGCGAGATGACCGGGCAGATCGTCCCCCTCGATGAAGTCTTTGGCCGCGAAGCAAGGTTCTTGCCCGAGCAACTCGCCGAGACACCCAGCTGGAGCAGACGCTTCGATCTTGTCGAGCGACTGCTGCTCTCCCGACTCGCTGTGGCCGCCGGATCGGACCCTTTCGTTGCAGAGGCGGTAATCCGGCTGCAAGCGAGTGGCGGTCGGGTACGCATCGGTGAGCTTGCGGCGGGCCTCAACGTCAGCCGCCGCCATCTATCGACCCGCTTTCGCGCGCAGGTCGGCCTGCCTCCGAAGACCTTTGCCCGCCTCTTGCGATTCGAATTGGCTCGGCGGCTGATGACCGAACGCCCTGCACGCTGGGCCGACCTGGCGGCAGAGTGCGGCTATGCGGATCAGTCGCACCTCAATCGCGAGTTCCGTGAGCTGGGGGGAACCTCTCCGGCCCAGCTACTGTCGCGGCAGCTCCCGGGGTTCGGCACGGTTGGCGACGGGATCACATTTGTTCAAGACATTGGCGAGCGTCGTACCTAGCCTGGCTCTGACCAAATTCCAAGGAGGAGTCATGAGCACCCAGAGAGTCCAGTCGATCTATCCCGTCATCCGCTACCGCGATCCCGACGCGGCCATCGAGTGGCTCGGTCGCGCCTTCGGGTGTGCCGAGAGGGTTGTGTACCGCGACGATTCAGGAGCGGTGAAACACGCTGAGCTGGAGCTCAACGGTGAGTTGATCATGATCGGGACCGCTGATCCGGAGGGCTGGCTAGGGGGGCGCGCTCCCGACTCGTTGTCTTCGACGGTCAGCCTCTACGTCGTCGTCGCGGACGCCGATGCCCACCACGACCAGGCCGCGGACGCTGGTGCGCGAATCGTCCGCGAGCTCGTCGACGAAAGTTACGGCTCGCGTGAGTACAGCGCGCGCGACCTCGAGGGAAACCTCTGGTCCTTCGGCACCTATCGACCCCCTACGTCCTAGCCCGGATGGACGAGCCGCGGATCGAGAGCACGAGCGTCGCCGGGCGCCGGCTCGCCTGGCGGGTCGTCGGCGAGGGGCCGCCGCTGCTGCTCGTCAACGGCTACGCGGCGACCGGCGCCGACTGGGACCCCGGCTTCCTCGCCGCGCTGGCGGCGCGGCACGAGGTGATCTGTCCCGACAACCAGGGGATGGGGGAGTCCGACCCGGGTCCCGAGCCGATGAGCATCGACGCGTTCGCCGCCGACCTGCGGACGGTGCTGGAGGCGCGGCGGATCGAGGCCTGTGCGGTCGCCGGCTGGTCAATGGGTGGGTTCGCGGCCCAGAGTCTGGCCGAGACCGCGCCGCAGGCAGTCACCGCCCTGGCGCTGCTCTCGACCGACCCGGGCGGGAGCGCCGGGGTCGAGGCGGACCCGGCCGACTGGCGGCGGCTGGTCGACCACTCCGGCACGCCCCGCGAGCAGGCGAGCCGGCTGATCGCGCTGCTCTTCCCGCCGCCGCAGGCTGAGGCGATCGACCGCGAGTTCGGCGAGATCGTCGCCGCGGCCCGGGCCGCGCTCTCGCCGGCGGCGCTGCGGGCGCAGGAGGAGGCGATGGAAGCCTGGCACCGCGAGGACCGCCCGCCGCCCCCGGACCCGCGGCCGACGCTCGTCATCCACGGCCGCGAGGACCGCGTCATCCCCGCCGCCAACGCCGAGCCGCTCGCCGCGCGCTGGGACGCCGCCGCGCCCGAGGTGTTCGATGGCTGCGGCCACGCCCTGATGGCGCAGCAGCCCGACGCCGTCGCCTCGCGGCTGACCGAGTTCTTCGCCGGGCACTGAAGGACCGCTCGTCGCGGCAGCTACCGTTTCAAGGAGTGTTCCGTCCCACCGACGTCCTCTCGCTGGTTCCCGGCCTGCCGCAGGGGCGGCCGCCGCAGGCCCGCGAGGTCGACGGCTTCTTCGCCGCCGACTCCATGCTCCGCCGCCTGCACCGCGAGCGCCTCGTCCTCTTCTCCGGGGTGCGGGCGCTATTGATGCAGGCCTGCGACCCGCTGGCGGTCGTCGGCTTCCAGCGCCACTCGATCATCTTCGACAACCCGCAGCTGCGCCTGCAGCGGACCGACGAGTGGATGTCGCGGATCTACTTCGGGACCGTTGCCGAGGCCGAGGATGCGGGCGGAGCGGTGCAGTCGATGCATCGCCGGGTGAAAGGGAAGACCCCGGCCGACTACGGCCCGATCCCGAAGGGGACCGCCTACGACGCGACCGACCCGAAGCTCGGCCTCTGGGTCCTGGCGACCCTCGCCGACTCCGCCGTCGTCTATTACGAGCGCATCTTCGGCGCCCTCTCACCGGAAAAGCGGGAGCTCTACTGGAGCGAGTACCGCCAGGTCGGCGAGCTGCTCGGCCTGCCGCCCAGCTCGATGCCGGCCACCTACCTGGACCTGCGGGACTACGTCGAGGGCCGCCTCACCGACGGCAGCCTCTGGATCTCCGAGGACCGCCGCGAGCAGGCCGAGCGGATGATCCTCGAGCCGCCGTTCGACGGCTGGATGCGGACCGCCTTCACCCCCGTCACCGAGACGATCCGCCTGATCTCGACCGGCCTGCTGCCGCCGCAGATCCGCCGCATGTTCGGCTTCTCCTGGGACCCGGCGCGGGAGGCTCTGCTGCGCTCGGCGCTCCTGCAGCTGCGACTCGGCACCCGCTTCTGGCCCGACCCCGTGCGCCTGCACCCCGCGGCGCGCACCGCCGCCGGCGAGCGCTACGGCGCCCTGGCGGCCTAGCCGCCGATGTGGGTGCAGCGGACCATCCGCCTGCCGGCGCGGTCGCGCGGCTTTCACCTCGTCACCGCCGAGGTGCTCGAGGCGCTGCCGGAGCTGGGTGAGATTCAGGTCGGCCTGCTCCACCTGCTGATCCAGCACACCTCGGCCTCGCTGGCGCTGAACGAGAACGCCTCGGGAGACGTGCGTCGCGACTTCGAGAGCTGGTTCGACCGCGCCGTGCCCGAAGGGGCCCCGTACTGGACCCACACCCTGGAGGGCGACGACGACATGCCCGCCCACATCAAGGCGGCGCTGCTCGGTCCCTCGCTGACGCTGCCGGTTAGCGGCGGCCGCCTCGCGCTCGGGACCTGGCAGGGGATCTACCTTTGCGAGCACCGCGACCACGCCGGTCCGCGCTCCCTGGTCGCGACCGCCTGGGGCGAGGCCCGTTCCTGACCCGGCGGACTATCGTTGCGGCCATGGACGACGCCGTCTCCCGTTATCGCTCCGCCTCGGAGGCCGGCGACATCGACGGGATCATGGCGACGCTGACCCCGGACGTCGAGCTCGTCTCGCCGATCTCGGGCCGGATGGTCTTTCGCGGCAGCGACGACGTCGGTCTGCTGGTCGCCGCCGTCTACGAGAGCCTGCGGGAGCTGCGCTGGACCGACGCGCTCGGCGAGGGCGAGCGGCGGGTGATCGTCGGCGAAGCGAAGCTGCTCGGCGTGCGGCTGACCGATGCGATGGTCCTCGACCTCGCCCCCGACGGCCGCATCCGCCGCATCGGCCCGCACCTGCGCCCTTGGCTGGCGCTCACTCTCTTCGCCGTGGTGCTGGGGCCGAAGATTGGCGTCCGGCCCGGCGTCGTCTGGCGCGCCCTGCGCGGCTGAGCAACCCGGAGGCGAGGAATCCCGGCATCCGGGTAGGGGAGACCCGTGGCCACGATCGGCACCGGGGAGTTGCTGAAGGATCGATACCGGCTCGAGCGCACGCTCGGGCGTGGGGGGATGGCGGCTGTTTGGCTCGGGCACGACGAGGTGCTGGACCGGCCGGTGGCGGTCAAGGTGCTGGCCGACACGATCGCCTCCGACCCCGGTTTCGTGGCGCGCTTCCGCCGCGAGGCGACGATGGCGGCCGGGCTCTCGCATCCCAACCTGGTGGGCGTCTACGACTTCTCCGAGGAGGGGGAGCGCCCCTATCTGGTGATGCAGTTCGTGCCGGGCGAGGACCTGGCGCGCCGGCTCGAGCGGGGGAGGGGAGTCGACGCCGACAAGCTGGCGCGGGAAATGCTCGACGCGCTGGCCCACATCCACGACGTCGGGATCCTGCACCGCGACGTCAAGCCGGCGAACATCGTGCTCGAACCGGAGGGGACCGCGAAGCTGATCGACTTCGGGATCGCGCTGCCGCCGGACGCGACCGCGCTGACCAGCACTGGCCTCGTCCTCGGGACCGAGCGCTACGCGGCGCCGGAGGTGATGGCAGGGCACGCGGCGAGCGAGCGGTCTGACCTCTACTCGCTGGGGGTCGTGCTGCGCGCCTGCCACGGCGAGCGCTCGCGCGATCTCGACGACCTGGTCGGGTGGCTGACCGAACCCGACCCCCGCAACCGGCCCGCCTCGGCCCGGCAGGCGCTGGCGCGGCTCGACCGGCCGGACCGCGCGCCCG
Organism: Solirubrobacterales bacterium; assembly: GCA_035473555.1. Lineage (GTDB taxonomy): Bacteria > Actinomycetota > Thermoleophilia > Solirubrobacterales > 70-9 > VAYN01. The sequence goes on from DATIOC010000034.1 coordinate 52,373, forward strand.
AGGCGCCAACCCAGGTCTACGAGCCGACCCCGGCCGAGCCGCGCACTCCCGTCCCGAGGCCGGCTCCGCCGCCGGTCGAGCGGCCTCGCTCCTCCGGCGCCCGTCGCGGCGCGCTGCTGGCACTGCTCGCTTTCGTCGCCGCCGTGGTCGCCATCGCCGCGATCGCCCTCGGCGGCGGGGGAGAGGGCGGCGGCACCGGGACCCAGGCGAAGAAATCGCCCCCGGCCGGCAAGACCTCGTCCGCCGGCGGCAGCTCCAAGGCCAGCGCCGAACCCGAAGAGAGCGCCGAACCGGAAACGAGCTCCGAACCCGAAACCACGCCCGCCGCGGCTCCGGCGCCGGAGCCCGAAGAATCCGAACCGGAAACCGGCAGCGCCCTCAACCGGCAGGGCTACGAACTGATCCAGGCCGGCGAATACGACGCCGCGGTCCCGGTTCTCGAAGAAGCGGTCGCCGCTTTCCCCGCCGGCAGCGAAGAACTCGACTACGCCTACGCGCTCTTCAACCTCGGCAATGCGCTGCGGCTCAGCGGCCGCCCCGACGAGGCGATCCCGGTGCTGGAACAGCGCCTCGAAATCCCCAACCAGACCGGCACCGTGGAAGAAGAGCTGGCCGCCGCCCGCGCCGAAGCGGGTTGATCTGCCCTATCCTCCGGCGGGCCCGTATGCGAACATACGTTCGTGTCCGCTACGGCGAAAGACCGCCCCCCTGAAACGGGTCTTCGCCTGTGGCTTTTCCCTGGATTTCTACGTACCGGAATAAAGCCGGTTGCTGGAAGTTCCGGGGACCGTTTGAGTTCGCCTCTATGGACGCGGGGGCGGGAGGCGCATTCCCTTCCGTAGATGCCGCGGCGAGAGGAACCCCAGATCGGCCTGAGCAAGGCAATCCGCCAACTTCGCAGGGAGGTTTCGCTGAGCCAGGAAGCCCTGGGACTGATCGCCGACATCCATCCGACCTGGATCTCGCACATCGAGTCGGGGCGGGTAAATCCCACCTGGGGCAACGTCCGCCGGATCGCAATCGGCCTGGAGGTGTCGCTGCCGGTGCTGGCCGCGCTGGCCGAGGATCTCGAGGCCGAATACGGAACCGCCCCCCGGTCGAAGAACGGCGGGGGGCGGCAGAAACATCCTCGGGGTGGCTGAGGCGAACTCTATACAGCGGTGTACGCGGATAGATATCGGCCACCGCGCCGCGGTCTCGGATAAGCTGCCCGCGCCTTGAAGAAGCTCCTCCTGCCGCTCTTCCTGTTTCTCGTCCTCGTCGCCGCCGGCTGCGGCAGCTCGAGCGATTCGACCACCGATACCTCGGCGACGGCCAGCTCCTGCAAGCCCGGGCAGCTGCCGACCACCGAGCAGGGCGTGCTGACGATCGCGACCGACAAGCCGGCCTACCCGCCGTACTTCGAAGACGACGATCCGACCAACGGCGAAGGGTTCGAGAGCGCGGTCGCCTACGCGGTCGCCGATCAGCTCGGCTACCCGAAGGCGAAGGTGAAGTGGACCGTGGAGGCGTTCAACTCCTCCTTCGCCCCCGGCCCGAAAGACTTCGACTTCGACGTCAACCAGATCTCGATCACGCCGGTGCGGGAAAAAGCGGTCGACTTCTCGGCGCCGTACTACACCGCCAACCAGGCGGTGGTGGCGCTGAAGGACTCCGACGCCGCCGCGGCTGAATCGCTGGAAGAACTGCAAGACGCCCAGCTCGGCGTCCAGATCGGCACCACCAGCCTCGAAGCCGCCGAAGACGCGATCGACCCGAGCAGCCGACCGGAAGTCTTCAACACCTCCAACGACGTCGTCCAGGCGCTGAAGAACGAACAGATCGACGCGGTCGTCGTCGACCTGCCGACCGCGCTCTACCTGACCGCGGTGCAGGTCCCGCAAGCCACCGTCGTCGGCCAGTTCAGCGCCCCCGGCGGCGACCGGTGGGGCGCTCTGCTGGAAAAGGACTCGAAGCTCACCGCCTGCGTCTCGGAAGCGATCGAAGCGCTGGAAAGCTCCGGCGAGCTGGAAAAGATCACCCAGCGCTGGATGAGCCAGGCCGCCGGCCCCCCTGAATTGAGCTGATGCCGAGCGATCGCCGCCTCGAACGGGAGGCGGCGAGGCGCCGCAAGCACCGCCGCGGGCAGGCGATCGCGGCGGGTTCCAGCGTCGTCGTCCTCGGCGGCCTCGCGCTCTTGATCCTGACCAGTCCCGGCTGGCCCGAAGTCAAGGAGACCTTCTTCAGCTGGGAAGTCTTCAAGGACTCCTTCCCCGACGTGCTCCGCGCCTTCTGGCTCGACGTCAAGCTGTTCGTCACCATCGAGGCGGCTGTCCTCGCGGTGGGCCTGGTCATCGCCCTGGTCCGGATCGCCCGCTCGCCGGCCTTCTTCCCGCTGCGGCTGCTGGCCGTCGTCTGGGTCGACCTCTTCCGCGGCATCCCGACGATCCTGCTGATCTTCCTGATCGGGTTCGGCGTCCCGGCCCTGCGCCTGGAGGGGGTGCCGACCGACCCGATCGTCCTCGGCGCGATCGCCCTCGGGCTCTCCTACAGCGCCTACGTCGCCGAGGTCTACCGCGCCGGGGTCAACTCGGTCCACCGCGGCCAGCGCGACGCGGCGCTCGCTGTCGGTCTGACCGAGGGCCAGGCGATGCGCCACGTGATCCTGCCGCAGGCGGTGCGGCGGGTGGCGCCGCCGCTGCTGAACGACTTCGTCGCCCTGCAGAAGGACGTCGCCCTGATCTCGATCCTCGGCCCGCTGGAGGCCTTCCGCGAAGCCCAGATCATCGAGTCCCAGCTGTTCAACTTCACGCCGCTGGTCGCCGCGGCCCTGCTCTACCTGGCGGTGACGATCCCGACCGCCCGCATCGTCGACCGGATGGGCGGCCCCGAGGGGGCGGTTCGGTGAGCGCTGCCCCCGGCGCCGCCGTGCTCGAGGTGCGCGGCGTGACCAAGGCCTTCGGCGAGCGCGAGGTCCTGCGCGGGATCGACCTGACCGTGTGCGAGCACGAAGCGGTGGCGCTGATCGGCGCCTCCGGCTCGGGCAAGTCGACCCTGCTGCGCTGCATCGACCTGCTCGAGGACGTCGACGACGGCGACGTCTTCCTCGACGGTGAGACGATCACCGACCCGGCCGTCGACACGGTCGCGGTCCGCCGCCGCCTCGGCCTCGTCTTCCAGGCCTACAACCTCTTCCCGCACATGACCGCGCTGGAGAACGTGGTGCTCGGCGAGCGCCGGGCCCAAGGCAAGGCGCGCGCCGAGGCCGAGGAGCGGGGGAGGGGGCTGCTGGCGCGCTTCGGCCTCGCCGGCCGCGAGGGCGACCGCCCCGACAACCTCTCCGGCGGCCAGCAGCAGCGGGTCGCAATCGCGCGCGCGTTTTCCGGGCGGCCGCGGGTGATGCTCCTCGACGAGGTCACCAGCGCCCTGGATCCCGAGCTGGTCGGCGAGGTGCTGGAGGCGGTGCGCGACCTCAAGCAGGAGGGGATGACGATGCTGATCGCCACCCACGAGATGAGTTTCGCCCGCGAGGTGGCCGACGAGGTCGCCTTCCTCCACGAGGGCCAGATCGTCGAGCAGGGACCGCCCGCGCAGCTGCTCGAAGCCCCACAGCGCCCCGAGACCCGCCAGTTCCTCAGCCGCCTCCTGCAGGCCGGCCGCGCTTAACTCGCCGCCTTTAATCAAATTATTTGACGCGAGCGGGGGATGCCGTTATGCTCGCGCCGCGCTTGAGCAATCAGGGTTTGCTCTCGGGCAGGGAAACATAGCTAGCACCTGTGCCTTAATCGGTTAAAGGGTCGGCGTTGTAAGCCGAAGATCCGGGTTCGAGCCCCGGCGGGTGCATTTCGAACAACCAAATTCGAGGCAAGCAAGTTCGAAAGCAAAGGCTATGGGCGAGAACATCTTCAACAAGTTCGAGGCAGCGGCGGCAGGGGGCAGCGGCAGGGCGCCCTGGGCGGCGCGGGCGCCCTACCGGCCGGAGGCCGAGTTCGACCTGATGCTGATCCCGCGGCTGCCGAAGGGCGCCGACTGGCGCGAGGACCCCGAGGCGATGGCCGCCCTCGACCGGCTCGAGGCCGAGGACTGGGTCGCCTCGCTGGATCGCGACCGCAAGCAGCCGGTGCTGAAGCTGAGCGACGAGTGGATCGAAGCGCAGGGGGAGGCGGTCCGCTCCGGCGCCGGCGGCGAGTTCTCCGACATGGCCGCCGAAAGCCGCTACGCCGTCTACTTCTGGGGCGCCAACACGACCAAGGCGCTGCACATCGGCCACCTCCGCAACCTCGCCGTCGGCGCCGCGATCGCCGGCGCGCTGAAGCAGGCGGGGGCGAGGGTCGAGAACCGCAGCCTGATCTGCGACGTCGGTCGCAGCATGGGCGAGGCGATGGCCGGCGTCGCCACCCGCGCCGGCGAGGACTCCGGCCCCGACGCCGACGAGAAGTCCGACCACTTCGTCGGCTTCTGTTACGCCGACTACGTCACCGCCAGCAAGAACGGCGGCCTCGGCGACGACGGCGCCGAGGACTCGGTCGCCCGCGAGTCGACCCAGTACGAAGACAAAGCCGACGAGATGATGATGCGCGTCCTCGGCGGCGACCAGAAAGCGCTGGAACTGTGGTCGCGGACCCGCTCCTGGGTGGTCTCGGGCCAGCGCAAGACGCTCGCCAGCCTCGGCATCACCTTCGACAAGGTGATTTACGAGTCTGACTTCCTCCCCGAGGTCGCCGAGTACATGAACCAGGGCCTCGCCGCCGGCACGCTGACCAAGCGCTGGGGCGACGAGATGGTGATGTACGAGACCGAACGCGAGGAGCTGGAAGAGATGCCGCTGGTCCGCTCCGACGGCCTGCCGACCCAGCACATGCGGGCGCTCGCCTACTGGGCCGCGGCCGACGAACTCGACGACGTGATCTCGATGCAGGTCTGCGGCAACGAGTGGGTCGCCCACGTCACCTGCCGCCGCAAGCTGATCGACGAGATGGGGCTGCAGAACGGCAACGGCAACGGCTCGGCCCGCGGGGGAGGCCCGCCGACCCACGACATCTTCCACGGCATGGTCGCCCGCGAGAACGAATCGATCAGCTCCTCGAAGAAAGGGGCGCTGCTGATCGACGACCTGGTCGAGTGGATCGAGGACCAGCTCGCCCAGAACCCCGAGTTCGCGCAGGAGATGGAGCGCCACCCGCACCCGGGGACGGTGCCGGCCCAGGTCGCGCTCGGCTACTTCCTCCTGCAGCCGACGACCAAGCAGGTCAAGTTCGGCAAAGAGAAGCTTCTGGTGGAAGGCAAGGGAAGTCTCGGCTGGGACCTGGCGTGCGCCCAGGCTCATCACGCCTCGACCGAGATCCAGGGCGAGCGTCCGGCCGAGGACCCGGACTACCGCTTCGCCGTGGTCCAGTCGGAGCACTACCGGGTCCACCTGGGCAGCGCCGTCGAGGAGTTCGACGTGGCGCCGCTGTCCAAGTACCTCTCTCATTTCGCGCGCTGGTACCGAGAAGACGAGCGTGCACCGGAGGTCGAGGCGGTCGTGCAGCCGGTGCTCGAGCAGGGCCTGCGGGGCCTGGGACTAGAGGGAGCTTGACGTGAAAACGCTTTTGGTCGACAACCACGATTCCTACACCTACAACGTCTTCCACCTGCTGGCCGCGGCCTCGGGCGAAGAGCCGATGGTGGTCAACAACGACGCCGTCTCCTGGCGGGTGCTGACACGGATGGACTTCGACGCGATCGTGCTCTCGCCGGGGCCGGGTCATCCCTCCCGCTGGCACGACTTCGGCGTCTGCAGCGACATCCTCCGCCACTCAGAAGTTCCGGTCTTCGGGATCTGCCTCGGCCACCAGGGGATCGGCAACCTGCTCGAGGGCGACGTCAAGCGCGCCCCGATGGCGATGCACGGCCGCCTCAGCCGGGTGATGCACGAAGGCAAGGGCCTGTTCAAGGACGTGCCGCAGGGCTTCTCGGTCGTCCGTTACCACTCGCTGGCGATCACCACCCCGCCCGGGCCCGAAGGGAGCATCGTCGCCTGGTCCGACGACGGCGTGGTGATGGGGGTCGAGCACACCAAACGGCCGATCTGGGGCGTCCAGTTCCACCCCGAGTCGATCTCGACCGAGTACGGGCTGAAGATCGCCGAGAACTTCTTCGACCTGGCGGCTCGCTACAAGCGCTCGGAGAGCCGCCCCGCCGGCCGGGCGACGATCGTCCCGCGCAGCGGCAAGCCGGCGCCGCGCGCCGCCGCGCCCGAGGACGGCGGCGAGCTGGAGCTGCGGATGCGGACGATCCCGGGTCAGGCGCCGACCGAGCACGTCTACGAACGGCTCTTCGCCCACCACGATCCCTCCTTCTGGCTCGACAGCGCCGACGCGCCGACCTGGCTGGCGCAGTGCTCCTACATGGGGACCACCGCCGGCCCGGACCGCTGCTGCGTCGAATACGACGTCGACTCCGGCGAGGTCTCGGTCAGCCGCGGCGGCGTCGAGACGGTCGAGCACAAGTCGATCTTCGACTACCTGCAGCGCGAGCTGGGCCGGATCAAGGTCGACCCGCCGGAGGGGGTCGAGCGCGGCCTCGTCGGCGGCTACGTCGGCTACCTCGGCTACGAGCTGAAGGCCGACTGCGGCTCGCCCAACGTTCACAGCTCCGACCTGCCCGACGCGGCGCTGATGCTCGCCAACCGGGTCGTCGCTGTCGACCACACCAAGGACACCACCTACGTCTTCGCCCTCTGCCGCAGCGAGGACCCCGAGGCCGAGCTCTGGCTCGACGCCGCCGAGGAGCTGATCGCGGGCGCGATCGCCGAGCCGCCGGCGGAGCGGCCGCTGGCGCCGCCGAGCGAACCGGGCGGCCACGTCAGCTTCCAGTCGGGCCGCGGCCGCACCCGCTACCTCGCCGACATCGCCAAGTCGCAGGCTGAACTGCTCGCCGGCGAGTCCTACGAGGTCTGCCTCACCGACCAGTTCTCGACCGACGCCAGCCCGGATCCGTTCGAGCTCTACCGGGGACTGCGCCGCACGAACGCGTCGCCGTTCGCCGCCTTCCTCCACTTCGGCGAGAGCGCGATCGTCAGCTCCTCGCCGGAGCGCTTCATCTCGGTCGATCGCCAGCGCCAGGTGATGGCGCGGCCGATCAAGGGGACGATCTCCCGCGTCGACGACGCGGTCGAGGACGCGGCGCGGTGCGCCGGCCTCGAAGACGACGAGAAGACCTACGCCGAGCACCTGATGATCGTCGACCTGCTGCGCAACGACCTCGGCGTCGTCTGCGACGTCGACAGCGTTGAAGTGCCGCACCTGATGGTGGTCGAGCCCTACGCGACGGTGCACCAGATGGTCTCGACGATCGTCGGCCGGCTCGAGGACGGCCGCAGCGCGGTCGACTGCGTGCGGTCGACTTTCCCGGGCGGTTCGATGACCGGCGCCCCGAAGGAGCGGACGATGGAGATCATCGACGACCTCGAGGAAGAGGCGCGCGGCGTCTACTCGGGCTCGATCGGCTACTTCGGCGCCGACGGCTACACCGACCTCAACATCGTCATCCGCACGATCGTGATGCGGCCGGGGCGGACGACGATCGGCGCCGGCGGCGCGATCGTCATGCAGTCCGACCCGGTCGAGGAGTTCGACGAGATCCTGCTCAAGGCGCGGGCGCCGATGGCGGCGATCGCGCGGGCCGTGACCGGCTCGGACGCCCAGGGCGAGGCCTGGAGCGTCGAGCTCGAGCCGGCCGCCAGACAGGCGGAGGCCGCGTGACCGATCCGGTGGCGACGGAGGCGGCTGTGCGCGAGGCCGGCGGCGGGGACGTCGCAGGGGTCGCGACCGCGGTCGCGAGCCTTCTCGGCGAGGTCGGCGGCCGGATTCCGGCGCGGGCCGAGATGGAGGCGGAGGTACAAGCTTTGCTCGACGACCCGCAGGGCGGGTCGGTCCTGATCGCGGAGGCCGACGGAGCGATCGTCGGCGTTCTCACCGCGACCTGGCAGCGGGCAATCCACGTTCCCGGCGTCTACGCGACGGTCCAAGACCTCTGGGTCGATGGGGCTTGGCGCAGTCGCGGCGTCGGGGCGGAACTGGTCGAGGCGATCGCATCCCAGGCGCGAACGCGCGGGGTCAGCCGGCTGGAGGTCGGTCTCCCGCGCGAGACCTTCGCGGCGATCGCTTCGACCGAGTCCTTCTACAAGCGCAACGGGTTCGAGCGCCTCGGGCCGCGGATGCGGAGGCTGCTCGATGAGCCTTGAGCTGCTGATGATCGAGCAGCGCCAGGGGAGCGGCGACGCCGCCTTCTGGGTGCGGGAAGGGGAACGGCTGATCGAAGGCCAGGACTCCAACCAGCGCCTGGTCGAGCTGCGGGCCGGGCTGGTGCGCCACTCCGGCGTGCGCCCGGTCGAAGCCGACGCCCTCGACGAGGAGGTCCGCCAGACGCTCGCCTCCCTGCACGAGGCCGAGTACCTGCGGGTGCTGACCGAGCTCTCCAGCGAGGAGCCGGTGGTGATGCCGGACTTCGCCCCGCCAGGCCTCGAGCCCGACATCCCCGTCAACAAGGCGCTCGTTGCCGCCGCGCTGGAGGGGATCCGCACTTCGATCACCGCCGCCGAGCGGCTGCTCGAGGGCGCCCGTTTCACCTACGCCGTCTGCCGGCCGCCCGGCCACCACGCCGGCCCGGCCTTCCACGCCGGCTACTGCTACCTCAACAACGCCGTCGCCGCGGTGCGCCGGCTGAGCGAGGGCGGGATGAAGCCGGTCGGGATCATCGACCTCGACCTCCACTACCCGAACGGGACCTCGGCCCTGGTCGAGCGGATGGGCCCCGTCGCCGCCCTGCACTCGCTGCACGCGGCGCCGGTCACCAACCTGCCGCCGGGGACGCCGCTGCCGCGGGTGCCCGGCGAACGCGCCGTCGCCTTCTCGGAGAGCCCCGACGAAGACGTCTACCTGCAGGAGGTCGCGCACTCGATCCACGACCTCTCGGAGATCGCCCGCGCCCTGGTCGTCTCGCTCGGCTACGACACGGTCGCCGGCGACCCGCACGGCGGCTGGAGCTTCCGGCCGGAGATCTTCGCCGAGGTCGGCCGCCTGCTGGCCCGCTCGGGGCTGCCGGTCTGCGTGATCCAGGAGGGCGGCTACGCGCTCGACGAGCTCGCCGCCTGCAGCTATGCATTCGCCAACGGCCTGCTGGGAGGGGAGGGCCGATGAGCGCCAACGGGCTCGAGCCCTTCCGCCGCCGCCTCGATGAGATCGACGACGAGATCGCCAAGCTGTTCGGCGAGCGGCTGCAGATCTGCCGGGAAGTCGCCGTTTACAAGAGCGAGCACGAGATCCCGATGATGCAGCCCGACCGGGTGAAGATCGTCCGCGAGCGCTACCTCGCCCGCGGCGCCGAGCACGACCTGCCGCGGGAGTTCTCCGCCGACCTCTTCGAGCTCCTGATCGGCACCACCTGCCGGCTCGAGGACGAGCTGATGGACGAGCTCGCGGGTCGGGGCGCTTTTCCGTCCCATGAGGACGCAAAAGCGCCCCGACCCGAGGAGAACGCCGCGTGAGCGCGCTGCCGCCCGGACCGCGGATGCCGCGCGCCCTGCAGGCCGTCGGCTGGACGCAGCGGCCGCTGCCCTGGCTGGAGAAGTGCCAGCGGCGCTACGGCGACATCTTCACTCTGCGGATCCGCCACTACGGCGACTGGGTGATCCTCAGCGACCCCGACGACGTGAAAAAGGTCTTCACCGCGGGAAAGGCGGTCGGCGTCGACACCGCCAACCCGCTGCTGGGGCCGCTGCTCGGCCCGCGCTCGGTGATGCTGCTCGAAGAACCCGACCACATGACCCGCCGCAAGCTGATGCTGCCCTCCTTCCACGGCCAGGCGGTCCAGGCCGACTCGGCGATGATGGCCGAGGTGGCCGGGCAGGAGATCGCCCGCTGGCCGGTCGGCGAGCCGTTCGCGCTCTGGCCGCGGATGCAGGACATCACCCTCGACGTCGTCATGCGGGCGGTCTTCGGGCCCGACTCGCAGAGCCCGCGCCTGGAGCCGCTGCGCGAGAGCCTGCGCGAGCTGACCACCTGGATGAATGAACCGCGCAACCTGGCGATGCTCGCCTTCCTCGGCCCCGGCTGGGTGACCCGCAGCCGTGGCTACCGCGAGGCGATGGGGGCGGTCGAGGCGGCGGTGATGGAGGAGGCGCGGCGGCGCAAGGCCGACCCGCACGGCGGCACCCTCGGCGTCGTCTCGATGCTGGTGGGGGCGCGCTACGAGGACGGCTCGCCGCTCTCCGACCAGGACCTGCGCGACGAACTGGTGACCCTGCTCTCCGACGGCCCGACCTCGAGCACGCTGGCCTGGACCTTCGAGCGGCTGCTGCGGAACCCGGACAAACTCGAGCTGCTGCGCGAGGACATCCTCAGCGGCGACGGCAGCTACCTCGACGCCGTCGTCAAGGAGACGCTGCGGCTGCGCCCGCCGGTCCCGGTCGTCGTCCGCAACCTGCTGGAGCCGCTGCGCCTCGGGGGATACGAGCTGCCCGCTGGGACGACGGTCGCGCCCTGCATCCACCTGATCCACCGCGACGAGCGCCACTACCCCGAAGCGCACCGCTTCCTGCCAGAGCGCTTCGTCGGCAAGCAGCCCGGCACCTACACCTGGATCCCGTTCGGCGGCGGTGTCCGCCGCTGTCTCGCCGCCAGCTACGCGGAAATGGAGATGAAGCGGGTGCTGCGGATCGTGCTGGAGACGACCGACCTGCGCGCGGTCGAGAGCGGCGCCGAGCGGGCGCGGAAAAGCGCGATCTCCTTCAGCCCCGACCAGAAGGGGCTGGTGATCGCCGAACCGAGAGAGACCGAGCCGGCCGGGCCGCGCGCCCTGGCCCCCGTCTGAGGAGCGATCGTGAGCGACAGCGACATCCTCGTCGTCGGCGCCGGCGCCAAGGCCGCGGCGCTCGCCGCCAAGATCCACGCGATCAACACCCTCGGGCTGGGCGAAGTCTCGATGACCGTGATCGAGAAAACCGAGCCCGCCGCGTCCTGGCTGGGGCGCAACGGGATGACTTCCGGGGAGGAGCCGCTGGCGATCCCGCCGATCAAGGACGTCGGCTTCCCGTACCAGAGCTCGCGCCAGTTCGGCGAGCTCGGCGACGAGATCGACGCGGCGCTCCTGCCGTTCACCTGGCAGCGCTTCGCGATGGAGCGCCACGAATACGCAGCCTGGGTCAACTCGGGCTCGCCCTCGGTCCGCCACTGCGACTACGGCGCCTACCTGGGCTGGGTGCTGGGGCGGGCGACCGAGGGAATCCGGATTTACGACGGCAGGGTGACCGAGGTCTCGCTCGGCGAGGGTCACGACCGCTGGCAGGTGGAGGTCGCCGAGCGAGGCCGATCGGAGGATCCAGAGCGCCACACCGGCGGCGCTCTGGTCCTCACCGGGCCCGGGGTGCACCGCCACTTCCCGCACGACCCCGACGTCGAGTCGCGCGTCTTCCACTGCGACAGCCGGCGCGAGGAATTCGCCCGGGTGCCGGAGGGAGAGGAGGTGGAGATCGCGATCGTCGGGGGAGGGGAGAGCGCCCTCAGCGCCCTCGTCTTCCTCCGTGACCTGCGGCCCCAGGCGCGGCTGACCGTCTACACCCCGACCCTGCCGCTGAGCCGCGGCGAGAGCTTCCTCGAGAACCGGGTCTTCGCCGACCCCGACAACGTCGACTGGGAACACCTCGACGTCGAGACCCGGCGCGACTTCGTCAAGCACTGCGACCGCGGCGTCTTCGACCAGACCGTCCTCGCCCGGATCGCCGACGACGATCACCTCTCCTTCATCACCGGCCGCGCCGTCCACGTCTCCCTCGCCGCGGGCGGCGAGGGGGCGGTGCTCGAATTCGAGAGCCCCTCGGAGGGGGCGTGCGCCGAGCGCTACGACTACGTCGTCAACTGCACCGGGTTCGACCTGCTGCGCCAGCTGCGCGGCCTCTTCCCGGACGCGGTGCGCGACGAGGTTGAAGAACAGTGCGGCCCGCTCTGGGACCGCCCGCCGCAGACCGAGGTGCCGATCGGCCGTTCCCTCGCGCTCGAGGGGATGAACCCGCGCCTGCACATCCCCGGCCTCGGCGGCCTCCGCCAGGGCCCCGGTTTCGCCAACCTCGGCAGCCTCGGCCTGCTGGCAAACCGAGTCCTGCAACCGCTTCTAGCCGAACTCAGTTCCCAGTTTGCAGGGATTTCTGAAACGATAGAAGACAAGTCTTTATTACTCGATTAGGGAGGACGTGGGATGCCGATGCCGTCTAGGTTCTGGAGGTTGCCGCTGCTTGCGGTGGTGGTTGCCGTGGGAGCGCTGCTGGCGGGGTGCGGATCCTCGTCGGACTCCTCGTCCTCGGGCGATGCGAGCTTCACCGGCGACGCCCTCTCCAACGTCGACCTTGCCAGCACGCGGGCCGTGCAGAGCAAGATCAACAGCGGCAACGTCACCGAACTGGAAGAAGTCTGGTCGGCCGCGGTGAAAGGGACCGGTGTCTACGGCAGCTATGCCTCGACGCCGGTGATCGCCAACGGGGTCATCTACTCCCAGGACCTCGAATCCAACGTCGAAGCGACCGACCTCGCCAGCGGCGACGTCCTCTGGACGAAGAAGTGGGAATCGCCGAGCCACGGCCCGAACGGGCTGGCGGTCGCCGAAGGCCACGTCTACGGGGCGACCGCTTCCGAAGCGTTCGCGCTCGACCAGGAAACCGGCAAGGTCGCCTGGCAGGTCGACCTCGAAGGCGCGATCGACATGGCGCCGGGGGTCAACGCCGGCCGGGTCTACGTCTCGACCGTGCCGGAGACGCCGGCGGCCGAATACGAAGCGGGGCAGGTCGGAACCCTGTGGGCGATGGACGGCAAGACCGGCAAGAAACTCTGGCACTGGGACACGGTCCCGAAAAGCCTCTGGGGCAAGCCGAAGGTCAACTCCGGCGGCGGCCTCTGGTACCCGCCCTCGTTCGACGGCAAGGGGTTCGTCTACGCCGGCACCGGCAACCCGGCGCCGCTTCCGGGCGCTCCCGGCGAACCGTGGGGCGCGAGCCGGCCCGGCCCGAACCTCTACGCGGACTCGCTGGTCAAACTCGACCCGAAGACCGGCAAGCTCGTCTGGTACTACCAGGAGACCCCGCACAACGTCTATGACTGGGACTTCCAGAACTCGCCGGTGATCACCAAAGCCGGCGGCAAGGAAGTGGCGATCGGCTCCGGCAAGTCCGGATTCGTGGTCGCGGTCGACGTCAAGACGGGCAAGCCGGTCTGGCGGACCGCCGTCGGCAAACACAACGGCCACGACGAAGACAACATCCTCGCGATGAAGGGCGAAGGCGACAAGATCAAGACCGGCGAGGTCTTCCCGGGCGCGCTCGGCGGCGTGGTCGCCCTGCCGGCAGCCGACGACAAGCGGATCTACGTTCCGGTCGTCAACCACTCGTTGGTGACGATCAACGGCGAAGAAACGACCGAAGAAGGCGCCGCCACCGGCGAAGTCGTGGCGCTCGACCTCGCCAGCGGCAAGATCGCCTGGAAAGCGGAACTGCCGCAGCCCGCCTACGGCTCGCTGCTCGTCTCCAACGACGTCGTCTTCGCCACCTCGGCCGACGGCGTGATCCACGCCCTCGACTCCGGCAAGGGCGGAGAAATCTGGCAGGCGGCGATGCCCTCGGGCACCAACGCTGGGGTGATGGTCGACGGCGACATGCTCGTCGCCGGCGCCGGTCTGCCGCTGGCCGAAGGCCAGGTCGCCAAACTGATCGCCTACAAACTCGGCGGGTAGGCAGGACGCTGCCATCGACCCGAGTCGGTATGACTCGGGTCGATGGCCGCCAAGCACAGCGCCGGGGTCCTGCTCTTCCGCCGCCGCGGCGATGGGGTCGAGTTCCTGCTCGTCCACCCCGGCGGTCCGTTCTGGCGGCGCAAAGACGCCGGCGCCTGGACGATCCCCAAGGGCCAGATCGAGGAGGACGAGGAGCCCCGCGCCTGCGCGATCCGCGAGCTGGAAGAGGAGCTCGGCCCGGCGGCCGAGTTCGACCCCGAGCAGCTGATCGAGCTCGGCTCGATCCGCCAGCGGGCCGGCAAAGTCGTCGATGCCTGGGCGGCGGAGGCGGAGTTCGACCCGGCCGCGCTCGACAGCAACACCTTCGAGATGGAATGGCCGCCGCGCAGCGGCGAGCAGCAGGAGTTCCCCGAGGTCGACCGGGCCGAGTGGTTCGACCTCGAGCGGGCGCGGGAGAAGATCCTCCCGGCCCAGGCCGAGCTGCTCGACCGCCTGGTCGATTTGCTGGCGAAGCGCTGAACCCGGCATATACTCGCGCGGGATGGAAAACGGCTCTACTCCGCGGGCTGAGAACGGCGTCGATCCGGCCCAGAACGGCAATCTGCCGCTGCCGGCGCGGCTGCTCGGGGTCGGGTTCAAAGGCGCGCGCACGGTCACCAAGGCGACGGGCATCGACCGCGCCGTCGAGGTCGCGGCCGAGGACGCGATCGTCGCTGCGGTCGAGAGCCAGGCGGTCGAGCGGGCGATGGCCCGGGTGCTCGCAGGCCCGGTCGTCCAGGAGGCGGTCGAGGGCGCGCTGGGGAGCGATGCCGTCAAGAAAGCCGTGCTCGAGGCGATGGACTCCGAGCTCGTCGACGAGGTCTGGAAACGGCTGCTGGCCTCCGACCAGGCCCAGCAGCTGGTCGAGCGGATCGCCGAGGCGCCCGAGGTGCGGGCGGCGATCAGCGCCCAGGGGATGGGCCTGGTCGAGGACGTCGGCCGCACGATCGGCAGCCTCGCCCGGCGGCTCGACAACCGCTTCGAGCGGATCGTCCGCCGGATCTTCTTCCGGGCGCCGCGGGCGCTGCCGACCGACCGCGCCGGGGCTGTCAGCCGCGGCCTGGCGATGGTCGTCGACGGCGTCTTCGTCAACCTCGCCTTCACCGCCTTCGTCGCGCTGGTCACTCTGGTCGTCACCACCTTCGGCGGCGGCGGAGGAGGCGGAACCACCTTCGCGATCGCCGTCGGCTCGACTGCCTGGCTCAGCTTCGGCGCGATCTACCTGCTCGGCTTCTGGTCGCTGGCGGGGCAGACGCCGGGGATGCGGTTTCTCGGCATCCGGCTCGACGGCGGGCGCCTCTCGTTGCGGCGCTCGATCAGGCGCCTGATCGGCCTCGGCCTCGCGGTCCTCACCTTCGGGCTCGGCTTCCTCGGGATCGTCTTCTCCGAGCGCCGTCGCGCCTGGGACGACCGCATGTCGGCATCCGAGGTCGTCTACGACGAGCGGCGGCCGGAGCCCGCGCCCTGGTCGACGCCGCCGGCACCGCCGGTGGAGCCGCCTATACCGGAGCCCCAGAGCGATTCGGAAGCCATCGCTGCACCGCCAGGGTGAGCGTGGCGGAGACGATCAGCAGCGAGACGTTGATCGCCAGCACCACCGCGGCGCCCATCGCGTGCTCGATGCCACCGCCGCCGAGGGCGACGCCGAGGTAGGCCGAGGCCGGGATCGTCGTCACCGAGATCGCGACCCCGACCGCGGTGCTGGCCCGGGTCTCGAAGGAGAGCATCGCCGCGACGCCGGCGGCGAGGGCGATCAGCACCGTCGAGTAGTCGGTGTGGGCGAGGGTGGCGAGGCTGCTTTCCTCGACCTTGAAGCCGTCGGGGAGCAGGCCGGTCCATTTCAGCAGCGCGCTCAGCACCATCGCGGTGACGACGACCAGGCCGAGGCCGAGGACCAGCGTCGTGAAGGCGCGCCAGGCGAGGCCGTAGCGGCCGCCGACGATGCCGACCGCGGTGGCGCAGATCGGCAGCAGGTCGGGGCTGACCGCCATCGCGCCGACGATCAGGATCGAGCTGTTGGTGATCACCCCGAGGGCGGCGATCACGGCGGCGACGTTGATCAGCGCCAGATAGCGGGCCAGCGGCCGCGAATTGGCCCGCGCCTGTCCCATCACCTCGACCCAGGCGAAGCCGTCGATGCCGCCGTCACCGCGGTGGTGGCGGTGCTGGGGGGCGATCACCTCGATCTTGCTGAGGACGTAGTCCTCGACGCCGATCCCGAGCGCGTCGATCTCCTCGAGCAGCTGGTCGGCGATCGCCGGCTCGACGTCGGCGACGAAGACGAAGGAGCGGGCGGGGTCGCCCTCGTCGGCCTGCTGGACGACCCGGCGCACGCCTTCGAGGTCGCGCAGCAGCGCCCCGAACTCTTCGGCCTGGTGGTGGGCGACCGAGGAGCGGAGCCTCAGCATCCCGGCATCAGGCGACCAGCTTGAGGACCTTGAACGAGCGGTCGCCTTTCGGCGTCTCGACGGTCACCGTGGCGCCGACCTTGGCGTCCATCAGCGCCCGGCCGATCGGCGACTCGGCCGAGAGCCGGCCTTCGGCGAGGTTGGCCTCGGTCGAGCCGACCAGGGTCCAGGCGTTGGCCTCGCCTTTGGACTCGTCGAGGACTTCGGCGGTGCGGCCGAAGGTGAAGGTGTCGCTGTCGATGCTGGAGACCTCGACCACGACCGCGTTCCGCTGCCGTTCCTGCAGCCGCTTGATTTTGGTCTCCAGGTGCGCCTGGTCCTCTTTGGCGACGTGATACTCGGCGTTCTCCTTGAGGTCGCCCTCCTCGCGGGCGACCTTGATCCGCGCCGCCATCGCTTTGCGGGCGGGGCCTTCGAGCTCGGCCAGTTCGGCCTTCAGCTCGTCGAGTCCCTCCTGGGTTATCGGCTCTCCCTGCTGCTCCTGTGCGCTCATGGCGCGAAAGCGTGGCAGATATCAGTCGCCGCCGTTGCCCGCGGTGAAGGCCGAGGCGAAGGAGCGGACCTTGGTGCCGCCGGCGCTCGCCAGCGGTTCCAGGTTGAACAGTTCGTCGATCGAGCGCAGCAGCGAGTAGGGGGTGTAGGGGGCGGCGTCGGTCGCGCCCGGGGTGAGGAGCGGCGAGAGCAGCACCGCGCCGACCTTCTTCGGGTCGCTGGGCGGCGCGGCGGGGTCGGGGTCGGCGGCGCCGAAGCTGACGATCAGCAGGCCATCCTTCTCGTAGGCGGGTGAGGCGAGGATTTCCGGCACGACTTTGGCGAGGAAGGCGTCGGCCGCGGCGGGCCCGGAGGTTGCGCCTTCGGGGCACTTTTCGCGGAAGCCGGCGTTGCAGAGGTTGGGGGAGACGTAGGAGAAGTTGGCGGTCGCCTCGGTTTTCCTCAGATCCTTGCTGAGTTGGTCGATCGGCACGTCGTTTTCGTCGCAGTCGCCGAGGTCGAGCAGCGAGTGGAAGAAGACGAAGGGGTTGAGCAGGGACGAGTAGCCGCTCGCGGTGGGCACGTCGGCGGCTTCGGGTTCGGGGTGGACGCAGTTGTCGGGTTTGCCTTCGGCGTCGGTCATCGCTTCGAAGTAGCCGTGCCAGGCGAGGCGGGCCCCGGCCATCTGGTCGGGCAGGGTCAGCGTTTCGACTTCCTGCAGGCAGGCTTCGTAGGTCGGGCAGCCGCTCTTGGTCGCCTCGGTGGGCGGTTGGCCGCCGACCGAGGCAATGCCGTTCGGCAGCGGTGCGGTGTCGAGCAGCGAGTAGTTCGAGAGCAGCAGGCCCTTTGGGCGCAGTTCGCCGGAGAGGTAGGGCATCTGCGAGGTGGGGCCGAAAACGGCGTCGTAGCCCGGGCTGGCAACCGAGACCAGGAAGACGTGCTGGATCGGCCCCGGTTCGGGGGTTTCGGGTTCTGCCGGCGGCGTCACCGGCGTTTCCGGTTCGGGCGCAGGGGCCGGTTCTGGCGCGGGCGCCGGCGACGGGAGCGGCCCGGAGGAAGCCGCCCCCGCGCTCGACGCTGCTTCTGGGGAGGAAGCCGGGCTCGGTTCGGCGGGCGCGGGGGCCGGGGCGGAGGCGACGACGGCGCTTTCTTCCGCCAGCAGCGCCCGCGCGGCGGCGGCCTCCATCGGGCTGATCCCGCTGGTGCCGCTCAGCCCGACGGCGACGACGCCCGTGGTGGCGACCAGGGAGGAGGCGACCAGCATCGAGAAGCGCTTGCCGGTCAGGCTGGCGGCGGCGGCCGAGGCCTTCTGGATCGGTCCGGCGAGGAGGCCCTTCATGCTGCCGCCTCCGCGGGCACCAGCGAGTTGCCGCACTGGGGGCAGAACCTGTCCGCGGCCCCGTAGGGCGAACCGCAGTTGGAGCAGAGACCGGCCGCGTCGGCGCGTTCGATCTCCAGCAGCCGCTCGACCGTCAGCAGCTCGGCGTCGACCCGCTGCAGCTCGGCGGCTTTGCGGGTGAGGACGTCGAGGCGGACGTGGTCGCGGATCGCCATCTCGTAGAAGGCGCCGCCAAGGTCGGCCTGCATCACCGTGAACTTCTCCAGCAGGCGGTCGCGCTGGGCCAGCAGCTCTTTGTTCTCGGGCGCCGGCTCGGGAGCCGCTTTCGGCTCCACTTTGGGCTGCTCTTTCGGCTGCGGTCGCTTCGGCGCGACCTTCTTGGCCCGCTTGACGACGGCTTTCGGCAGCTGCGGCCGCTTCACGGTTCCGCCCCCCCTCCGGGAGCCGGGGCGGAGCCGCCTTCGCCGCCGACGACGATCACGTCGGGCAGGTTCTGCTGGGCCTTGATGTAGTCGTCCCCCGTCTGTTCGGGGTTTTCGGCGACGATCTGGGTGTCTTCTTCTTCCTTCTGCTTGGAGGCTTCGAAGTTGGCCACGTCGTGCACGTCGCCGTTTTCGGTGTGGGTCACTTTCCCTTCGCCCTTGCTCTTGGCTTTGCCGGCTTTGGCCTCTTTTTTCGCTTTCTGGGCGGTTGCGGCGGTGCCGGTGGTGGCGAGGGTGCCGGCGGTCGCCGCCGGCCGTTCCTTCAGCGCCTGCAGGAGGGCGTCGCTGTTGTCGTCGCCGGAGCCGCTGCGGCCGATCACCAGTCCCAGCCCCACCGCCAGCGGCAGCAGGGCGAAGAAGGCGACCGCGGCGGCGCGGCTGGTCGGGCTCTGTTTCGGCGGCGGCCCGGTCAGCGGCCGGCGCGAGCGTTTGCTCATCGTCGCGAAGTAGCGGGAGGCCGGGTTGGCGCCGTTGCCGCGGCGGGCCGCGCAGTTGACGCAGTAGCGCTGCTGGGGGTCCATCGGCGCCCCGCACTCTTCGCAGGGCTCGATCGCCTGCGGGCGACGCACCGTCTCCAACTCGCTCATCGCTGCTCCTTCCCTTGCTTGCGCTGGTGCCGCTTACGCTCCTGGCGCTTCTCGCGCGCTTTGAGGATGCGGGCCGATTCCGCCTGCTGGGCGGCGGCCTTCTCCTGCGTCGTCGAGCAGCCCGCGAGGCCGCCCACGGCGAGCGCGCCGCCGAGGGCGAGGACCGCCAGCTGCTGTGGGCGCCTAACCGAAAGCACCGCTCACGTAATCCTGGGTCCGTTGCTCGCGGGGCGAGCCGAAGAGGGCGGTGGCGCTGTTGTACTCGACCAGGTCGCCGAGGTACATGAAGGCGACGTGGTCGGCGATCCGGTAGGCCTGCTGCAGGTTGTGGGTGACGATCACGACGGCGACGTCGTCGCGCAGCTTGACGATCAGGTCCTCGATCACCTGGGTGGATTTCGGGTCCAGGGCCGAGCAGGGCTCGTCGAGCAGCAGCACCTCGGGCTCGGCGGCCAGGGCGCGGGCGATGCAGAGCCGCTGCTGCTGGCCGCCGGAGAGCTTCAGCGCCGGGTGGTCGAGGTTGTCTTTGACCTCCTCGAAGAGGCCGGCGCGATCCAGTGCGCTGTGGACCGCGGGCTCCAGGCTCTTCTTCCGCGCCCGCCGCGAGCCCTGCTCGCGCAGGACGTAGGCGATGTTGTCGAAGACGCTCATCGGGAACGGGTTCGGCTGCTGGAAGACCATCGTCACCCGGCGCCGCAGCAGGGTCGGCTCGATCGCGGTGATGTCGACGTCGTCGAGCAGGATGCGGCCGCTGAGGCGGGCGCTGGAAGTCAGCTCGGTGAGCCGGTTGAGCGAGCGCAGCAGGGTCGTCTTGCCGCAGCCGGAGGGGCCGATCAGCGAGAGGACCTCGCCCTGGCGGACCGGCAGCGAGACGCCTTTGACCGCCTCTTTCTCGCCGTAGAAGACCGAGACCTTGTCGATCTCCATCCGCCGGATCGAGAACTGGGGCGCGCCGATCGAGCGTTTGGCGGCGGTGAAGCCGCTCTGCTGCGCTCCGTCGCCGTCGCTCGAGGGGATCGGCGCGGTGACCTCCGTCGCCGTACCGGGATCGTCGAGCGGCAGTCGCCGGATCGGCGGCGGCCCGGGGGTGGCCGAGCTGACGGGGTGGATTGCGGCCCGCTGCTCGGCCACGTTTGGGGTCAGTGACTCCACGTTCCTACCTTTCTGGCGCGGCGGTGGACGACGTCTACGGCCGCGTTCAGGGCCAGGACCATCAGCAGCAGGACGAAAGCCGCCGCGTAGGCTTTTTCCGGCTGGTTGAGGTTCCCGGTGGGGGAGGCCTCGTAGACGAAGTTGGTCAGGGTGGTGCCGGCGCCGCGCAGGTAGTTGAACGGGAAGCGGGCGCCTTCGACCGGGGAGAAGTTCTGGGTCGCGCCGAGGAGGACGACGATGATCGCGGTGTCGCCGATGATCCGGCCGAGGCCGAGCATCGCCCCGGTCGCGACCTGCGGCCGGCAGGTGGGGAGGAGGATGCGCCGCGTCGTCGCCGCCTTGGTCTTGCCGACCGCGTAGGAGGCCTCGCGCACGTGGCGGGGGATCGAGTTCAGCCCCTCGCGGACGCTGGCGACGATCAGCGGCAGCGCCACCAGCGAGAGCATCGTCGAGGCGGCGAAGAAGGAGCGGCCGAAGACGACGCCTTCGGTGGTGCGGCTGAGGAAGCCGAGCGCGGTGCTGGAGAAGATCACCGTGCCGAACAGGGCGAGGACGATCGAGGGGATGCCGGCGATCGCCTCGATCGTCATCTCGGTGATCCGCGCCAGCGGCGCCGGCCGGCCGTACTCGACCAGCCAGACCGCGATCGCGATCCCGGTCGGCAGCGCCAGCGAGATCCCCATCACGGCGACGATCATGGTTCCGAAGAGGGCATCCGAGAAGCCTCCGGTTTCGCCCTCGGTGAAGCCCGCGGCGGCCGGCGTCCAGAGCATCTCCGGGCGCAGGAACTTGATCCCCTGGATCATCAGGTAGACGACGATCGCGACCGCGATCGCGCAGAAGAGCAGGCCGAGGGTCCAGCAGACGGCGAGGCCGATGCGGTCGCTCAGCGCCCAGGTGGCGGTCCCCTCGACCGCGCCCTTCTGGCCGTCGCCGGAGGGCGGCGACGGCTGCGGCGAGGTCGAGGGGGGCACCAACCTGGGTTTCTCCGGGGGAGAGGGGGTGCGTATCGGCTCCATCAGGCCGCTCCGTACTTCTGCATCGAGCGACGGGCGACGTAGCCGGTGAGCGAGAAGAAGGCCGCCGAGAAGAGCAGGACGGCGGCGATCGCGAACAGGGTCGCGTTGGCCGGCGGCGAGCTCAGCTGGTCGATGTTCTTGACGATCGTCGGCGCCAGCGGCCGCGAGGGCTCGTAGACGAAGATCAGGCCGTCGGCGGGGTTCGGGGCGAAGCCGACCGAGCCGGAGATCATCGCCAGCATCACCGCCTCGCCGATCGCGCGGGCGACCGCCAGCACGGTGCCGGCGACGATCGCCGGGCGGGCGCTGCGGACGCCGATCTTCCAGGTCGTGCGCCAGCGGTTGACCCCGAGCGCCAGCGAGCCCTCGAGCCAGCCGGGTTTGACCGCCCGCAGGCCGTCGCTGAAAATCGAGACCATCAGCGGCGCGATCATCACCGTCAGCACCGTGATCGCAGCGACCAGGCTGTAGCCGGTGAGGGAGATGACGCCGGCGACGGAGGCCTTCTGCGGCTCGGTGATCAGGTGGTTGCCGATGAAGGGGACGAGGACGACGACTCCGATCAGGCCGTAGATCACCGAGGGGACACTGGCCAGGAAGCGGATCACCGGCTGCAGGATGTTGCTCATCCAGTCTGGCGCGAACTCGACGATGAAGACGGCGACGAAGAGGGCGGAGAAGAGGGCGATCGTGACGGCGCCTCCGGTGATCAGGATCGTGCTCCAGATCAGCGGCCAGGCGTGGAAGGTGTAGACGTATTCGAGCCCGTTCTGCCCGGAGAGAAAGATCGCGTTGAGCTGGTCGTCGACGTTGCCGCCCGGCCCGAACCAGGCCAGGCCGTTGGCCGAGAACGACGGCCAGGCGTGGACGAAGACGGTGACGATCATCGCCAGCAGCAGGCCGACGACACCACAGACCAGCGCGCCGAGCATCCGCTCGACGCGCTGGTCGGACCATTTCGGCCCGTACTCGGGTGGGAACTGCTCCTCCAATGCCTACTTCTTCTTGTTGAAGGCGGGCACGCCGCCGGCTTTGGAGATCACTTCGCCCGCGAGCTTGCTGCGCCGGGCCCAGTCGATGAACTTGACCAGTCCTTTCGGGCTGGTGCTGCCGTCACCGGGCAGGACCAGGAACAGGTAGCGCGAGAGCGGGTACTTGAGCGGCTCGACGCTGATCTTGCTGGCGGCGCAGGGGATGCCGTTGACCTTCAGCGGCTTCAGCCCCTTCTTCTGCCAGGCGAGACCGGCGTAGCCGATCGCGTTCGGATCCTGCTTGACCGCGTTGACGACGAGGCCGTCGGCGGTCAGGGCGTTGACGTTGGAAGCCGGCGGTTCGTTGTTCAGCACCGCCTGGAGGAAGAAGTTGTAGGTCCCTCCATTGGTGTCGCGGCCGACCGGGTCGATCGTCGTCCCGAGGCTCGATCCGACCTGGCTCCAGTTGGTGATCAGCCCGCGGTAGATGTCGTGGGTCTGCTGGATGCTGATGTCGGTGAGGTTGTTCTTCGGGTTGACGTCCAGGCAGAGGCCGTCAAGGAACATCTTGATGTAGGTGGTGCCGGCGTCCGAGGGGAGGGGGGTACGGGCCTGCCCGGCGAACTGGCTGGTTCCGTTCTGGACGTCTTTGACGCCGGCGTTGCCGCCGTTGGCGAGGTAGGTGAAGTGGACCTTCTTGTTGACCTGCTTTTCGTAGGTCTTGAAAAGGGCCTGCAGCACGGGCTGCGCGGCGACGGAGCCCGACCCGATGTAGGTCACGGCACCGGCCGACGCCGGCGCAGCGAGCCCCATAAGGGAGAGCGCCGCAATGGCGAGGGTCTTGCTTCTCATGCGGTGTGAGTCCTTTCCTTGCCGGGTTAAAGCGAGTTTGTTGACCAACTACGTCGCAAAACCCTAGCAGCTTCTGTACCTTTCTGAGTCACTTAGTAAAGAAAGGCCATCCGAGGGCGCCAGAAGGGCCAGGCGGAGGCCGCAGACATGGAGGACCAATTGCTGAAGAGAAGACTGTCCACCCCCCGAGCCGCGACGGTTGTCGTGCTGGCGGCGGCGGTCGCCGTCTCGGTCACGGTGGTGCCCTCGGTCGCCCAATCGTTCTTGACGAACCAGAAGGCGGCGAAGGTCTACGTGAGCAACAAGAAGGCGTCGACGCTCTACCTGAAGAAGAAGGCGGCTTCGAACCTGTACGTCGCCAAGGCGACCGCGCCGAAGACTCCGGTGGTGGGGATTGCCGCCGGCACCGCCCAGTTCGGGCCCGTCCTGGCGACCGCCCCCGGATACATCCCGTCCGCGTTCACCTCGTTCGCGACCAAGGCCGAAGTCAGTTCGGCGGTGATCACCTTCTCCGCGACGGGTACCTGCACGGCGGCGAAACCGGGTGCCGACAAAGCCTGCCCGGTGCAGATCCTGATCGACGGTCAGACGACCGGCAAAGTGAACCTGCTGCCGTCGACCGCGTCGTCTCCCACCCCGGTGCCGGTCGTCAACACTATCGTGCAGACGGGCGTGCTGACCAAGGGCGGCCACACGATCGCCGTCCAGTACGCGGGTGCCAAAGACGTCACCGTGACGCTGAAAAGCTGGAACCTCGCCGTCCAGGCGTTCCCGCAGCCGGATGAACCGCTCCTCACCGAGGACACCGGCAGCTCGGGCAAGGGCTCGAAGTAGCCCTCTGAACGCGAAAGAGCCCGGATCGCCTCGAGGGCGGTCCGGGCTCAGGTTTCGCAGCCGGGACACTCAGCGCTGTCGTCCATGACTAGCGCTGGGGGCGGGGGAGGGAATCGCCGAGCACCAGCCGGGCCCGGTAGAAGAGCGCCTCGTCGGCCCCGTTCAGCGCCGACTCCCGATTGGCGCCACGGCTGGTCCGGTTCTGCCCGGTCCCAGCCGGGAACTCGTCCCGAACCAGCCCGGTCAACCGACCCCGCGAACGAAACGTCGTGGTGGCTACCCGTTTAGACATCCCGTCTCCTTTCCGTATTTGTAGATCAACTAAGTCAAGAATAGCAGAACCCCGCGTGGACGGACCAAAAAGGGACGATGAACCCTCGATTCCGGCCCGCCCCTTAAGAGCTAACGGCAAGCCACCCCAACTCGCCCGACAAAGCGGCACGGGCGAGGCATCTGTCAGGGGGTCCCTGGGTACTCAGCATGGAGCCGAGCCAAAATGCCTAGAGGCGCCAGCCCTCCCCGTCTCCACTCGGCGGAGGTGCTCCCAGGGACCCCCTGACAGATGCCTCTAAATCCGCGAAGATAAGAACAGCGGCGAATTGGGGTGGGGCATCACCCGGCAAGAAGACACCCCACCCCGTCGCCTCTTCAAACGGCTGCAGATACCTCTGCCTCGCCGTCGTCCTGGGACCCAGGGGGAGTCGAGGCCCCCTGGGAGTTGGACGGCGACGAACCGTTGAAGCTTTTGGCCTGGACCGGGCGCAGGTAGGCGATCTGCCCCTCCCGCAGCTCCAGTCGCTGCAACTCTGCCCGGGTCAGCTGCGCCCAGACCTCGGTCCCGTCGGAGAGCACCAGCTCGACGCGGACCTCGAAGCCGAGGGTGACGATCCGCTGCACCAGGCCCTCCTGGGTGCGCTCGTCGGCGTCGAGGACGACTTCCATGTCGTGCGGGCGCACGAAGTCGTCGCCGAGCCGGTTGACCTCGCCGACGAAGCTCATCACAAACTCGTTGGCCGGGTCCTCGTAGAGCTCGTCGGCGGTACCCGACTGCTCGACACGGCCGTTGTTCATCACCACCAGCTGCCCGGCGACGTCCATCGCCTCTTCCTGGTCGTGGGTGACGAAGATCGTCGTCACGTGCATCTCTTCGTGGAGGTTCCGCAGCCAGGTCCGCAGGTCTTTGCGCACCTTCGCGTCGAGGGCGCCGAACGGCTCGTCGAGCAGCAGCACCTTGGGCTCGACCGCGAGCGCCCGCGCCAGCGCCATCCGCTGGCGCTGGCCGCCGGAGAGCTGGGAGGGGAAGCGGCCGGCGAGCCCGTCGAGCTGGACCAACTGCAGCAACTCGTGGACCCGAGCCGAGGTCTTCTGCTTGTCCCACTTGCGGATCTTCAGGCCGAAGGCGACGTTGTCGTAGACGGTCATGTGCTTGAAGGCGGCGTAGTGCTGGAAGACGAAGCCGACGCCGCGCTTCTGCGCCGGTTTGCCGGTCGCGTTCTCGCCGTTGATCGTGACCAGGCCGGAGTCCAGGTCCTCGAGGCCGGCGATCGCCCGCAGCAGGGTGGACTTGCCGGAGCCGCTGGGCCCGAGCAGGGCGGTCAGCGACCCGTCCGGGACCTCGATCGATACGTCGTCAAGCGCCTGAAAGTCACCGAAGCGCTTGTTTGCTCCCTCGACTGAGATTCCCATCAGGCGTCCTCCTTTCGTTTCAGCAGGTTCATTGCGAACAGGGTGATCAGCGCCAGTAGCGCCAGCACCAGGGAGGCGCCGTAAGCGCCGGTTGAGTTGAAGTTGGCGTACTGCTTCTCGACGAACAGCGGCAGGGTCTGGGTCTGGCCGCTGATCGAGCCGGAGACGATCGTCACCGCACCGAACTCGCCGAGCACCCGTGCGGTGGTGAGCACGACGCCGTAGGCGACCCCCCAGCGGATCGACGGCAGGGTGATCCGCCAGAAGGCCTGCCAGCCGTTGGCGCCGAGGGTCGAGGCGGCCTGCTCCTGGTCGGTCCCGATCTCCTGCAGCACCGGGACCGTCTCCCGGACCACGAACGGCAGCGAGACGAAGATGCTTGCGAGCACCATCCCCGGTACCGCGAAGAGGATCTTGAACCCTTCTTCGCTGATGAAGGCGAACCAGCCGCCGACTCCGTAGAGGAGGTAGAGGGAAAGGCCGATGACGATCGGGGAGACGGCGAACGGGAGGTTGATGATCGCGTCGATCACCGGGTTCAGCTTCGTCTTGTGGCGGACCAGCAACAGTGCGCAGCCGACCCCGAAGATCGTGTTCAGAGGCACCGAGATCGCAACCATCACCAGGCTCAGTTTCAGCGCGTGGAGGCCGTCGGGCGAGGTGATCGCGTCGAGTGGTGGGCTGATCCCGTCTTCGAAGGTCTTGTAGAAGATCATCACCAGCGGGATCAGCAGCAGCAGCGTCAGGTAGCCGAGCCCGAGCACTCGCAGGCCCCAGCGGCTGGCGGGATTGGCGGTCATCCGGCTCCACCTCCGTCGCCGCTGACGTCTTTGGCGATGGTCGGGATGAACTCACTCGAGCTGCGGTCGTGGCGGATCGCCCAGCGCTGAATCAGGGAGACGCAGAAGAGCAGCAGCAGCGAGGCGACGAGCAGGACCATCGAGACTGCGGAGGCCCCGACCAGGTTGTTGGACTCGACCTGGTTGCGAATGAAGACCGAGGTGACCGTCGTATCCGGCAGGCCGCCGGCGAAGAGCAGGACCGAGCCGAACTCGCCGAGCGCGCGGGCGAAGGCCAGCGCGATTCCGGCGCCGAGGCCGGGAAGCAGGTTCGGGAAGATGATGCGGCGGAAGATCGTGAAGCTGCCGGCCCCGAGCGAGGCTGCCGCGGCCTCCATCTCGCGGTCCATCTCCAGCAGCAGCGGCTGCACGGCGCGGACGACGAAGGGCAGGGTGACGAACATCAGCGCCACGACCACCGCGGCCCGGGTCGCCGCGATATCGATGCCCAGCGGGCTGTCGGCACCGTAGAGCGACAGCAGTACCAGGCTGGCGACGATCGTCGGCAGCGCGAACGGCAGGTCGATCACGGCGTTGATGACGCTCTTGCCAGGGAACTCGTCGCGGACCAGCAGCCAGGCGAGAATCGTGCCGAAGATGCCGTTAATCACGACGACGATCAGCGAGCAGACGAGCGTCAGCTTCAGGCTCTTCACCGCAAGCGGCGAGGTCACCTGTTCCCAGAAGTGGCCGAGGCCGAGGGAGAAGGCTTCGCTGGCGACTGCGGCCAGCGGCAGCAGCACGATGATGCTCAGGTAGAGCACGACCATGCCGCTGCCGACGCCGGTGCCGACCCCGGGCAGGCGCAGGCCTGCCCGGGATGCGGTGGGAGCGGGGAGGTTTGCCGGGTGTGCCTCCATCAGCCGCTCGTCGAGACTCCGAGTTCCTTCTCGATCGCGGCGACCGAGCCGGTTTCGTCGTCGAAGAATTCGTCGTTGACTTTGCCCCAGCCGCCGAAGTCGGCGATGTGGAACAGGTCATCGGGAGTCGGGAACTGCTTCTCGTCGACGAGCTTCGGGTTGACCGGGCGGTACCCGTTTTCGGCCCAGATTTCCTGTCCCTCATCGGACCAGATGAAGTCGAGGAAGTCCTGCGCGGCGGGCTCCGGTGCGTCTTTGGTGACGGCGATCGGGGTTTCGATCTGAAGCGTCGCCGGGGGCACGACGTATTCGACGTCTTCGCCCTCGTCTTCGGCCTTGATCGCCTCGTTCTCGTAGCTGAGGAGGACGTCTCCCTGGCCTTGGGTGAAGGCCGAGAGCGCGTCACGGCCGCTGCCCGGCTGGGCGACAGTCTTCTCGAGCACGGTCTTGACCTCGGCCAGCGCCTGGTCGGGGGACTTGCCGGCCTCGATGGCGTTGCCGTAGACGGCCATGATGTTCCAGCGGGCCGAGCCCGAGCTGAACGGGTTCGGGGTGATGACGTCGACATCCTTGCTCTGCAGGTCGTCGAGTGACTTGATGCCCTCCGGATTGCCGGAACGGACCACGAGGACCACAACCGAGTTCTCGGCGATGCCCTTGTACTTGTTCTGGTCCCAGTCCTTGGCGACGAGTTCGCCTTCTTCGACCAGCCGTTCCATGTCGCCCGCCTGGGAGAAATGGACCACGGATGCGGGCTGACCCGCGACGACCGCGCGACTCTGGTCGCCGGAGGCGCCGAAGGAGTTGCTGAAGCTGACGCCCGCGCCTTTCGAGCTTTCTTCGAAAGCGGGCTCGAGGGCTTCGGTGTAGACGGCTTCGGGGGTGGAGTAGCCGACCACGTCGAGCTTGCCTCCTCCAGAGGAGTCCGAGCCGGTGGTGCTGTCACCTCCGCCACAGCCAGCGGCGAAGACTGCGAGGAGCAGGACGAGAAGTGCGGCCGGGAGGCCGATCTTCACGCCGCGCCGCCGGGTGGTGCGAGCGTTCCGCATCAAAAGTTTCCTTCCTATGTCGACTAACTTACGTTCTTGAGCGACTTACTGCTCAATAAGGGCGGCACCGTAGCACAAAGTCGATCAGGAAAGTCCAGAATCCTGATCCGGATTTCCGGGTTTGAGGTCAACAATCCGCCCCCCAGCTCGGTCGTTTCCACCTTTGTGGTTCCTATGGCGGCTCAAAAGGTGGAAACGATCGGTCGGCGGCATAGGATGCGCGGCATGAGCGTCGATGCCGTTCGCACCCCGGAGGAGCTACTGGAGGGACTGCCGGACTACCCGTTCGAGTCCCGCTACCGCGAGGTCGACGGGCTGCGGCTGGCCCATCTGGACGAGGGGGAGGGCAAGCCGGTCGTCTTCTTCCACGGCGAGCCGACCTGGTCGTTTCTCTGGCGCAAAGTGATTCCGCCGGTGCGCGACGCCGGCTACCGCTGCATCGCCCCCGACTACGCCGGCTTCGGCCGCTCCGACAAGCCCACCGACGTCGGCTGGTACACCTACGACCGCCACGTCGAGCTGATGGCGGCGCTGCTCGAGGAACTCGACCTGCGCGACGCCACCGCCGTCGTCCACGACTGGGGCGGGCCGATCGGGCTGCGGCTGGCGGTCGAGCACCCGGACCGGATCTCGCGCCTGGTGATCATGGAGACCGGCCCCTTCACTGGCCATCAGAAGATGAGCGACGCCTGGCTCGCCTTCCGCGAGTTCGTCCGCAACAGCGACGAGGTGCCGGTCGGGATGCTGGTCCGCGGCGGCTGCAAGCACGACCCCGGCGACGAGGTGATCGCCGCCTACGAGGCCCCTTATATAGACGGCCCCTCGAAGGCCGGCACCCGCGCCTTCCCGCTGATCCTGCCGACCGAGCCCGACGCGCCCGGCGCGGCCGAGGGCAAAGCGGTCGCCGACGGGCTGCGCGACGACGATCGCCCGGCGCTGGTCCTCTGGGCCGACTCCGACCCGGTGCTGCCCTTCTCGGTCGGCGAGCGCGTCTCCAGCCAGCTCAACTTCCCGCCGCCGCGCCCGATCGCCGATGCCTCACATTTCCTTCAGGAGGACGCCGGGCCGGAGATCGGCGGCATCATCGCCGAGTGGCTTCAGGCCGGTTGATCAGCTCTGTCATCTGCGCGTGCGAGTAGTCGCGCAGTAGCTGCACCCGCCGCGGCGGCTCGTCGCCTTCCAGCCAGGTGACGGTGCCCGGCCAGTAGGAGTTGGGGGGGTTGCCCGGGTGGTGGAAGGCGGAGGCGAAGACCCAGCTGCCGGTGTTGTGGAGCTGGCCGCCGCGGGGGAGGGGCCAGGCCGGCTCGTCGTCCAGGGGGCCGGAGCGGTGGGTGTGGCCGGTGATCACGTGGACGTCGTCGATGCCGAGCCGGGTCGCGGTCTCGACGCCGGATTCGACCCCGGTGCGGAAGATCGCCTGCGGCGTCACCTCGGGCGAGAAATCGGAGCGCAGCAGCCCGTTCAGCCCGCGGATCGCCCAGGGGAAGCCGGCCCGCGCCGCCCGCGCCCCGAGCGTGCGCCGCCGCTTGCCGCCCTCGAGCGTCTCCCAGGCCCGCTCGAATGGCCCGTTGCGGCGCTTCTGGACTGGCAGCACCTGGGCCAGGCCGTAGGAGAAGCCGTAGAGGGGGCGGAGGACCCGCTCGTAGTCGCTCGGCGCCGCGCGCTCGGGGAAGGGGCGCGAGAGGCGGACCATCAGCGCCGCCGCCAGGCACTCGGCCCGCGGCAGCGCCAAGTGGATATCGAGGTAGTGGCCGTGGGTCGCGTAGACGTCGTCCCGCAGCCAGACGCCGGGATAGGAAAGCCGCAGGCGGGCGGGGCCGAGCCATTCGTCGATCAGCTCGGTCGGGCCGCTCGGCGCCTGGTCGTGCTCCAGCTCGAGCGGCGGCTCGCCGGCGATCGAGAGCTCGTCGAGCAGTGGCTCGGCGAAGCGGTGGTCGTGGTTGCCGGGGACGAGGATCACCTCGGCGTCGCCGATCGCTTCGCCCAGCTCCTCGAAGAAGGGCCGGCTGCGGGCGAGCGACGGCCCGACCGGGAGGCTGCGCAGCTCGACCACGTCGCCGAGCAGGACCAGCCGCTCGGCGCCGGCGATCTCCTCGAACAGGATCCGCCGCACCGCGGGGTCGCGCAGCACGTCCTCGTCGCTGGCGACGCCGAGGTGCAGGTCGGAGACGATCGCCGTCCGCATCCGCGCGAGTATGACGTTTGGCTGCTCAGCCAGGGTGGGTACGATCCCCGGATGCATCGCTTCGGTGAGGAAACGCTGGCGCCCGCCAACGGGATCGAGCTCTGCTACCAGGAGATGGGCGACCCCGACGGGGAGCCGATGCTGCTGGTGATGGGGCTGGCGACGCAGATGATCGCCTGGGACGAGGAGTTCTGCGGGCTGCTGGCCGAGCGCGGCTTCCGCGTCGTCCGCTTCGACAACCGCGACATCGGCCGCTCGACCAAGCTCCGCGCCGCCGGGCTGCCAGGCAAACTCGACCTCTTCTTCGGCCGTGGCACCGCCCCGTATCTGCTGCGCGACATGGCCGCTGACGCCTTCGGGCTGATGGACCACCTCGGAATCGGTTCCGCCCACCTGGTCGGCGCCTCGATGGGCGGGATGATCGTCCAGACCGCGGCGATCGAGGACGCCGGCCGCGTCCGCTCGCTGACCTCGATCATGTCGACGACCGGCAGCCGCCGCGTCGGCCACCCGAGCTACAAAACCTTCGGCCTCCTGCTCGGCAACCCGCCCCGCGAGCGCGAGGCGGCGATCGAGCGCGTCGTCAAGACCTTCAAGCTGATCGGCTCGCCCGGCTACCCCTTCGACGAGGAGCGGATCCGTGACCTCGCCGGCCGCTCCTTCGACCGCGGCCACAACCCGGCCGGCATCGCCCGCCAGCTGCACGCGATCACCGCCTCCGGCGACCGCACCGCGGCGCTCCGCCAGCTCGACGTCCCGGCCCTCGTGATCCACGGCAAGAACGACCCGCTCGTCAACCCCTCCGGCGGCCGCGCCACCGCCAAGGCGATCCCCGGCGCCCGCCTGCTGATGATCGACGGCATGGGGCACGACCTGCCCCGCGCGCTCTGGCCCGACTTCGCCGAGCAGATCGCGGCCAACGCGGCCCGGGCGCCCAAAGGCGCGCCGGCCGCATCAGTCGCCTAGCTCTGCAGTGCGGCTGAGAGGAGTCGAACCTCCACGAGCTTTCGCCCACACGGACCTGAACCGTGCGCGTCTACCAGTTCCGCCACAGCCGCGCGGGCAGCCAATTTACCGATTGCGCGCCCCACGCCCCCGGCCGCCTCGGGAATCAGCCCTGTGACCGACGTCTCGCACCTTCCCGCCGCCGCCGCGCTAAAATGCCCGCTCCCTCGCCGCTATCGTCTAGGGGACTAGGACGCTGGCTTCTCATGCCAGAAACCGGGGTTCGAATCCCCGTAGCGGTACTCCAGGTCAGCTGAGGTGCTCCTCGTATCATCTTGATACGCTTGGTAACAATCTGCTACCAAGGAGCGTCTCATGGCTGCCACCGCCGATCGTCCCACGCGAGTTCCATCCGACCTGCTCGCCAGCGCAGCAGCTGAGGGCGCCAAGGAGAATCGCTCGGCCAAGCAGCAGCTCGAGCACTGGGCGCGTGTCGGCAGGTCGGTTTGTGCGCGACAGACGGCTTCCAGGCATCGGGTGGAAGCCGTCCTGGCAGGGACTCTCCCGCTCGAGCAGCTTTCCGACGAGGAGGGAATCGTCTTCGATGCCGAGGTTCAGTCCCGGCTGGATGAGCGGATGCGAAACGCGGACCTCGGCAAGACGCTCGCCGCCCGCGGGATTACCACCGTGGCGCTGAGCGACCAAGGCGAGCTGACCGAGTACCGGCCTGACGGAACGAGTTCGCCCGCTTGAAGCTGCTGCATTTGGTCGTCGGGCCCAATGGCTCGGGCAAGACCACGTTCGTCACCGAGTTTCTCGCGCTGGAGCTGCCGGGTTTCGCCTACGTCAATGCGGACGAGATCGCCAAGACCAGATGGCCCTCCGACCCGGCCCCGCACGCCTACGAGGCTGCCCGCATGGCTGAGGAGACTCGCGCGCACCTGATCGCTGAAGGGCGGTCGTTCATCGCCGAGACCGTCTTCTCCCATCCATCGAAGCTCGACCTGATTCGCTCAGCCCAGGAAGAGGGTTATCAGGTGGTGCTGCATGTGATGATCGTTCCGGAGGAGTTGGCAGTCAGGCGCGTTGACTATCGGGTGCGAGCGGGTGGGCACCACGTTCCGGAGCAAAAAATCCGCGAGCGCTACCGCCGCTTGTGGGGACTCGTCGCGCGAGCTGTTTCGGCTGCGGACAGGGCTGTCGTGTATGACAACTCGCGCAACGCGGGGCCGGCCAAGATAGGGGAGTTCTTTGGCGGGTCGCCGATCGGCGCCGCCGCTTGGCCGGAGTGGGCGCCTGAGCAACTGGTCTCCATCTGGGGGGAGTAGAGCCGAGGGGCGACTCTGATGGGCACGGCTCCTCTGGCGGCGGGGGACGATGAATTCGGAGCCTTGTTCTGGTCGTCTTGACGCAGGTTTCCTGCCGCCGCACCCTCGTGGCTAAGCTCGGCTGTGTGAAGTACGCCGTCTACATCGCGGTCCCACCGGGTGACGATTGCGATCGGATCGCTCGGGGTGCCCGTGCGGTGGCGCCGGCGCGGGCGCTCGAGATCTACGCGCTGGGCCGCCGCGAGTCTGGGCTCAAGCCCGACCCCACGGCCCGGGCGTCGCTGGAGCGCTAGAGGCTCCTGCAAGTAATCATTCGTCCGCTCTGCACGCTTGCGGGCTCTTGCCGGGGCCTCTTCGGGTCGATCAAAGTCAGACACCGGAGCAGTTCGCTCTCTACTCAGGCAGCCCTCGTCGCCGAGGTATGCCACGGGGCCACGGGACCAATCGGCTGCTCCCCATTGGAAGGACCTCATGTCCAGCCTCATCCGTCCCAAGCGCGGGATCGCGGGGATCATCCTCGCCGTTGCCTTCGCGCTCTTCGCCGTGCCGGCCGCAGTTGCCGCCCCGGTGGACCTCGGCACCGCCAGCCCCTTCGTCGTCCTCGGCGGCACCACCGTCACCAACACCGGCCCATCGGTGCTGAACGGCGACCTCGGGGTCGCGCCCGGAACCGCACTCACCGGCTTCGGCCTGCCCGCGGTGGTCAACGGCGCCACGCACGAAAACACCGCCGTCGCCGCCCAGGCGCAGTCCGATCTCACCAACGCCTACGACGTTGCGGCGGGCCAAGAAGTTCTCCCCGCCAACGACCTCTCGGGCACGGACCTGGGCAACAGGAAACTGTCCCCCGGCGCCTACCAGTTCAGCTCGAGCGCGCTGCTCACCGGCGCCCTCACCCTCGACGCCGAAGGCGACCCCAACGCCCAGTTCGTCTTCCTGATCGGCTCCGAACTGACGACCGAATCGGCCAGCTCGGTCGTGCTGATCAACGAAGCCTCTCCCTGCAACGTCTTCTGGCAGGTGGGCAGCTCGGCGAACATCGGCACCACCACCGCCTTCCAGGGGACCCTGATGGCGCTGACCTCGATCTCGCTGAAAGACAGCGCGACCGTGGTCGGGCGAATGCTGGCCCGCAACGGCCAGGTCAGCCTGATCAACAACGTCCTCACCGCGCCCGAATGCGAAGTCACCCCGCCCGGCAGGGAAGTTCCCCCCGGTTCGGGCACCCCCGGCTCCGAAGGCCCCGGCCCGGTCACTCCCGGCGGCGAAACCGCGACGGTTGCCGCCGGATCCCCGGCCGGCAGCGGTCAGGGCAACCCCGGCCGCGGGACCGACGCCGGTAGACCGGCCAGCAACGGCAGGGCCGTCGTGCGGCCGAATCGCCGCCAGGCCTGCACGGAGGGATTCCGCGCCTCGGTCACCGGCCACATGATCAAGCGCGTCGTCTTCAGCCTGGACGGCAAAGTGATCGGCGCTCGCAACGGGTCTCCGTTCGCGATGTCGATGCGAGCCGCGCCCGGCCAGCACCAGGTAAGGGTCCGCGTCACGTTCAAGGACGCCACCCACGCCAAGACGATGACTCTCGCGTATCGCGCCTGCGCCGCCGCACCGCTGCGGCCGCACCGCGCGCCATCCACGTTCACCGGATGACCTCCGGGAGTAAGAGCGCTCCGAACCCCTCCGGCTACGGCCGGAGGGGGTCGTGGCTGGCTTCGGCGCTGGTCGCCGTCGCCATGGGTGTCGTGTTGCTCGCTCCGGCCGGCGCTGCCGGCGCGGGGTCGGCGGTTACCCAACCGCTCGCCGTGATCCTCCACGACCACGTGGCGCGGGTCGCGCCGAACGTCCACGCGCGCCGCATCGAAGCCGTCGATGCCCGCCGGCCGCTGACCGGGTCGCGGACCATCCTTCCCGTTCTCGGCAAGGCAAGCCATCGCCGCAGCGGCTCCTGGCTGCGGGTTCGCCTGCCGGGCCGTCCCAACGGACACGCCGGCTGGATCTCGACCGGGCGGACGAAGCTCACCTCGACTCCATGGCGCATCGTGGTCAAGCTCTCCGCCCGGCGGGTCACCGTCTACCGCGGCGGTCGCGTCGCCCGCCGCTTCCGGGCGGTCGTCGGCAGCCCGTCGACGCCGACGCCGAAGGGCTCCTACTTCGTCGAGGAGGCCCTGGCGCTCTCCTCCTCGGAACCCGGCGCGCCCTTCGCGCTGGCGACCAGCGCCCGCTCCAACGTCTTCCAGGAATTCGAGGGTGGCCCGGGCCAGATCGGCATCCACGGCACCCAGGGCCTCAGCGGCGCACCCGGCACGGCGGCCTCGCACGGCTGTATCCGGCTGCCCACCAGGGCGATCACCTGGCTGGCGAGGCGGATCGGCGCCGGCGTGCCGCTGGCGATCGAAAGCTGAACTTCTTACGGCGCGGGCAACCGCTCGCGCTGCCCAAGCACCGCTCCAGCAAAGCGGTTAGTCGAAGGAGCGGTACCGATGAGAATTCCAATCCGAAGTTCTGGCGACAAACGGCGACGACGGTGGCCGACCCCAT
The DNA here is from genome assembly GCA_035473555.1 of Solirubrobacterales bacterium. GTDB lineage: Bacteria > Actinomycetota > Thermoleophilia > Solirubrobacterales > 70-9 > VAYN01. Next base: position 87,694 of record DATIOC010000034.1, read on the forward strand.
CGATCGTCCTCTCCGCCCTGGCGCTGTTCGTCGTTCTCGGCGGCTCGGCGATGGCCGCCACGGGCCTGATCCATGCCGGCGACATCGCCCCGGGCGCGGTCACCGGCAGGGCGATCCGCAGTGGCGCGGTCGAACCGAACGATCTGAGCACCGGAACGCGGGCACTGCTCGCCACCGGCCAGGGTGTCAGCGGTGCGAGGGGCGAGACCGGCGCTTCCGGAAGCGCTGGAACCAACGGCGCCAACGGAGCGGAAGGGGCAGATGGGACGAACGGCACGAACGGCGCCAATGGGCCCAACGGCGCCAACGGCGCCGAAGGCGCCAAAGGCACGAACGGGACCAACGGGGCGAACGGAGCCAACGGGGCGAACGGCCCCAACGGCGCGAACGGGACCAACGGAATTGACGGAACCGACGGAGTCGATGGAACCAACGGGACGAACGGGACCAACGGCGTCAACGGGACGATCAAACCGCTCTCGGCGAAACAGGGCCTGACCGCCCTGCCAACCGGCGGCCCGCCGACCACCGTGGTCGAACTGACGGTCCCCGCCGGCAACTACGTCGTCCTGGCGAAGACCCAGCTCTCCCACACGGGAGCCGGAGACAGCGTCGAATGCGCGCTGAAGGCGGGCGCGGCGACTCTCGACCAGGTGGCGATGAAGACGCTGCCCGCGCTTGCCGCGATCCCGGCGTCGCTGCAGGCCGTGACCACCGTCGCGACGTCTCCCACCCAGCTCAGCGTCCAGTGCAGCGTCGCCGTGGCGAACGGCTCGGCGAACTTCAACAGCCTGATCGCCATACCCACCGCCTAGCTCCGCGGCCCCCGGGTGCCTGAGGCGCCCGGGGGGCCCGGTCAGTCCGTCTCGGCGATCCCGACCGAGTCTCCGCCTTCGCCCTTGGCCCGGTAGAGCGCGAGGTCGGCCTCGAGCATCGCCCGGCGCGGCCCTTGGGTCAGGGGAGCGACCCCGATGGTCGCAGTCACCGACTCGTCGACGGCGGCGCGTCGGATCGCCGAGAGGAGGCGACGGGCGATCCTATCTCCGGCGGCGACCTCGGTATGGGGAAGGATCAGCGCGAACTCGTCGCCGCCCAGCCGCGCCGCGAAGTCCCCGCTGCGGAGGCACGACTCGATCGCCAGGAAGACCTTGTGCAGAACCTCGTCTCCGACCGCGTGCCCGAAGGTGTCGTTGACCTGCTTGAAGTGATCGAGGTCGAGCATCAGGACCGTGACCGGGGCGGCCTCGGGCGAGTCCCCGAGGACGACCAGGCGATCGTCGAAGGCACGGCGGTTGGGACCTTCGGTGATCGGGTCCTCGTAGGCCAGCCGCCGGTAGGCATGGGCCATGCGGGCGTGGCTCCGGGCGAGGTCGGCGGCGTCGGTAGCGGCCCCCAGGAGACGCCCCTCGGGCGAGTCGGCTCCCGGCCGGCGAGGGGGGTCGGCTGGTTGCGAGCCGACCGGCGTCGAGATGCCACCCATCGCTTCGAGGAGGACTTCGACCTGCGCGACCAAACCCTCGACCCCCGGCGCCCGGACCACCTTGCCCTCCCGCAGGATCTCGCTTGGGACTCCCTGTCCGCCCAGGAGAATCGGGATCTCGGGAAAGCTCTCGGTGAGCTGCGCGACCGCGGCACCGAGCGAGGAGCTTTCGAAGTCGAGGGTGCTGGAGAGACCGATCAGGTCGGGGTTGCGCGATCCGATCGCGGCGACGAGCGCGTCGAGCGGCACGTCCGAACCGACGTAGTCGACTTGATAGCCGCCCAGCTCGAGGACGTCGGCGGCCATTCTCAGGCCGAGCCCGTGCCGCTGACCTTCCACCGTTGCCAGCAGGATCCTGCCCGGCTTCGCTGCGGCGCCGAAGCTCATGCCGTAGGCGCTCGCCATCACCCGGTGGGCGATGGCGGTGGCGAGGTGCTCGTCGGCGACGGTGATCGAACCCTCTTTCCAGAGGCAGCCGATGCGCTCCATCGCCGGCGTGATCACCCGCCCGTAGAGCGTCGCCACCCCGGTGCCTTCCTGAAGGCATTCGAACGCGACCTGCTCCGCGCCGGAGCCGTCCGCGGCGCAGAGTGCGTCGAGGAAGCGGCGCGAGATTCCCTCCGTGGCTCGATCCAGCTGGCGGCGGTCTTGCTGGGCGGGGGTGTTCGCTGCTTTTGAGATCAGAGACCTCGACGCTGGGAAGACTTTTCTGAGAACGACAGCGTATCCGACACGTTATGCTCCTCGTGTGAAGTGTTACAAATGTACGGATGGACTCCCTCGCTCGGCAGTGAGTTGCCTATAGGGCAATCGATATGAGTCTCGATTCACTCACCGCACCTCGCGTAGCGCAGAGCCCTGCTCTGGCCCGGGTCCTGGTGACGGACGATCAGCCGGCGATGCTCGACCTGATGGACCGATCCCTCGGCGAGAACTACCAGTGCGAATTTGCGAGCACGGTGGAGGGGGCCCGCCGGCATCTCGACACCGGCACCTTTCAGCTTGCGATCTCCAACCTGGAATCGGAGGACAGCTCGGGCCTGGGACTCGCCGGCGAGATCGTCCGCGACTATCCGGAAACGGCGACGATCGTCCTGATCACCGGCGAGGACGACCCCGCCGCCGCCCGGCGCGCCTTCGACCACGGCGTCTACGGCTATCTGGTCGAGCCGTTCTGGCCGGGGCAGTTGCTGATCACCGTGATGAGCGCCCTGCGGAGGCGCGAGCTCGAGATCGCCGCCCAGGCCCACAGCCGGAACCTCGAGGATCGCCGTCAGACGATCATCGACATGGCTCCGATCGGGATCTATGCAAAAGACGTCTCCGGTCGCTATGTCATCGCCAACGCGAAGGCCGATCAGCTGGCGGGTATGGAGCCCGGGGGGCTGGTCGGCAAGACAGACGAGGCGTTCCTCGCGGGGGACGAGCTTGAGTTGGGTCAGGCCAGTTTCGACCGAGTGCTGGTCGAGGGCGTGCCCCACGAGAGGGTCGACACCGTCGAGATCGGTGGCCGGACGAAGACCTTCAAGACCATCCGGTTCCCCCTCCTCGGCGAGGAGGGGGAGATCAACACCGTCGGTGGGATCTCGGTGGACGTGACCGCCGAGCGGGAGGCGCTGCGCCTCCGCGACGAGCTGTCCGCCACCCAGCAGGAGGCGATCGAAGCCCTGCGGCTGTCGCGCCAGGAGACGATCGAGGGGCTCGCGAAGGCGATCAACCTGCACGATTCCTCGACCGGCGAGCACGTCGACCGTGTGGCCCCGGTGGCGTCCCTCCTGGCGCTCTTGGTCGGCCTCGACCCGGACCGCGCGGACCTGATCCGCGCCGCGGCGCCGATGCACGATGTCGGCAAGATCGGCATCTCAGCCGAGCTGCTGCGCAAGCCCGGACCGATGACCGCCGAGGAGCGCAAGGAGATGGAGCGCCATACCGGTGTCGGCCACGAGATCTTCTCCGGGTTCGAAAGCGAGCTGTCCCACGTCGCCGCCACGATCGCCCTCACCCACCACGAGCGCTTCGACGGCTCCGGCTATCCGCAGGGCCTGGCGGGAGAGGAGATCCCCATCGAGGGGCGGATCACGGCGGTCGCCGACGTCTTCGACGCCCTCCTGTCGGAGCGCAGCTACCGGCCCGCGATGTCTGTGGAGGAGGCCGTGGAGGTGATGGAGGCCGAAAGGGGGAGCCATTTCGACCCCGAGATAGTCGACGCCCTCGTGGACAACCTCGACCAGGTCCTGGCGGTTAGGGGTCGACCGATCTAGGGCAATTTCAGTCCGTCGGCAGCGAGGAGATGCTCGGAAAAGCGTTTGTTCGTGTAATCAATATGGTTAGGGGTTCCGGTGTACGGGGACGAAGACACTGGGGCTGTGTTGGCGCGGCTTTCGCGTGCCTGGGAAGCCAAGCACCCCCGCAAGGCGAGCGGTGGGGCGTACGCCCTGTCGGGGTTCGGCTTTCAGTTCAGCCTCGCTCTCTTGGAGGTGCTCGAACGATGGGAGGGGTTCGCAGGAGGTGCCCGCCCCGTTCCCACGGTGTTCGTCGAGCTGCTGAGCGATGTGGTCAAAGCGTCACTCCGAAAACCTCTCGTGGTGACTCAAGTCAAGCGTACCCAGTCCCCTGCGGCCATCCGAAAAGGGCTCGAGGATCTCCAATCCGTATACGAAGTGGCAACGGTGGAGACTCCGAAGCAGCTGTCCCAAATCGAACTGGAGTTGGCATTTCGCACCGGAAGGCCGGAAGACGCGTGGCCGGTGATCGATGCCTGGGTGCAAGAGGATCCGGGGGCTCGCAGCGTAATGGCCAGTGCCGTGTCGGTCAATCTCTACCCTGACCCGGAGAACCGGATCTACGCCTTGCTGGTCAACAGGTTCGATGCCTCCGAGCCGGTGGCGATCTTCTCTCGTTGGCTGGGCGGGATGATGGCGGCTGCCGGCCAAACGACCCCCGAGGACCGGCGGGCGGCGCTGGAGGCGAGCGCCAGGGACGTCTGGGCGACGCTGGTCGAGCTAGAGAAGGGTGGCGAGCTCCGCGGAGGGGCATATCTCTGGTCACCCGTCGACAGGCCCCCCGACCAGGTTCGGTCCGGTGAGGTCCTCAGCGGGAAGCAGCCCACGGTTGCCCACCTGCGAAACGGCTTCCTCGCCGACCGCCCCGATGCCTTGGGACGGGTTCGGGCGCGATTTGAGCGTTGGCTTGCCGAGCGTTCCAAGGCGGAAGTGCAGACGACCGTGCCCATGTTCTGGATCGGCGGGCGCTCGGGCTCCGGCAAGAGCGCGTTGCTGCTCCAGTTCCTGTCCTCGTTGCAGGAGGAAGGCACTGGGCCGGTTCTATGGCTCTCCAACAAGAATGAGCGGCTGGCGGAGACCGCTCGCTGGGCGCGCGATGCGTTCAAGTCGGAGCGTGCGCCGGTGATGGGCATTGATGACCCATACGCGCCCGACGGACCGCGAGATCTAGTCTGGGGCAGCTTCCTGGCGGAGCTGACTCCAGGCCTTGAGACCGGCGAGGGAGACGGGGTACCCATCCTCGTCTGCGCCGGCCCCAGCGAGCAGGCGGAGGCGTTCGCCAGGGATTTCTCGAGTGACTTCGACATCGAAGTCGTAGAACTCGAGCGTGAGCAGCCCGCGGAATTAGCGCGGCTGAGGTCCTGGTACGAGAAAAGGACCGGCGCTCAGGCCCCAGGCCCCGACGACGAGAACGTGCTTCTCGTCCAGCTCTTCTTCGAATGGCAAGCCGGAGTTCGCCTCGACGCGTTCGCCCAGCGATTTCGGCGCCGGCTGCAGGAAGCGGATCGGGAGACCGAGGGTGATTCCCTGGTCTCGATGCTCGCCGAGGTCCTGGCCTTGAACCGAATCTACGTCGGTTACCCGTCGGATGGCATGCGGCGGCGGCTTTCCGCGCTGCAGACCGACGTCCTGCGGCGGTTGCAGGATGAGGAACACATCTCCATCGACGAGGAGTCCGGGCGCTCCGGCGTCTGGATGGCGCATCCTCATCTCTCCAATGAGATCTACGAAGTCTGGTTTCCCCGTCAGACGACGGGCAACCAGCGGCGGGATCACTTCGTCAAGGCCAGTCTTGTCTGTCTCGAGGAGGGCGAGAGCACCGCGAAGAAGATGGCTCCCATTCGCGCTGTGGCACAAGCCTTGGAGGCAGACAGCCGCGTCCTTCGCGGCCGCATAGATCCGGAGTTCCTCGAGGCGCTGCCCGAACTGTACGTCGCGGCGAAGGAATCCGCCGCTGAGATGCCCGTCGACCAACTGGGCCTCTGGATGGAGGTCCAACACGTTTCGGGGGCTTCATTCGACCCGGATCCCCTGGTGGACGTCCTGCCTCGGATCGAGCCGGGTCTTTGCGACGACGCCAGCGCCGCACGCCTATGCGAAACGCTGATTTCGTCATTCGACCACTGGACCGATCCCCAGCGAGAGCAGATGGCGACCGCGATCATGGATCTCTTGTCGAGGATGCCGGACTGGATGGGCTGGCCGCGAGTGGCCGCCAGCGGCGCGAAAACGCATGCGATGCCGGGGCTTGCAGACCTTCTTGACGAGTGGCTTGGACAGCGCCTTGCCCGGAACTCCTCCGGCGGGGTACTGCAGGCGGCGCTGGAGGAGTACGGGGACGATCCTCGCTTCGAGGCCCACGCATTTCGGCTGATCAGAGAGCATCCAGGACACCCCGCTTGGGGGATGACGTGGACCGCGCTCTGGAACCGACAGCTGGTCGAGGATCTGATCGAGATCGCGATCGAATGGTTAGAGGCGAACGGTCCCGACCGGTACTGGACCTTCGTATGGCGTGCGTTGTTCAGGAGGGCCTCCGGCGAGAAGACGAAAGTGCGCGTATCCGAGATCGGCGTGAGCTGGCTCGAAGCCAACCAAGACCATGCTGGCTGGGGCGTGGTTTGGGATGGGCTCTGGAACGCCGAGCCCAGTCCGCTTCTGGAGGAGCTTGGTTTGGCATGGCTCGAAGAAGCGGACGTGAATCGGGAGGCGTTCGGAATTGTCTGGTGCGGCCTGTGGGACAGCGGCTACAGACCCCTCGAGTTTCAGAAGCTGGGTGAAGCCGGGCTGCGCCGCATGAGCACCTCGCTTCGAGCTTGGGAGCGGGTGCTTTCGTGCCTTCTGCGCACGGGGCCCTCCGACGAGTTCTGGGACGTCGGAATGACTTGGGCGAGGACCGCCGAAGTCGACGACAGAGCGTGGGGAAGCATGCTGCCGGCTCTTTTGGACGGGGCCTCCGAACGCGAAGACGCGGCCGGCTTCGAGGAGTTGCTGCAGATCGGGAAAAGCTTCCTTCGCGAGACCGACCCAAGTCATTCCGGTTGGTCACGCGTCTTCTGTGCGATCTGGGACGGCGAGGACGACGAGCTGCAGTCGCTGGCACGGGAGTGGGTTGGGGACCTTGCTGACGTGCGTTTGGACTGGACCTTTGTCTGGGAAAGGCTTTGGGAGGTCAACGCCGATGAATGGCTGGCCAACCTCGCGCTCCTTTGGCTGCGGGAGAGCATGGGGACGAAGCGCTGGAACCACATTTGGACGTTGCTGATCAAGGAGGGTCCGGAGGCATATCGGTCCTTTGATCTCGAGGAACTCCTAGGCTTGGGAGAGCTTTGGCTCGGCGCGACGCCCGCTGGTGCGACCGGGTGGAGCTACGTCTTCCGTCTCCTGTGGGAACGCCGAACCAGTGAGACGGCGAGGCGCCTGGGTCTAGGGTGGCTCGCTGAGACGAAGGACGGATACGAGCCCGCCTGGGACCGCATCTGGGCTTTGCTGTGGATGGACCCTGCCCGTCCGGCGGGGGAAGGGGATGAGGCCTTGCGGCGGCTCGGCGTCCAATGGCTCGAAAGCAGCGAAGGGCACGAGCACTGGCCCACGGTTTGGATTCGCCTCTGGGATGAGCATCCGAACGAGCGCTTGCGGAGGCTGGGCGACGGTTGGGTCCGGCGAAAGGGAAAGGGGAACCCGGGTCGCCGGGTGGTGATCGCTCGGATGGTGGCCGCGGGGTGGGAAGTCGCCGAGGCGAAGAAAGAGTCGGCTCGGCTCTCGGGCGCCGGGGCTGGTCGGACGAACTCCAAGATCCTGAGTCGTAAGATCCTGAAGAGCCGGTCGGAGGAGGCGATCAATCAGGGATTCGAATTGGTCCGCGGGGGACCGGCGTCTGGCAGCACCAAGGACCAGATCGCCTGGAAGAGGGTTTGGGAGGCGCTTTGGAAGGTTCGGCCAAGCATCGAGCTGCGCCAATTGGCGATTGAGTGGCTCGAAGCCCCGTCAGTCACGAACGCGAGAGGGAGGAGCGACGTGTGGGAGATCCTTTGGCGAGCGGAGCCCTCCTCCGCTTTGTATGCGATCGGGTGCGAATACCTCAATTCTGCGCCCTTCAGCCGCTCCAAGTGGGGTGCCATCTGGCAAAAGCTCTGGCTCTACGAAGAGTCCTCGTCGCTGCTCCGGCTCGCTGCGGGATGGCTCGACTCCCGGCTCGAGAAAGGTGAGGCGCAGTCGCCCTGGCCGAAGATCTGGGGCCTGGCGTTCGAAGCAGACCGGACGCCGGAGATGGCGGTCCTAGGGCGTCGATGGCTTCGCGCCTATGCGGATCATCGCGCTGCTCCGTTCGTGCGAGAGCAACTGCCGAGAACCGCCGCACCGGATGAGCTTGAGTCCCCGGCATCGGAGGTGTGAAGCCGAGGGTTGTCTGCGCCGAGCTGATCTCATCGATGGTTCAGCGCCACGGCGGCGCGGAGCAGCTCCACCATCGCGGGCTCGTCGATCTCGTCGCCCTCGTGGATGTCGATCGCGCGGCGGACGTTGCCGTCGAGGCTGGAGTTGAAGAGGCCGGCGGGGTCGTCGAGGGAGGCGCCCTTGGCGAAGGTCATCTTCACTTTGTCCTTGTAGGTCTCGCCGGTGCAGATGATGCCGTCGTGGTACCAGGTCGGCACGCCCCGCCATTTCCACTCCTCGACCACTTCGGGGTCGGCCTGCTTGACCAGGGAGCGGACCTTGGCCAGCGTCTCGCCGCGCCAGTCGCCGAGCTCCTCGATCTTCGCGTCGATCAGCTCGGAGGGGGAGGCCCCGTCGTTCGAACCACTCTCTTTCGCCATGCCGTCACTTCCTCTCGGTTGCGGTCGCCGGCATTTTCGCCGATGGGCGGAGCGACGGACGCCGGCGGGCGGCCTAGCTGGCGTCGAGCTGTTGCTGCACCAGCTTCGTCGCGTCGAAGACGCGGGACTCGTCGGGGACGGCGATCGCCGGGCGGGCGCCGATGTCGAAGAGGTTCATCTCCATGTCGGTGGTCACCGGGGGCTGGCCGGGCCCGCCGGGGAGGGTCATCACCATCCGCATCCGGCGGAGGATGCCCTCGTCGTCGATCCACGCTTCGATCGTCGGCGGCGTGGTGATCGCACTCTCGAGCTTTTCCAATTGGTCGGCGATCTCGTCTTTGCCTTCATCGCGCAGCAGCCCCGCGTAGCCGTCGTAGGAGAGCTGGGCGCGGTAGCGCTGGGTCGGAACGCCGTCGACGGTCTCCCGGCCGAGGCGCTGGGCGTCGCCGTCGACCCTCCGCAGGGCGTCGAAAGAGCTGTCGGCGCCGCTGCCGCTCAGCGCCACTTCCTCCCGGCTGTGGCCGAGGAAGGGTTCGATCTTCATCCATTCCTTGCCTTCCGGCAGTTCGCCGCCGATCTCGTCACCGCCGACGTAGAAGGAGGTGTCGTCGGCGATCGATTCGACGGTGAGCGGTCCTTCGGGCGAGTCGACGGTGAGCGTCGCCTTGCTGAGGCCGGTCTCGGAGTTGTAGGCGCCGCGGCCGCGGGCGGTCATCGGCTGCTGCAGCGCGGCGGAGTTGTAGACGGCGCTCATCGTGAACCGGGCGCCCGGCTGCTCCTGGGTCCGCTCCGCCGCCGCGGCGATCGGGTTGAGCGGGTTTCCGTCGCTGTGGAGGAGGGCGTTGGCGACGACCAGGATCAGCAGCAGCGAGAGCACGGCGATTCCGTACCGGAGCCGGCGCACCATCGGCGAGTCGCTTTGCGAGGTCGCGGACAAGACATAGAGACATCGGCAGCGGCCGCAGCCGGCTTGAGTCTCTAGATGGGCTCCGCGCGAGGATCACGGGCTCCCTCGGCGCCCTTGTCAGGGCAGAAGCTGGATTGCTTAGAAGCCGTTGCTCTTCTGCGAGCCGAAGACGGTGTCGCGGTCTCGAATTCGTCCGTCGCGGCCGTGCACGATCAGCTCGCCACCGCCCTCGTTCCGCAAGGTCTCACGAGCGGCTACGACTGCATCGCGCTGGGTGTCGTAGCGACGCCCAGCGCCATTGCGGGAGGCTTTGATCATCCAGCCGCCGCCGGGGTTTTCTATGACGTGGCACTCCTGCTTCATTTCTCGTCCTCGATTGGGAAATTAAATCCTAGCTCCGAATTGCAAAGTTCCTTCAGGCGTTTTCGATCCTCGGTGGAGACGGGGACGGCCGCATCTTCCCCGCTGAGGCATTCTGCGGCCCTGGTTATGAGCTCTGACCGCTGGATGGTCTCGCCGCTCACGAACATCGGGAATTTGTCTGGCTCGAAATGGAGCAGCGCCTCCCAAAGGTTGAAGGCGGGTCCCTCTATCCCGAGCGTCAACTCCCCGTGACCTGATTTGAATCGCTCCACGGGTTGTTGATAGATGGGAACGACGGCCACGGTTGGCGCCTCGATCATCTGAGACGCCAGTTCTCGCACTACCGCCCTGAGGCCGTTCTCCGTGTTCACTGCCCAGATATCCGCTAAAGCCGGTTGCCGATCCCGGACCAGATCAGGCGTGACGTTGTGCCAAACCGGAAGCAGCCGAGTTCTCCCCTCGATGTAGTCACGCACGAGCTGGCGCGTCTCATGCTGTGGCCAATCCTTCTCGAGGAACTCTGGCGAAACCACGAGGATCCCAAAATCTGCCTGGGTAAGCGCGTCGTGAATCCGTTCGACGATGCTGTCCCCAACGTTCAGCGAGTCACGGTCATAGAACGTTGGAACACCAAGTTGGGTGAGGTCTCGTGCAACTGCCTCGGCGACCTCACGATCCTCTCCCGCATAGCTGACAAAAGCTTGCATCGACATTCAGGAAGCAAAGCACCCGCCCCGGCGTCAATCTCCGCATAGAGTCACTGCCATGGAAGTCAGCGACCGGAGCATTTAGATGGGCCTCCTGGACCCCGCACCGCCGCCGTTCGAGGTCTCCGAGTGGCGGCGGCTTTCGCACCTGGAGCGGATCAAGCCGCTGGCGCAGGACTGGGCACTGAACGGGTTCGGGACGCCGGTCGCGGTCTACTTCCTCTACGTCATCAAGGTGCTTGCCTACGCCGGGCTGGGAGCGCTGGTGATCTTCGCGACCAGCGGCTGGCCGAGCTGGACCGACCCGATCGTCTTCCAGAAGGCGGTGATCTGGACGATGCTCTGGGAGGTGCTGGGGCTCGGCGCCGGCTCGCTGCCGCTGACCCTGCGCTTCAAGCCGATGATCGGCGGCGTCCTCTACTGGCTGCGGCCGGGGACGACGCGGCTGCCGCCCTGGCCCGAGCGCGTCCCCGGCACGCGGGGGACGACCCGCACCTGGCTGGACGTCGGCCTCTACGTGGGCCTGCTGGCGACGGCGGTCTTTCTGCTCCTCTCGCCGGGTGAGCGCGCCTTCGCCTCCTGGATCGACCCGGGAGCCACCGGCGGTCTCCTCAGCCCCTTCGCCAAGACCCTCGACCCGGTCGCCGTCGGCGTCCTCCTCGCCTTCCTCGCTGCCCTCGGCCTGCGCGACAAGGTCCCGTTCCTGGCCGCCCGCGCCGAGATCTACGGCACGCTGGCGATCATCTTCCTCTTCCCGGTGACCAACATGGTGATCGCCGCCCAGCTCGTCTTCTTCTGCATCTGGTGGGGGGCGGCCTCGTCGAAGCTGAACCGCCACTTCCCCTTCGTGGTCACGGTGATGATCAGCAACACGCCGTGGAACAGATCCCGCCGCGCCAAGGCCCAGCTCTACACCGACCACCCCGAGGACCTGCTGCCATCGCGGATCGGCGCCGCGAGCGCGCACCTCGGCACCGTGCTCGAGTTCACCCTGCCGCTGATCCTGATCCTCACCCAGGGCGGCCTGCTCGGCACCCTCGCCCTCGCCGGGATGGTGATCTTCCACCTCCACATCTTCTCGACGTTCCCGCTGGCGGTGCCGCTGGAGTGGAACGTGTTCATGATCTTCGGCCTCTTCTTCCTCTTCGGCCACTACGCCGACGTCCCCTGGTCCTCAGTTGACGATCCGCTGCTGCTGGTGATCCTCGCCGCGATCTGCGTCGGCCTGCCGGTGCTCGGCAATTTCCGTCCCGACCTCGTCTCCTTCCTGCCCTCGATGCGCTACTACGCCGGCAACTGGGCGACCAGCCAGTGGCTCTTCCGCAAAGAGAGCGGCGCCGAGGAGAAGCTCGACCGGGAGATCGTCAAGTCGGCGCCGATCGTCACCAAACAGCTGCAGGAGTTCTACGAGCAGGACATGATCGACGTGCTCGTCTACAAAGGGCTCGCCTTCCGCTCGATGCACTCGCACGGGCGGGCGCTGAACGCGCTGACGGCGCGGGCGGTCGACGACATCGAGGCCTACGACGTGCGCGAGGGCGAGCTCGTCGCCGGCGTCGTCCTCGGCTACAACTTCGGCGATGGCCACTTCCACGACCATCGCCTGCTGGCCGCGGTCCAGGAGCGCTGCCACTTCGCCCCGGGCGAGCTGCGGGTGGTGACGCTCGAGTCCCAGCCGGCCCACGTGCAGCGCCAGCGCTACCGGATCTGGGACGCCGCCGAGGGCCTCGTCGAGGAGGGCTGGGTCGACGTCCGCGAGATGGTCAAACGCCAGCCCTGGCTCGGCGACGATCGGATCCTGCACCATGCCTAGCGCGATCGTCGTCGGCTCCGGCCCCAACGGGCTCGCCTGCGCGGCGACGCTGGCGAGCCGCGGGGTGGAGGTGACCGTGATCGAGGCCGAGGAGCAGATCGGCGGCGGCACCCGCAGCTCGGAACTGACCGAGCCGGGGCTGCTGCACGACGAGTGCAGCGCCGCCCACCCGATGGTCGTCTCCTCGCCGGCGGTCGTCTCGCGCGGCCTCGAACTGGAGCGACACGGGCTCGAGTGGTGCTGGCCGGAGGTCGACCTCGCCCACCCGCTCGACGGCGGCGCTGGCGAGACGATGGTGCGCTCGCTGGAGGCGACCGCCGCCGGGCTCGGCGAGGCAGGACCCCGCTGGACCCAGATCTTCGGCCCGCCCTCGCGCGGCTACGACGCGCTGAGCGAGGACTTCTACCGGCCGCTGATCCACTTCCCGCGCCACCCGCTGCGGCTGGCGCGCTTCGGGCTGCCGGCGGCGCTGCCGGCGACCACCCTCGGCCGCCGGCTTGGGACCCCCGGGGCGGCGGCGCTCTTCGCCGGCATCGCCGCCCACGCCTACGCGCCGCTCGACCGTCCCTTCAGCGCCGCGATCGGGATGGCGCTCACCTGCGCCGGCCACGCCTACGGCTGGCCCGTCGCCAAGGGCGGCTCGATCGCGATCTCCAACGCCTGGGCCGCGGTCGTCTGCGAGCACGGCGGCCGGATCGAGACCGGCCGGCGGGTGCGCTCGCTCGGCGAGCTGCCGGCGGCCGACGCGGTCGTCCTCGACCTCGCCCCGCGCGCCGTCGCCGAGCTGGCCGGCGACCGCCTGCCGCGCCGCACCGCCCATGCCTACCGCCGCTACAGGTACGGGCCCGGCGCCTTCAAGGTCGACCTCGCCGTCGAGGGCGGGGTGCCGTGGAGCTTCGAGCCCGCCCGCCGCGCCGGCAGCGTCCACGTCGCCGGATCCTTCGCGGAGATCGTCGTCGCCGAGGCCGAGGTCAACCGCGGCCGCATGCCCGAGCGCCCCTACGTCCTCGTCGGCCAGCAGTACCTCGCCGACCCGAGCCGCTCCAAGGGCGACCTGCATCCCGTCTGGGCCTACGCCCACGTCCCGAGCGGCTACAGCGGCGACGCGACCGAGGCGCTGCTGGACCAAGTCGAACGCTTCGCGCCGGGATTCCGCGAGCGGATCGTCGCCCGCACCGTCACAAGCACGGCCGAGATCGAGGCCCGCAACGCCAACTTCGTCGGCGGCGACATCCTCACCGGCGCCAACACCCCCTGGCAGACGACGATCCGCCCCCGCCTCACCGCGATGCCCTACGCGACCGGCGCCCCGGGCCTCTACATCTGCTCCGCGGCGACCCCGCCCGGCCCCGGCGCCCACGGCGTCTGCGGCTTCAACGCCGCCGAAGCGGTGCTGCGCACGCTCTAATCGCCGGGTTCGATCGGGCGGGGGAGGGGGACCGGCACCGGGCCCGGCGTCACCCGCGATTCCAGGCGCCGCACGCTGGGGACGGAGAGCACGCCGATCTGGCAGAGGAGCATCGCCCCGACACCGGCCCAGAGCGTGGTCGAGATGCCGATCGCGGCGGCCACCGGTCCGACCAGGGCCAGCGTGAACGGCTCGATCGCCAGGGAGCCGAACCAGTCGTAGGCGACGACCCGGGCGAGGGACGCGGGCGGGATGTGCTGGGCGGAGACGGTCTCGTAGAGGATCTCGGAGAGGGCGACGGTGGCGCTGGCGAAGAGCGCCCCGATGGCGATGGCGGCGGTCGAGGCCGGGATTGCGAGTAGCACCACCGGGATCGAGAAGAGGAGGATGAAGCTCTCGCTCAGCAGCAGCGGCCGCCGCGGGCGGATGTTGAGGGCGATGACGCCGCCGAGCAGACCGCCGGCACCCCACATCGCCGCGATCAGCGCCCAGGCGCTGGAGCCGCCGAGGGATTCGCGCGCCACGGTCGGGCCGAGGACCTGGAAGACGGGGAAGAAGATCGCGTTGGTGACGGCGGCGCCGAGGACCACCGCGACCATCCAGGAGCGGCTCGAGAACTCCCGCCACCCGTGCCGCAGTTCGAACAGGAAGGGCTCGCCCTCTTCCTCCTCGCTGCGCACGCCCGGGGCCTTGATCCGCCAGAGGAAGGCGGCGCTGACCAGGAAGGTGACGGCGTCGACGGCGAGCGCGGTCCCCGGCGAGCCGAGCGCCAGCAGGATGCCGGCCAGCGCCGGCCCGGCCACTTTGCCGCCCCAGCGGGAGAAGTTGAGCAGCGCGTTGGCTTCCTGCAGGCGGGAGCCGGGGACGATCTGCGGCACGATCGCGTTCGAGGCCGGGTTGAAGAAGGCGGTCGCGGCGCCGTCGATGGCATAGAGGAGGGTCAGCTGCCAGATCTCGGCGCTGCCGGTCAGCAGCAGCACCGCGATCAGGCCCATCGAGACGGTTCGGGTGAGGTCCGCGCCGAGCATCGCCAGCCGCGGGGAGATCCGGTCGGCGACGACCCCGCCGATCAGGATCAGCGCGACCACGACGATGCTGTGGGCGGCGATGACGATGCCGAGGTCGGTCGCCGAGCCGGTCAGGTCGAGGATCGCGAAGGCGAGAGCCACCGGCGTGATCCCGTCGCCGACGAGGGAGGTGGTGCGGCCGAAGAAGAGCCGCCGGTAGTCGCGTTCCTGCAGTACCTGAAGCCGGTTCGTCCCCCGCATCCAGCCAGGATAAGCAGGGTTAACTGAGCTTCGACCGCGGGTAGCTCGCCCTCACACCGAAATGGGGACTTCATCCAAAAATGAGGGGGAGGTGGTGCGCGAGCACCGCTTCGGCGCCTCGCCGCCGCTGACGATCGGGGTCGAGGAGGAGCTGCTGCTGGTCGACGCCGGCTGCGGCCTCGTCGCCGAGGCCGAACGGCTGCTGGAGGCGATCGACCCGGGCCACCGGGGGGCGGTCTCGACCGAGATCTTCGCCACCCAGATCGAGCTGAAGACGGGGGTCTGCCTCGACGCCGCCCAGGCGGTGCGCGAGCTGGCCGAGGTGCGGCGCGCGGTCGCCGCCACCGGCGCCCGGCTGATGGGCTCGGGCCTCTATCCCGGCGAGTCGGGCGAGCCGGCGCTGGTCGAAAAGGCCCGCTACGTGCCGGTCAAGGACGACCTGGTCAGCCTGCTCTCGACGCCGCCCTGCGGGCTGCACGTCCACGTCGGCGTCCCCGATCCCGAAACCGCGGTCGCCGTCGCCAACGCGATGCGCCACCACCTGCCGCTGCTGGCGGCGCTGACCGCCAACTCGCCCTTCAGCGATTGCGAGGACACCGGCATGGCGAGCGCCCGCGCCAGCATCGTCCGTAGCTACCCGCGCTTCGAACTGCCGCGCGCCTTCGAGGACTACGAGGACTTCCTCCGCGTCGCCGACCAGGTGGTCGCCGCCGCCGGCGTCGACGACTACACCTACATCTGGTGGGACGTGCGCCCGCACCCGAAGCTGGGGACGGTCGAGGTGCGGGGGATGGACGTGCAGCCGCGGCCGGAGCAGAACGCCGCCGTCGCCGCCCTGATCCAGGCCCTGGCGGCGAAGGAGATCGACCGCCCCGGCGCCCCCGGCCTCGCCCGCGAGGCGATCGAGGAGTCCTACTACCAGGCGGGTCGCTACGGCCTGCAGGCGCGCCTGATGGTCGACGACCAGACCGCCGCGCCGGCGCTCGAGGTCGCCCGCGGCACCCTCGAGGACGCGCGCCCCTACGCCGAGCAGCTCGGCGGTGGCGACGCCCTCGCGGAGATCGACCGCATCGTCGCCGAGGGAAACGGCGCCGACCGCCAGCGCCGCGTCCACGGCGAGCGGGGGATGGAGGCACTGCTCTCCGACCTCTTCGAGCGGACGCAGATCTGAGCGGACTGTGTTCCGACTCCCCTTGTTCGGTGGGGAGCCAGACGCTAGGCTCGAGGCAAGCTCGGGATTTGCCAATCAGGCATGGTTGTGACGCGCGATCAGCGCGGTCTCCTCCCAAGGTCTCGAGCGGACATAGCTCGAAACCCAGGTAAGGCGACCCAGTCGGCTCGCGCTCGAGGGAAAGGCGCGGGAGAGAAAGGCGACCGGGGTGACGAGCGCGGCTCTTGGCCCCGTCCCCTCGAGCCGATGGTTTTGGCGGGTTGTGCGCTGTCCGGTAGTCGCAATTTCTCCAAGTCGCACGGTTCGACCCCTGACGGGGAGGGGCTCGGGAAAGTGCGCGAGGATCGAAATTGCTTCTCCCGCAGCCCCGCAGGAAGCCCGGTCGGACTAGTTCTACGCCTCACCTCGAGACCCCGGAGGAGGTCAAGCGCTCCGAAGAATTCGATCAGGCGCTTGTCAGCCGTGCGCGGCGCAGGCAGGAGGAGGTTGCCGCCGACCGAGCGCGCTTCGAGCTCAACCGCGATAGGACCATCTTCGGCTTCGAGCTGGTCCTCGTCGCGCTGGTCGTCGCGGTTGGCGCGGTGGCGCTGGCCAAAGGCTCGGAGCTGATGCCGCTCGTCATGTTGGGCGGAGGTGGAGTCGGCGGCGTGGCCGCGATTGTCAAGCGCAGGCCGGAGGCCTAGGCGCTAGTTCGGCGCCGGGATCTTCAGCCGTTTGCGTGCGGCGACGACCGCGGCGACGGAGGAGCGGCAGGCTTTGGCGATCTCGCCGTTGCCGTGGCCGGGGCGGCGGCGGACCTCGAACTCGACCAGGGCGGCGCGGCGCAGTTTGGCGCGGTCTTCGAGGCCGCTGTCCTCGGGCAGGGCGTCGAGGGCGGCCTGGGCGGCGCGCTCGCGGCGGCAGAGGAGGCAGAAGGTGCCATCCTTGGAGTCCGCCCAGCTGGTGGGCAGCTCGACCTTCTCACCGCCGAGGCGGCTGACGGTCACCCCGCACTGATCGCAGGTCCATTTTTTCGCGGTCGTAGTCGTCGTCATAAAAACAGTGGGTCGGCGCGGTGCGCGACTGCCAAACCCGTTCACCTACCGTAGCAGGGTCGCCCTTTTGCCCTGCTTTTACGCACGATTCCGCTGCTATCGGGGCTGCTCGCCGATTTTCCCGGCTTCCGCGGCCTCCTACACTTTCTCCATGCCCGCCGAGAGAGCCCAGGAGCCCACCTACACGCTCTACCGCCGCGGCCTCGAGCTGCTCGAGGACGGCGACTTCGAGCACGCGACCGCGCCGCTGGCGGAGGCCGCCCGCCGGGCGCCGGAGAAGACCTCGGTCCGCGAGGCGCTCGGCCGCGCCTACTTCCGCGCCGGCCGCTTCGCCCCGGCCGCGGCCGAGTTCGAGGCGGTCGTCGAGTCCCACCCGGTCAACGACTTCGCCCACTTCTGCCTCGGCCGCGCGCTCAGCAAGACCGGCGAGAAGCGCCGCGCCCGCCACCACCTGGCGCTCGCGTGCAACCTCCGCCCCGAGCGGCGCGACTACCGCTACTACCGCCGCCTGCTCGACGCCGGCTCCGCCTAGCTCTCACCGCTGCGGACAGGCAGCGCCGGGGGTCAGCCGACGAGGGGGATGACGCAGCGGAATTTCTTCGTGGCGGTGGACGCCGCCGGGCTGACCTGTGCGGTGGATGACACCGTGATTACGGCATAGGTGTCCACCCCCGACGCATTCGTAATGTCTCCGCTCCACTCTTCCCCCGCCAGCGTGATCCCGGCCTGCTGCGAGAAAGCAGCCAGCGAGAGCGCATCCGGCAGCTCGCCGCCCTGGGCCGCGCAGGCCGCCGCCGCGGCGGGCGCATTGAGCGCCGTGCCGCTCGCATTCTGCTGCCAGCAGGCGCCGGCGAAGGCGCGAGTCCCGGCTTTGCAGCCGGCTTCGTAGCCGTTGACCGTTTTCGCGTTGACGGCGTTGGCCGAGTTGAGCGCCGTCTCCGCGTCGTGCGCCGAGTCGGCGGTGTCGGCGTGGACGGCGGAGGGGACCTGGCCGAGGGTCGAGGCGTCGATCTGGATCCCGGTGATCGAGCCAGGCGCCAGCTGGCTGCCCTGCAGCGCCCCCGGCTTCAGCCGGTTGCCCGGCACCGAGCCGACCGCCAGCCGGTTCCCGGGCAGGCTCTTCACCTTGATCGTCCGCCCGCTGATCTTCCCGGCCGCGTAAACCGTCCCGCTCAGCGCAACCACCAGCGCCAAGCCCGCAACCACCAGCGCCGGCGCCTGCCGGCGAAGTCCCTTGCCCATTGCAATCTCCTTCGGTCCCGTTGACTTATCGAGCCGCCCCGAACGCCAGAGCCACTCGAAGTGGCGGCACCCTAACCGTGGAAGAACCGCGCTGGACGGATGTCAGCGCGCTCAGTCGGCGAACGTCTGAGCAGCTCGGGAGTCAGGCTGGTTAGAGAGGCGCGGGTGAGCGGAAGGCCGAGAGGCCGATGGTTGTCGCGAGCAGGTTCTCCGCGTCGTCCACGCGTTCCAGCGACTCGGTTTCCAGTTCGGGAAGCCAGGCCAGTACCTCGTCGAGGGCTCCTCCGAGCTCGGTCCAGGCCTTGCGGTCCAGCCTCACCGGCCTCCAGGAAAGGTGACGGTCGACGTCGGCGTCGAAAGTCCCAGCCTCGATCGCACTGTTGACTCGCTCGAAGAAGGTGTCCAGGAAGTAAGTCGAGATCTCGGAGCGGACGATCAAAGGCAGGGATTCCCAGGTGGGGGTGTCGAAATAGGCCCGCCGGGTGCTGCGATAGATCCTTTCGACTCCGCCCCCTCGGCGTCCGCCTCGCCGTTCCTCATGCACCTCGAGGAATCCCCACCGCGCCAGTTCGCGGAAGCAACGCGAGATGTGGGTCATCGAACCCCCGAACTCCTCGACGAATCTGGAGGGGCTGAGGGGCCTGATGCCCACCTCGGCGATGATCTTGCAGCGCCAGTGGTTGGAGAGCGCCTTCGCCAGTTTGGGTCCGATCACGAAGAGCGCATCGTTTTCGCTCGCATTCGCCGCCCCCTGGTCGCGGCGAGCTCCGTAGGTGATTTCCACCGCCGGCTCCGGCGAGCGGAATGCAGCCAAGCTGACGGTGGCCGGTATCCATTCACCCTCGCCTCCGTCGAGACGCTCGTTCGATTCGAGTTCCAGGTCGCCGAGGCGGGAGAGGATCGTGTCCAGGTGCTGGCCGAGTGAATGCCAAGCCGTGCGATCCAGGGCTGCGACATCCCAGGAGAAGTGGCGATCTGGCTCCAGGTCGAAAGTTCCAGCCTCGATCGCAGCTTTGATCCGGTCCTGGTAGGAGCGAAGGATCGTCTGGGTCGCGCTCTCCCTCTCCCCATGCGGGACCGTGCTCCAGGTTGAGGTGTCGAAGTGCGCGCGGCGGACCGCCTTGTACACGCGTTCGATCGAGGCGCCCCGGCGACTGCCTGGGCGCTCTTCGACGATCTCGATGTAATCCCATTTCGCCAGCTGCCGGAAACAGCGCGAGACATGGTTGAGCTCACCGCCGAAACGCTCAACGAACTGTGAGGGGCTGAGCGGCCGGATGCCCACCTCGGCGAGGATCCGAAGTCGCCACGGATCAGCGACGGCACGAGCCATTTTCGGGCTGATCCCGAATGCGGAAGGTTCCCTCTCCTTGGTGAGCGATGCCAACGGTCCCTCTCAGTAGTCGTTGAGCACTGTATCTAAAGCTTAATTCCTTTCGCACTAAAACTCATTTTTCCCAAACTCGTCTGTTCGAGAACGAATTAGTGGCGGGTTGTGCCACCGATAAATCATCCTGCGCGCGAGAAGCAAATTCTGTGAAGGGGGGTGAGCAGGATGAAGATCAACGCCACGACTGAAGTGATGCCTTCGGTAAGCACCAGCAAGGCTGGCTGATGAAAGCGGTTCCCCTTTTGTTCGCAAAAGGGGAACCGCACATTCCTTACTCATTACGGTCGATCCAAAGGGAGTGAATATGCAAAAACAGTGGACTGCGGGGGATTCGGCCAAGGAGGCTTACGACGCCTGGGCACCCGTCTACGACGAGTTCAATCAGGGCTACCTGTACGAGCGATGGACCGCGAAGCTCTTGGAGAAGGCCGAGGAGGCCGGTGTGGGGGGAACCCGGCTGCTCGACATTGCCTGCGGCACCGGGCTGAGTTTCATCCCGATGCTCGACCGTGGTTGGACCGTCACCGGTTGCGACATCTCGCCGGCGATGCTCGATATCGCTCGCGCGAAGGTGGGGGAGCGGGCAGAACTGCTCGAGGCTGACATGCGGGAACTGCCGGACCTCGGCGAGTTCGATCTGATCTGGGCGGTTAACGACCCTCTCAACTACTTGTTGGACATCGAGGAACTCGAGGCGACCTTCGAGGGGATTCGCCGCAACCTCGCAGGGGACGGGATTGCGCTCTTCGACGTCAACACCCTGACCTTGTACCGCACCTTTTTCAGCAAAGAGGTCGTGGTCGAGGGCGAGGGCGGACGCCTCGTCTGGCAGGGGCAGCTCTCGCCCCCGGACATCTCGGCCGGCACATTTGCCGAAGCGCGATTCGAGGCCGAGGGCAACGAGGATTTGGCTGCCGTGCATCGCCAGCGACACTTCACCGAGGCCGAGGTGCTCGCCGCGCTCGACGTCGCTGGTCTCCAGCGCGTCGCGTTCTTCGGTGAGAAAGACGGAGATCTGACCCCCGGCCTCGACGAAGAGGTCCATACCAAGGCGGTGTATCTCTGCCGCCGGAAGTGAGCGTTTTTTTCGGTCGAGAGAATTACTGCCAGGTTTTGCCTTCGTAAACGATTCCTCCTCCGCCTAGGGTGATCCCGGACCGTCTCCAGTGGTCACGGGAATCTAAGTAAACGGGCGGAGGAGGAGCGATGCGCGACGCGGGTTTGACGGCAGAAGATGGACGTCTTGCCGCTGAGATGCTGGCCGTCCTCGAGCCCGAGCTGCAGGACGCTCTCAACCACCCCACCCGGCGCGAGATCCTCCGCGCGCTGCACGACGAAAGCCGCTCGCGCAGCGTCACAGAGATGCTCGACGACCTGGCGCCGTTGCGGCGGGGCGAAGTCGCCTACCACGCCCTGGTCCTGAGGGACTCCGAATGCGTCGGGGTCGTCGGCAACCGCACGGCTTCCGGTGCGCAGGAGCAGGTGCTGGCCTCGCTCGTTGCCGGCAGCGACGAGGTCCAGCTCGTCCTCCGCGTCACCCGCCACCTGGATCGCAACCATCTGCAGCGCACCGCTGGAGAGAGCTCCCCCGGCCTGATGGCGATGTTCCGCATCCCGAATCCGACTCGCACCGTGCGGCTGCTGGGGCGGCGCCGGCGCTCGAGCGAGGGATAGCCATGATCACTTCCTCCGCCCCCAAGCAGTCCCCCCACGCAGACTCCGCCGGCGCTCCCCTTGATCGGGTGTTACGCGCGCTGAACCACCCGGTCCGCCGGCGGATCATGCGTGTCCTGGTGGACGGCGCCGGCAGTGCCACGACGATCTCGCAGGAGATCGGGATGGACGTCGGCGCCGTCTCCTACCACCTCAGCCAGGTGCTGGCCAAGGAGTGCGACATCGTCGAACTCGCCGAGAGCGTGCCGCGGCGGGGGGCGGTCGAGAAGTTCTACCGGCTCAAATTCCACGCCCTCAGCGAGGCCGATCCGGTCGGCGAGGGCGAGGCCGAGCCCTCCTCGCGGCGAATGTCCTTCGAGGAGTGCCTGATCGTCGCCGTCTCGGCGGTGGACGCCGACGCCTTCGCGGCCCTGGAGGGCAGCGCTTGGGACTGGTCGCTGACACAGGTCGACGAGGCCGCCTGGCGGGAGATCCGCGCCGCGCGCGAGGAGTTCGACGCGCGGGTACGGAGGGCCGCCGAGGCCAGCCGCAAGCGGGACCGCGCCGAGGGCTCCCAGGGCATCGTCGTCGGGGTCGCGGCGTTCCCCGCCGTGACGCCGCAGCCGTTCGCTTCTTGAACCGACCCCATCGCTAGCTTGCGGGCTCGATGCCCGAACTGCTCGTCCTCTTCCTCGCCGCCTGCGGGACCGCGCTGGCGACCGGCCTGGGCGCGATCCCGGTCTGGTTCCTCGGCACCCGCGCGGCAGCACTGACGCCGTTCCTGCTCGGGCTCGCAGCGGGGGTGATGGGGGTCGCCTCCGTCGTCGGCCTGCTCCTGCCCGCGGCCGAAGAAGGCTCGGTCTGGGATCTGCTCGCGGGGCTGGTGCTCGGCGGCGTTCTGCTCGGGGTGGCGCGGGCGCGGCTCGACACCGAGTCGGTCTTCATGGGCCGCAGCGGGCCGGGGGCGCGGACCTCGGCGCTCGTCTTCGCCGTCCTCTTCGTCCACAGCCTGCCGGAGGGGCTGGCGGTCGGGACCGCGTTCGCCTCCGACCGCGCCGGCCTCAGCCTTTTCGTGATCCTGGCGATCGCGATCCAGAACATCCCCGAGGGGACCAGCGTCGCGATCCCGATGGAGGCGACCGGGTACGGGCGGGCGCGGCAGTTCTGGGCGGCGGTCGCGACCAGCGCGCCGCAGCCGGTCGGCGCGGTGATCGCCTACCTCGCGGTCGAACAGGTCAACGCCCTGCTGCCGTTCTCCTTCGCCTTCGCCGCCGGGGCGATGCTGAGCCTGATCGCGATCGAGCTGCTGCCCCAGGCCTACGCCGATCGGCGGCGCTGGCGGGGCCCGACGCTGGGGATCGCGGCGGGGGCGGCGGTGATGATCCTCTTGGACGTTCTGCTCGGCGTCTGACTTCTGGCGGATGTACGCCGAGCGGATCCCGGCGCGCGCTTAGAAGAGCGCCAGCACCGCGAGCGCCAGCACCGAGGCGGCGACGATCGCCAGCGCCAGCGCGGTCGAGACCCGGTCGAAGCGCCCCAGCGCGTTGGCTCCCATCAGCTCCCGGTCCTTCGCCAGCGAGCGGATGAAGGGCAGCAGGACGAGGAGCAGCACGGCGTTCAGCGCCTGGCTGAGGAAGAGGATCTCGATCAGCGGCGCGCCCGGGATCAGCACCAGGCAGGCTGCGAGGGCGGTGACGGCGCCGAAGCTGAGGTAGAAGGTCCGCTCCTCGCGGAAGCCGCGGTCGAGGTCGGCGCGGCGGCCGAGGGTCTCGGAGATCGAGTAGGCGGTCGAGAGGGGGACGATCGCCGCCGCCAGCAGCGCCGCGCCGAGGAAGCCGAGCCCGAACAGGGTCGCGGCGGCGCTGCCGGCGACCGGCTCCAGCGCCCGCGCCGCGTCGCTGGCGTCGTTGACGTCGATCCCCTGCACGTGCAGGGTCGCGGCGCAGGCGACGACGACGAAGAAGCCGATCACCCCGGTGAGGACGGCGCCGGTGATCACGTCGGCGCGCTCGTAGCGCAGGTCCTCGACCCGCAGTCGCTTGTCGACCGCATAGGACTGGATGAAGGCGAGCCCCCACGGCGCCAGCGTCGTCCCGACGGTCGCCACCGCGACCAGCAGCGCGTCGCGGTTCAGCGGGATGCTCGGCACCACCAGCCCGCGCGCCGCTTCGCCCCAGTCGGGGTGGGCGAGGATGCCGGCGACGATGTAGGCGACGAAGACCGAGCTGAGCGCCAGCAGCAGGTGCTCGACCCGGTGGAAGTTCTCCCGCAGGACGAGGATCGAGACCCCGATCGCCGCCAGCGGCACGCTGACGTAGCGGCTGGTCCCGGTGAGCAGGTCCATCGCCGCTGCGACCCCGGCGAACTCGGCGCACAGGGTGCCGGTGTTGGCGATCACCAGAGCGCCGGCGACCAGCGCCGCCGAGCGCGGCCCGAACCGCTCCCGGACCAGGGTCAGCAGCCCTTTGCCGGTGACGACGCCGAGCCGCACTCCGACCTCGTGGAAGACGATCAGCGCCGCGGTCGAGAGGGCGAGGACCCAGAGCAGCTCGTACCCGTAGCGGGCGCCGAGGATCGAGTAGGTCGTGATCCCGGCCGGGTCGTCGTCGGAGAGGCCGGCGAGGATGCCGGGACCGACCACCGCCAGGAGCGCCGCGACGCCGCCGGCGCGCAGCAGGCGGTGGCGCTGCTGGGCGACCCGCCAGTGGGTGTGGCGGCCGGGCGTGCGCTGCGCCCGCGGCCGGTGGCGGTGTGGGCGTTCCACGGTGGCCCATACCCTGACGGCGCGGCGGGATAGACTCGCCGCGTACATATCGGTCGGTGGTCAAGGGAAGTCCGGTGCAAGTCCGGCGTGGTCCCGCCACTGTGACCGGGTGGAGGAGTTCGCAGGCGCCTCGCGCGTCAGCCACTGGGGACGACACCTCGTTCCCGGGAAGGCGCGTCCTCCCTGATCCCGGAAGCCAGGAGACCTGTCCCCGGCCTAGCCAATTCAACCCTCGAGGAAAGGGTGGCGTAAATGCCAAGAATCACCCCGTTCCGGCTGGCGGCCGTCTGCGCGCTGGCTTTGTCCCTGACGTTTGCCATCACCGCGGCCGCATCGGCCAAGGGCCTGATGGCGGACCTGCGCGTGGTCGGCTCCGGCGGCAAGGTGCTCGCCGAAAAGACGGTCGCGGGTGCGAACGTCTCCGTCAAAACCAGCCCCAAAGCAACCTGCTTCGGGTCGGGAACCGGCGGCAGCGGCGACAGCGTCGAACTGAAAGGCAACACGGCGATGGGTCTGCTCGCCAGCGGCGCCAAGACGATCCCGGCGCTGCGGCCGCTCTCGATCAGCGACCACTTCGACTTCGGCCTCGCGCTCTGCGGGATCGGGTCGAGCGTCGCCAAGGGCAGCTCGTCCTGGTACCTGAAGATCAACCACAAGTCGCTGCAGGTCGGCGGCGAGGTGGCGAAGATCAAGGCCGGCGACGAAGTGCTGTGGGCTCTCTCGACGACGGAAGCGCCCGACTACAAGTACCCCGAAGAGCTGGTGCTGAGCGCGCCCTCTTCGGCCCAGGCCGGGAGCTCGTTCACCGTCCGCGTCTGGTCCTACGACGAAAAGGGCAAGAAGACGCCGCAGGCCGGGGCGAAGGTGACCGGAGCGGCGGAGCCGACCGGTGCCGACGGCCGCACCACGGTGACGCTGACGAAGCCGGCGAAGCTGAGCGCCAAGGCGACGGGGGAGATTCCCTCGGCCCGCGTGGCGGTCTGCATCGGGGGCAAGTGCCCTAAATGACCCGTTGCCGCGGACCGGCGGTCGTGGGCGCGCTGCTTTGCGCGGCGCTCGCGACCGCCGGCTGCGGCCTCGGTCCCGGCGCCGACGTCGGCGACGTGCAGGTGACGGTGACGCGTGAATTCGGCGCCGTGCCGGTGCTCGACACCAGCGTCGGAGCGAAGGAATCCGACACGGTGATGCGGGTGCTCGAAGGCGAGGCCGAGGTCGAGACCCGCTACGGCGGCGGCTTCGTCCACTCGATCGACGGCGTCGCCGAGGGCTCGCACGGCGGCGATCCCTACGACTGGTTCTTCTACGTGGACGGCGTCGAATCCCCGATCGGGGCGGCCGAGTACGACCTCAAGGGGGGCGAGCGCGTCTGGTGGGACTACCGCGACTGGGGCGCGGTCAACCACATCCCGGCGGTGGTCGGCTCCTGGCCGGCGCCGTTCAGCGACGGGATCGGCGGGGAACGGCACCCGGTGGTGGTCGAGTGCGACGGCGGCGGAGCGGCGTGCGAGGAGGCGCGGTCGGCGCTCGCGCGCGAAGGCGTCAAGGTCGCCTCCGGCGAGCCCGACGACGCGATCCGGATGCTGGTCGGTCCCTGGGACCGGGTGCGGAAGGACCCGACCGCGCACCTGATTGAAACCGGCCCGGCCGAAAGCGGTGTGTTTGCAGACTTCAACGACGGCGAACTGGTGGCGCTGAACGAAGGCGGGGAGGAGGCCGAGACGCTTGGTCCCGACGCCGGCCTCGTCGCTGCCACCAGCCGCTATGGCGGTCTGCCGGTCTGGGTCGTGACCGGGGGGGCGGCGGCAGCGGTGCGCGCTGCGGCGGAAGCCTTGGACACGGAGCACCTGCGCGACCATTACGCGGTGGCTGTCACGGACGGGAAGACGACGCCGTTGCCGCTGGGGGAGCGGTGAAGTCCCCCTTCGCCTACCTACCCCGGCCGCGGCCGCTGCAGCTGGCCTCGCCCGGTGCCGCCGTCGCCTACCTCGGCGCGATCGTCGTCGTCGCCTTCCTCTACTCCAACCCGCTGGTCCTGATTGCCGCGGGGGTCGCAGCGGCGACGGCGGGCATGCTGGCCGGTGCCCGCCGCGCCGTCCGGGTCGCGCTGAAGATGGGCTTCGCGCTGGCGCTGCTGATCGTCGTCGTCAACGCCCTCGTCGTCAGCCGCGGCGAGACCGTCGTCGCGCGGCTGGGGGAGTGGCCGCTGCTGGGGCACGTCGACATCACCTTCGAGGCGATCGTCGCCGGCCTCTCGATGGGCCTGCGGGCGATGGCGGTGCTGATCGCCGGCGCGGTCTACAGCGCCTGCGTCGATCCCGACCGGGTGCTGCGCGCGCTGCGCCCGCTGGCAGGCCGCTCGGCGCTGACTGCGACCCTGGTCTCGCGCCTCGTCCCGGTCGCCGCCGCCGACGCGGCCCGCCTCCGCGACGCGGCGCGCCTCCGCGGTCCCGGCGCCGCCGAGGTCGGCAAGGCGCCCCTCGCCCGCCGCCTCCTCGCCGGCTCCCTCGACCGCGCCGTCGACGTCGCCGCCACGCTCGAGCTGCGCGGCTACAGCCTCGACGCGCCGCCGGCGCGCGGCCGGCGCACGCGCTCCCGCTACGACCGCCGCTTCTACGCCATAGCCGCCCTCGTCCTCGTCGCCGCGATCGCCGGCAAGGCGCTGGGAGCGGACGACTTCAACACCTACCCCGCGGTGGCGATCGGCTTCGGCCCCGCGACCCTCGCCCTCAGCGCCCTGGTTGCCCTCAGCGGCCTCGCGCCGCTGAGGCGCTGGGGGGTGTCGAGTTTGTTCGGCATAGGTGAACAAAGTCGACACGCGGAGGTGGCTCGTGTCTGAGCTGGCGATCAGGCGCGGGGCCGCGCCCGCGTTGGCCGTTCACGGCTTGAGCTACGCCTACCCGCACGCGGCGCGGCCGGCGCTCGAGGACGTCTCGCTGGAGGTGGCGCCGGGGGAGTTCGTCCTCCTCGCCGGGCGCTCGGCCTCGGGCAAGTCGACGCTCCTGAAAGCCGCCTGCGGCCTGGTGCCGCACTTCCACGGCGGCGAGATCGAGGGCGAGGTCCGGGTCGCCGACCTCGACGCGATCGCCGCCGGGCCGGGAGAGCTCGCCGCCGCCGTCGGCTACCTCGCCCAGGACCCGGAGACCCAGGTCGTCTCGACCACCGTCGCGGCCGAGATCGAGCTGCCGCTGGAGATGCGAGGCGACGAGCCCACCGACCGCGCCCGCGCCGTCGAGGAGGTAGCCCTCGCCCTGGCGATCCCGCACCTACTCGACCGCAGCGTCGACACGCTTTCGGGGGGTGAGTTGCAGCGCGTAGCCCTCGCCGCTGCGCTCGTCACCCGCCCGCGCTTGATCCTGCTTGATGAGCCCACGTCCCAGTTGGACCCTGTGGCTGGGGATGAGTTGATTTGGCTACTGCGCCGGTTGAACGAGGAGTGGGGAGTGGCTGTGCTCCTCGCCGAACACCGGCTCGAGCGCTGCCTCGCCGCGGCGGACCGCGTCGTCGCGATGGAGTCCGGCGGCATCTCCTTCGACGGCGCCCCTGCGGACTTCCTCGCCTGGGCCAGCTCAAACGACCCTGCACTCGAGACCCCCGCCGCCCGTTTGTTCTCGCTCGCCGGAATCGACCCGCTCCCCGTCGGGGTCCGCGACGCCCGCCAAGCGCTGCGTGGGATGGGGATCACTCACCCTCCTAATCGATCCAGTAGGAGGGTGAGTGATCCCCATCCATCTGACCCCGCCCTTGAAGCGAAGGGCCTATGGGTCGAGCTCGACCGCGGCGAAGATCCACGTGACGTCCTCAAAGGGATCGAGCTGACGGTCCGTCGCGGCGAACGGGTTGCGCTGATGGGCCGCAACGGCGCGGGCAAGAGCACGC